>NZ_JBQFTH010000001.1:0-822491 GCF_056538565.1 Ruegeria sp. BG11 | reverse complement strand
GAAGAGAAACTTGGGCAATGCGCCAAAGCATAGCCGAACTCCTAACTGGTCTGCAACTTCGGCCGCTGATGGCATTGCGTTTCAAGTGGTGTGCGAATGTAAGGGAAAGCCACAGTTGTTATCTAATGCGAATGTCTGCTTTGTGGGACACTCGTAGTGGACGCGCAATCCTACGTTTTGTTGTCGCTAGTTGGGGGGCGCTCGCGTTAGTTGGAATGCATTCAGCTATGCGATGTTCTGACTTCGTAGGCCTCGATCATCTCGTGGCCTGTTCGAAAAAAGAACTTCTTCGAGACAAGATTGGCTATTCCATAGCGTTCGAGTTCTGTCTCTATCGATGGTTCGGCGAAGAGAAACACGACATTGATGTTACGATCGTGGAGTGTTTGAATGGTTGATTTCAAAACGCTCCCGGCGGTGTAATCTATGTCGTCAATTGCAGAAGCGTCGATACAGAACCAGTTGGTCTTTTCTTCGACCGCGGCGACGACCTCGATAACCTCATTCGCAAATCGCTGCGCGTTTGCATAGTACATCCCGTGTGAAAAGCGGTAAACAATGAGCCCAGGTTCGAATTGCTCGGGTTTGTCGAGTGGTCGTGCCAGCCATTCCCCGTCTGGCATTTTGGAAATGATGGAATTCTTCGGTCGATATCCTTTACGCGTATGATCGATCAGCGAAAGAACCATCGCAAAAATGATGCCTTGTTCAACTCCGGTGGCCACGACCACCGCGGCCGTACCCATTGCGATCCCGAACTCAGTAGGCGCTTGAACGAAGATTTCCCGCAATCCGCGCAGGTCTATCAGCTTCAGACCAATCAGGAATACGACGGAGGACAGCACAGCCTCAGGCAAGAACGCAAGAGGCTGTGTAAAGAACAAGAGAACAAACAACACGACCAACGCCGTAGTCAATTGGGCTATCTGGCTTTGGCCTCCGGCACCGGCAACCATCTCGGTCTTGGTCGGGCTTCCATTGACGACAAAAGTCGCGCTGAATGCCGCGCCAATATTGGCAATACCAAGCCCGACAAGATCGGTATCTTCGTTGAACTTTTCGCCGTAGCGCGCAGCATAGGCGCGAGATGTCGCAGCACTCTGCGCCAGGATGACGACGAGTATCGCCAGCGCTGTAGGGAGCAGCTGTTTGAATGTCGTCCAGTTCCAGTCAACCTGCGGGATAGAGAGTGAAGGCAAACCGCTCGGCACGGGGCCAAGCAAGGCAATCCCGTTTCTTTCGAAATCAAAAAACCAACTTAGTCCGATGATTCCGATGACAGCAATCAATGGCCCAGGCACCTTTGGGGACAGGCGTTTCGCTCCGATCACAATGACCAAAACTGCGGTCGCAATCGAAAATGTCGCCCAACTGATCTGACTGATGTTCTTATAAGCGCTTGAGAGTTTCTGGATTGTGCCATGACCGCTCGTTTCAATGCCTAAAATCCCAGGTAACTCGCCTAAGGCGACCTGAATACCCACACCGGTCAGAAAGCCGACCAGAACCGTTCTTGACAGAAAATCGGCCAGAAACCCCAGACCGACGACTCTGGCCGCGATCAAGAAAATACCTGCCATCAGCGCCAAAAGCGAAGCAAGCGCCATGTATTCAGAAGAACCACTTACAGCCATGCCAGCCAAGGCTGATGCAGTGATGGCAGCAGTCGCCGAGTCTGCGCCAACAACAAGGTGGCGTGAAGATCCGAATATCGCGAAAAGCGTCATTGGAATCATAATCGTATACAGCCCGGTAATGACCGGTGTTCCTGCAATTTTTGTATAGCCCATGACCTCGGGTATCGCGAGGCACGCGAAGGTCACTCCGGCAAGGATTTCGGCCGGAAGATTGGCCGGAACAATAGGCAGAACTCCCTGCAGTACCGGAAGGGATGATCCGTGAGAATGAGACGTTTTGTCAGACATTCAAATGTTGCACTTTCGGGTTAGCCCACGCGTGGTGGCAGAAGCTATTTCTCGTGATAGCACTGGCGTTTTTCGGATGCATGGAACTTTTTGCAGATTTCATCGAATTTGCAACGTCCGGTTTCTGCGTTTTTCTCACGTTCTACAAACGTGATGTTACTCGGCAGCGAGTTGGGGCTTTTCCCGAACAACAGACTTTTGCTGCAACTTGTTTGAACGTCAGTTTTGCGGACCTTCCGGACCTTCACGGCATTGGCTCGAATGTCCGGTTGCAGCGCTTTTCATCACCACGCCCCGGTAAGGCCAAATGCGCAAGTTCTGGGTCGAATTCAGGTTTTTCAGAAGCGAGCATGCTCTTGCCACTGAAAGTTGAGAGTATGGAAACGAACATCAGACAAAAACTGGCTGAGAACAAGTGGAAGGGCGAAATCGGCTTTACCATCGAAAGCCGCGAGCCGGAACGCGTGGTTGCCAGAATGCCGGTAACCGAAGTCGCAAAGAATCCGTTTGGGACGATGCACGCTGGCGCCCTGATCTGGTTAGCCGATATCGCAGCAACCTTGTGTGCCATCGGCGACCTGGACAGCATTGGTGAAGACGGGTCGGGTTTCCCGCTCGCCGTTGATCTTCATACGGTCTTGTCAGGTAACGAAAAGGCGGGCGATCTGATTGCAACCTCCACAACGGTCAAACGCAGCGGCAAGCTCATTGTCATTCGCACCGATGTTCGCGGCGACACGGGGCGGCTGTTGATCGACATGACAACTACGCATCTGCGCGCCGGTTGACCAATTGGATAGGCGCCCGCGGTACTTGCGGCGGGCGCGCATTTCCTTGCCTCAAAGTGTCGTCAGGAAAGCCGTCAACTGATCAATGGTCGCTTCATCCGTGCGTCCATTGGTAACGCAGGCCCGCAAAACCGGTTTTCCCTCGAACACCGCCTTGGAAATCCAGAACCGGCCATCTTCATGAACTGCATCGACATAACGTTGTACAGCGTCGTTCCCTTCCGGCGGAACCATGCAACTCACCCCAATGAGAGACCGGTTTGCCTCCGTCCAACCTGCCTTTCTAAGGTTTTCCGTGAACCGGTTGGTCAGGCGAATTGAGCGTTCAACATGGTCTCCGTAGCCGTCCCATCCGGCAGCACCAAGGGCGAGGAACAGGCGCAACCCCACGAAGCGGCGCGACCACTGGTTGGAATTCACATAGAAATCCTTGGCCGCCTCGCTTTCCGGCATGTAGCTGGCCGAAATCCGGAAAACTTGGGCCGGTATGTCGGGGCGTGAGGTCAGGAACATGCCAGCCCCCATCGTGGTGGCGAACCATTTATGGGCGTCAATCGTGATTGAATCCGCCTGTTCAATGCCATTCAACACCGACCGTCCTGCCGTGCTGGCAATCATCGCGCCACCCCAGGCCGCATCGACGTGAAACCACATGTCATGCTTTTGCGCCAGAGTGCTGCAATCCTTGAGTGGGTCGATCATCCCGGCATTCGTAGTGCCAGCCGTGGCCACGATCAGGACTGGGACGCATCCGCTTTTTAGATCCTCATCAATGGCGGCCGCCAGACAACCCTCGTCCATCTGCCCTTGACCGTCGGTCGCGATCAATCGAACGGCGTTGCGTCCAATGCCCGCTGAATGCGACATCTTCAACCATGCAAGGTGGCTTTCCTTCGAGACGTAAATCGTCGGCTGACCACCGAACGCATAGATGCCCTTGTCGCTGTACTCCGGGCAATTGGCCTGCAAGGCACATAAAACAGCTGTCGAATTGGCCTCGGCCCCACCACTGGTGAAATGCCCCCTGGCCCCCTTGGGAAGCCCGGCGCGCCGGGCCAGTTCATTGATGACATGTTGTTCGATTTCGACAGCAGCAGGCGCATGAGAATACACACAGATTTGCGGATTGAAGGCTGATGCAATCCGATCCGCACATTCTGCGGCAAACGTAGGTGCCGGATTGAACAGGCCGAGATACCCCGGATGCGTCATCTGCACGCTGCCAGTGTCGAGCGCATCAATCACCCAGTCCATCAGCGGTTCAAGGTCTTCTGCTTGGTCAAACCGTTTGGACTGCAGCTCTTCCAACCAGTCAGGCGTCAACTCAGCCGAGGTGGCCTTGCGACTGGCATAGTTGCGGCGTGCCTGGCTCAAACGTTCAGTCAACGCGTTTTCCGCATCCGTTAACTGGTCAAAATCTGGGAAGAGTGCGTCGCGTCCGTGCATCGGGAAATCCTGTGATTGTTCAGTGTGAAACTACCAACACTGAATTGGCACTTCGACCCGAAACATGCGGTATTCACGGGGCTATCATTCCAAGGTTTCTATCCAGATTTGAAGCAAAGACGGCTTTCGGCACATCGCTTCAAAATGTGCAAAGCACAGCATCGGGCAAAATGGGCTCAAAGCAGCCTTTCGCTGCACTTGGCAGAAACAACTACCGTGCGGACAGAACAATCCTTTGTAGCAAATAGACCAATAGGCGACAGCATAGGCTCTCGCCCAAGCTCGATCGTGCAAGTGCATAGTTGCCGGATCAAGGTTGCTTGGGCAGTATGAAATCATCTGGCTTCTAGGAGTTTCTTACAATGCGAAATTTCGCCGCTGCACTAATTTTGATTGTAGTTTCCAGCACTGCTGCGCTCGCGGCGTCTCAAGAGACGCAAGGTCTAATCGAGCGCGCGGCTTCAGATTGCAAGTCGTTTGAGAATGGCGAATTTGATCAGGGCGACGCGGTTTCAGAGATAACCCTCCGTTCGCAGTTCGGGGACGTTGTTGCCGAGCTTGTCGACGAAAGCGAATACGCGTGTTCTTCTGCAGCATCCCTTTACTGCGGCACCGGCGGCTGCATGCTGAACCTCGTGGTCGATGGCTCAGTACGGGCTTGGCAAGCCACCGGATGGCAATTGATAGAATTGGGCCCGGACACCATTCTTTTGATTGGTCGGGACGGTGGATGGTGCGGCGGTGGGGGCGCAGAAGTCTGTTATGAAGCGCTGGTCTGGAGCAATGGACAGGTCTTGACCGTAGGACCAAAACCAGAGCTACGAGAGTAGATTTCATTCTGCGTTTTGCGGAAAAGCCTTGCGCGATTGAGTTGAGAGGAACGAATTTTGGGCTGGCTGAGTGGACTGATTGGTGGACTTTTGATCGGTGGCTTTGCAGCAGCCGCCTTCGTTGTTCATCGGGTCCAATCGCTGTCGGAGATTGATTTCGAGACGGTCCGACCTCCGGTTCCATTTGAAGTCATTGAAAAAGTGCGTGGCGCGGAGACGAGCTATTATTCCAATCAGTCGCAAGCGAGACGGTTTGTTGAACTGAAACAAGACGTCATGGCGTTCTTGCATCCTCCACTAGTTTACAAAATGAACTTCTCTGTTGGACCGTTCCGTCTCAAGGGTCAAACGCTGGAGCAAACAATCCCTTGGGCTCGTGATAAGGGATACCTGATTATCTCGGAGGCTCCCTTATCGGATTTCCACTGGCTCTACGTCTATCTTGCCGAACAACCCGGATTATCCAATTGGGGCGCAGCAGTTCAATTGGAATTTCTGCGAAAGAAGCACCCCCTTCTGCGCAACATAGGCTGGACTGACATTGAAGCTAGCCCCGCGTTAGTCGCAAAAATCTACTCTGGGTACCTTGGAGCCGGTGGGGACTGGGCCACCTGGGAAGCAGATTTGGTTCCCGGTAAGATCGCAGTAGCCCGGCTTGGCGTTAATTCGGTCGAACAAAGTGGGGCCAATCGCTCTGTTCCCGAACCATCAGAATAGGATGATGAGTGAAAGAGTTGCACGATCTACAAATGACTGCTCAGGGCTCGGAACGGTCGTTCGCTACGCTGTGCATTAATGGTCGCTCTGTGGACTAAACAGACTTAGGCAAAATATTGAATTGATCTGTTCCTTCATCACCTTACGCTGGAGATACGGAGGTCAAGCTCATGTATCGCACATTTGTTTCTTCAATTTTTGTGGCCATAGCCACGACCTGCTCTGCGCAGGACTACGATATAGTCATAACGAACGGGCGGGTCATCGATCCGGAGACAGGTTTGGACGCCATCCGAAATCTAGGGATAACTGGCAGCGAAATTGTCGCCATTTCCGAGTTCGCTATGGAACGTTCGTTGCAGATCGATGCAACTGATCTTGTTGTAGCGCCGGGGTTCATCGATTTGCATGCACACGGCATGAATTTGGGCGATATGCGTATGCAGGCGATGCAAGGCGTAACAACCGTTCTGGAATTGGAGTCCGGTATCCTCCCTATTGCAGATTAGTATGCAGAAATGGAACGGCAGCAGACACCGCTGAACTATGGGGCGTCTGCGGCCTGGACCTTTGGTCGAATAGCTGCGTTCACAGGTGAAGGGCCAGTTGCCGAACTATCCTATTTTCAAGATGCGCAGAGGTTCGACGATTGGAAAACAGAAATCGCCGATCCGCTTCGCATGGCGGAGTTGTTGGACTTAGTCGAGCAAGGATTGAAAGAGGGGGCGTTGGGTATAGGCGTTAACGCAGGATACGCGCCTGGTTACGGTCAAAAAGAGTACTTCGCTTTGGCAAATATGGCAGCCGACTACGGCGTGGCTACCTATACGCACGTGCGGTACGCATCGAATTTGGAACCGCAGGGGTCTTTTGAGGCAATAAAAGAATTGATTGCGAACGCCGCGCTTACAGGCGCACACATGCATATCTGTCATATCAACAGTTCTTCATTGGAAGACATCCACGCCACCCTTGATTTGGTGGAACGGGCCCAAGCTCAAGGCATTAACGTCACGGTGGAGGCCTATCCTTATGGTGCCGCGAACACCGTTGTAGGAGCCGCGATGTTCTCAGGCGACGGATGGCGAGAACGCATGAGCTCTACGGCTAAGAACTTTCAATTGGGCGCAGATCGCATGACAGAAGAGGAGCTCACCGATTACCAGAACAACGAGCCTGGCACCTTTGTCACATGGCATTTTCTGGACGAGAACGATCCTGATGCGCTTGCGCTACTGGATGCGTCTGTTACCCACCCAGCAGTCATGATCGCCTCGGATGCAGTGTTCTGGTCCTACTTCGACGAAAGCGGGGCTGTTCTGAACTATGAAGGGAGTGATTGGCCACTTCCCGACAATGTTTTTAGTCACCCGCGGTCGGCTGGGGCGTTTACCAAAATCCTTCGATCTTATGTGCGCGAACGGGGTTTATTGTCACTCGAGGAAGCCATTCGCAAGATGTCCTTGATGCCAGCCCAAACGCTCGAGGAATTCGTTCCACAAATGAGAAAGAAGGGGCGCCTGCAGGTTGGAATGGATGCCGACATTGTCGTCTTTGACCCTACGACCGTATCAGACCTAGCCACCTACGAAAACGCGAACCAACCTGCCAAAGGTGTCCATACCGTTCTCGTAGACGGCTCATTAGTCGTTGAGAATGGTGAACTCAAAATAGACGCTGACTCAGGTCAACCAATCCGCCGCGAGCTCAAAAGATAAGGTAACCGCTTTGAGCTCGTTGCAGCCTTTCGCTAGTTTTCACATTAATGAAGGGTGGCAGCCCAAAGCAGACATCTAAGATCAAGCTTTGCAACTCAAACTTTGCGAACTGAGGCTTCCTCTCTAGACGACAACATTGATTGTCGCAACAAGTCCAGTTGCACCCTGTACAAATTCCATAGACACTGCATTTGCCTCTGCCTTGGACATACGGTTGAACAGCCCATCGCGGGAATTGTTCGGGTGGCCTTTAATGTAAAACTGCGTCGTTAACAGTTCGCGATTTGCATCGAGCACCTTTACATGAATATGTGGAGTACGCCCTGGGTAGATCGTAGGTTAAATTGTGCGAAACATGTAGTTCCCGCTGTTGTCAGTTACGTCTTGGCCAACCCGGCCGAGATCATGATCCAGACCGAAGAACGCACTCTTGCCGCCTATATCGCCAAACCTGTCTCAGACAGCATGTCTCGGGCGTTTCGCGAGCAATAGGTTGATTTGGCTACACCAACCCGTCGTCGCATGCTAACCCTTGCATGTGTGGACAAAAAGGGAGCGGTGCAAATGCCAATGACAGTCAAGGACATGATGGAAGCGGCCAATGCCTTGGTCGCGGGCATCGGTGTGGATCGGGCAAAGGCGCTGATCGAGGGTGGAGCGCTTCTGCTGGATGTTCGCGACGTCGTCGAGCTTCAGCAATCAGGTCGTGCAACCGGCGCGCATCACATCCCACGCGGCATGCTTGAGTTCCGTGCCGATGACACGCTGAAATCCCATGACCCCGAGCTGCGCAAAGACCGGGCTGTGATCCTCTACTGCGCCGCCGGAGGGCGTGCGGCGCTGGCAGGGAAGCTCCTCAAGGATATGGGCTATGACGAGGTCTACAACCTTGGCGGCCTGGCAGATTGGGTCAATGGCGGCGGCGACACCGAGTCCGCCTAGAGGCGTAGGTTACGCGTTCAGGAAGGCCCTGACGGCGGCCTCAAATTCTCGGGGTTTTTCGGCATGCAGCCAATGTCCCGCCCCGGGGATTTTGGCAAAGCGCGCGGCGGGAAAGAGGGTTTTGATCTTGTCGCGGTGTTCGGGCAGAACATAGTCGGAATCTGCCCCGGCCAGAAACAGCGCCGGGCCATTCCATTGTTCGTATACTTCGGGGAACCCCATGATCTTGGGCATCTCGGATGCCAGAGCATCAAGGTTCAGAAGCCATCGTTTCCCCTCGATATCCAGCGATTGGGTAAAGAAGCTTTGCAATGCCGGATCAACCCCTTGCTCTGCCAGTTGTTCTGCCGCGTCGGACCGGCGCGTGACCCGCGAGAAGTCGACCGCGCGCATCGCCTTGATGAACTGGATCTGGCTATGGCCGTACGTCACCGGCGCAATATCGGCGACCACCAGTTTGCGGACCATATCCCCGTGTTGCAAAGCCAGCATCATGGCCGCCTTGCCTCCCATCGAATGCCCCACCACATCGGCTGATCCGCCAAGGCTCTCGATCACTTCCGCCAGATCGGACGCGAGATCGGGATAGCCATGCTCATCGCTCCACAGGCTCTGAGAGTGGTTGCGCATGTCGACGGCAATCACCTGCCGCTCGTCGGAAAGACGCCGAGCGATGACGCCCCAGTTGCGGGCCGAGCCATAGAGCCCGTGCGCAATCAACAGGGGAGGGGTGTACGTCGGGTCGCCATGGATGATCGTATTCAGCATAGTCTTTTGATACGCGCGACTGCACTGAACAACCAGCCCCATTGTCGCCCCAGTGCAGGGCGGTTAAGTTGTCCCGTCAGGAGGCGCAGATGACGCAGGAAACAGATATCCAGACCCAGATCGCACAGACTATTCAGTTGCTGCGCAAGAAACTGGGGGTCAAGGACAAGACGCTGATCGCCTCGGTGCGCCGCGCCAAGCGACGCTTGCCGCGCAATGTCTACAAACAAGCCATGGTGTTGGCGGAAGCCGAGAAGATTGCTGAACATCCGAAACTACGTCTGGTGCTGGACGGGGCGAAGCTTGAGAAAGCCTCGGATGAAGTGCAGAGCCACTTGAATGCTATTAATTTGGCGGATCGTCGACTGGGATGGTTTCTGAGCTTTCTTGGATCTGTAGCATTGGGTTTGATCGCTTTGGCAGCATTGGCGATGATTGTGCTGCGCTGGCGCGGGTTCATCTGACCCAAACGTTGTTGCAACGAAAAACGGCGCCGTGTGTGGCGCCGTTTTCTTATTTTGTATCCGAGAAGAATCAGAGGTTTGGATAGATAGGGAATCTGGCGCAGAGGTCGGCGACTTCGGCTTTGACCTTGGCCTCGACCTCGGCATTGCCGTCTTCGCCATTGGCGGCCAGACCGTCGACCACTTCGATGATCCAGTCCGCGATCTGACGGAACTCGACCTCGCCAAAGCCGCGTGTGGTGCCGGCGGGGCTGCCGAGACGGATGCCCGAGGTGATGGTCGGCTTCTCTGGATCAAACGGTACGCCGTTCTTGTTGCAGGTAATATGCGCGCGGCCCAAAGCCTTCTCGGTCGCGTTGCCCTTCACACCTTTGGGGCGCAGGTCGACCAGCACAACATGGGTGTCGGTGCCGTGGGTCACCGTGTCCAGGCCGCCCTTGATCAGCTGATCCGACAGCGCCTGCGCGTTGGTGATGACCTGCTGGATATAGGTCTTGAACTCGGGGCGCAGAGCCTCGCCGAAGGCAACGGCTTTACCTGCGATGACATGCATCAGAGGACCACCCTGAATGCCGGGGAAGATCGCCGAATTCACTTTCTTAGCGATATCTTCATCATTGGTCAGGATCATACCACCACGAGGACCGCGCAGGGTTTTGTGGGTTGTCGTGGTCGCCACATGCGCGTGCGGGAAGGGGCTGGGATGCTCGCCTGCGGCCACCAGACCGGCGAAATGCGCCATGTCCACGTGCAGGTAAGCGCCGACCATGTCGGCGATCTCGCGCATGCGGGCAAAGTCGATCTGACGCGGGATAGCCGAGCCGCCTGCGATGATCAGCTTGGGCTGGTGCTCTTTCGCCAGCGCCTCGACCTGATCGTAGTCGAGCATGTTGTCTTCTTTGCGCACGCCGTATTGCACGGCGTTGAACCACTTGCCCGACTGGTTCGGACGCGCGCCGTGGGTCAGGTGACCACCGGCGTCGAGGCTCATGCCCAGAATGGTGTCGCCGGGCTGGATCAGCGCCTGGAACACGCCCTGGTTGGCCTGGCTGCCTGAGTTCGGCTGCACGTTGGCAAAGCCGCAACCAAACAGCTCTTTCGCGCGGTCGATGGCCAGGTTTTCGGCGATATCGACGAACTGGCAGCCGCCATAGTAGCGACGGCCGGGATAACCTTCGGCGTATTTATTGGTCATCACCGAGCCCTGCGCCTCCATCACGGCGGCAGAGACGATGTTTTCCGACGCGATCAGCTCGATTTCGTCGCGCTGACGGCCCAGCTCGGACGTGATCGAGCCAAAAAGCTCAGGATCACGGTCCGACAAAGACTGGGTGAAAAAACCGGTGTCACGGAGATTGGCGTTCATGATAGCTCCACATGTCTGGGGTATTGCTTGCGGATTTCCTATCGGAAACCCTGCCGAGGCAACAGCTTTAAAGCGACGAATTGCGCGGCGTGGGCGTCAACTCTGGCCTATTGGGGAAAGGTATGTTTGTTTCGGAACCAAATGTGCAGCACCGGAAACCGGAAAAAATGAAAAAGAGAATCGCTTTTCTCGCAAGCGAGGCTGATGTCGCGCAATCAGCCCGCGAGGTCCTGGTTGCCAAATACGGAAACGCCGCGCCACGCGATGCGGATGTGGTGGTGGCGCTGGGTGGCGATGGGTTCATGCTGCGCACGCTCAAGAACATGCAGCACCTCGATGCGCCGGTATATGGGATGAACCGCGGAACCATCGGGTTCTTGATGAATACCTATTCTGATACCGACCTCTTAGAACGTCTCGATGACGCCGAGGTGGAGGTCATCAATCCTCTGGCCATGCGCGCCATGGATCAATCCGGGAAACTGCATGAGGCGCTGGCGATCAACGAGGTGTCTTTGCTGCGTGCAGGTCCGCAAGCGGCGCGTCTGAAGATCAGCGTCGATGGCCGCGAAAGGATGGGAGAGCTTGTCTGTGACGGCGCGCTTCTGTCTACGCCTGCGGGATCGACAGCGTATAACTATTCGGCCCATGGTCCGATTTTGCCGATCGGGGCGGATGTGTTGGCCCTGACCGCGATTGCTGCATTTCGACCCCGTCGGTGGCGCGGGGCCCTGCTGCCTAAAACCGCAACAGTTCGCATAGACGTGCTGGATGCCGACAAACGCCCGGTGATGGCCGATGCCGATTCTATTTCCTTTCCTGACATTGATTGGGTCGAAATCTGCTCGGAATCCGAAATCACCCATCGCATTCTTTTCGACCCCGGACATGGCCTTGAAGAGCGCCTGATTTCTGAACAATTCACTTAGAATTTCCTCAGTTTTGAAAAAAAATTTTTCCTTGTGTGAACAAGTTCACATGCCGGTGAGCGTGCAATAGGTAATGTGATCTTGCCTGGAGAACACGCTTAGGTGGGAGTGAGTGGCCACCAAACAGCGTTTTCGACATACTTGCGCATTTTTTGCGCTGGCGAGGGTGGGTGGTGCCACGCTCGTTATCTGAAATCCAGGCATATTTAAGCAAGCGGACCCCGGGCACAAAAACCCGGGGTCGATTTTTTTTGGGGGGGGGGTCAATCGGAGCGGGTCATTCGCTCCCAAAGAGGTTTGCACATCTGCCCGACCCGCGCCTCGATCGCCGCCGCCGCATCGACCGCAAGATCTTCACGCCAACGACGCGCTGCGATCTGAACATTGATGGGCTGCAGGCCGTTGGGCAGGTCTGCCAGTCTTGCCGGAACGCAGGCGGCAGGCAGGCCAAGGAAGTTCATCGCATAGGAATAGACCGCGCAGCCTAGAACCTCATGCACGCCCTCGGCCCCTTCGGTGTCGCGGTCCGGCTTGAAAAAGGGTTGAGGCAGGAACGGCGACAGGACGAGGGGGTAATCTTCAAGGAAGAGGGACCATTCACGGGCATAGTGGCTGCGTTTGGCGAGCATGCGCAGCAGTTCAGTCTCGACGATAGGCGGGAATTCCTGAAAATAAACCTCGAAGATATCCTGGATGGTTTGGGAACCGGCCGCCTGGATATCGGATTTCAACAAGGTCAGAACCTCGCCCATCAATGTGCGGTATCCGATGCGACCGCATTCGAAGACATCTGGGGGTTCGATCTCGTCAACCAGATAGCCCGCATCGACCAGCGCGTCGCGCGCGGTGTCCAGCGCCTTTTCGACCTCTGTATGCAGGGCGTATCCGAATGTGTTCTTGGTAAAGGCCACTTTGATCGGAGCGTCCAGAGCCTCACCCCGCCATGGCAAGGGGACATGAAACGGGTCGCGCGGGTCTGGGGCGATCAGACTGGGCATTGACAGGGACAGGTCTGCTGCGCGCCGGGTGATCAGGCCCTGAACGGACATGGATTGGGCGAGTATTCCGCGCTCGGCCGTTTGGCTGGGGTTCCAGGCGGGGACGCGACCAAGGCCGGGTTTGACTGTCACCGCCCCGTTGGCGGCAGCCGGAAACCTGAGGCTTCCGCCAATGTCATTTCCATGCGCCAAAGCGCCAATCCCGGCCATGACGGCTGCCCCGGCACCGCCCGATGACCCTCCGGCTGAGATATGCCGACCCCAGGGATTGTGTGTGCGCCCATAAAGCGGATTGTCGGTGTCGGCGCGGAAGGAAAATTCGGGCGTGTTAGTCCGGCCAATAACGATGGCACCGGCGTTTTGAAGGTTTGATACAACCGGCGCGTCATCAGGGGCGATAACATCTTTCAGCGCCACGACCCCGTTTGTGGTGGCGTGGCCCTTTTGATCGACATTGATCTTGATGGTTACCGGCACCCCGTGCAGCAGCCCGGTCGGTTTCCCAGCTGCCCGTGCCTGATCCAAGGCGCACGCGCGTTGTAAGGCCTGCTGGCTCAGGTCCTCGACCACAGCATTCAGATCGGGATTGACGGCATTCATGCGAGAGAGAGAGGATGCAACGGCGTCCTCAGCACTCAGGTCACCGTTGCGGGTCAGGGTGGTCAGCTCAGTGGCGCTGAGTTGCCAGATTTTGCTTTGAGTCATGGGCCCTCACTGTCTTAGCAAGACAGTAAGGGGCCTGTTTCAGGTTGCAAGAGGGGGGCCGCGCTACTGAGCGTAACCAATCGTCTGCAACGCGTCCTTGATCTCGTCCAAGATGGCGGGATCGTCGATGGTCGCGGGCATCTTGTAGTCTTTGCCATCGGCAATCGACACCATGGTGCCTCGCAGAATCTTGCCCGAGCGGGTCTTGGGCAGGCGGTCCACCACCACGGCCAGTTTAAAGGCAGCCACAGGGCCGATTTTGTCTCGGACCATCTTGACGACTTCGTTCGACACCTCGGTATGGTCACGGTCGGCACCGGTATTCAGGCACAGGAAGCCCACCGGCATCTGACCTTTCAACTGGTCCGAAACACCGATCACGGCACATTCGGCGACGTCAGGATGGGCGGCCAAGACCTCCTCCATCCCGCCGGTCGACAGTCGGTGGCCCGCAACGTTGATCACGTCATCGGTGCGCGCCATGATATAGAGGTAACCATCCTCGTCGATCATGCCCGCATCACCGGTCTCATAGTAGCCGGGGAAGTGGTTCAGGTACGAGCTTTTGAACCGCTCTTCGGCGTTCCACAGCGTTGGCAAAGTGCCCGGAGGCAGCGGCAGTTTGACCGCAATCGCGCCCAGTTCACCCGGTTTCAGCGGATAGCCACCCTCGTCTAGGATCTGAACGTCATAGCCTGGCATCGGCTTGGCCGGAGATCCCAGTTTGATGGGCAGTTCCTCGATCCCCAGCGGGTTGCCTGCAATGGCCCAACCGGTCTCGGTCTGCCACCAGTGGTCGACGATCGGAACGTTCAGCGCATCCTGTGCCCAGGTGATGGTATCGGGGTCGGCGCGTTCGCCTGCGAGATACATGGCGCGCAGGCCGGACAAGTCGTATTTGCCAATCAATTCGCCCTTTGGGTCTTCACGCTTGACGGCGCGGATCGCGGTGGGGGCGGTGAAGAAACTGCGCACGTTATGTTCGGAGATGACCCGCCAGAAGGTGCCCGCGTCGGGGGTGCCGACAGGTTTACCCTCGAACACAATAGTGGTGTTGCCGTGGATCAGCGGGGCATAGCAGATGTACGAGTGGCCAACGACCCAACCCACATCCGAGGCGGCCCAGAACACATCGCCCGGATCGACGTTGTAGATATTTTTCATCGACCAGTTCAGCGCCACCAGATGCCCGGCGGTCGGACGCACAACGCCTTTGGGCGCGCCCGTGGTGCCTGAGGTATAGAGGATATAGGCCGGATCATTGCCCGCGACCGGCACGCATTCGGCAGGTTCGACGCCGTATTGGAAGCCATGCCAGTTGAAGTCGCGTCCTTCGATCAGTTGTGCCACTTCCTGTTCGCGCTGGAAGATGACGCAGAACTCGGGTTTGTGGCTTGCCAGGTCGATGGCGCCGTCCAGCAGAGGTTTATAGTGAACCACGCGGCCCGGCTCCAACCCGCAGGAGGCGGCGATGATGGCTTTGGGCTTGGCGTCGTCGATCCGTACAGCCAGTTCATTGCTGGCAAAGCCTCCGAACACCACCGAATGCACGGCACCCAGACGGGCACAGGCCAGCATCGCTTCCAGCGCTTCGGGGATCATCGGCATGTAGATGATGACGCGGTCGCCTTTTTCAACGCCCTTTGCGCGCAGCGCACCGGCCAGCGTTGCCACCCGGTTCCGCAGCTCGACATACGAGATCTCGCGCTTGGTATGGGTGATCGGGCTGTCATAGATAATGGCGGTCTGTTCGCCGCGCCCATTTTCCACGTGGCGGTCGACGGCGTTCCAGCAGGTATTGACCTGCGCATCGCTGAACCATTCATACAGAGGGGCGTTGTCGGCAAACAGGGCTTTGCTGGGGGCCGAGACCCAATCAATGCCTTTGGCGGCATCCATCCAGAACGCCTCGGGGTCGTTTTTCCAGCTATCGTAAACGTCTTGATAAGCCATCAGGCCCTCCTCCCAAAATCGCTGCGATAGTTGTTAGGCAGCGAAAGGGCAGCGGGCAAGCGGCGCGAGTGACGGCGCGTCAGTTTATCGCAAAATATTTGCAGGATGGCCGAAAAAAGCCTGCAAATTTTTGCAAACCTCAAGATTTTATGGAATTTAGCAGGTTCAAAATAGGATTTTGCAAACCTGCAAATTTATGGGTGCAAAGGGTATTGGTTGAGTCGGACAGCCAGACACCCACAGGATGTCGGGCGTTGATCTAGCCGTTCTAGCCATAGTGGGTTACGGGCGTGCCCGCGATCGCTGCCATGTTCAGCAGCCCCCTTGAGGTGATCGAAGGGGTCACGATATGTGCCTTATTGCCCATGCCCATCAGGATCGGACCAACTTCGATTCCGTCGGCTTTCATCTTCAGAACGTTGCGTACGCCGCTTGCGGCATCTGCATGCGCGAAGATCAGGACATTCGCGGCACCTTCGAGGCGCGAGGCAGGGAAAATGCGTTCACGCAGTTCGGGGTTGAGGGCCGTGTCCAGGTTCATCTCGCCTTCATAGGTGAAATCGCGCGGTTCGCTGTCCAGAATGGCAATTGCCTCACGCAGTCGCTTGCCCGAGCCTTCGGCCTGGTTGCCGAATTGCGACTGCGAGCAGAAGGCAATCTTCGGCTCAAGCCCGAAACGCCGTACGTGGCGGGCTGCGCCCAGCGTGATCTCTGCCAGTTCCGCCGGATTCGGCAATTGCCGCACATGAGTGTCGGCGATGAATAGAGGGCCGTCCTCGAGAATCATCAACGACAAAGCCCCATGTGGGCGCAGGTCAGGGGTGCCCAGAACCTGTTCGACGTAATTCAAATGCCAGCGGTATTCACCGAACGTGCCGCAGATCATGCTGTCGGCTTCGCCGCGGTGAACCATGATTGCGCCAATCGCGGTGGAATTCGTACGCATGATCGCCTTGGCCAGATCGGGTGTGACGCCGCGGCGCTGCATGATCTGGTGGTATGAGTTCCAGTAGTCGTAGTAGCGCGGATCGTTTTCCGGGTTCACGATCTGCAGATCCTTGCCAGGACGGACGACCAGACCCAGACGCTCACAACGGGCCTCGATCACGTCGGGGCGGCCAATGAGGATCGGAGTTTCGGTTGTTTCCTCAAGGATGGCCTGCGCGGCGCGCAATACGCGCTCATCCTCGCCCTCGGCGAAGACGATCCGGCGGCTTGAGGCTGCGGCGGCCTCGAACACGGGGCGCATAAGAAGGGCAGATTTGAAGACGGTCTGGTTCAGCTTTTCCTTGTAGGCCTCAAGGTCGTCGATCGGACGTTTGGCAACGCCGCTCTCCATTGCGGCCTTGGCGACCGCCGAAGATACGATCCCCACGAGGCGCGGATCAAAGGGTTTAGGGATCAGGTAGTCCGGGCCAAACGTCAGTTGCTCACCCTTGTAGGCAGCGGCGGCCTCGGCGCTTGTGGTGGCGCGGGCCAATTCGGCAATGCCTTCGACGCAGGCAATCTGCATCTCGTCATTGATCTCGGTTGCGCCGACATCCAATGCGCCGCGGAAGATGAATGGAAAACATAGCACGTTGTTGACTTGATTGGGAAAATCGCTGCGTCCGGTCGCGATGATCGCATCAGGCGCGACTTCACGCGCGGCTTCGGGCAGGATTTCGGGCGTCGGGTTGGCCAGAGCGAAGATGATCGGGCGGTCGGCCATTTTCTCGACCATCTCGGGCGTCAGAACATTCGGGCCGCTTAGGCCAAGGAACAGATCTGCGCCGCCAATCACGTCGTCGAGTGTTCGAAGGTCGGATTTCTGGGCGAACTGATCCTTGTGCGGATTCATATCCTCGGCACGACCCTCATAGACCAACCCGTGAACGTCGCACAGCCAGATATTCTCTCGCTTGACGCCAAGTTTGACAAGCATGTTGAGGCAGGCGATCCCGGCCGCTCCACCACCGGTCGAAACGATTTTAATGTCCTCGAAGGTCTTGCCGGCGACGTGCAGAGCATTGCGGGCGGCGGCTCCGACAACAATGGCGGTTCCGTGCTGGTCGTCGTGAAAAACGGGGATGTTCATGCGCTCGCGACAAAGCTTTTCGACAATGAAGCAATCGGGGGCTTTAATGTCCTCAAGGTTGATTGCGCCAAAGGTCGGCTCCAGCGCGCAGACGACATCGGCCAGTTTTTCGGGGTCAGGCTGGTCGACCTCGATGTCGAAGCAGTCGATCCCGGCGAATTTCTTAAACAGGACGGCCTTGCCCTCCATCACCGGCTTAGAAGCCAGCGCGCCGATATTGCCCAAACCCAGAACAGCTGTCCCGTTCGACACCACTGCCACAAGGTTGCCGCGCGCCGTATAGTGTTCCGCGTTCGAGGGGTCGGCCTTGATCTCAAGACTGGCCTCGGCCACGCCGGGTGAATAGGCGCGGGCAAGATCACGGCCGTTTGCCATCGGCTTTGTAGCCTTGATTTCAAGCTTTCCGGGCTTGGGATGGGCGTGATAGTCAAGCGCGGCCTGCCGCAAGCTGGGTGTGTCAGACATCGGCGGTAAAGCTCCCCTGCAAAATTTGATTTAGCCTTAAACTATTTTTTTAGACTTGGCCATGCCGCGTCTAAAGCTTGGCAAAACCCGACCGTTTCCTTGATTAATTGTCGCAAAATTTTTACAAACCGCAAACTCCTGCGAATTGCTCTGAGATTCCCAAAATGCCCAACGACCTCAAAATGACATCTTCCGAGGTGTTCCCGCCATCCCGTTTCCGCTTTGGGGTCGACCGGTTCTGGTTCTGGGCTGGGCTCGGCGTTGCGGCCTTCATCCTTGGGTGTATTGCCTTGTTCCCCTTGCAGGCTGAGGTGTTCAATCAGGAAGGCGGATTGATCGAGACGATCTCGGCGGCTTGTTTGTTCATGGCTGGGGTTGTGGCCTTGGTTAAATACCGAGGCCTCGCGCGGCTTTACATCGGCGTGGGGTGCCTGCTTCTGGCGGAGCGCGAGCTTGAGGCGGATATTTACGCGGAAGGCTCTGTGCCATTCGCGGTGCTAAGCGGCTTGGACGGACTGCTCGACATGACGCTGGTGCGTGTCGCCCTGGCGGTCGTCGTGCTGGGGGGCGTGCTATGGCATGGCATTCCCAACGCGTGGCGGGCGGTCAGGGTTCAGGCGCCCTTCCTTGCGATCTTTGTGCTTGCCGGACTTGCCGCAGTTGTGGCGCAGGGGCTCGAAGAAATCTCGGGCCTGTATCAGGCCACGATGTCCTCGGTTATGAAGACGCGGCTGTTTGTTCTGGAAGAAACGCTCGAGATGTATTTTTCGATTGGCATTCTGGCGTCGGTTCTGATCGGATGGCCGAAAGAACCGACTGACGAGAGCTTGCATGACCCAGACAGCGCACGCGGCGAACACCCGCGCTGAAATCCGTTTGCCGACGCAGGAATTGCGCGACGATATTCCGTTCTACACCAAGGTGTTGGGGATGCAGATGGATATGATATATCCAGCAGACGATCCTCGCACTGCCGTGTTTTCCGGCCATGGCCTACGGGTGCGGATCGAGAAGGATGCACCCGAAACCCCTGGCACTTTACGTATTCTGACCGAGAACCCCGAGGGTTTTGCGAATGGCGACCGGGTTCTGGTAGCTCCGAATGGCACGCGTATCGAAATCGAGGACCTCGATCCCCCTCTGGTGATGCCCGAAACGGTGCATTCCTTTGTCGTGCGCAGGCTCAAGGACCAAGCACCGTGGATCATCGGAAGGGCCGGGATGCACTATCGCGATCTGGTGCCGGATCGTTTGGGCGGGTCGATCATTGCCAGTCATATTCGCATCCCCGATGGCGGCCCTGTGCCGGATATGGTGCATTTCCATAAGGTCGGGTTTCAGCTGATCTTCTGCATACATGGCTGGGTTGATGTCGTTTACGAAGATCAGGGCGACAAATTGCGTCTGACCGCCGGGGATTGCTTTATCCAACCGCCGGAAATCCGCCATCGCGTGCTGGAAGCCTCGGACAATGTGCAGGTGATCGAGATTGGGGTTCCGGCCGAACATGTCACCGAAATTGATCACGAAATGGAACTGCCGACGCCGCATCTGCGCCCCGACCGGGAGTGGCAGGGGCAACGTTTTGTCTACAATCAGGCGAAAGATGCGGATTGGGTGCCGTTCCGACTGCCGGGTTATATCTGCCGCGACACTACGATTGCCGAGAACACCAAGGGCGTTGCTGGTGTTCAGGTCGTCCGGCGCGGGCAGGGCGAGCCGGTCTGGGCCAGCCACGACACCGACATCCATTTCACCTTCGTCATGAACGGAGAGGTCACTCTGGAGGGCGAAGGCCGTGACCCCTATCAACTGGAGCAAGGGGATGCCTTTGTGATACCACCGGGTATGCGTACACGCTTGGCGCAGCCCTCTGACGATGTGGAACTGCTCGAGGTGACCTTGCCGGGGGTGTTCAAGACGGTTCTGGAATAAATGCGCGGTGGGGCTTCTATTCGCCCCTCGTTTTCCGGTAGGGTCTGAATTTCTGACCAACTGATCAAAAAATGGGGAATCGCCATGTCGCTTAAAGATGCCGCCTTGAAGGTCCGCGAAAACGCCCATGCGCCTTATTCGAACTTCAAGGTGGGCGCGGCGATTCTGTCGGGATCAGGGACGCTCTATGTTGGATGCAACGTTGAGAACGTGGCCTATCCCGAAGGCACTTGTGCCGAGGCGGGCGCAATTGCCGCCATGGTCGCCTCGGGCGAGACCGAGCTGGCCGAGGTCTATGTCGTTGCCCAAAGCCCGCAGCCAGTGCCGCCTTGTGGTGGCTGCCGTCAGAAACTGGCCGAGTTTGGCGCGCGGGATGTGAAGGTCACCTTGGCGACAACCGACGGCGCCGAGTTGGAAACCACGATCGGACAGCTTTTGCCCGGCGCATTTGACGCCTCGCACATGCAGGACAGCTGACCGCATGGATGCCCGTTCGATAATCGTGAAATTGCGCCGCAGCGAAGTGCCCACCGGGCCAGAGCTTGCATGGTTCGCCCAAGGCCTAGCCGATGGCAACGTCAGTGACGCGCAGGCTGGGGCCTTTGCGATGGCCGTCTGCATGGGCGGGCTGGGCGCGCAGGGTCGTGCCGACCTGACCGTTGCAATGCGAGACAGCGGCGATGTGCTGCGCTGGGATCTGGATGGCCCGGTGATCGACAAACACTCCACGGGCGGTGTTGGCGATTGCGTCAGCCTGATCTTGGCTCCGGCTCTGGCTGAATGTGGGGCCTATGTGCCCATGATCTCGGGCCGTGGCTTGGGCCACACAGGCGGGACGCTGGACAAGCTTGAGGCGATTCCGGGCGTCACCACTCAGATCGGGCAGGAGCGTCTGACGCAGGTATTGCGCGACACAGGGGCCGCTATTGTCGGCGCGACGGGGCAGATCGCGCCTGCGGACAAGCGTCTCTATGCGGTGCGGGATGTGACGGCGACGGTGGAAAGCCTCGATCTGATCACGGCCTCGATCCTGTCCAAGAAACTGGCGGTAAGTCCTGATGCGCTGGTGCTGGATGTTAAAACCGGTAGCGGTGCGTTCATGAAGACCATTCAAGACGCGCACGAGCTAGCTCAGGCGCTGACCGCAACTGCTAACGCTGCCGGCTGCCGAACCTCGGCCGTTATTACCGATATGAACCAACCACTCGCCTCGGCGCTGGGCAACGCGTTGGAGGTGGCCGAGGTCATGAAGGTTCTGACCGAAGGGGGCGCGTCTCCTCTGGCCGAAATCTCTGCCGAGTTGGGTGGGGTGTTGCTGGCGGATGCGGGTATATCTGAAACGATGGATCAGGGCCGCGCCAAAATTGCGGAGATTATCCGGGATGGCCGCGCCGCAGAACGGTTTGGTCGGATGATGGCCGCCGTTGGAGGCCCAGTGCAATTTGTTGATACGTGGTCAAGGTTCCTGCCCGAAGCCAGCGTGATCACCGAGGTGGCAGCCTCGCGTGACGGATACGTCACGGCCATTGACGGCGAAGCTTTGGGGCTGGCCGTGGTGGCGCTTGGCGGAGGGCGTCACGTGGAAAGCGATGTGATCGACCCGGCGGTGGGTTTGTCAAACATGGTACGGCTAGGCGAGCGGATCACCAAAGGCGCGCCATTGGCCGCTGTTCACGCGGCCCGTGAGGACGCGGCGGCTCAGGCGACCCAGAGCGTATTGGCGGCGTTAACGATCGGAGATACTCCGGTTGCCGTGCCCGATCTGGTGCATGAGAGGATCACTGCATGAGCCGCACCTTTCTCGTCGTGATGGATTCGGTCGGTATCGGCGGAGCACCTGATGCAGGCACGTTCTTCAACGGGGAGGTGCCTGACACCGGGGCCAACACCCTGGCCCACATCGCGCAAGCCTGCGCCGATGGGCGGGCTGAGGACGGGCGCAGCGGCCCGCTTGCGCTGCCTCATCTCGATGCGCTGGGATTGGGTGCTGCGACGCGTTTGGCTTCGGGCGACACAACGCCGGGGTTGGCGGCTCAACCGACTGGCCTGTGGGGATGCGCGCGCGAACTGTCGCCGGGCAAGGATACGCCTTCGGGACACTGGGAACTGGCGGGGCTGCCGGTGCCGTGGGACTGGTACTATTTTCCCGACACACAGCCCGCGTTTCCTCCCGATCTGAGCCAAGCAGCAGCGCAAGCTGCAGGGACCGAAGGTATTCTGGGCAAATGCCACGCATCCGGAACAGCCATCATTGCCGAGCTGGGGGCCGAGCATATGCGCACCGGCTGGCCGATCTGCTACACGTCCGCCGACAGCGTGTTCCAGATCGCAGCGCATGAGGAGAGCTTTGGCCTCGATCACCTGCTTGCGATGTGCCGAACACTCGCGCCGCGTTTGCATGAGATGAAAGTGGGCCGTGTAATCGCGCGCCCCTTCGTCGGCTCGTCTGACGCGGGGTTCACCCGCACAACGAACCGCAAGGACTTTGCCATCTTGCCGCCCGCGCCGGTGCTGACGAACTGGGTTCAGGACTCAGGCCGCCGCGTGCACGCCGTTGGCAAAATCGGAGACATCTTTTCGATGCAGGGCATCGACACGCTGCGCAAAGGCTCCGATGCCGAATTGATGGTGCACCTGTCTGACCTGGTGGATCAGGCCGAGGATGGCAGCCTGACCTTTGCAAATTTCGTCGAGTTCGACAGCCTCTACGGTCATCGTCGCGATATCAGCGGCTACGCCCGTGCGCTGGAATGGTTTGACCGGGAAATCGGAGCCATCCTACCCAGGTTGCGCCAGGATGACATGCTGGTATTGACGGCAGATCATGGCAATGACCCCAGTTGGATCGGTACCGACCACACGCGCGAGCAAGTGCCGGTTTTGGTGGCCGGAAAGGGGTCAGGCCAACTTGGACAGATCCATTTCGCCGATGTTGCCGCCAGCATCGCCCATCACCTGAACATACCAGCGCAAGGACCGGGAAAGAGCTTTTTATGAGTGTCGCAGACCTTCCGAAAATCGAATTGCACCTGCACCATGAGGGTGCCGCGCCGCCCGCATTCATCCGGCAGTTGGCGCATGAAAAACGCATCGATCTGAGCGGTATCTTCAAGCCCGATGGCAGCTATGACTTCCGCGACTTCGCCCATTTCCTCAGCGTCTATGAGGCCGCGTGCGAGGTCCTCAAATCGCCCGAGGATTTCCGCCGTCTGACCTTGGCAATCCTTGAGGAAAGCGCCGCCAATGGGGTGGTGTATTCCGAGACCTTCCTCAGCCCCGATTTTTGCGGCGGTGGCGATCTGCACGCGTGGCGCGACTATCTGAACGCCATTCAAGATGCCGCCGATGAGGCCGAGCGCAAGTTCGACATTACTCTGCGCGGCGTGGTCACCTGTGTCCGCCATTTCGGCCTGGATCAGGCCAAGATCAGCGCCCGGTGCGCCGCGGAAACCGCAGGCGCTTGGATCACCGGTTTCGGTATGGGCGGAAACGAATCCATCGGCACTCAGGGCGACTTCAAATGGGCCTTCGATTGCGCCCGCGAGGCCGGTTTGCGCCTGACCACTCACGCAGGTGAGTTCGGCGGCCCAGAAAGTGTGCGCGACGCGGTCCGTGACTTGGGTGTTGAACGTCTCGGCCACGGCGTTCGCGCCATTGAAGACCCCGATCTCGTGCATGAATTGGTCGACCGGGACGTCACGCTTGAAGTCTGTCCGGGATCAAACGTGGTTCTGGGTCTCTACCCCGAATTTGCAGCGCATCCGATTGCGCGGTTGCGCGACGCCGGGGCGAAAGTCACCGTTTCCACGGATGATCCGCCATTTTTCCATACCACAATGCGGCGTGAATATGAGATGTTGCAGGCAGCCTTTGATTGGGGTGCCGAAGACTTTGCAGCCCTGAATGAAACGGCCCTGAACGCCGCCTTTTGCGATGAAGACACCCGAGCGCGGGTCAAGAAAAGACTGGAGAACACATGAGCGAACACCTGACCGTCGTTGACCACCCGCTGGTGCAGCACAAACTGACGCTCATGCGGGACAAGGGGACCTCGACCGCCGAATTCCGTCAGTTGCTGCGGGAAATCACGCTGTTGCTGGCCTATGAGGTGACCCGCGAGCTTAAGCTGACCACCCGCCATATCGAAACTCCGATGGAGGAGATGGACGCGCCCATTCTCGCCGGTAAGAAACTGGCGCTGGTCTCGATCCTGCGCGCCGGGAACGGGATGCTGGACGGGGTGCTGGAGCTGATCCCGTCGGCCCGTGTCGGGTTTGTGGGGCTGTACCGCGACGAAGAAACGCTGAAGCCGGTTCAGTATTACTTCAAAGCGCCAGAGGGCCTGAAAGACCGGCTGGTTATCGCCGTGGATCCGATGCTGGCCACCGGCAACAGCTCGGCTGCAGCCATTGATCTGCTGAAAGAAGCGGGCGCGACCGAGATCCTGTTCCTCTGCCTGCTGGCGGCACCAGAAGGGGTTGCCCGCATGAAAGAGGCCCACCCGGACGTGCATATCGTCACTGCCGCGCTGGATCGCGAGCTGAACTCGAAAGGTTACATCATGCCCGGTCTCGGCGATGCCGGCGACCGTATGTTTGGCACCAAATAAGCCTGATCACTCGCTGCAGATGTTTTGAAGCTGGACCCAATCGCGGTCCGGCAACACCTGTTCCAACGTGCGCCCGGCCATTGGGTCGGCCTCGATCAGGCCAAGAACCGTTTCCCCTGTCACATCCCGCGCATAGGCATATGGGGTCGAGGGCAGGGCGGCCTGTGCAAAAACCGCCAGCAGTGCCTCATCTGTCAGAGAAGGACGGGGTTCAGACAGGACTTGCTCGGTATAGCTGTCGACGATCTCGGGCGTCAGGCCCCCGGTCGTCAGCAGGCGAAAGGCCGAGGAGGCGCCGGTTCTGTCCAGAACATCATCCAACGGGTCTTGAGCATCGATACGGGCGCGCTCGGCGATGACATAGCCGGCGGCCACAGCTGGGTCTTCATGATCCTCGACCAAGGCCCGGTTCAACAAGACCGTCCCGCCCGGCAGGCTGAGGCTGTCCTGCACCCCGGCGGGAAGGACGATGATCTGCCGCACGCCCGTGCGCTTGGCCAGACGATCCAAGGAGGCCTGCGCATCGCGTGAGGCACAGGCTCGTCCCGAAACCCGCTCGATTCGTTTCAGAATCTCGTCGCCGATGTCCTGCCGTTTCACCTCGGGCACGACCGAGACCACGTGTTTTTGCAGGGCCCCGGGCAACCAGAGCAGCAACACCGCCAGAACAGCGGCGACGACGCCCGCGACGCTAAACCAGCGCAACCGACCGGGATGCGGGCGCGAGCGGTCGATGGCGCGTTGTAGCCGGTCGATGGCCTCAAGCATGGTCTTTTCGCTTTCGGCCAGTTCCAGCGTTTCATCCGGGTCGCCGTCGGGATTGAAAATCGCGGGGAAATCGCCCGGATTCTGCCGCTCCAACGCGGCCAGAGACCAGTGCGTCAGTGCCCGGTCATTGAAATCCGAAATCGTCAGGGTCGCTTCACCAATCGAGACCACAACCTCGCGCCGCTGTTCATCGGGCGAGGAGCGCCACAGACCGGTGGCTTCGATCCGCTGGTACTGTTTCAGGGCCGTCATCTGGATTGGGCTGCTCGTGTTTTTCTTTTGCCAAAGCATAGCATGTGGAAATCGCGGGGCGCAAACCTGTTGCGCAGGCTTTCAGAAATATGCTGGATGGCACAAGCGCTGTTGCGCATCTAACCCGAGGCAGGACATGCAGCCAGGCAAAGAAACGCTCCCCTTTTTGGCCTCAGTGCTGATGGTCTCGGCAATGGCCATTCTTGGTGTGATCGACAACGTGGTGATCCTGCTGGCCGAAACCATTGGGCTGTGGCAGTTCCATCTCAGTCGTGCTGTTTTGATGTTGCCTCTGATCATCGGGCTGTCCCTGTTGGGTTTGGGAAGTCTGAGGCCAAAACGGCTGCGATTTGTCTTGCTGCGCAGCATTCTGATAGCGACGGGCATGCTGTTCTATTTCGCCTCACTCGCCTTGATGCCGATTGCTCAGGCCTTGGCGGGCTTGTTCACCTCACCGATGTTTGTGCTGTTGATCTCGGCGCTTGGGCTGAAACAGGTCATTGGACCATGGCGCATCGGCGCGGTTCTTCTGGGGTTCGTGGGCATCTTGTGCGTGTTGCAACCCAACCCGACCGAGTTCGATGTCAGGACCTTTTTGCCGGTTGTCGGAGGGTTCTTCTACGCGCTCAGCGTGATCGTCACGCGGACCTATTGCTCGGATGAAAGCACGGTCGCCCTTCTGGCAAACAACATGCTGGTTCTGGGCGTTGCCGGGGCCATCGGCTTGATCGTTTTCACGGCCTTTCCGGCGTCCGGACCCGATGGTCCCGAAGGTTTTGTGACCCGTGGTCTGGTCCTCGATATGCACGCTGCTTTGCCATGGGTTGCGGTTCAGGCCGTCGGGTCCACTGTGGCCGTCTTCATGATGATCAAGGCCTATCAGGTCGGGGAACCCTCATTCGTTGCAGTGTTCGAATATTCGATCATGATCTTCGGGCCACTGTTCGCCTGGGTCGCCCTTGGACAGACGATCGGAGTGATGCAGATCTTTGGCATCGGCCTGATCGCAACAGCCGGCGCGGTTCTGGGCTGGAGAGCCAGGCGCGCGGCCCCCGAGCAGGAGGTCGCATGATCATCTCTCGCGGCCGCCGCTACGTGTTTGTGCACATGCCCAAGACGGGGGGAACCTCACTAGCCTTGGCGCTGGAGCAGCGGGCCATGAAGGATGACATCCTGTTGGGAGACACGCCTAAGGCCCTGAAACGGCGGCGCCGCGCCAAGGAACTGACCGCGCGGGGGAGGCTGCACAAGCACGCGACGCTTGCGGATATAGACGGGTTGTTGCCGGATGGTGAGCTTGAGCGGATGTTTGCCTTCACGCTGGTCCGCAACCCGTGGGATCGCATGGTCAGCTACTATCACTGGCTACGTTCTCAGAGCTTCGCGCATGAGGCCGTCACCCTGTCGCAGCAATTGGAGTTCGAGCCTTTTGTCCTGCACCCAAACATCCGTCGTTCATTTCAGGATCATCCGGCGCGGCGCTACATGACCCGCGCGGATGGGGTCGAACAGTGCCAGCTATTCCTACGGTTGGAACAGTTCGAACAGGACGCGCAACCTCTGTTTCGCCATCTGGAGTTTGAGGTGGAATTGCCCCATATCAACCCCTCGGAGCGGCAGGCAGACTATCGGGCATACTATTCCGACAGATCCGCCCAATCCGTGGCAGAATCCTGCGCTGAAGACATCGAGAGATTCGGCTACGCTTTTGACGTGACTTCCAGCCTATAGTTTCCGATCGGTCGATAAACCCACTCCTGCACTGCTTTCTGTCGCGAAAAACCCCTCGTTTTAACCCAAATTGGGCGTAAATACGGCCAAACTAAGACGGAAAACCGCTGCATCTGCTATCTCTTGAGATGTGAGTATTTGTGCCAAAAGGGGGTTCGGCACGTGTTGGAAGTAGTGAGTTTTTCGGATGTTTCCGAGTATCATGACGATGCGGATCTGCCAGTTGCGCTGGACGCAGTGTCATCGCGCAGAGGAGGGTTCCTGCACGGAACCAAAATCGCGACCACTAGTGGATGGAAGCTGATCGAACGTATCGCCGCTGGCGATCTGGTTCGAACGCTGGATCACGGTTTCAAGGAGGTCCGCAGGGTCTCGACCAGTTGGGTCAATATCCCGGCAGGCGAGAGGCGATCAGCCCATCTACCGGTCTTTGTGCCTGCGCGGGCGGCCTATAACGGGCGCGCGGTTTGGTTGATGCCGGAACAGGGTGTCGCGCTGGATCGCGGCAAACTGGACCTGACGGATCAAGGTGTAACGGTGGTGCCTGCTCGGGTTCTTGATGGGGCCTGTCGGTTGTCCTCGCAGTCGCCGGGATCGTCGTTCGAGGTCACGACCCTGTTCTTCGATCAGGATGAGGTGATCTATATCGAGGGTGGCTTGCAGGCCTATTGCCCTTCGGGGCGCTTCAGCCGCACGTCTGGTCAAGCAAAAGAGTATGCGGTGGCTGACGAAGAGGCTGCGACTGCATTGGTCGGTGCGCTCGCTGCAAGTGGTGAGATTTCGGCACTGGCGAACCCATTGGGCGCTTTGCCTGCTCCGATCCCGACGGATCCGATTTTCCCGATCCGCCCCGCGGCGGGTATTCGTAGGCCCGGACGCCCGGGTCGACCAAGTGCGCCGGTTCTGTTTCTCCGGCCTGAATGGCAAACCGCTCCGGCTGTTCAGTAAGGAAGACGCAGGCGCAAGGGGAGTTGCGCCTGCGTCGTTGTTTTAAGCGGCTTTGGCGTCCGGGTTGAACCGGCCGTAGAAGCTCTGACCTTTTTCAGCCATTTCACGCAGCAGGGGCGGGCAGGCGAAACGCTCGCCATAGGCCTCGGCCAGTTGATCGCAACGTTCGGCTGCGTAGGGCGTGCCGATGATGTCCAACCAGCTGAGCGGACCACCGGACCAAGGCGCAAAGCCCCAACCCAAAATCGCGCCCACGTCACCTTCTCGGATGTCTTCCAGAACACCTTCTTCCAGCGCACGGACGGCTTCCAGAACCTGTGCGAACATCAGACGTTCCTGCACTTCGATCAGTTCAGGTTGCTCGGCGACCAGCGGGTACTTGTCCTGCAGACCCTTCCAATATTCGACGCGCTTGCCCTTTTCGTCATAGTCGAAGAAACCAGCATTGGCCTTGCGACCCAGACGGCCCTGTTCCTCCATCCAAAAGATCAGATCGTCCGAGGGGCTTTCTGGATAGGCATTGCCCATCGCCGCCTTGGTCGCCCGTGCAATCTTGGCACCCAGATCAATCGAGGTTTCATCGGTCAGCTGGATCGGTCCCACCGGGAAGCCCAGCTGACGCGCCGCGTTGTCGATCAGGATCGGGCTGACGCCCTCGGTGATCATGCGCGCGCCTTCGTTGATATAGGGGATGATGCAGCGGTTGGCGTAGAAGAAGCGCGCATCGTTGACCACGATTGGCGTCTTCCGGATCTGGCGCACATAGTCCAGAGCCTTGGCGACGGCGCGATCACCAGTTTCCTTGCCTTTGATGATCTCGACCAGGAACATCTTCTCAACGGGTGAGAAGAAGTGGATGCCAATGAACTGCTCGGGCCGGACGGAGGCTTTTGCCAGATCGGTGATCGGGAGGGTCGAGGTGTTAGAGGCAAAGATGCAATCCTCGGGGATGATCGCCTCGACCTTTTTGGTCATATCGGCTTTCACACCGGGGTCTTCGAACACGGCTTCGATAATCAAATCGCAGCCTTTCAGATGCTCTAGATCAGGGGTCGCGGTGATGCGGGCCAGCAGGGCCTCTTTCTTCTCAGCCGTGGCTTTGCCGCGCTTGATACCCTTGTCCATGTAGCTTTCGGAATAGGCCTTGCCCTTTTCGGCGGCAGCCTGATCACGGTCGACCAGAACAACCTCCATCCCGGCCTGCGCCGAGACCAGAGCGATACCGGCGCCCATCATGCCAGCGCCCAGAACGCCGACCTTTTTAACGCGCTGATCGGCCACATCTTTGGGGCGAACCGCGCCTTTCTCCAAGGCTTCCTTGTTCAGGAACAGCGACCGGATCATGGCCGACGAGGACGGGTTCATCAGGACGTTGGTGAACCAACGCGCCTCGATCTTCAGGGCGGTGTCAAAGTCGACCAGCGCACCTTCGTAGATTGAGCTCAGCAGAGCCTTTGCCGCCGGGAAGGCGCCTTGGGTCTTGCCGTTCACCATTGCGTTGGCGCCGACGAATGTCATGAAGCCAGCTGGGTGGTAGGGCGCGCCTCCGGGCATTTTGTAACCCTTCGCGTCCCAAGGCTTGACCAGATCGGCGTCCTTGGCGTTCAGAACCCATTCTTTGGCTGCTGCGACCGGATCGTCCGAAACATCGTCGATCAGCTGAGCGCCTTTGGCTTTCTTCGGGTCCATCATCTTGCCTTCAAGCAGGACAGGGGCCGCCGCCATCGCACCAACGATACGGCTATAGCGCATGGTGCCGCCACCGCCGGGGAAGATGCCCAGCAGAATCTCGGGGAGGCCGATCTTGGCCTTGGCGTTCGAGGTCATGACACGGTGATGACAAGCCAGTGCGATCTCGGTCCCGATCCCGGCGCAGGTGCCGTTGATGGCACAAGCGATCGGTTTGCCGCCCTTCTTCGTCTTGGGGTCCATGCCCGCCAGTTCCAACTTGCGCAGGATGTGGTGGCCGCCCATGACGAAGTCGAACAGCGCCTGCGCCGGTTCATCACCGGCCTCCTGACGGATGGTGGCCAGCGTGTTCAGGTCCATGCCACCGGCGAAGGAGCCTTCCTTGCCCGAGGTAATAACGATCCCTTTGATCTCATCATCGCTCAGGGCCTGATCGATCAGCTGGCTGACCTCCTGAAAGGCTTCGCGGGTCAGAACGTTCATGGATTTGCCCTGTGCGTCCCAGGTGACAAACGCGACGCCGTCTGCGTCTTTGGTCAGAGTGAAATCAGTCATTGTCATCTCCAATCTGGTCAGCCGTCAGTGGGCTGCCGTCTTTCCGGGTGAAAGAGAATCCGTTCTCATCATCCTTCACCATCATGTCTATGTCGCTGTAATAGCCGGTCTCGGTCGGGGTCCGAGTGCCCACTACCAGAAAGGTTGCGGGCGCATCGGTCTTGTTCACAAGGTGATGGCCGTTGGCCTCACCTGCAGGCCAAGCGGCGCAGTCACCGGGCAGCATCTCATATTCACCATCGTCATCGATCAGCACGCATTTGCCGCTGAGCATAATGGCAAACTCGTCCTGCTCCATGTGGTAATGGCGCAGCGAGGACAAAGCCTGCGGTTCAAGCCGTACGATGTTGACCCCGAACTGCGTCAGCCCACCTGCATCTCCGACGCCCTGGTTGAAGCGGCCTCCGACCGCCTCGGCCAGTTTGCCGGGATAGGATGAGCCACCCTTGAACGGGATCTGAGAGAGATCCAGCTTGGGCATCAGACCCGCTCGATAATGGTTGCTGCACCCATGCCGGACGCAATGCAGAGCGTGGCGAGACCGGTCTCCTTGTCCTGACGCTCCAGCTCATCCAGCAGTGTGCCGATGATCATCGCGCCAGTTGCGCCCAGCGGGTGACCCATCGCGATCGAGCCGCCGTTGACGTTTACCAGCGCCGGATCGACGTCGAACGCCTGCTGGAAGCGCAGCACAACCGAGGCGAAGGCTTCGTTCACTTCGAACAGGTCCAGATCGCTGATCTTCATGCCGTTGTCGGCAAGGATCTTCTCGGTCACCGGAACCGGGCCGGTCAGCATGATGGTCGGGTCGGTGCCGATCTTCGCAGTTGCTTTGATGCGGGCGCGCGGCTTGAGGCCGTATTTCTCACCGAATTCCTTGTTGCCGATCAGAACAGCGGCTGAGCCGTCAACGATGCCCGAGCTGTTGCCCGCGTGGTGGATGTGGTTGATCCGCTCCAGATGCGGGTATTTCAGCATCGCGACTTTGTCGAAGCCGGGCATTTGCTCACCCATCATCTGGAAGGACGGGTTCAACGCGCCGAGGCTCTGCATGTCGGTACCGGGGCGCATGTATTCGTCGCGGTCCAGAATGGTCAGGCCGTTCTGGTCCTTGATGGTGATGACCGACTTCTCAAACCGGTTGTCTTCCCAAGCCTCTGCCGCGCGTTTTTGAGACTCTACGGCCAGTGCGTCGGCGTCGTCACGGCTGAACCCATACTCGGTCGCGATGATGTCGGCCGAGATGCCCTGCGGTACGAAATAGGTGTCCATCGCCAGCGTCGGGTCTACGGCAATCGCCGCACCGTCGCTGCCCATGGCCACGCGGCCCATCATCTCAACACCGCCAGCGATATAAGCCTCACCCGCGCCGCCTTTGACCTGGTTTGCGGCCAGGTTCACGGCTTCCATGCCCGAGGCGCAGAAGCGGTTGATCGCCAGACCGGGGATCGACTGGTCGAGGTCCGAGGCCAGAACCGCCGAGCGCGCCAGACAGCCGCCTTGCTCCATCACCTGCGTAACGTTGCCCCAGATCACGTCCTCAACGGCGTGACCTTCGAGGTTGTTGCGTTCCTTGATCGCGTTCAGGGTCAAGGCGGACAGGCGCACCGAGGTTACCTCGTGCAGGCTGCCATCCTTACGGCCCTTGCCGCGCGGAGTGCGCAGGGCGTCATAAATGTAAGCTTCGGTCATGGGTCTTCTCCTTAAGCTCGATCCGACGGGTTGCCGGGCATCAGGTCATAGGGGTGTTTCCAGCCGGGCTGCTCGGACAGGCGAGTCAGCCAGGCGTCGATGTTGGGCCAGTCGGCACGGTCAAAGCCGAATGGTTCGGGATAGTAGAGGTATCCGCAGCAGCTGAGATCAGCGTTGGTCACGCCATCACCAACAATCCAGTCGCGGCCCTCAAGGTGGTTGTTCAGAACATCGTAGGCCGCTTTCAGACGGCCTTGGTTGAAGGCAATCACATCGGCATTGCGGTGTTCTTCTGGCAGGAAGTTCATCAGAAACCGCGTCATGCCGGCCATCGAGCTGAGTTTGTGGTTGTCCCACAGCACCCACCGAAGGATCTCGTAATTCTCTTCCCGCGTCTTGCCGCCGAACTTGCCAGATTTCTCGGTGACGTAAGCTTGAATCGCGCCAGATTGGGAGGTTTTGAAATCGCCGTCGATCAGGAAGGGCGCTTCGCCCATTACGTTGACATCCGAGCGGAATTCGGGGCTGCGGGTGACGCCTTTGAAGAAATCGACAAAGACCGGCTCCCACTCAAGGCCGGACATTTCCAGCGCCAGAGCGGCCTTGTAAGAATTTCCGCTTTCACCGAAGCAGTGCAGTTTTATGGTCATGCGGTCGCCCCTCCCGTGGCGTTTTGTGCATCGTCCGCCCAAGGTTTTCAGCCTTGGGCCCTAGCGCTTGCGTGCCTCCAACTCGGAATTGAAGAGGCGCAACCGATGGGTCAGGTTGTCTTCGTCAATGACGCTGTTGAAGTTCTCAAACAGAAAAGACAGCGCTTCGCCTTCATCCAACCCGGCCTCGCGGGCGAAGCCGCGGAGTTTGCGATAGCCGTCCTCGGTCATGGCGACTGGGAAACGGCGGGTCAGGCGAAAGCGTTTGGGCATTCTGTCTCCTCCGAATAGTAGGGCCCGGGCGGTGTCGCCCGAGCCCAGACTTTGATCAGAAGTTCGCCGCGTCCAGAACCATCACAGTGTCTGCGCCAGTCTGAATGCGGGAAAGATGCATCGCAGTCGCGGGCAGGCGGCGTGCCATGTAGAACCGGCCGGTGTTGATCTTGGTCTCGTAGAACTCTTTGTCCGAGGCCCCACCGTCCAGCGCGTCTTGCGCGGCCTTCGCCATCTGCGCCCACATCAGGCCCAGGCAGACATGACCGAACATATGCATAAAGTCGTAAGAACCAGACAGAGCATTGTTCGGGTTCTTCATCCCTTCCTGCATGAAGTACATGCCAGCGGCCTGCAGATCCTTGGACGCTGCTTTCAGCGGTTCGATGAAGGCTTTGTCATAGGCTTCGTTCTGGCCTGCGTTTTCCTTGCAGAAGGTTTTGACCATTTCGAAGAACGCCATGACGTGCTTGCCGCCGTCCTGCGCCAGCTTACGGCCGACAAGGTCCAGCGCCTGAACGCCGTTTGCGCCTTCGTAGATCATGGCGATACGGGCATCGCGGGTGTATTGCGACATACCCCATTCTTCAATGTAGCCATGGCCGCCATAGACCTGCTGAGCCTGAACGGTCATGTCGTAACCTTCGTCCGTCAGGAAGCCCTTGATCACCGGTGTCAGCAGCGAGATCAGCCCATCGGCGTCCTTGTCACCCGAGCGGTGCGCCTTGTCGATCATAGTTGCGCCCCACAGGATGAACGCACGCGCGCCCTCGGTGAAGCTTTTCTGATCCATCAGGTTGCGGCGGATGTCGGGGTGAACGATCAGCGGATCGGCGGGGCCGTCCGGGTTCTTCACACCTGTAACGTCGCGGCCCTGCAAGCGGTCTTTGGCGTATTCAACAGCGTTCTGATACGCAGCTTCGGCCTGCGACAGGCCTTGCATGCCCACACCCAGACGCGCTTCGTTCATCATGGTGAACATGGCGCGCATGCCTTTGTGTTCGTCGCCCAGCAGCCAACCGGTGGCCTCGTCATAGTTCATGACGCAGGTCGAGTTGCCGTGGATGCCCATCTTTTCTTCGATCTTGCCGACCGAAACGCCGTTGCGCTCACCTACAGACCCGTCTTCGTTCACGATGAACTTGGGTACGATGAACAGCGAAACGCCCTTGATGCCCTCAGGGCCGCCGGGGATTTTAGCCAAAACCAAATGGATGATGTTGTCGGCCATGTCGTGATCACCGGCCGAGATAAAGATCTTCTGGCCCGAGATTTTATAGCTGCCGTCGCCCTGAGGTTCCGCTTTGGTGCGCATCAGTCCCAGATCGGTACCGCAATGCGGCTCGGTCAGGTTCATGGTGCCAGTCCATTCGCAACTGATCATGTTCGGCAGATATTTGTTCTTCTGCTCGTCCGAGCCGTGTGCCAAGATCGCCGAGGCTGCACCGTGGGTCAGGCCCTGATACATCGTAAACGCCTGGTTCGCGCCCGAGAACATCTCTCCCACGGCAGTCCCAATCACATAGGGCATGTTCTGGCCGCCATACTCTTCCGGCATGTCGAGGCCAGTCCAGCCGCCTTCTTTCATCTGCTCGAAGGCATCCTTGAAGCCTGTGGGTGTGTAAACGATACCGTTTTCCAAACGGCACCCTTCAGTGTCGCCGACAACATTCAGCGGGTGAAGAACATTGCTGGCGACCTTGCCTGCTTCTTCCAGAACGGCACCGGTGAATTCGGTCTCAAGTTCGTTGTAACCCGGAATGTCAGAGTCCGAGATTTTCAGGACATCATGCAGGATGAACTGCATATCTTTGGTTGGCGCGTTGTAGACGGGCATGTGAAGCTCCCTTAATTCATATGTCCGGAGGGCAGGGCGAAGTTATTCGGCCGCCTTCTTTTCCTGTTTCATCGAGGCGATGACTTTCTCGCCCCAGCGCAACTGCTCTTTCAGATCGTCGATGGCCTGCGTCAGCTCTTCTCGGCGCGATTCCATATCGGCCAGACGTTCGCACGCGATTTCATAGGTGCGCGACATCTGGGTCACCTGCTGGTCGCCCACGTGATAAAGGTCCAGAAGCTGGCGAATCTCCTCGAGGCTGAAACCAAACCGCTTGCCGCGCAGAATCAGCTTTAGCCGCGCGCGGTCGCGTTTGGTGAACAGACGCTTCTGACCCTCGCGGATCGGAAACAGAAGTTCCTTCGCCTCGTAGAACCGCAAGGTGCGGGGCGTGACATCATAGGTCTCGCACATTTCACGGATGGTCATCAGATCTTCGGTCATTCGTCATACTCTCGTCACTGGCGTCGTCCGAATAGAGTTGCGCAGTTGCTGGACGCTTTACAACATGTAGGTGACGTTTACGTAATCCAGACGCTGCGTCATTTCTAAGTTGACGTAACTTCCAGTCGCGTAATGACGGGTTTTGCGAAATTTTCTTTCCCTAGGGGCAAGGGAAATTCGCCCTCAGACTGGTCCTAGGACGCGATTCCAAGGTGTATTGCTTGTTCTCACCAGAACCCTGAAGGGCCGGGGTGTTCTACTTGATGGACTTAGCCGTTTGGTCCCGAAGCTGTTTGAGGGCATCCATCGCCTCGTCAAGCTGCGCGCGCTGCTGGCGCAGCTCTTCCATCTGACGATCGGCCATTTCCACAAAAGTTGCCATCTGCGCTTCGTTGCCTTGATCTTCGTAGATCAACAGCCATTGGCGAATCTCTTCCAAAGGAAACCCGAATTTCCGGCCGCGCATGATCAGGGTCATGCGGGCGCATTCTCTGGGGCCATAGTACCGGGATCGCCCTTCACGATCGGGCTGCAAAAGCTCGATATATTCGTAGTAGCGCAGAGTGCGCGGAGTCACGTCGAACTCGGCACACATCTCTTTGAATGACAAACGGTTGTCGGACATTCGGGGTCTCCTCGGCAGCAACCTAGGACGTCATGCGAACAAGCGCAACAGGTGGGCTTGCCCTTTGATCGGATGGCGGCTCATAAAGGGGCAAGACAACAGGATATCATCATGGTCGACAAAGCAAAGCTAGCACGCCAGTTTATCGAAGCCATTCCGCATGCGCGCGCGATGGGCCTTCATCTTAGCCAGATCGGGGAAGGTGAAGCCGAGATAACAATGCCTTACAACGAGGATTTGATCGGAGATCCGCGCACGGGCGTGATCCACGGCGGTGCGATTTCGACCATCCTGGATACCTGCTGCGGGGCCGCAGTCATGAGCCACCCGTCTTCTCCGGGCGGAACAGCGACGATTGATTTACGCATCGACTATATGCGCGCGGCCACGCCAGGGCAGAGCATCACCGCACGGGCCAATTGCTATCACATCACCCGAAACGTCGCCTTCGTGCGGGCAACTGCGATGGATGACGATCTTGACCTGCCAGTGGCAACTGCCTCGGGGTCGTTCACGGTTGAGGGGAAGTAATATGGCCCGTTCCCGTCCCGAACCCATGCAAGTGGTCAAACAACGGCGCGACGCCGCCTTGCGCGCATTGGTCGATGGCGTGCCCTATATCCGGTTCCTCAATATCAGTTTCGACCGGCGCGGGGATGAACTGACCGGCGTGCTGAACTTTGACGAGAAACTGATCGGGAACCCGTTTCTTCCAGCCCTTCATGGTGGCGTTACCGCGGCGTTTCTTGAGGTCACTGCAGTGATCACGCTGAGCTGGGAGCATATGTTCTCGGACATCGAAAGCGGCGAAATTGATGCCGAGGCCATTGTCACGGATGAATCGATCCGCTTTCCCAAAACTATCGACTTTACGGTCGACTATTTGCGTTCGGGTCTGCCGCGCGATGCCTATGCGCGCGCCTTTGTGAACCGGGCCGGACGGCGTTACGCCTCGGTTCGAGTTGAGGCCTGGCAAGACAACCATGCCAAGCTGTTTGCACAGGCGACGGGGCATTTCCTGATGCCGCAACAGCCCCGCGACAAGGGCTGAGAATGCAGGATGCCTCGGCACCCATAACTCACAAAAGGGTGCTGAAGATCGCGGTTCCCATTGTGTTGTCGAACGCGACTGTGCCGATCCTTGGTGCCGTGGATACAGGCGTTGTAGGGCAGATGGGGGCGGCTGCTCCGATCGGCGCGGTGGGCATGGGCGCGGTGATCCTGTCCGCGATCTACTGGATATTCGGCTTTCTTCGCATGGGTACCACGGGCCTCGCCGCGCAGGCGCGCGGGGCCGGAGAGACCGCCGAGATGCGCGCCTTGCTCATTCGCGGGTTGATGCTCGGGGGGGCGGCAGGCCTCGTGTTTATCCTTGCCAAGGTCGCGATCTTCAGTGGCGCGTTCTGGCTATCCCCGGCCAGCCCAGAAGTGGAAACACTTGCGCGCTCGTACCTTGAGATTCGGATCTGGGGAGCACCCGCGACCATTGCCCTATACGCGATCACAGGCTGGCTGATCGCTGTTGAGCGGACACGGGGAGTGTTCCTGCTGCAGATATGGATGAATGGTCTCAACATCGTGCTGGACCTGTGGTTCGTTCTTGGGCTGGGCTGGGGCGTAGAGGGTGTTGCGATTGCGACCCTGATCGCGGAGTGGACCGGATTGGCACTGGGTCTATGGCTGTGCCGGGACGGGTTTGCCGGGCAAATCTGGCGCGACTGGCCGCGTATTTTCGATGCCACGCGGCTGCGCCGGATGGTGCAGGTGAACGGAGACATCATGATCCGCTCGGTTCTGCTGACTGGCTCGTTCACAACCTTCCTTTTCGTCGGGTCAGATTTGGGAGACGTCAATCTGGCGGCCAATCAAGTGCTGCTTCAGTTCCTTGAAATCACCGCTTTTGCGCTGGACGGATTCGCCTTTTCCGCCGAGGCGCTGGTCGGAGGCGCGGTTGGCGCAAGGGACCGATACCAAGTACGGCGCGCCTCGGTCATGGCGTCTCAGTGGGGTGTCGGTGGCGCGGTGCTTCTCAGCGCTGTTTTCTTCTTTGCGGGTCCGGCGCTGATTGATCTGATGTCCACCTCTCCCGAAGTGCGCGAGGCGGGCCGCACTTTCCTGTTCTGGGCGGCTTTGGCTCCGATCATCGGGGTCGCAAGCTGGATGTTCGACGGTATCTACATCGGAGCCACATGGACCCGCGACATGCGCAATGCGATGTTGCAATCAGTGGCGATCTATGTGGTCGCTTTGTTCATTCTGGTGCCCGCGTTCGGCAACCATGGCCTGTGGGCCGCGCTGATGGTTCTGAACCTTGCGCGCGGCGTGACGATGGGTTGGCGTTATCTGAAGCTTGAAGCTCAGGTGGCCTAGAGCAGGGTGAGCAGATTTTCGGGCGGGCGGCCAATTGCTGCTTTACCGCCCGAGATGGCCAGAGGACGTTCGATCAGGATCGGGTTGTCCGCCATGGCTTGGATCAGCTCCGCATCCGGCGCGTCCTTTGACAGGCCCAGCTCCTTGAACCGTTTCTCGCCCGTGCGCATCATCTTGATGGCTGGCAGGTCCAGCAGAGATTGCGCAGCGCGCAATTCGTCGACCGAGGGAGCGTTCTCAAGGTATTTCCGAACCTCGATCTCTGCACCGCGCTCCTCCAGCAAAGCCAATCCCATGCGGGATTTTGAACAACGCGGGTTGTGCCAATATTCGATCACAGCCAATCCTCTCGCTTGCTGCCCACGGCCTGAGCCACGGTGTCAAACCCATCGTGGGCCAAAAGGTCATCCAGACCCTGCGCAATATCGGCGGCCAAAGACAGGCCGCCATAGACCATCGCAGTGTAAAACTGCACTGCCGACGCGCCTGCGCAGATCTTGGCGTAGGCCTGCTCCGCCGAGCTGACGCCGCCCACACCGATCAGAGGGATTTTCCCATCGGTCAGCTGGCTCAAGCGGGCCAGAACGCGGGTGGATTTCTCAAATAGGGGCGCACCGGACAGGCCGCCTTTTTCGTCTTTGTGCGCGCTAAGCAGCCCGTCGCGCGACAGGGTTGTGTTGGTGGCGATGACCGCGTCCACACCCGTCTCAGCAGCTACTTCGGCGATGTCCTGCAATTCATCCTCGGTCAGGTCAGGTGCGATTTTCAGGAAAATGGGCAGAGGGCGCGGCAGAGCGTCCCGCGTTTCGATCACACCACTCAACAAAGCGCCAAGGGCCGCCTTGCCCTGAAGATCGCGCAGTTTTTCGGTGTTTGGGGAGGAGACATTGACCGTCGCGAAATCCAGATGCGCGGCGCAATGGGCCAGCACTTTGGCAAAGTCGCCGGGCCTGTCATCGCTATCCTTGTTGGCACCGAGGTTCAGGCCGATCACCGCATCCTTAGGACGGCTGGCCAACCGTTCGGCCATCACTTCCATACCTTCATTGTTGAAGCCAAAGCGGTTGATGGCGGCTTTGTCCTCGGTCAGGCGGAACAGGCGGGGTTTCGGGTTGCCGGGTTGCGGGCGCGGGGTCACCGCTCCGACCTCGATGAACCCAAACCCTGCGCGGGAAAGAGGGGCCAGAACCTCTCCGTTCTTGTCGAACCCGGCGGCGAGGCCTACGGGGTTAGGCAGGCGCAGCCCTGCGAGTTCGGTCTGTAGACGCGATGACGTCACCGGTCCGGGTGTTGGGGCCAGGCCGGCCTGCAAGGCCTTGATCGACAGGCCATGGGCCGCTTCAGGGTCCATACAGTGAAGGGCGGCGAGGCCCAGTTTTTCGGTCAGTTTCATCCGAAAGACGCGCCTCCTTGCGCGGTGCCACAGCGGATCAGGCGGGAGGTTGCGACGGCGGCCTGACGGTGAACCACCGCAGACCGGTAAACCGGGTCTGTTACCATTTCAAGAAACGCATGGGCTGTAGGATATCGGGCGATGAACACTTCATCCCAAACCTCGTCCTGCGGTCCGATCAATGTGGTTTGAAACGCCCCACGCCACAGGATCGACGCGCCGATCCTGGCGATGATCGGGGCGGTTTCAGCGCCATAATGGCGATAAGCTTCAGCGCCCGTCAGATCTTTATTTGCCAAAGCATGGCCAACCGGGTAGTCGGCCTTGGCGCGAAACCTGACAAGGTTCAGCATCTCGATAGGTTGATCCCGATCCAATGCCTTGAAGGCTTCGAACTGTTCACGATCGGGATCAATATAGGCGGTCATACCATCTCGCTCGGGAATTGGTGAGTTTGGCCATCGAAGGGCAGGGGGCGGGACCAAACCACATCGCTGAGCCGGATTTGGCGGTAGAGATGTGGAAACAAGGCCCCACCGCGCGACACTTCCCATTTCAACTCGTCGCCCATGGCGTCAGCGTTGCAGCCAAGCAATGTCAGACCTTCGACGCCAGCAAAATGTTTGGCTGCGGTTTCCGCCGCCTGTTCGGCTGTCGAAAAGTGGACGAACCCGTCAGCGATATCAATTGGCGCGCCATCAGTTGCGCCATTTGCCTGCAACGCGGTCCATTCCTCGGCCCGGAATATCTTGTAGATCAGCATGAGGGTCTGATGCCCCGCATAGCCCGTGGAATCAAGCCGGATTTCCCCCTTTGACTCTTCCGCCGCATCAGCGCACGATCCCGAAAAACAATGACAGGGAGTTTCAACATGGTAAGCCGCCTTTTGACGTCGGTCGCGATCCTCGGCCTGAGTGCAGGCATCGCTGCTGCCGACTACAAGCTGACCATTCTGCACACCAACGACATTCACAGCCGGATCGAGTCGATCAACAAATACGATTCCACCTGCGATGCCGAGGATGAAGCCGAGGGGAAGTGCTTTGGCGGTGTGGCGCGCCTGAAAACAGCCGTTGACGCCAAGCGCGCTGAACTGGCGGATGAGAATGTGCTGCTGCTGGACGCGGGCGATCCTTTTCAGGGCTCGTTGTTCTATACGACCTACAAAGGTGCCGCCGAGGCCGAGTTCATGGAAGAGATCGGTTATGACGTGATGGCCGTCGGCAACCACGAATTCGATGACGGGCCGGAAGGTCTGGCGGCCTTTATCGATGCGGTCAGCTTTCCCGTGATCTCGGGCAATCTGGACCTGTCGTCTTCGGCTGAGCTGAAGGACAAGGTGCAAAACTACGTGGTGCTTGAGGTGGGTGGCCAGAAGATCGGCATCATCTCGGCCCTGGCCACGGATACGGTGGACACGTCCAGCCCGGGTAAGGACGTCGTTTTTCAGGATGAGGTCGAAAGCCTGAAGGCGGATGTGGCCGCTTTGGAAGCCGAAGGTGTGGACATCATCATCGCGCTGAATCACGTGGGTCTGGCTCAGGATATCAAGATCGCCGAACAGGTGCCCGGCCTTGATCTGGTGGTCGGTGGGCATTCGCACACCTTGCTGTCCAACACGGATGAGGATGCGGCAGGCGCTTACCCGGTGATGGTGGGCGACGTTCCGGTGGTTCAGGCCTATGCCTATTCGAAATATCTCGGCGAAATCACACTGACCTTTGATGATGACGGCAATCTGATTTCGGCAGAAGGTGAGCCGATTCTGTTGGATGCCTCCGTCATCCCGGACGAGGGCATCGCGGCACGCGTCGCAGAAATGGGCGCCCCGATTGAAGAGATGAAAGGCCGCGTTGTCGCCAGCTCAGCTGCTACGATTGAAGGCTCGCGTGATGTTTGCCGTGTGCAGGAATGCGAGATGGGCAACCTCGTCGCAGATGCCATGCTGGCCCGCGTTGCGGATCAGGGCGCTCAGATCGCGATTGCGAATGCGGGCGGTCTGCGTGCCTCGATCGACGAAGGCGAGGTCACCATGGGCGAAGTCCTGACGGTCCTGCCGTTCCAGAACACCCTGTCGACCTTTGAGATCAATGGTCAGGGCGTGATCGACGCGCTGGAAAATGGCGTGAGCCAGGTCGAAGAGGTCAAGGGCCGCTTCCCGCAGGTCGCAGGCCTGACCTTTACATGGGACCCCTCAGCCGCCCCGAACGAAGGGCGCATCACCGAGGTGATGGTTGCCGATGGTGACGGTTTCGTTCCGATTGATCCCTCGGCCACATATCTGGTTGTGACCAATAACTACGTGCGCAACGGTGGTGACGGCTACAGCGTCTTCGAAGGTGACGACAAGAATGCCTATGACTTCGGCCCAGACCTGGCGGATGTGACGGCGGAGTACCTCGCAGAAAACGCGCCGTATCAGCCTTATCTGGATGGCCGCATCAAACAGAAGTAAGACCTGAAAAGCCGTGCCCGTTTAGGTGCGGCTTTCTCTTTTGACTGAAATCGCATCCCGCAACGATCCGGGATTGGACAACGGACTGATGTGCGGACGGTTTGCAATCACTTTGCCCAATGACGCGATGGCGCAGCTGTTTGCCGCGCGCCCTGCCAATGCCTTGCCCAAGGTGCCCAACTATAACGTCTGCCCGACCAATCAGGTGCATGTCGTTCGCGCAGGCGATTCTGGTCGTCGCTTGGATGCAGTGCGTTGGGGTTTTCTACCCCATTGGTACAAGGCCGAAAATGCAGGCCCCTTGTTGATCAACGCACGGGCCGAGACGCTGGCCGAAAAACCCGCTTTTCGCGACGCCTGCCGATCGCGGCGCTGCCTGATCGTGGCGACGGGGTTCTATGAATGGACCAAGTCCCAGCAAGGGACGCGCCTGCCGTGGTATATCCACCGCAAGGACGGTGCGCCCATCGCCTTTGCAGGCGTTTGGCAGGATTGGGGGCCGGATGAGGCGCGGCAATCCACCTGTGCCATCGTGACGACTCAGGCGAACCAGAGCCTCTCGGCCATTCACCACCGGATGCCTTTGATCTTAGAGCCCGACGATTGGCCCCTTTGGTTGGGAGAGGCGGGCAAAGGTGCCGCGCGGTTGATGCAACCGGGTGCCGAAGACGTGCTGGAGTTTCATCGTGTCGATCCCGCCGTTAACTCCAATCGGGCGTCTGGCCCGGACCTGATCGAAGTCATCGAGGACTAGCTGCGAATGCGTTCCCTTCACTTGCGACTAAGAGACGGGCGCTTGGTATGGCACTGAAATTCACAGAATTACCGCAGCTGTACGCGCATGGGTTTGATACGGTCATCGACGTCCGCAGCCCGGCAGAATTTGCTGAAGACCACCTGCCGGGGGCGATCAATCTGCCGGTTCTGGACAATGAAGAACGCGCGCGGGTCGGTACCATCTACAAACAGCAAAGCCCCTTTCTGGCGCGAAAGCTCGGGGCGGCGCTGGTGTTTCGCAATGCAGCGAACCATATCGAACACCGCCTCAGCCATCATGAGGGGAACTGGCGGCCCTTGGTCTATTGCTGGCGCGGCGGGCAACGCTCGGGCTCGTTTACATGGACGTTGCAGCAGATTGGCTGGCAGGCGGATGTCGTCGATGGAGGTTATCGGACCTATCGCCGGCTAGTGAAGGCCTACCTGTACGACCAGCCGCTGCCCTTCCAACTGATCGCGCTGGATGGCTACACTGGCACCGCCAAGACCGAGTTGTTGCACCATCTGGATCGCCGCGGCGTGCAAGTGGTTGATCTGGAGGGGCTTGCCAATCATCGCGGCTCACTGCTGGGGGAAAGGCCAGGTGGGCAGCCCAGTCAGAAGGCTTTTGAGTCCGCCCTGTCAGCCGCATTTTGCGCCCTGGACCCATCTCGCCCTGTGGTGGTTGAGGCGGAGTCGTCGAAAATAGGCGATCGCATCCTGCCACCCAGCGTCTGGACCGCGATGTGCGCCGCGCCGCGTATTCATATAGACGCGCCTTTGTCTGCCCGGTCGGCTTACTTGACTCAGGCGTATGACGACATCTTGTCGGATACCGAGCGCCTTCGGGATCGCTTGTCTCCACTGCGATCTCATCGCGGGCATGAGGTCGTGGACGGGTGGTTGAACCTCATGTCGTCGGGCGACAAAGAGGCTCTGACCCGTGCGCTGATGGAGCAGCACTATGATCCAGCCTACGCCAAATCCCAACGTCAACACCCGGCCAAGATTTTGGCGCGGATCGAGATTGCGCAGTTGGATGACAATGGTCTGAGGGATGCGGCGGATCGCATCAAAAACACGCTGGATCAGCTTTGAAGCTTCAACCCCGGAGTATCGGTCAAATGCCCAATCCGCGCAGCCGGGTAACCCGCCGCTCGCAGATCCTCCAGCAGTTTGTCGGCGATCTCGGGTGCTACCGCAGCCAGCAGCCCGCCCGCTGTTTGCGGGTCGAACAACAGTGCGGCTTTGCCGTCCATGGGCAGCTCGGGTGCGATGGAGCGGTTATCTGCAAAAAGCGTCGATTGGATGCCGGCGTCGCTCAGCTCGATGGCTCCGGGCATCACGGGGACGGCCTCAAGATCAAGCACAGCGCCGCAAATTGATGCCTCGCACAGCCCGTTCAAGTGCCCGGCCAAGCCGAACCCTGTAACGTCGGTCATCGCGTGGGCCTCAGCCAGAATGCGGGACGCCGCGCCTTGCGGTTGGGTCATGATCTTATAGGCTTGCGCGACGGTTGCGCCCTCGGCCCGTCCGGCCATTTCGGCAGCCATCACAACGCCGCTGCCGATGGGTTTGGTCAAGATCAGCGCATCGCCGGGCCTGCCGCCCGCCAGAGTGATTGGGTCTTTCGTGCATAGTCCGGTCACCGTGAAGCCAATCGTCATCTCATCGCCCATTGAGCTGTGGCCGCCGACGATCTCGGCTCCGGCGTCTCGCATGACGTCGCTGGCGGTTTGCATGATCTCGAAAAGCGTCCGTTCCTGCAGGTCAGAGGATATGCGCGGCAGGATGAGAGTGGCCGTTGCGGCCTGCGGCGCGGCCCCCATCGCCCAAATGTCCCCCAACGCATGAACCGCAGCGATGCGGGTCATCAGGACGGGGTCATCGGTGACACTGCGCAGGTGGTCCGTGGTGATGACCTGCCGCGCCTTCCCGGTTGTCAGCAGCGCGGCGTCGTCTCCGGGCAGCGCCGTCACGTCTTGACGCAATGGCTCAGGCAGCGCAGCCAGAGCGCCGCTTAGCGCGCCACGACTGAGTTTCGCCCCACAGCCGCCGCACATGGGCTTGTCACCAAGGGTTTCGGCCATACCGGCGGCGTGGGGACGCGGGAGGTCGGGGGTTGCCATTGCCGGGAGATCGCGGAACTTGTTCATGAAGCTCTGGTCAATATGGTCCTTCCATCGCCACATCAGGGCACCGCTGAACGACGTGCCCATACGCTCGGCCAATGCAGACTTGTCGCCCAATGAGATCAGCTTCAGGTAGTCCTTTTGCGGCACATAGCGCTGCATGGTCCCAGCCCCCAGCGCCGCGCGCAGGTTGTTGAACAATACTGGCGCCTCGCGCACCGCGTAGACGCCTGCTTTGGGGCGCGGATTCTCGGTCAGGTGGGCGCAGTCTCCGGCGGCGAAGATGGCGGGGTCGCTGGATTGCAGGTGGCCGTTCACGCGGATGAAACCTTCGTACAGGTCCAGCCCGGTGTGCTGGATCCAGCTATAGGGTCTCGCCCCCGCAGCGCCGGTCGCAAACTCGGCAGGGATCTGGCGACCATCGTCCAGCGCGACGTGATCTGCGGCAATCTCTTTGATCGAGACGCTCTCAAGCACGTCGATGCCAAGACCAACCATCGCCTTGCGGATCGTCGCCGCGGCCTTGGGGCTGGTTGCTGTCATGGCCGAGGCATTGTCGATCAGCGTGATCCGCGCGGGTCTGCCTTTGGTTTTCAGCGCATGGGCCATGGCCATTGCCAGCTCGACCCCAGCGACGCCTCCGCCTATCACGGCCACCGAGGCAGGGCCGGTGCGGTCCAGATATGCAGACCAACGCGCGGCAAAGGCGCCCAAGGGTTTGGCCGGAACGGCATGGTCTGCAAAACCTGGCAGGGCGGGCATGTCCGAGGTGATCCCGACATTGAACGAGGCGACGTCATAAGCCACCGGAGGGCGCCCCGGCATGTGCACATGGCGCTGGTCGGTTTCGATCTCATCAACCGCGCCCAGAATGACCCGCGCGCCCGCGAAACGGGCCAGTCGGACCAGATCAATGTCCAGATCAGAGCGGGAGTAATGACCGGCGACAAAACCGGGCAGCATCCCTGAATAGGGCGCAGTGGGGCCGGGGTTGATCACCGTTACGCGCGCGCCGGGCAGAGGATTCATCCCCCATTTTCGCAGCAACAGAGCGTGGGTGTGACCTCCGCCAATCAAAACCAGATCACGGGTCAGGGGCAGCGGAGGGTTATGCATCAGGCTCAGTTCGTGCTGTGATCAGGGACGTCTTCAACCTGCTCGACCGCGTGAGTGGCCCAAAGCTCATCCTCACCTGCATCCGGCAGATCCTGCGGCTTTTCATGACGATGAATGTGCCATTTGGCAATGAACAGGGCCGTGATCGGGGCCGTCAGGAACAAAAACAGCGTGATCAGCAGCTCATGCATCGATAGCTTGCCCTCAAGCAACACGGAATGTGCAATCGAGGCCAGCAGCACGCCGCCTACACCCAGCGTTGTCGCTTTGGTCGGCGCGTGCAGGCGCGACATCGGGTCTTTCAGTTTGATCATCCCAAACGATCCAACGAAGCCGAAGATACCCGACATGATCAGGAAGGCGGCAATCAGCAATTCGACGAGAAATGTCATGTCGCCCTCACTCGATAATGTTGCCGCGCAGCATGAAGCGCGCATAGGCCACTGTTGAAACAAAACCCAGCATGGCGATGATCATGGCAGCCTCGAAGAAGATCTCGGTGCCTTGATCCAGCCCGTACAGGATCATCAGCGCGATGGTGTTGATCACCATCGTGTCCAGCGCCAGAACGCGGGTGCCGACACCATCGGCGGTGATGATCCGCCACAGGCACATCATGATTGCGGCTCCGAAGCAGGCGAAGGCGAAGTAGATCGCATAATCAATCATTCGAAAATCTCCTTCAGGCGGCGTTCGTAGCGCTGTTTGATCTGATCGCGCACGGCCTCGGGGTCAGGTGCATCGAGGCAATGGACCAGAAGGTTGTGCCCTTGCGCCGACAGATCACAGCTGACCGTTCCGGGCGTCATGGTGATTGTCCCGGCCAGTACGGTGATTGCCTCGGGTGTGCGCAGTTCAAGCGGGACGCAGATCCAGTTTGGTTGGCGAGCGTCGTCGCGTTTGAACAGGATGATCCGGGCGACGGTGATATTTGCGATAACGATGTCCCAGAGCACCACCAGGATGTATTCCGCTACCATGGGCCAGTTGCGCAGTTTGGGGCGATCTGGCCAATAGGGTTGGGTGATGAAGGGAATGATGATCCCTAGAATCAAACCAAAAACGAGCGAGTTTAACGACCCGTTATTGGCAAGCAGAACCCAGACCAGTGTCAGCAGAAAGCTCAGGTGAGGGTGCGGGAATATACGGTGTAGCAGCTTGATCATTCTGCCTCTCCCAATACGGCCGAGATGTAGTCTTCGGGTGTGAACAGTTGCTCGGCGGTTTTGCTGGTGTATTCTAGCGCGGGGCCTGCAAACAAGGTCAGCAGGATCAGACCGCTGACCAAACCGAAGACCGATGTAAACGCCAGACCCGGGTGCGGTTCAGGGGTGGGTTGAGGCTCGGCGTCTTCCCCCTCGGGCTGAGGGTTATGGTCCGCGTCGTGGCTTTTCCAGAAGATCAACGTGCCGGTCCGCGCGAGACCAACGATTGTGACAAAGGATCCGATCAGGATGACCGCCCAGACAGAGGTTGCGTCGGGTGCATCCCGGGCCGCGTCCAGAACCAGCAGCTTGCCGATAAAGCCGGACAGCGGAGGCATCCCGGCCATGGCAATCGCTCCGACGAAAAACAGCGCTGAGATCAATCCGGTCTGCGCCATTGGTCTCGTGGGCGCGATCGCACCACCGCGGCGTTCCATCACCAGATCGGCGACAAGGAACAACAGGGCCGTCGCAAGCGTCGAATGGAACACGTAGTAGAGCGCGGCTGCACTGGCATCCGGCGTGAACAGTGAAATGGCAATCAGCAGCGTCCCCATCGAGGCGATGGCACAAAAGGCGACCATCCGCGCGATATGTTGCGAGCCGAGGATGCCGATAGCTCCGACGGCAAGGGTGACCAGCGCAGCAGGTTGCAGCCAATTGCCGACCAGACCTTGCGTTGCCTCGACCTCCGGGCCGAAGGCCAGAGTGTACATCCGGATGATCGAATACGCCCCAACCTTGGTCATAATCGCGAACAAGGCCGCCACGGGTAGGGGAGCGTTGGCGTAGCTGGCCGGTAGCCAGAAATGCAACGGCAGAACGGCGGCCTTGATACAGAACACCAATAACAGCAACACAGCACCAACCCGCAGCAAAGCGGTATCCTCGGGCGGTATCTCGGCCACCCGGAGCGCAATGTCGGCCATGTTGAGCGTGCCAGTCACGCCATAGAGTGTGCCCAGGGCGAACAGGAACAGGGTCGACCCCAATAGATTATAGGCCACGTATTGCACGCCAGCCTTCAGCCTGACCGCACCGCCACCATGGGTCATCAGACCGTAGGAGGCGATCAGCAGGACTTCGAAGAACACAAACAGGTTGAAGGCGTCGCCGGTCAGGAAGGCCCCGCATACGCCCATAAGCTGGAAATGAAACAGTGCGTGAAAATGCTTGCCACGCTCGTCCCAACCCGAGCCGATGGCGTAGAGCACAATGGGCAGGGCCAGTAAGGCCGTCAGCAGAACCATCATGGCTGATAGCCGGTCCAGCACCATGACAATCCCGAAGGGGGCGGGCCAGTTGCCCAGTTCATAGACCTGAATGTCGCCTCCCGCCGCCTGCGCGGTGATGGTCAGGGCAATGCCCAGAAGGGCAACAACCCCCGCGACCGAGAAAATGCGCTGCAGGTCGAGGTGATAGCGCAGGACCATGATAATGAATGGGGCCAGGATCGCAGGAAGAACGATCGGCGCGACGATCCAATGGTTCATGCGTCTTCTCCCGGCGCGTCCACGCTGTCATGCGGGCTCATGTCGATATGGTCATCCTTCGAGGACAGATAGGCCGAGAGCGAGATCATCACGATCACCGCTGTCATTCCGAATGAGATCACGATGGCCGTCAGCACCAGCGCCTGCGGCAGCGGATCGGTATAGGGAACGTCTTCGTATTTGTTCAGAACGGCAGGTGAATTCAGCGCCAGACGTCCGGTTGCGAACAGGAACACATTCACCGCATAGGTGATCAGCGACAGGCCAAGAATGACCGGGAATGTTCGGCGACGCAGGATCAGGAAAATCCCGGCGGCGGTCAGAATACCTACGGCAGAGGCAACGAGCGCTTCCATCAGGCCTGCTCCTTCTCTTGTTCTTCTTCCGGCGGAGCGTCCCGCAGCGGGTTGATATCCATCGGGAACTCCTGTGCCATGCCCGGCTGCCATGCAAAGCGCGACAGGCTATCCAGCGCCAGCATCACCGCGCCCAGAACAGCGAGGAAAACTCCGGTGTCGAACAACATGGCGGTGGCCCATTCGAACTCTTCCAGCGGTGGCCAGTTGATGTAGCCGAAATCGCTGGTGAGGAAGGGGCGTTCATTGAACCAGGCGCCGAGACCGGTAGCGGCGGCGATCAGTACACCCCAGCCGATGGTGCCGTGATAGTAGAACCTTTGCCGTTCGATCGCCCAGGTGTAGCCGCTGGCCATGTACTGCATCAGATAGGCGATGGCGACGATCAGGCCGGCTATAAAGCCGCCTCCGGGCTGGTTGTGGCCACGGAAGAAGATGTAGGCACCCACCATCAGGGCAATTGGCATCATCACGCGGGTCACGACCACCATCATCAACGGATGGGAGTCGCCCGATTGCGGCCAATGCGGCTTGCGATTCAGCAGGTAGCCCCGGACGTTGCTGCTCAGGACCGCTTCGGTCAGGGCAAAGATTATCAGCGCCGCGATGCCCAGAACGATGATCTCGCCAAAGGTATCAAAGCCCCTGAAATCCACGAGGATGACGTTCACCACGTTGGTGCCGCCACCACCTTTGTACGAGTTGGCAAGGTGGAATTCGGAAATCGTCGGGAAGGCGAAATCACGCAGCATGATCGCATAGACCAGAGCACCTGTCCCAATCCCGGCCACGACCGAGATCGCGGCATCCCGCCAACGCCGCGCGGCGGTACTGTCCCATGGGGTCTCGGTCGGCAGGAAGTTCAGCGACAGCAGCAACAGGATCATCGTCACCACCTCGACTGAGATCTGAGTCAGTGCCAGATCCGGAGCCGAGAGGTAGTTGAACGCAACCGAAACGATCAGTCCGACAACACCAATCAGAACCAGCGACAACAGGCGGTTACGGTGGAACCACATGATGCCCAGCGTTGCGCCCACCAGACAGATCCAGCCAACGATCGGAATGATCTGCGCAGGCAGCGGCACGCGGGTTTCAACGCCGATCGTCCCGGTGGAATAGGCGTAGTAGCCAAGGCCGACGGTAAAGGCGACAAAGATGATCGCATACCGGCTGAGGACACCATTGTGCAGCTCATCTGTGATCCATTGGCTGAGCCGCGTAAACGCATTGATAATGGCCTCAAAGATCACTTTGGCCTCAGGCCGGGGCAGGGTGTTCCAAAGCTGCTGCGCGCGTTTGTGTTGCGACATCAGGAACAGACCGCCCAACGTCGCGACAACGGACATATACAGCGCAGGGGTAAAGCCGTGCCACAGTTTCAGCGAATAATAAGGCAGCTTTTCGCCACCGATCACGGCGCTGGATACGACGGCCACCAGCGGGCCGACGATGGCCGCTGAATAAAGGCCAATCAGCACGACCAGAACGACCATGAAGGCGGGTGCCAGCCAAAGCCCGACCGGAGGGTCATGCGGATGGGCCGGGTAATCCTCGCGCTTTGGTCCAAGGAATACATGGCTTACAAAACGGAAGGAATAGGCTGCCGAGAACAGTGCCGCCAGCAGGGCGAGACCCGGAACGAGATAGTGAGAGTTCAGCCATGTGGTGTGGACGGTTTCCTCCAGCATCATCTCTTTTGACAGGAACCCGTTAAGCGGAGGCAGCCCGGCCATGGACAAAGCTGCGATGGTGCCGATGGTGAAGGTGATCGGCATCAGATGACGCAAGCCGCCCAGCCGTTTGACATCGCGCGTTCCGGTTTCGTGATCCACGATCCCGGCGGTCATGAACAGCGCGGCTTTGAACGTCGCGTGGTTGATGATGTGGAACACGGCGGCCACGGCTGCAAACTTGGTGCCAAAGCCCAGCAGCATTGTGATCAAACCCAGATGCGACACCGTTGAGAACGCCAGCAGAGCCTTCAGATCGTCCTTGAACAGGGCGATCACGGCCCCCAACAACATGGTCGCCAGACCGGTTGTTGCGACGATATAGAACCACGCCTCCGTCCCCGCCAGAACCGGCCACATCCGCGCCATCAGGAACAACCCGGCCTTCACCATGGTGGCCGAGTGCAGATAGGCGGAAACCGGCGTCGGTGCAGCCATCGCGTGAGGGAGCCAGAAATGGAACGGGAACTGCGCCGATTTTGTGAAACAACCCAGCAGGATCAGGATCAGCGCGGGCAGATAGTAGGGCGAGGCCTGGATCAGCTCTTTGTTCTGCAAAATCACGCTGAGGTCATAGGACCCGACGATATTTCCCAAAATCAGCATCCCGGCAATCATTGCCAAGCCACCGCCTCCGGTGACAGCAAGTGCCATGCGCGCGCCTTGTCGACCTTCGGGAAGGTGTTTCCAATAGCCGATCAGCAAGAATGAACTGAGCGAAGTCAGCTCCCAGAAAATCAGCAAAAGCAGGATGTTATCAGACAGAACAATCCCGACCATCGCGCCCTGAAACAGCAGCAGATAGGTGTAGAACTGCCCCATCGGGTCTTCGCGCGACAGGTAGAACCGCGCATAAAGGATGATTAGCAGGCCGATGCCGAGGATCAGCAGAGCAAACAGAAAACCCAGCCCGTCCAGCATGAAATTCGCGTTCAGCCCCAGCCCCGGTATCCAGTCAAACCGCGCTGTCACGACATCCCCGCGCATCACGCTGGGGATATGGATCAGCAACCCCATCAAGGCAAGGAAAGTGGTCAACCCTGCGGCCGAGGCGGCTGCATTTCGTCCCGCCCGGATCAGGAGGGCTGGGAAAACAGCTCCGAGGAAGGGAAGGGCCGCGATGAGGAATAGGGACAAGTGCGATACTCCGGTCTGGGCGGTCAATATGACAGATTTTGTAGGATAATTTAATGATTGTCCAAAAATTGCAAGGTTTTGACAGATGTTAAAAGGTGTATATCGAACCTATCTTTCTGCGTGATAATGACGCGAACTTGATCCCGCTGCCGGAAATCCCCGGCGCGCGGTTGCAACCCTTGTGATAGAACCAAGCCATGAGTGCAGGAGAACGCCATATGGCAGACGGGAAAAGCCGAACGCGACGGTGGGTATTGATGGGCGGTGCAGGCGCAATTGCCGCAGGATTTGCCATTCGTGAATACCGCCTGATCCCGCAGGACTATGCGGGTGGCCAGCTAGAAGTGACGCAGGCGCATCAGAAGGCCGTCGCCGGAGATGTTTTGCTGGTGGACATCCGCACACCTCGGGAATGGAAGGCCACAGGCGTCGGGCAGGGTGCGCAGCCTCTGGATATGCGGCGCGAGGATTTCATTCCGGCCTTGGTGCAAATGGCTGGCGGTGACAAGTCCGCCCCTGTGGCGTTGATCTGCGCGCGCGGGGTCCGTTCGGCACGGTTGAGCAATCAACTGACCGCTGCCGGGTTTACCAATATCATTGACGTGCCTGAGGGTATGTTGGGCTCGGCCGCCGGGCCGGGCTGGGTACGGGCCGGTCTGCCGGTTGAGACCTTTGTTGAGGGGGCGTGATGAAACACAAATACTGGCTATCTTTCTGTCTGACTGCTGCGGCGCAACCCGCTCTGGCCGATTGTGGCCCGGATGAGGGCACCTGCGAGATCGCCTCGGGCGCGTATCACATCGAGCTGCCTGAAGCTGAAAACCCGCCTCTGGTCGTGTTTCTGCATGGCTACGGAGGCAGCGGCTCAGGAACGATGAACAATCGCAGTATGGTCGAGCCTCTGCTAGCGCGCGGCTATGCGGTTATGGCGCCGGAGGGGTTGGAGCGGCCGGACCGGGGCGGCATTCAAAGCTGGAACTTCTATCCAGGCTTTGGTGAGCGTGACGAAACGGCCTTTCTTAGCGAAGCGGTGGATGACGCTGCAGAACGGTTTGGCATTGACGGCGAACGCGTTGTTCTAGGAGGGTTTTCCGCCGGCGGTTTCATGGTGAACTACCTCGCCTGCGACGCGCCCGAGACCTTCTCGGCCTATGTCCCCGTCTCAGGTGGTTTCTGGCGTCCGCATCCTGAATCCTGCGCCGGGCCGATCCGCATGTTTCACACCCATGGCTGGATCGACAATGTCGTTCCGCTCGAAGGGCGTTTGCTGGGCGGTGGCCGTTTCCATCAAGGCGATATCTTTGCCGGTCTTGAGATCTGGCGCGAGGCAAATGGCTGTGTTGATACCAAGCCCAGCGGGTTCTCGACCACGGGCCAGTTCATGCGACGCAACTGGATGGGATGTGCCGAGGGCAGCGCGCTGGAATTCGCGCTGTTCCCCGGCGGTCATACGGTGCCCAACGGGTGGGCGGATTTGATGCTGGACTGGTACGAAGGATTGCCCGGCGGTTGATTATTCCGCCGGGGTCATGCTGCCCTTGCCCTCGATCAGGCGTTTCAATTCATTGCGATGACGACGGGCCGAGCGGGTGATGGCGGGCTCGGCAAAATCCTCGCGCATACCGACCATACGGCGGGCGGTTCCGGCGGACACACCGCTGAGCGCCGACAGCGGGATCGCCAGCGCAAGGCTTATCGCAATCGGGGCCAGCCAGACCGAGACCAGCCCGGCCAGAATACCAACGCTAAGTGCTATGCCACTGACGGTTTCCAGCGCGTGGCACAGGATCAGCGTACGCAACGAATAGCTACCCCCGTCACGCGCCTGAGGGGACCAGCCCTTTTGGATGCCCAATGCAGTGCGGAATACGGCGATCATTTGCTGCACCATCAGGATCGGCGCGTAGAGGATCGACAGGATGACCTCGAACAGGAACGAGGTGAAGAACCGCCGCCACCCGCCGAAATCGGAATAGCGCACTCCACTGAGGGGCAGGGCGGCAACACCCAGAACCTTGGGGGCCAGCAGCATCGCGTACATGACGAGAATGATCAGCACATGGCGTGTCTCAGACATCTCTGGCCATTGCGGGAACAGGGGGTTGTCGGGGCTGAAATAGTGTAGGACCGAGGCGTCCTCACCCTGACCAATCAACGCCCACATCAGCAACAGCGCAAACCACAAGGGCGACATCAGATAGCCGACCGCCCCGTGGAACATGTGAAACCGCGAGACGGACCGGAACCCGCGCGAGCCCAGCAGTTTCAGATGTTGCAGGTTCCCCTGACACCAGCGGCGGTCCCGCATGGCGTGGTCGATTAGGGTGGGTGGTGTTTCCTCGTAAGAGCCGCGAATGCGCGGCAGGAACCGCACGGCCCATCCGGCACGGCGCAGCAGACCAGCCTCGACAAAGTCGTGGCTCATGATCAGTTTTTCCTGACCGTTGAACGCGCGCAGCTTGGGCAGTCCGGCACAGGTGGCAAAGGCCTTGGTGCGGATTATGGCATTGTGGCCCCAATAGTTGCCCTCTTGCCCACACCAGCGGGCCAGACCTTCGGCAAAGGCGATACCGTAGACGCCATTGGCGAATTGCTGCATCCGGGCAAAGACCGACTGTGCACCAATGAGTTGCGGGTAGCTTTGAATCAAGCCCGCGCTGGGATCACGCGCCAAAGAATCCGTCAGCCGAGCAATCGCGCGGCCCGTCATCAAACTGTCGGCATCCAGCACCAGCATCGCGTCCCAATCTGCACCCCAGCGGCTGACCCAATCGGCGATATTGCCAACTTTGCGGTCGGTATTCTGTTCGCGACGGCGGTAGTAGAGCTTCAGGTCGGGGGCTAGCGTGGTGCGCAGTGCCTCAATACTGGCTTGCTCTTGCGCGGCGATGTCCGGATCGCGGGTGTCCGAGAGGATGAACATCGCGTATTCATGCTGCCCGCCTCGGGCGCGCAGTTCTTCCAGCATGGTGCGGGCATTGCCCAGCACGAACCACGGCACCTCGTTGTAGGTTGGCATCAGCAGGGCAACGCGCAGTGGTTGCGCGCGGTCTTGTCGGATCGGGCGCTCCTGCCGGGACAGCGAGATCATGCCGAGCAGCACGGTGCAGACCGTGAAGGAAATCCAGAAAAAGTTGAACGAAATCAGAGCCAGCAGGATGGCTTCGACAAGGTTTATGCCCTCGGACCCGAACCAGTCGCTCATGACCCATAGCAAACCTAGCGTGGCTGCCATTGCGGGCGAAAACGCCAGTGCGCGCCAGAATCCGGCCGATGGGTGGGCACCCGCAGGGACCTGTGCATCCCGGAACCCTGCTCGGAAGTCCTGCTCGGGCATTGCCAGCGGGGCCTCGGGTGGCATGATATGCAGGTCGCGGCTCATGCGGTCCAACGGTACAGCCAGACTTCGGAGGCGGGTTGCTTGCCGACCAGCAATTGCGCGCGAAGCTCCACATGGTCTCGTTCGCCCGGCTGGAACGAGAACGCCAGACGCACACCGCCGGTATCGGGGTTGCGCTGCAACACACCGTCCGAGGTTTCCGCATGAGGCGAATTCGCGAAAATGCTGAATGCCTCCAGATCGTCGAACAGAGGGCTGGGCTCAAAGTCGATCACGGCCAGACGGCCTTCGCCAAAGGTGTTCTCACCCATCGCCGTGTTGATGACCCGCGGCATCGGCGTGCGCTGTGGTTCCTCACCCCAGATCAGGCGGTAGCTCAGGTCTACCTGGCTGCCTGCGGCATAGGGCTCGGCGGGCCGCCAGTAGGCGACGATATTGTCATAGATCTCCTGATCGGCGGGGATCTCGACTAGCGTCACCGTGCCCTTGCCCCAATCGGAGCCGGGCTCGACCCACAGGCTGGGGCGTTTGTGATAGTTCGCCTCAAGATCTGCATAGTCCGAGAATTCGCGCTTGCGTTGCATCAGGCCAAAGCCCTGAGGGTTCATGTCCACGAAAGACGAGATTTGCAGACGGGTCGGATTCGCCAAGGGACGCCAGATCACCTCACCCGCGCCGTTGCGGATCAGCAGCCCGTCGCTGTCATGGACAGCGGGGCGGAAATCGTCGAACCGGCTGTGATTGGTCTGATCGAACAGGAACATCGAGGTGCCGGGTGCGATACCCACATGCGGCAGCTCTTCGCGGGGGAAGAGGGTGGCCTCGACATCCATGATGCAATCGGCACCGGCGGTGACGTTAAAGCGGTATGCACCGGTCACGCTGGGGCTGTCCATCAGGGCGTGGACAACCATGTTGCGGTGACCGGGTTCGGGACGTTCCAGCCAAAAGCGGATGAATTCGGGGAACTCCTCACCATCCGGATCGCCGGTTTTCAGGGCCAGACCGCGCGCGGACAGGCCATAGACCTCGTGCAGACCAATGGCGCGGAAATAGCTGGCACCCTGCCAGACGCAGAACTCATCAGTTTTGCCGGGGCGGTGCATTTCCGTGCGCAGCCGAAGGCCCGAGAACCCAAGCGTTTCGTCGATTGGAAGGGTCGGGACCTCTTCGGCCTTGTCGAACATCTCAAGGTCGAAAGCGACCGGCTTGGTCATCCCGTTCTCGACGGTCGAAACCTTGACCGTGCGCGGGAAATACAAGCCGGGGGTGAAGAAATCGACGTTGAAGGGGGTCTCGGTCTCGTACCACAGGGCGCGGTCCAGCCGGAAACGGATGGAGCGGTATTGCGTATAAGTCAGGTCCTGCCATTCCTGCGGCACCATCTCGCGCTCGGCAAAGGGGCGGCTGGCCAGTTCTCGGGCCAGTTCAACCACGTCGTTGCGGTCGAACGGAACCTCCGACCCCGAGGCAAAGGTGGCCGGCGCCAGAAACAGCGCGGAGGTCGAGGCCAGAAATGCGCGGCGAGTCAGATTCATTTCTTTGATTTCCATGGCTGAGATTTGAACCAGGCGGCCAGATAGGCCACCCCGATGATCATGGCAAAGCCAATCATGTTGGCGACAAAGACACTGGCAACATCCCGCTCGGTCCGATCCAACGCGACCCCGATCAGGCGGGCTGCGGCCATCGAGAAGACAAAGACCGCTAGGGATTGCTGCCCCACTTTGGTGATCAGTTTCAGAACCACCTGCCAGATGCGCGCGCCCAGAGAGTGCCCGGTGGCGATCAGGCGGTGACCATGCTCACCGGCGGCGACCCAGCCCAGATAGGCCAGCGACAGGAAATGGATGTAGCGGAACAGGCCGAACTCGGTCTTACCACGCAGTTCTTTGGTCAGAGGCCAAATCTCGCGGATTTGTTCGGCCAGACCGGGGGCCGCGGATTGAACCCACAGGAAAACCTTCCACGACCCGAAGGGCGCGGACAGAACCAGAAATGCAATGGCCGCCCAGATCAGTGCTTTTGATACCGGAGGCGCCGGAAGCCAGCCGCGCATAAAGGCGAACCCAGTGAAGAACAGCAGTTGCCAACCGAATGGGTTGAAGAACCATTGACGGTCCGACCACGGCTCAGCCGGAAGGGCCAGCACTCCGGTCTGGGCGACAAGCCAGATCGCGACCGACACAGCCGCCATCAGCCAAAAGCTGACACGGTAAAGGGCCATGTAGAGCGGCATCATCGCCAGAACGACCAAATACATCGGCAGGATGTCGAAGTAGTTGGGCACATAGGTCAGAGTGAAAATCCCGACCATTTGCGGCAGCGGGTCATTGAAGAAATGCTGCAGGTTCAGTGACGAGACATAGCTTTTTTCAAACAGGCCGGAATTGTCCAGCGCGGCCATGCTCATGGCGACAAAGAAGAACAGGCAGATATGCGCCCAGTAGACCTGCCATATGCGGAACGCCACGCGGGCCGTCCCCATCCGCCAGCCTTTGCGCAGGAACGCGCCGCCGAATGCAATGGCCGAGGCCATGCCCGAACAGAACACGAAGATCTCGGTCGCATCCGAGAACCCGAAACGGGCCGGGATCCATTTGGCCCAAGGATCGTTCGGGATATGGGCGATCAGGATAATGAACATCGCAATGCCGCGATAGAAATCCAGTCGCGGGTCGCGCACACGGGCAGTGGGCGCTGCGGCCGAGGCCGCAACAGTCGCAAAATCAGAAGCGGGCGAAACAGTCGCCATACGTTTTCTGTCCTTCTTGGTCTTTTTGTTATTCAGCCGGGACGCTTTGTGCGTCGCCGTTGTCGCGGGCTGCGTTGATCAGGGCGCGGCGCGCGAGTGCGTAATTGTCCTCGCCTCCGGCGCGTTTGGCGCGGCGGTCATCCAGAATACGCTCGACCGCGTCCAGGCGCCCGGCGCGCAGGCCGGAATCAATTGTGATGCGCTCGAATACATCACGTTGGGCGTGACTGCCACCGGCCAACTGCATGCCCGAGCGGGCGGTCGACAGGAAATCAAACGCCGCGCCGTACAGACCATCACCAAAGGCCTCAAGCCCTTTTGCAGCAGCAATGCCGGGGTCAGACATGCGGATCGGTGTGTCGCCTTGATTGCGCTGCGCGTCTTTCTGGATGCGCTGCAGCATCTTGCCCGTCGCGTCCGAGCGGTTGTCGCCGGTCAGAGCCAGCAGATAATGCAGGTCGGCGAAAATCAGGCAGCCATCTTCGGTCCGGGCGGCGCTGAGATCGGCCAACTCCTCCCAGCGGTCGCCAACATCAATGCCTTCGAGCTCCATCCTGGAGAGCAGCGAGGTTGCGTTCGAGATATCGCGATAATCGTCAGTCTTGTCCTTGCGGATATGCTGGTCATAGAGGTCGATGACCTGATCAACCTGACCCAGATCCAGATGCATCAGCGCCTTGTGCCACCAAACGTGATAGCGGAAGTTGTTGCAATGAGCCCAGGCGTCCTCACGCCCTGCCAGCCAATCCAGGCCGAGTTGAGCATTGCCCGTCATCTCGTGAACATGGGCGACCGCGTGCAGACCCCAGGCATCGTCGGACACCATCCACAGTGCCTGACGACCGGCAATCTCGGCCTTTTCGTAGGATCCGGTCTCTTCCAACGCGAAGGAATGACAGCCCAGCAAGTATCCGCGGCCCGCATGATCCGGCTCATAAGCGGGCATGACGCGTTCGATCGAGCGCCGCATGCCCTCCGCATCGCCCAGCACAAACCGGGTCGCATGGCTGAGCTTCATTGCCAGCGAGTCCGTCGGATACGCGCGCAGCACCTCTTCGAATTTCTGCACGGCCTGCGAGGGCAGGTCCGCCAGATAGAGGGACAGGGCCTCAACAAATAGCTGCTCTCGCTTCGAGATGGGCTGGCGTTTCATCGCTTCATTGGCGGCGCTCAGCGCGTCGACGGCTACGGGTAGCATCTCGCGTCGGCCCAGAAGAACCATGAACAGGCCCTTGACCGCGTGGCCCAAAGCGAAGTCGGGCTCGAGCTCCAATACGTTGCCCAAATGCTGGGGGGTAATCGCCGCATGCGCCATGAACCCAAGCAGAACACCGTCCCATGCCTCGACTGCCGCCGGGTGGGTCAGAGTGTTCATCTGTCCAAAAACGTCTTGTTTCATACTTGGGTCCAATCTGGTTGCGGTATTTGACACTGTTCGATTTACCAGAGTCTGCGACGGCCTCGTAACAGTATCGACCCTGCTCTCGAATTGGTGAAATCGCGTGTGTGAAAAAAGTGAAAAAAACCGCCGATTCAAGGGCATGTTTCAGCAAGTTGCTGCCGAAACATGCAAGTGTTTCAATCTTCGAACGGGTTTTCAGCGCTCAAAATATCATCAGTATCGGCCCCGAAGACCGGCGGCGCATGCCGATATGTTACAGGCGTGAGCGACAGGTTGAGCGGATTGCCGATCAGATTCACCTCTCCCGGTTGGGCCTGCATGGCGATCTTCATCTGCCGCGCGGCGACCTGATCGGTGTCAAACACCTGATCCACCGTTTGCACCGGGCCGACGGGCACCTTGAGGGCCTCAAGCTCGGAAATCACAGTCGTCGTCGGGCGCTGTTTCATCGCCGGGCGCAGGATAGTGTTCAGTGCGTCACGGTGCTCCAGTCGCGCCGGATTGGTGGCAAAGCGTGCGTCGTCGGCAAGATCCGCGTGGCCGATGAACGCGCAGAACCTGCGGAACTGGCTGTCATTTCCAACGGCCAAAATCACGTGACCATCTGCTGTCTCATAAACCTCATATGGGACAATATTGGGATGTCCGTTGCCGCGTCGCTGAGGTACCTGGCCCGAGGTCAGGTAGTTTGTGCCCTCATTGATCAACCATGAGATCTGGGCATCCACCAACGCAAGGTCGATCTGTTGCCCTTCACCAGTTAGGTCGCGGTGGCGCAACGCTGCCAGAATGCCAACGGTTGCGTACATGCCGCACATCACATCGGCGATGCCGACGCCTACCTTCATCGGCGCGCCCTCGGGGTCGCCGGTCAGGGACATGATCCCACCATACCCTTGCGCCATCAGGTCATAGCCGGGCTTGCTGGAGTTTGGTCCCGTCTGCCCGTAGCCGGAAATCGAGCAATAGACGAGGCCGGGAAGATCCTGCGACAAGCTGTTGTAATCCAGCCCGTATTTCGCCAGCCCGCCGGGTTTGAAATTCTCGATCAGGATATCAGCATGCGAGGCCAGCCGTTTGATCTCGGCTTGTCCTTCAGGCGTTGCAATGTCGATGGCGACGGATTTCTTGTTCCGGTTGGCCGACATGAAATAGGCGCTCAGGTCGGAACGGTTGCCCGCTTCATCCTCAACATAGGGAGGGCCCCATTGGCGCGTATCATCCCCACCGGTCGAGGGGTTTTCGATCTTGATGACACTTGCGCCCAGATCGCCTAGCAGCTGGGTGCAGGTCGGTCCGGCCAGAATGCGCGACAGGTCCAGAACCTTTACGCCTTTGAGCGGCCCATTAGATTCGGCCATCATATCCTCCACGCTCGATCTCGGCAGCGATGACGGTGAAGCGGTCGGCTTTGACTGCCTCATCCAGTGCTGCACGCAGTTCTGCGCGGTTGCGGACCGTGTGTCCATAGCCTCCGAACGCGCGGCCCAGGGCGGCAAAGTCATGTCGGTCGAAATCGACCCCGTTGTTGCCCATCTGCCGTTGGCGCTGTTTCAACTCGATCAGGGCGAGGGAGGCGTCGACAAAGACCAGAAAGATCGGGTTGCCGCCCATTTCGGCGGCGGTCGAAAGCTCACCGGCGACCATCAGAAACCCGGCATCGCCCGAAAAGCTGATCACCGGGCGGTTCGGTTCCGCCAGTTTCAGCCCGATTGCCATAGGAACAGCGCAGCCCATGGTACAAAGGGCCGACGACTGGATCAGCCCGCGTGGTTCCGAACACTCCCACATCTGGCTGAGGAGAATGCGGTGCGCGCCACTATCCGCCGTTGCCAGAGTATACGCGGGCAGGGCAGCACGGGTCTCGGCGATCACACCAGCTGGGCCCCAATCGTCTTCCTGCGGGAAGGCTTCCGCCAAAGCGGCTTTGACCTTCGCGGGTTCTCCGGCAGGCCATGTGGCACGGGCGGGGTTGCCTTTGGCGATGGCTTCGAGGGTCTGGCCAGTATCGGCGACAAGGTTCAGCCCGGCCTGATGCATGTAGTGATCATTGACCACGGCCGAGATGTCGATGACGCGCGTTTCCTCGGGATCCCAGATCTCGCGCCAGCCAGGGCGCATTTCGATAGGGTCATAGCCCAGGCAGAGAACCAGATCGGCCTGTTCCACCAGCGGGACAAGGTGTTTGTCGGCCAGAGGGGACAACCCGGCACCGCCCAAACAGAGCGGATGATCTTCGGGCACCACGCCCTTTGCTTTGTAGGTCGTGACGAAGGGGATGCTGAAATGCTCCAGAAACGCCTGAACCACGCTGCGCGAGTCGTCATAGAGGACGTCCAGCCCGATGATCGCAATCGGACGCTCGGCTTCGGCCACCCAGCGACGGGCCTTGGACAGGCAATCGCCTTCGGGCGCCACGGCGGCAACCTTGGCCAGACGGCGGCGTTTCGTCGATGAGACGCGGGTATCCGCGACCGAGATCGGCACGTCGATATGCACTGGGCCGGGGCGGGGTTGATTGGCAAGCGACACCGCTTTGTCGGCGATGATATCTGCGCCCTCGGCGGTCAGGGTAAAGGTCCCTTTGGTGATCGAGCGATAAACTAGGCTGTGATCCATGACCTGATGCGTGTAAGTCAGCGCCTCATCCGCGTCGACGCAGCCGGTCAGCACGATCATCGGGACCCGGTCTTGCAGCGCGTTGGCAACCACGTTGATCCCGTTCATCGCGCCGGGGCCGAGGGTTGCAACCAGTATCGCGGGCGCGCCATCGCGGTGATGGACGGCTTCGGCCATGAACCCGGCTGCGTTCTCGTGCTTGGTCAGATGAAAAGTGATGCCGGCCCGTTCCAGCGCGTCCACCAGCGTCAGAACCTCGCCGCCCGGCATGCCGAAAGCATGGCGGCACCCTGCCTCATACAATCGTTGAGCCAGTAGATCCGCCGCGCGGGGAGAGAGGTCCTGCATCAGTCATGCTCCGAGAAAAAGATATGTGACAGCAAATGTCTGACACACCGGCAAGAGGCAAGCGGGTTCACATCAGTGTGACTATTTGACGGCTGTTTCCGCGATGGATTGAAACTTTTGGTCCAGTTCTGCGGCAATATCGGACAGGGTCTGCCCGCCCTGATCCGCGTAAGGCTCAAACACAAAGCTGGGGGTTTTGTAGGACAAGCTCGCAGTGCCGTCGTCATTTTCGGTGACATATAGGCGAATCGGTGCCTCGATCATCGCCGCGGTCGAGGTTTCCAGGACCCGCACCGCATAGTCGTTGTTGAACACGCCGATAACTCGATTGCCCGGAATGGTGATCCCACGGGCCGCCGCCGCTTTGGTCGGCCCGGCCTGAGTGACAACGATCAGCCCGTGTTCCTTGACGGCAGCCTTGGTGTCAGCCACCAGCGCGTCATAGGATTTCACCGTGTCATGAACCGCCCATCCCGGCAGGGCCTGATCCGCCAAGGCAGGCGAAGCCAGCAAGTAGAACGCAGCACAGATTGCTCTCACCACAGGATCTCCGTCTTGTTGGTACCCTACTAGAGCAGGTTTCGCACATCGCTGCATTCACATTTTCGTATGAGTCTTCAGGACGACCGCTTTTGCAGCAGGTAGATATCCATGATCCAACCATGATCGGCCCGGGCCTGCGCACGGGTAGTCAAAATGGTCTCGGCCACCTTATCCAACGGGCCGTAAATCAGTACTTCTTCCTTCATGCCGACATAGGCGCCCCACCAGATATCGAACGCCTCCATATCCAGAGACTGAAACGAACACTCGCCGTCCAGCATCACGGCAACCTTGGTGGCGTCCGAGGGCCAGCCTTCGTCGCGAATACGACGACCAGTGGTAACAACATAAGGCGCGCCGATATCGTTGATGGGAATGGCATGGGCTGCCGTCAGTGCCTGTAGCGCGGTAATCCCAGGAATCACCCGTTTGCGCGGTTGTGGGTCCAGTCGAGAGGCAATCCGCAGGGAGCTGTCGTAAAGCGAAGGATCACCCCAGATCAACAGGGCGATCTTCGAGGCCTCAGGATGCGCCGTCATCGCTTCTTGCCAGCGCAGAGCAATGGCATCGTGCCATTCATCCACACCTTGCAGATATCCGTCATCCGAGCGGCGTTTGGGGATATCGAAATACGCGATCTGCGGAGGGGTCTCAGTGACCTTGGCGATGATCTCCTCCCGCAGCCCGGCAAGGTCGGCTTTGTTCTCACCCTTGCGCGGGATCAAGATCAAATCCGCCTCGCGGATTGCTTGCGCGCCTTGCAGGGTTACGTGATCGGGATTTCCGGTGCCGATGCCGATCAGGGACAGTTCATACATCCTCGTACTCCGCCAATGGACCATAGAGGATCAGGGCGGGGGCCGTTCCGATCTCGGATTTCAACTTTTCGGCCAGCGCGCCAATGGTCGAACGGTGCAGCTTCTGATCCGGTGTGGAAACGGATTCCGCCATCAGGGCGGGCGTATCCAGCGGAAGGCCGTTGGTGTGCAGCGCTTGGACCAACAGCGGAAAGGTTCGTTTGCCCATAAAAACAACAGTGGTTGCCGCAGCATCCGCCAAAGCGGCCAGATTCAGATCCGGAGGCAACTGCCCGCTGACATCATGCCCGGTAACAAACTGTACACGCCGGGCCGTCAGCCTGCGTGTCAGCGGAATACCGGCAGCGGCAGCGGCTGCGATGGCCGAGGGGATGCCTGGGATGATCTCATAGTCGATCCCGGCAGCGCGCAGAGCGACGACCTCTTCCTCAAGCCGTCCGAACATGCCGCCATCGCCAGATTTCAGCCGCACGACCCGTTGTCCGGTCTGCGCGTATTCCACGAGCAGGCGGCTGACATGATCCTGTTTGGGCGAGGGCCGCCCGGCCCGTTTGCCGACGCCCACAAGATCCGCATCCGGTTGTGCGTGGCTCAGAATCGGCCCGCTGCTCAGATCGTCGAACAGCACGGCGTCGGCCTTCTGCATCCGATCCACGGCCTTCAGGGTCAGCAATTCCGGGTCTCCTGGACCGGATCCGATGAATGATACAAACCCGCTCATGCCGAGGCCTCGGCGATGAGGTGAAAGAAGGTACCTGTGACGTTGCCACGGCGCGATCCGGTCTGCGGGCCTTCATCCCCTTCGGCATCGAACACGCGCGCCAGCGGTGCATCAGGCTGTTCGATGATCGAGGAATAGTGGAACTCATGCCCACGCAGCGATGCGCCTTGCGCAAACCCTGGCATCGGAGCCAGCAGTTCGGCCCGGCGATACCCCAGATTGAATTTGCGCTTCTGGTACGAGGTCTGCAGCCCAAGCAATCCGGCCATCTGGTGCGGCACGCCCTCCTTGTCGATCAGAACGTCACCAAGGGCCATGTAGCCACCGCATTCCCCATGCACCGGCTTGGTCTCCGCGTGATTCCGCAAACCGGTCAGGAATGTGTCTGCGGCAGCCAGAGTGCCTGCGTGCAGCTCCGGATACCCGCCCGGCAACCAAACCAGATCGGCATCATCGGCAGGGGCTTCATTGGCCAATGGCGAAAACGGCAGGATCTCGGCCCCCGCCGCACGCCAGCCCTCTAACAGATGCGGATAGGTGAACGAAAACGCGGCATCCCGGGCCAGCGCGATTCGTTGCGCCGGGGGCCGCGGTAGCGCGGCTGACGATGGCCCTTTGGGGCCTGAGGAAGCCGCCAGTTTGATCGCCTCAAGGTCCACATGTTCCCGCAGGAATGCGGCGTAACCTACGATGGCACTTTCCAGATCGGGATGCTCAATCGCTTGGATCAACCCCAGATGACGTTCCGGCAGGGTCAGGTCTCCGCGACGGGGCAATACGCCCAGAACCGGCAGGCCTGCCCGTTCCATACCCAACCGCGTCAACCGCTCATGCCGAGGGCTGGCGCAGCGGTTCAGGATAACTCCGGCAAAAGGCAGGTCAGGGTTGTACATCTTGAACCCCAGAGCGGTCGCCGCTGCCGATTGGGCCTGACCGCCCATGTCCAAAACCAATACAACGGGCCAGCCCATGCGTTGCGCGGTTTCGGCACTGGACCCGTGGCCCAGCTCGCCGGGTTTGGCGACGCCATCGAAAAGACCCATCGAGCCTTCGGCCACCACGATATCGGCCCCTTCGGCCTGATCCGAGATCGCGCCAAGCAGCCCGTCGCCCATCGCCCAACTGTCGAGGTTGAACGAAGCCCGCCCTGCCGCTGCGCGGTGAAAGGCCGGGTCGATATAATCAGGGCCGCTCTTGAACGGCTGTACGGTGAGGCCATCCTCAGCCAGCGCCCGCAAAAGGCCCAGCATCACGGTGGTTTTGCCGGTCCCCGAAGAGGGGGCCGAGATCAGAATGCCCGGAGGGTTCGTCATCGTGTCATTCATCCTCAGGGCTCCAGCTTGACCACGGGCTGTCCGCGCTCTGTGGGCGATAGCGGCGGTCATAGTCTTTCGAATACAGGCAGCTTTCGTCGAACCCTTCACCCGCCAGCGCAGGCCCGACCATGATCAGCGCGGTGCGCGAGATGCTCTCGTCCAGCATGTCTTTGAGGGTGGCAAGCGTCGCGCGGATGATCCGCTCATCCGGCCAGCTGGCCCGGTAGACGACCGCTACGGGGCAGTCCGCGCCATAGGCAGGGCTCAGATCGGCAATCACCTTGTCCAGGTTGCCGATCGACAAATGAATGGCCAGGGTCGCGCCGGTGCGGGCGAAGTTTTCCAGTGTTTCGCCTTCGGGCATCGAGGACGCACGGCCCGGGGTCCGCGTCAGGACCACCGATTGCGCCAGGCCGGGCAAGGTTAACTCTGTGCCCAAAGACGCCGCAGCTGCCGCGAATGAAGGCACCCCCGGGGTCACGCTGACGGGAATGCCCATCTCTTTCAGACGGCGGATTTGCTCACCCATCGCCGACCAGACGGACAGATCACCAGAATGCAGGCGTGCCACGTCATGGCCAGCCTGATGGGCCGCGTCGATCTCGGCCATGATCTGATCCAGATCCATCGGCGCGGTGTTGATGATCTTCGCGCCTTCGGGGCAGTGGCCTAAAATCTCTTCGGGCACCAAGGATCCCGCATAGAGGCAAACGGGGCAAGAGGCGATGATATCGCGCCCACGCAGGGTGAGCAGATCGGCGGCGCCCGGTCCGGCGCCGATGAAATGAACGGTCATGAGTGTCCTCCGATGGCAATGGCGCATGTCGCCAGCCGGTCGTCCGAGATATGTCTGGGTGAAAGAAGCCGCGCGCCATTCCCGGCGGCGACCAATGCGGATGCTTCGGCCACGCTACCAGTGCCATAGGTGGCGCGGCTGCGGTTCGAGCATGTCAGGGTGTGCTGCCCGGCCAGATCGGCTGCGGCAACGAAATGCAAGGGCAGGGCAAGGCCTTCTGCGAAACTGGCCAGAGCCAGGTGACCCTCTTTGTCGGCGACGGTTGCCAAGGCTTGAACGTCATGATCAGCGGCAGCGGCGTCATAAGCCGTGCGCAGGCTGTCCACTGTTGCGCTTGATGAAAAGCCAAGGCCTGCGACGATCATAGCGTCACAGTCCATTGCACGACCGGATAGGCCGATTTCCAACCACGCCGGGGGCCGAGTGGTGCCGAGTGCGCAAGCTCAATCCGCAAAAGATCTCCGCCCAATTCTTCGTGCCAGCGGGCCAGCAGTGCTTCGCTTTCCAAAGTAACGGCGTTGGCGACCAAGCGGGCGCCTGATGGAAGGGCATTGCGCAGCCACGCCAAGAGATCGGCGCTGAGACCGCCTCCAATGAACACAACATCGGGCAGAGGCAGACCTGACAGCGCATCCGGCGCCGTACCGTGAACGACATTCAACCGATCTTGCCCCAACGCATCGGCATTGCGCCGGATGCGTTCGGCGCGATCTACGCGGGGTTCGATGGTTGTGGCCGTCATGGTCGGATCACACATCAGCCATTCAATGCTGATCGAGCCCGTGCCGCCGCCAATATCCCACAGATGCTCGCCGCGTTGCGGGGCCAACGCCGACAGGGTTAGCGCTCGAATGGGGCGTTTGGTGATCTGGCCGTCGGTTTCGAAAATATCGTCGGGCTTGCCCGAGGCCTTGGGGAAAACGCGCCCTTCGCCCGCAACCTCCAGCCCGACGCAGACCGGGTGATCGAACGTGCCCAGAAGCGCTTCGGTCAACGAGACCGAGCGCGCGCGTTCACGCGGGCCGCCCAATGCCTCCATCACGTGCAACTGGGTATCGGCGAACCCGGTCTCAGTCAGATAGGTCGCAAGCTCTGCAACGGCAGCACCATTGCGCAACAGGATGATCGCCCTTAGCCCCGGAGACAGGTGCGGTCGCAAACGCGTCAGAGGAGCGGCGTGAAGGCCAAAGGTCTGGGTGCCCTCTAACGGCCACCCCAAACGCGCGGCGGCCAGCGAAAAGGTCGATTGGCCGGGTCGCGCTGTCCACTCGGCAGCCTCGAAATTGCGTGCAATCACCGAGCCCGCGCCGAACCAGAAGGGATCGCCCGAGGCCAGAACCACCGTCGCACGACCCCGAAGTCCGGTCAAGATCGGCAGACCGTCGGAGAAAGGCACCGGCCATTCGATCCGCTCAGCCCCTGTTTCCGGCACCAGCGAAAGGTGGCGAGGCGGGCCCATGATGACCTCGGCCCGATCCAGCACTTGACGGTTTGCGGGCGACAGGCCATCAAGCCCATCTTCACCAAGGCCCAGAACGGTTAGCCACGGAGTATCAGACATGACCAACCCCCTGATCCCCAATGTGCTTATTCTGGGCGGCACGACCGAGGCGAACGCTTTGGCCAAAACCGTTTCCGAACAGGGGCTTGCGGCGACCTATTCCTACGCAGGCCGGGTCGAAAATCCGCGCCCGCAGCCCTTGCCGGTTCGGGTCGGTGGGTTTGGCGGCGTGCAGGGTCTGGTTGCTTATATCCGCGACAACGGGATCAGCCATGTGATTGACGCGACTCATCCATTCGCCTCGCAGATGAGCCGAAACGCGATTGAGGCCTGCCGTGCAGCGCAAACGCCAATGGCCGCGCTGACGCGACCCGCTTGGCGCGCGCAGCCCGGTGATGACTGGCGACACGTTCCCGATATCCCCGCCGCAGTTGACGCGTTGAACGTCGAGGCGCAGCGCGTGTTCCTTGCCGTTGGCCGGATGCATCTTAAGGACTTCTCGGCCCAGCCCCAGCATCGCTATCTGCTGCGTCTGGTCGATGCGCCCGATGAGCTGCCCTTGCCGAATGCCGACGTGGTTGTCGCTCGCGGCCCGTTTGCCGAGGCTGACGATCGCGCGCTGATGCAAAGGCACGGGTCGCAGTTGGTTGTGTCCAAGAACGCAGGCGGCACCGGCGCGCGGGCCAAGCTGGACGCGGCGCGGGCGCTGGGCCTGCCAGTGCTGATGATCGACCGACCCGTCCTGCCAGAGCGGACCGAGCTGTCGACGATTGCACAGGTTCTGGACTGGCTGGCTCATTCTGGGGTGAACCTCGGGGTGTAGACGATCGGCGCGCCGTCGCGTTCGATCACGCGGGTGCGCGATGATCCGACAATGACCACCGTCTGCATATCCGCCATCTCGGGCGTGGCCTCGACCAGAGTGGAGATCCGGATCGCTTCGTCCTCGCGCGACACGGCGCGCGCGAAAAGGATCAGGCGTTCAGGCTCACATTCCTCACGCAGGATTTTCAGCGTCTTTACAAAGCCTTCTGGCCGCGACTTCGAGCGTGGGTTGTAAAAGGCCATCGAGAAATCCGCCTGCGCTGCCAGACGCAACCGCTTTTCGATCAGGAACCAGGGCTTGAGGTTGTCACTAAGGTTGATAGCGCAGAAATCATGCCCCATAGGCGCGCCTGCACGGGCAGACGCGGCCAGCATCGCGGTAATCCCGGGCAGCACGTCGATCTGAATGTTACGCCATTCTTTAGGGCCGTTCTCCAGCGCCTCGAACACCGCAGCGGCCATCGCAAAGACACCCGGATCACCCGAGGACACAACGACCACGCGTTTCCCCTCGGCCGCCATCTGCAGCGCGTGTTGCGAACGATCGATCTCAACCCGGTTGTCACTGGCATGCAGAGTCAGGCCGGGGCGTTCGGCCACGCGCGCGACATAGGGGATGTAGCCGACCACATCGGTCGCCTCGGCCAGCGCAGCGGAGACTTCCGGCGTGACCAGGTCTTCATTGCCTGGCCCGAGGCCTGCGATCTTGACCCAGCCGCTCATGGCCGTCGCCCCTGACCGTGTACGAGGATGATCGAGAAATAGGGGGTGATCCCCTCGCAATTTTCAGACAGTTTGCAGACGCGTTGGTTCGGCATTTGCGCGTATTCCACGATCCACGCGCGGTCATACATCCCAGCGGTCTTGAGCGCGCGCTTCACCTTGTCGATATTGCGCCCGATCTTCATCACGACCAGTGCGTCGGTCTGCGCCATACGCTCGGCCAGAACCTCTTCGGGCAGGGTGGCGGCCAGAACAGTCAGGATGTCGTCGCCCCATGTGATCGGATCGCCGGTTGCTGTCCAAGCGCCGGACATGCCGGTAATGGCCGGGACGACCTCGACGGGGGCGATGTCGCGCAAGCGGGTATAGAGATGCATGAACGAGCCGTAGAAAAACGGGTCGCCCTCGCACAGCACAACGACGTCTTCGCCCTTCTCAGCAAGGGCTTTCAGATGGTGCGCGCAGTCCTCGTAGAACGCCGCCAACAACTCATTGTAGCGCGGATCGTTCAGAGGGATCTCGGTTGTGACGGGGTATTCCATCGGGAACTCCACCGCGCCTTCCGGGATCATACTGTTGACGATCTTACGTGCCTGACCGCTACGGCCGGGCTTGCGGAAAAACGCCACGTGGCGGGCATTGCGCAGCAGGCGATCGGCCCGCACGCTCATCAGGTCGGGGTCACCGGGGCCGAGGCCAACGCCATATATCTTGCCGGCGCTCATTCGGCGCGGCTCGCGATGGCGTTGATGGCGGCGACTGTGATGGCGCTGCCACCGAGACGGCCTTTGACGATGCAGGACGGCACCGGCTGCGCCTCCCACAGGGCGTCCTTGGATTCGACCGCGCCAACAAAGCCCACCGGGCAGCCGATGATGGCAGCAGGGCGTGGGCAGTTGGGGTCTTCCAGCATGTTCAGCAGGTGAAACAGAGCCGTCGGCGCATTGCCGATAGCGACCACAGCGCCTTCAAGATGCGGGCGCCACAACTCTAGCGCCGCAGCAGAGCGGGTGTTGCTCATCTCTTCAGCCAGAGGGCGCACGCGCTCGTCATGCAGCGTGCAGATCACCTCATTTTCGGCGGGCAGGCGGAACCGGGTAACACCCTCGCTGACCATGCGCGCGTCACACAGGATCGGCGCGCCGTTTTCCAGCGCGGCCCGCGCGGAGGATACAAAACTGGGTGAGAAATGAACGAATTCTTCCAGCCCTACCATGCCAGCCGCGTGGATCATCCGAACGGCGACCTGCTCTTCATCGGCGTCGAATCGGGCCAGATCGGCCTCGGACCGGATGGTTGCAAAGCTCTCCTTGTAGATCGCCGCGCCGTCGGTTTCGTAAGTGTAGGGCATCAGGTGAAGTCCATCGTCATCAGTGTTTCGGGGTCCAGCCCGCGCAGGATTGGCTCATCCCCCGCACGGCCCTGTTTGACAAGATCAAATCGTTCGTTCTGGCCGACTAAAGTCACATCCGCGGGGCCCATACGGGCGCACCCTTTGGAACACCCCGAAACATGAAGTGTGCCGGGTACAAGCGGGGCCAATTCGCGCGCGATATCGCGGGTTTCCGCTTGCGCCTGCGGGCATAACGGAGCACCGGGGCAGGCGTCGGTGGTCATAAGCGGGTCGGTGCCGTCCATGACAAAACCCGGTGCGGGTATCGCCGCCCCGCCTTCCAGCAGGATCAGGCGCCAGGGGGTGACACGAAGGGCAGAGGCGCCACTGTCGCGGATCAGCACGTGCAGTTCATTTGCAGGGAGTTGACCGAAGGTCGCGCCATAGAGGCTGCCCAGATCGCAAGCGCCCGGTTGTAAAGATGAACCGATGGGGCCGGGGTCGCTCCCCTGCCATTCCGCAGGTAGACCAAACGCCACCACGGCCCGCGCCATGCGTCGGGTGTCTGGCGTGAAGACCTCGGCAAACCAAGTGGCCAGAGCAATCAGGTGATCAATGGCCTCCGCCTCGGAGACGACACGTCCGGTCTGCGCCCCATCTGCGCGAAGGATCAGACGTTCGGCGGAACGCTCCAACCGGATATCGGCCGAATCCGCCGCCAGCAGGCGCTCCGGTCCTGTATCGATGGCAAAGCCGAATTTGGCCGGCAGCGCGGGCAACTCGTTCAGGCGGTCGATCAATTTCTGCGTCAGCCGCGCGGTCAGATCGCCCGGCTGATAGAGAGGTGAGACCAGAATGTTGCGCCGGACCTCGATACCCGGCTCTACGTCCAGCAGCCCAAGCGCGGACAGCTCGGACAGCAATGCCTGGTGTTCACTTTCCTGCACGCCGCGCAACTGCAGGTTCGCACGGTTGGTCAGGTCGATTGTGCCGTTGCCGAATTGCTGGGCCAGTTCACACAGGCCAAGCGCTTGTGGCGCGGTCAGCCGAGCCAGCCGAGGGCGCACGCGCACCACCAGCCCATCCCCAGACATCATCGGTCGGTGGGCGCCGGGGCACCAACCTTGGACGATGGGCGCGCTCATCCCAGCCCCTCCAGATCCGCCCGGATCGAGTTACGCCGCGTATTCCACAACCCGGCATCCAGCAACGCGCGGAACCGGTCCTGCATAGCCTGATGGGCCTGCGGATTGGCTTGCTGCAGGAAGGCATCCACATCTTCATCGCCCAGTGTGGCATCGTGGTAGAGGTCGAACAGATGAGGCGCAACGGTACCCGAGAGATGCGCAAACGAGGCCATGTGATCCAAAGTTGCCGCGATCTCGGCCGCGCCACGGAAGCCATGCCGCTGCATCCCGGCGATCCAATCCGGATTGGCAGCGCGGGCGTGGACAACGCGGCTGATCTCTTCCGGCAGAGTGCGCGCGCGTGGGTTTTCGGGGTTGGTATTGTCCAGATGATAGAGCTGCGCGGTGCCACCCATTGCTTTCTTGGCGGCGGCAAAACCGGCCTCATGCGTGGCGTAGTCATTGGCCAGCAGCAGGTCTGTTTCGGTCAGGTCCTGCAGGTGAACAAAACTGTCGGCATGCGCCACGCGTTGTGTGATGCCCGCCTTATCCTGAACGATATTCTCGCCCTCCAGCGCAAAAGAGCTGGCCTCAAGCCACGCCTCACCCGCCTGCGCGCGGGCCTCGTCGGTGTAGACCTCGGACAGTTGGGTCATGTTGACGCCATAGCTGCCGGGGGCGGGGCCGAACACGCGGGCCGTCGGTGCCTGACCGGCATAGGGGTTCCAGTCGGTCGCCTCATCCCGCGCCGCCAACGCGCGGATCGCCTGACCGTAAAGCGCCGAGAGGGTTGGGAAGACGTCCCGGAACAGGCCCGACACACGAAGCGTCACATCCAGACGCGGGCGGCTGAGGTCAGTGATCGGCAGCACCTCGATCCCCGAGACCCGCTCGGACCCTTTATCCCAGACCGGTTTTACGCCCAGCAGATGCAGCGCCATGGCGAATTCCTCGCCAGCCGTGCGCATGGTGGCCGAGCCCCACAGGTCGACGATCAGCCCCTTGGGATAGTCGCCTTCTTCCTGAAGGTGGCGGCGGACCAGTTCCTCAGCCAGTTTGACGCCTTGGGTGTAAGCCGCCCGCGTCGGCACTGAGCGGGGGTCGGTAGTGAAAAGGTTCCGCCCGGTCGGCAGAACGTCTGAGCGTCCGCGATAGGGGGACCCGGACGGCCCGGCCTCGATTCGCTTCCCGGCCAGCGCGTCGATCAGAGCGCTGCGTTCTGCATGGGCCGAGGGCGCAGGGTCGAAAGTGCCGGACACCTCAGGCGCGCGGCCATAGATATGCAGCCCATCGCCAAACTGGCTTTCTTTGATATCGCAGACAAAGCGGTCGATGCGGGTGATTGCCTCTGCGGTGCAGGTGGCTTGATCGAGGCCCAGATCGCACTCCAACCCGATGGCGTGCGCCTCCTCGCGGATATCTTCCTGAAGGCGGTCGCGGCGTTTGGGATCCAGCCCGTCCGCGTTCGAAAACTCATCGAGCAGAGATTCCAGTCGTACCATACGATCTGGGGTGCCGCTTTCCTTCATCGGGGGCGGGATATGGCCCAGCGTGACAGCCCCGATCCGACGCTTGGCCTGCGCGGCCTCGCCCGGGTCATTGACGATGAAAGGGTAGATCACTGGCAGGTCGCGGATCAGCGCCTCGGGCCAGCAATTTGCCGACAGAGCAACGGACTTGCCCGGAAGCCATTCCAGAGTGCCATGCGCGCCGATATGGATCAAAGCGTCTGCGCCCAGCCCCTTGCGCAGCCACAGATAGAAGGCGACGTAGCTGTGACGCGGGGTGCGAGACAAGTCGTGATAGTCGTCATCGCGCTGTTCGGGCGTGCCGCGTTCGGGTTGCAGTGCAACCAGCGCGTTGCCTCGGCGCAGGGCGGTGAAGTGGAACGCTCCCTCGGTAAAAACAGGGTCGTCTTCGGGCTTGCCCCAAACGGTTTGGAGATCGGCCCGCAGTTGCTCAGGCAGGTCAGCTAGGGCTGCCTGGTAATCTTCCAAAGACCACGAAATGCGCGCGTCCAGCAGGGTTTCCGTAATCGGCTCAGCCGGTGCGGTGCTGTAGCCCTCGGCCTGAAGATCGGTCAGTATCGCCTCGGCCGAGGCCAGTGCGTCGAGGCCAACCGCATGCGCCATTTGCCAGTCCTTGCTGGGGTAGGTCGACAGAACAAGCGCAGGCACCTGATCTGCCTTGGGCTTCTCATGCAGGGTCAGCCAGCCGGTGACACGGTCGATAATCGCTTCGATCCGTTCTTGCTCAGCCCGGTGGGCAAAGCGGGAATATTCCAGATGCGGGTCACGTTTGCCCGGTTCTTTGAACGAGGCGATGCCCGCCGAAATGCGCCCGTCCACTTCGGGCAGCACCACATGCATGGCGAGATCGGCGGGGGAGAGGCCTCGTTCCGCCTCGGCCCAAGCCTTGCGGCGGGACGTGGCGAGGGCCATCTGAAATACCGGCACGCCCGCCGCATCCAAAGGGGATGTACCCGACGAGTCTTTGCCCGAGAAGGAGGTGGCGTTGATGATCGCCGAAGGCTTCAGAGCGACGATGTTGTCACGCAGCCATTCAGCGGCGGCAGGTGCTTTGAGCGAGGGCGCGAAGAGGCCCACCGCCTCGAACCCACGATCCCGCAAGCTGCGGATCACGGTGGCGACGGGGGCCGTGTCCGCCGAGGTCAGATAGGCGCGATAAAACGTGACGATGATACGTTTTGCGTCGCCCGGAAAAGCAGTCTCAACCGGAATCACGCCGCGATCAGGACACCACGCGCCAGATTCGGGCAGGGTTTTAGCCCCCATAACCGGGCCGGCATAGAGCCCCGCCGCCAATGCCATCTGCGCCAAGGCGGCCTGCGCTGCGACTTCACCGCCGGTGTCGCAGAGATGTACCAGACGCCGCAGGGTCGAGACGGGCAGGGTGGAATACTCATCCAGCCGCGTATCCTCACGCCCGTCGGCGGGCAGGACGGCCAGCGCGATCCCCTTGGCCTGCGCAAGTGACAGAACTTGCTGCAGTCCGTAGGCCCAGTAAGGCACGCCGCCAATCAGACGGATCAGAACGCCCTTGGCGCCCTCAAGCGTCTGTTCCACATAGGTGTCGACTGACAGAGGATGCTTCAACGCCGTCAGGTTCGCCAACCGCAGGGTCGGCATTCGCCCTTCCGGCCCGCCACCGCGATGCCAGCCTGCCGCGAAAGCGCCAAGGTCGCTGTCCGAGAAGGACAGCACCACCAAATCCGCCGGGCTCTGGCCCAGATCGGTTGGGGTTTCCGTTTCTGCTAACCCGTGGCTTTCGCGGAAGACGACGTGCATGGGCCTTACTCGGCGGCCTCGGTTACACTCGCGAGGATATCGCGGATTTCTGCTTCTTTGATGTCGTCATGCTCGGCGATCACCACCATGCGCGAGCGGCGGTCTTCACCGGGCTCCCACGGACGGTCATACTGGTGACGCACACGGGCCCCCACGGCCTGAACCAGCAGGCGCATAGGCTTGCCTTGAACGGCGGCATAGCCTTTGACGCGCAGGATGTTCAGCTCATTGGCCAGACGCTCGATCTTGGCAATCAAATCGGCAGGGTCGGACTGTTCAGGCAGATCAACGATGATGCTTTCGAAATCGTCGTGCTCGTGGTCGTGGTGACCGTCGTGATGCGACGGGCGGGCGTCCATGTCATCCTCGGCAGCCGCTTCAAGCCCAAGTACAACGCGGACGTCCACGGCGCCTTCGGCCACTTCGACGACGGGTAGCGGGCGAGGGGCCTCGGCGGCGATGATCTCTTTGGCTTTTGCCACGCCTTCGGGGCCGGCCAGATCAGGCTTGGTCAGCAGGATGATGTCGGCGCAGGAGATCTGATCCTCGAACACTTCGGATAGAGGCGTTTCATGGTCGATCGAATCGTCGGCCAGGCGCTGAGCGTCCACCGCTTCGACATTCGGCGCAAAGCGACCAGCGGCGACGGCCTCGGCATCGGCCAGCGCGATGACGCCATCAACGGTGATTTTTGACCGGATATCGGGCCAGTCGAACGCCTTCAACAGGGGCTTGGGCAGGGCGAGGCCAGAAGTTTCGATCAGGATGTGATCGGGGCGCGGCTCCAGCGCCATAAGGGCTTCGATGGTCGGGATGAAATCATCAGCCACGGTGCAGCAGATGCAGCCGTTCGCCAATTCCATGATGTTCTCCGCTGGGCAATCCGGGATGGCGCAGGATTTCAGGATGTCGCCATCGACGCCGACATCGCCGAACTCATTGACCACCACGGCCAGACGCTTGCCTTGCGGGTTCTGCATCAGGTGCTTCACCAGAGTCGTTTTGCCCGAGCCCAAGAAGCCAGTGATCACGGTGACGGGGAGTTTTTCCAAGTTGCTCATTTCAGGGCTCCAATCGGGGGAATGCGGGCTGCGCAGTTCTTGCGGAAATGTTCGGGGCGCTCGCGCCATTTGACCAAGCCGTCCTCGGTCGCAAGGTACTTGGTGGCACCGTCAACGATCGCGTCGACATGGTCGGTTTCGTTCAAATGTTCATAGACGAAGGTCCAGCGATCCGGGCCGCCGCGCAGCACGATGGAACAGCCCTCGTTGCAGTTCGACAAGCATTCCACGGCTCTCAGGGTAATCCCTTCCGGCAGCTCCGCCTGTTCAAGCGCCTTGTGCAACAGCGTGCCGGGACGTTGCGCGTCGTCTTCAACGGGCAGCCCGCGACGACAGGTGGTGCAAACCAGCAATTCGACCGGAGCGGTCTCGGTCATGTCTCTCATCCCCCCAACTCCTCATCGTGGGGGACGGGGTTTCATGCGGGTCCCTTGACCCGACACCGGAACACCCCGTCCGGTTTCATCTTCGGGCGCTGGCAGGTCTCCCGGCTTGCGGATGTCAGAGGCGTACTCTGTCGGATGTCCCGCCTTCCCGGCTTTGAGCCAGTGGCTTGGGCACCCTCTCCGGTCACGGTCGCGGGGGCGGCTGCGCTTGGCGGAAAACCCGTTGACGCATTCCCTTTTCATCTGTTCGCACAGACACCAACACGAGGCTCATGCGGCACGCACCCGCAGCTTGTCAAGCGCGATGCAGCTCAGACCGCTGCGGCACGTTGAAAAGCGACCTGCCAGCGTCGCTAGGCGGCATGAACAGGACGCTGATGCATGGTCGCATGGTCTCAAATCGCAAACGGAGGCGAAATCCATGAAAGTAGGTTTTATCGGGCTTGGGAATGTGGGCGGTAAGCTGTCAGGGTCATTGCTCCGCAATGGAATCGACCTGACGGTTCATGACCTAAGTTCCGATCTTGTTGAGGCTTTTGTCGCGCAGGGGGCCAAAGCGGCTGAAAGCCCGGCCCAGATGATGCGCGATTGCGACGCTGTGATCACCTGCCTGCCGTCGCCTGCGGCCTCGGACGCGGTGATGCAAGAGATGCTGCCCGAGGTTGGCCCCGGTAAAATCTGGATGGAGATGTCCACCACTGACGAGGCCGAGGTCAAGCGATTGGGGGCATTGGTTCTGGAGCGCGGAGGGGCTGCAGTCGATTGCCCTGTCTCGGGTGGCTGCCACCGTGCGGCGACGGGCAATATCTCGATCTTCGCCGGCTGCGACCGCAATACCTTCGAAAGCATTTTGCCGTTCCTGACCACCATGGGACGGCGCGTTCTGCACACCGGAGAGCTCGGCTCGGCCTCGGTTCTGAAAGTGTTGACCAACTATCTGGCAACGGCCAACCTGATCACCTGTGCTGAAGCGCTGGTCACCGCCAAGGCCGCCGGGATGGATTTGAACACCACCTATGAGGCCATCAAGATTTCGTCAGGGACCTCGTTCGTGCACGAAACCGAAAGCCAGGTGATCCTGAACGGCTCGCGCGATATTTCGTTTACAATGGATTTGGTGAAAAAGGATATCGGCCTGTTTCAGGATGTCGCCGACCGCGCCGGTGTTCCGCTGGAAATCAATCCGGTGATGATCAAGATATTTGAGGATGGCATCGCCCGGTTTGGCGAGCGTGAGCTGTCGCCAAACATCATCAAACGCCTTGAAGAAGCCACCGGCTTGGACATCCGCGCACCGGGTTTTCCTACGGAAATGCAGGACGATGAGCCGGAAGAACCAGGGTACGAAGTGGTGCCTCGGGGGCGTTCCTCCTGAAAACTGATTCCCGGAGACGGTATTTAGAGGAAGGGGATGTGGAGGCGAGTACCGGAATCGAACCGGTGTACACGGATTTGCAATCGACACTTTGCAGGTGTTTGCGGATTTCTTCTCGGTAGAGTTGTTCGATGTCTAGCATGTGGCTAAGTCCTTGTTACCTCTATGACAATTCATATAATTTCACAGAAAGTCATGAGTGTTGAATCAAACGTTTTGATACGTTGATGGCATGAAGCACACACCGATCCGCACCACATCGTGCATACAGAACCAGCGCAAATATGACGTTAAAACTGACCGTCTGACGCGGACTGTGATGGACCGTCGCAAGGCGTTGCATCACGCCGAACAGGCGCTTGCCGATCATCTGCTGAAAGAGAAAAACGCCCGACTGTATAGGGCGGGTTGACCCGCACGGGTCGAACGATCCAGCATACCGAGGCACCACAAGCCATCTCAGGGTGCCTCAAATGAAGTGACCCGGTGCGATCTGCACCGGGCCGCTAACATATCCCCCTGACCTCTCACAGCAGGGACCAAGCAACGATGGACCATGAAAGGACCACGCAATGGATGGCACAAAAGTAACACCCTTTAACACTGGCGATCAAGGTATTCTGGTACCCCAGATAGGGGGCACGCACATTCAGTGGTTACAGGCGGGGTTTTTAGACACCATCCCTGTGATCCCGGCTGGTGCCGCACTGCACGAGACGTCGAAGGTCGACCCGGATGCCCGAGGCAAATGCCCCGGCGACTACTTTGGAGGTGCTTGGGACGGGCTTGGATCGTGGCCCAGCTATGAGATGAACGGTGTAAAGGCCGCGCGGTTAGACGAACTCGGTGCGAACACAGGCTTAAAAATGGGGGGGCGGTGGACCGGCTTGGATGTCGACCTTACCGACCAAGATACCGCACAGGCCATGCTCAATCGTATCCATGAACTCGGTGGTGGTGAATACTTTGTTCGGTGGGGCCAAGTGCCGAAATTCATGGTCCTGTTCCAGATCGCACCCGGCGAAACGATCCGCAGGCGTCAGTACCCGATCCGACGTAATGGCGAGACCCAGCGTATTGAAATCATGGGTGTAACAGCCAAGGGGCGACCTTCTCAGGCCGTTGTAGCAGGTATTCACCCCAAGGGTGCCACATACCAATGGAACCGACCTCTACGTGCCGATTTGATCCATCAGGCGACGGCTGCCCAAATGGACTATCTGGTCAGTGAACTCATGACGATTGCCGAGGGGCACGGCTGGACCAAAGGTCGGGCTTCCAATGTGAACACCAGCAATGACGGCCTGTCGGGTCTGGGTAGCGAGCCGCACGACCCGCGCCTGATCGGGCCTGTGGTCGATCTGATCAGGAACGATGACTTGGAATATGACGACTGGATCGGAATCGCATACGCCATCAAGAACTCCTGCGGTGGTGGCGGCTGGGAAATGTTTGAGCGGTTCAGTGCGCAGGCACCAAAGAACGATCCGGCGTACACCAAGCGGATATGGGACGGTTTCGACGCGGACGGGTATTCCGGGTTCGGCAAACTGGTCTATTGGGCGCGTCAATCAAATGGCGGCGTGCTACCTGGTGATCTGGAATTGCGCGTTAAGCAGGGAATGGTACTCAAGCAGGCCATGCAGGCCGGGATGCCTGAGATTGCCCCACAGGTGCCCGTCCCGCTCGGTACGGTACCGGGGGCGGCTGTTACGGGTGAGGTGTTACCAGCAGACGGTCAGCCCGTGTTGGCCCATCACGGCGATGGGCAATTTCAATTCACTTCGGTCGACGGCAAGCTGGTTGCGAACTACGCGAACGTGCTGGCCACCCTGACCAACAATGACATTTGGCGCGGCGTCTTTGCGTTCGATACGTTCAACAACAAGCGCGTCATTATGCGAGACATGCCGTGGCTCAACGCGACAGCCGGTCAATTCGTGGCAGACGCCCACTATCGCGGCGTCCATGCTTGGATGCAGGCGCATCTGTTCAACAAGATCGGATACGGCGATGTGCTGCGTGCCGTTCAATACGCAGCCGACCGCAACACCTTTGACCCGCTCGCAACCTACCTGAACGGCCTGCAATGGGACGGTGTGCCCCGGATCGGTGCGTGGCTCTGGACTTACTGCGGTGTCGATGCGACGGCGTGCGATCCGGCATATATGCACTACCTTGCCGCAGTGGGCCGCAAATGGCTGATTGCTGCTGTGGCCCGCGCGCTGGAACCCGGCTGTCAGGCTGATAACGCCCTGATCTTTGAAGGTCCGCAGGGTGTGGGTAAATCCAGCGCTCTGGCGGCGTTGTGTCCAAACCGGGATTGGTTCGGGGATTCTTTGCCGGACTTCCATCACAAAGACGCCAAATCCTACTTACAGGGTCGCTGGATCATAGAGATGGCGGAACTGACGCAGGTCCATCGTGGCGAGTTGGAAAACATGCGGTCGTTTCTGACAACCCCGGTCGACATCTTTCGCCCGTCCTACGGCGTTGAGGAAATCATAGTTCCAAGACGGAACGTGTTTGCCGGATCGACCAACCGCGACGACTACCTGCGCGACCCGGCTGGTGAACGTCGTATGTGGATCGTGCAGACAGACGGCAAGTTTGATGTCGAAGGTCTGCGCGGTGTGCGTGATCAGTTATGGGCCGAGGCGGTGCGCGCGTACGGTAACGGTGAACAGTGGCACCTGACATCCGGTGAGGAAACATCTGCACGGCAGATACAGATGGACCGTGTACAGGTCGATCCGTGGCAGGACACGTTGGCGTCGTTACTCGCAAACAGACCTGAGACCAGCTTGCCCGAGTGTTTCGCGCTGATGGGTATTGCCGATAAGGAACGCACGACGGCACAACGCAACCGCATTAAGACAGCGTTAGCGGGTCTCGGTTACGTACGCAAAGGTCGCATCAAAGCGCGTGGAACGTATCGTGACGCCATCAAATACACGCTAAAATAAGTGGGGCACAAACGTGGGGCACGTTTTTGGAAAACCCCGCATATATGTGCAATGATATAAAATTCACTTTTGGGGCATCCACTTCTTACTTAAACGGACGTCCACTTGTACTATTCGGTAGTATCAATAAGTTAACCCTATATTTTTGTGCATAAAGGTGGGTCAAAAACAGGTCGTGCCCCACAGTTGTGCCCCAGCCTGTAGAGGTTAGGCGGAAATTAAATGCCCCATGCCCCAGCAACCAACGAAAGTATGAATACAGCATAGATGATCGGTCTATTATGGGGGCACATATAGGCGGGCTATGACGGACCACTGCGCACCGTGAACGCAACCCACCAGCAACCAACGATCAACGCAGACGCAGCGGTACAATGACCGGCAGGGGCGACGGGCATAGTGTAGCGGCATGGGTCGTGCGGTCCGTAACGGTATCTATGTTTCGCAATAGATGAACGTATGATCACTGCACGCTACGCACCACCCCACCAGCATGACCACCCCACACCTCGGTCACCCTCAGCACGTCTCGACACGTGACGTTGCACGTTGAGCGTTGCGGTTGCTGCGGCTGTGGTGGCTGGGCAGAGCGTAAGCCGGGGGGGATTGTGTGAAACCGTTCAAGGGGGTGCCGTCACCGCACCGGGGTGTTGATTTCTACAGTAACGCCTCAAAATGACCTTGGTAAAAATCAATTCATTGTTCTCGACCTAGATGGGCGTCTTGCAGCTTGCGGATACCCTCAGACAAGGAGCCAATTACACTGGTTAGCTACTCACTAGGCAAATTCGAACGTTAAACCTTCTAGTTGATGTAATCTTTGATATACTGCCGCTGCGCGCGCGCGCGCGCGCGATCGTTGGTCCTGAGCAACGCGCTAAAACTTGGCCCTAGTCGCTCAAGACTCGCAGGTGTCCAGCATGACCCATCTTGCACAGCTCAGTACCCCCCGCCACACCCGCCAACCGACCATTCACAACCGATCCGACAAACGCTACGAAATCACCGGCGGTTTAGTTTACATTTTTTGGTCGCGCCTGACAGAAAACCCATCAACGACATCTCACAGCGATAGATGGAAGTCATTGGCTCGCGAAACCTTCTTGTCTTTTTGAGGTTATGCCAAAAAACCGCTAACTCGCGGTTTTTTTGGCAGAATTTCGAATGCGAATTTTGGGTTTCTTTCCTAGATAACTCTTGAAGGAAAGGAGAACTTAGCAATGAAGATCAAGAAGACAATTCCAGTTTTGAGCGCATGCGGAACACTGTTCATATCCGCTTGTGCGCAACAACCGGGGGCAATAGCGCCGGTTTCAATGGGTGATACCTATGGCGATGTAGCGTGTTCCCGCGCCGCAAGTCTATACAAACAAGAGTCGGCAAAAGTTCCGACACTGGTGGCGGCGCAAAAGAATGCCGTAACGGGTGATGCGTTAGGCGTTTTCTTGATTGGCGTACCTGTCTCAAGCCTTTCAGGTGCCGACCTTGAAGGAGAGATTGCCGCTACAAAAGGGAAGCTAATCGCTTTGGCTGGCCGCCTAGAAGCATGCGGTTCGTCTCCAGCCGCTGTTGCCTGGGGTTGAGTTTCTAAAAGCGATGCGGACCAGATGCATGAAACGAACGATAGCAATCTTTGCACTAACGGCAGTTACGGCATGCGCCGTCGATGAAACAGAGCATTCTCCGACCTATACACCTGTGCCCGCGGCCGCTCCGACGGCTTCCGGCGCAGCATCCCCAGTTCATACCCAAGCGGTTTGGGTGAACCCCATTGATGGGCAGACATATATGCGTACGGGCAGCGAAGATATGTTCATGCACCTTGATACCAACGACATGTATATGCGGGTTGGCTCAACTCATGCGATGAACCTCGAAACCGGCGAAATTAAGTACATGGGCGGCTGGTGATGGAATAACTATTTGTAGTAATCGCGGGAGCGTTGGCGCTCTTTTTCTTGATCTGGCTGTATATCCTGCTGCCCGTAGGCATGGCGGCACGGAGAAATCGTAGACAACTGATTAGGGTTTTTGTCAGTTTTTTGGGGTCACCTATTCTAGCCTGTCTTCTTCTGCTGGCTTTGGGAGATGCAGAATGAGGTACACATTTACTGCCGCTATTCTCGCAGTGGGCTGCATTGCAGCATTGATTGGTCATGTAACGACGCTTAAAAGCAAAGTCGTACATGTCCGCGAAGCCGACACTCGCTCCAGTTCATCACCTACAATATCTAGCTCGCTTTAGTCTTGATTTAGCTGCTGGCGTCTCTAGGTGCCTGTATCGCCCCCCCGAGTACCGGCGACAATCCAGCGCATGTCCTGCAGCAATAACAGCGGCGCTAACGTTTTCTCCATCGGCGTAACATGTCCCGATATAGCGGTCTCCGTTCTTCTCGCCGGTCAGCTCGCATCGTATGGATTTCCCGCGAAGGTAGTTCACCATCCAACGCCTTCCGTCTTGACCGGCCAGTGTGTCCAGCTCAGGGGCATCAACGCCCTGAAACCTAACCGGGGTGCCGTCTACAACGATTGTGTCAGCGTCACGGACGTGTAGGGAACCCGCGTGGGCGGCGGCGGAAACTAAGACCAGCGCAAGAGAAAGAACGCACTTCATCAATCGGACTCTCTGTCAAACATCACAGTTCGCCAGATGCCTAAAGACTTACACGTCTTATAGCAATTCATTCGACCGAAATGAGTATTCTTCTTTTTTTCCAATGATGACATGGTCATGGATCAAAATGCCCATCGTGTCACAAGCGTCCTGAATGCGTTCTGTCATGGTGACATCCGACTTGCTGGGTGTGGGGTCGCCAGATGGGTGGTTGTGGACCAAAATGAGCGAACTTGCGTTGAGTTCCAAAGCACGTTTGACAACCTCGCGCGGATAAACCGGTACATGGTCAACAGTACCTCTTGACTGTTCTTCGTCAGCAATGAGAACGTTCTTGCGATCCAGATACAGGACACGGAACTGCTCAACTTCGCGATGCGCCATAGCAGTGCGGCAGTAAGTGACCAGTGCTTCCCATGATGACACGACGTCCCTTTTCATAACCTGGGCCTGAGCCATCCTGTGCCCGAACGCCTCGACCACGCGGAGATGGTAGTAGACCCAATCGGTTGCACCTTCGACCTGAAGAACACGATGCTTTGACGCAGCAATGACGCCGTTCAAATCACCGAACTCAGCCAAGAGGCGCTTTGCGAGTGGCTTTACGTCGATCCGTTGAATCGCGTTGAACAGTAGTAGCTCCAGCAGTTCGTATTCAGGCATTGGTTCGTGGCCGCCCTTAAGAAAGCGAGTTCTCAATCGCTCTCGGTGCCCCCAATAATGGGGCCGCTTGGCTCCGTCATCTCCCTTTACCAAACCGCCGCCAGCGGCATTTTTTGGCGATAGCCGGTCGCGGTTGACATAGGCTGGCGCATAAGCCGGTTCTAGTGCCGCGTCAGGCGGCGGTGTGCGTGCTTCGAGGTCCTTCAAACCTTGCAACGCATCTTCTGAAAAACCGCCTTGCCCATCGTATTTGACCAACTTTCCGAACTTCTTCTTGTCTCCGGTTAAGACCTTTTTGAGATTTTCAAGCATTTGGCTCTTCATCACTGTATCCGCTTTGGACGCCTACCAGGTGAACTTGCTCAAAGGTTGGTTAAAGGGTGGTAAACGCACGAAAGCAATCTATGTGGGCGCTCGATTTCAAAGCCTGCGCGACTCGCACCACTTGTTGCACGCGATGGTCGAAAACTAGAGTCAGGGCCGTTCCTCAGACCTGGGTTCTTGGTACTGCCTTCGCCAGCTAAAAAAGCGCGTTTACTCGACAGAGCGGTATGACACAGTCACTGCCACTTGCTGCTAGCGAATGTTGACAATCTCTTGTTTGAGGAACTGGCGAGCGGAAACCGCAGGCTCAAGAAACGAGACAATCGTTTGAGCAGCAAAGGCTTTGCCAAAATCGACTGCACAATATTAGTTGTCAACGCAACGGCTTTGTTTGATCAACACGGCCACCGCGCGTTTGATGCTGAACGATTACTAGGGTGGCTAGTGAATAAAACTACACGCGGTCAGAGACTGTGTTAAGGTTGTTGGCGATGTTAGAAACCATCTTCTTTATCTTAGGAGGTGCTTTGGTTCTTGTGATCTTAGCGCCTATTGTACTCGGTCTGATTTGGACTGTAATCGCCGCTTCGTTTTGGCTTTTACATAACCTGTACCTCATTGATGGTGGGGACTCAGATTTAGTACAGGGGCGTTTTCATAATGGGAAATGGGACTCCGATCAGCGTTCGCCGAGGAAGGCGGTGTGTTTGGTTGCGCTTATTGGATTTTTGGCGTTTCTAATTGCTTCGGGCAACCTCTTCTAAAATAGATCAAAATTTTGGTGTCATACCAATCATCGATGCTACCAGTTAAACACAGTTGACGATCCGGTGCGCAACGGATCATCCTAGGCGCATGACCAACGATCAGAAAACACAACCCGAACGCGTGACGAAAAAACCGTCTCGTGAAGAGGTTAAAGCGACGATCAAACGTACGGCCAAAGACATGAAAGACGTGTTGGATCGGCTGGCCGACAAGTAATGATTTACCAGGTCACTTATGACGACATCCTGCTGGCTTATTGTGAAGCGATGCGGGTGCCTGATGCCAAGCCGTACATAAAAAGTGAACACAGCATTCGAAGCGCTATTGCCAGACCGTATGCGTCTTTTGGTGGCAAGAATGTGTATCCAACATTGCATCATAAAGCCGCCGCGCTTTTGCATGGTGTCGCAAAAGCACATGGCTTTCACGACGGCAACAAACGTGCGGCTGTGCTTATCACCATGATTATGATTCGACTGTCGGGATACGATCTGCCGCCTGTTTCAATTGATTTTCTGGACAAGATCGTCGTGCGTCTGGTTGAGGGCAGCATGTCACAGGAAGCTGCCGCGACTTGGTTTCATATTGTTACTGAATAAACGAAAGGTAGGTTGAGTCATGGAAGGTTTAATTGGTGGACTATCCTTCATCCTCTTAGGTGTCTTTATCATCTGGCTCTACATTTTACCGATCACCATGGCAGGACGGCGCAACCGGTCTGGTTTGATTTGGTTTTTAATCGGTCTGGTTGGATCGCCACTGCTGGCAATTCTTTTGCTGTTGGCGTTGGGTAACGCACCTGAACAACCGACGAGTTAGCTTCATTAAACCACTCAAAAAGTTGACATTAATCCGCCCTAGATGTTGCTTATTGTCCGCAATATGGCAGTTGGATGTTACTATTATCGCTTCAATAAGGACGATAGCGTTTCTTTTCGAGAAAGCGCCTGCGGCTTTCAATCAATTCGACTTCGTCCTGAGTCCATTCGGGAAGGTGTGGGGCAATGTCTCTGCGATTGAGTATGCCGTTCAATTCCTCAATAGTGATCACGGTGCGCAATTTTGCCTCAAGATCATTACCGCTAGGGAGCGTCTCTCGACTAGCCGCAGTCGATCTGGGACGGGGTACCGGCACCACTCGACTAGCCGAAGTCGGCGTGGAGCGAGGGGTGAATGCTGGCCCCACTCGCTTCTGCCTTTGAGGGTCGAATGACCGATTCGACACCTCGAATTGCCTATTCTTCGTGGACAAATAAATATCGATTGCTGCCTGCGTTTTAGCCTGTTGGTTTTCGAATTTAGCTTTTCTTCGACTGACCCGCTTTCGTACTTTGTCTGGATTTGCAGCTTTCGAGGTATCCAGCCGCTGACGACGCCTTTCCCGGTTTACGGAAGGTGTAACAATCTCAAGATTTTCGGCTCGGTTATCGCTGGGGTCATGGTTGATATGATCGACTTCGGCTCTTCGATCCACCCAGTGACCTAACGCGCTGGCCGCAATAATCCTGTGAAGTCCCGTCATCGTCGGGCCATCCGGCCCCTCCAGCGGGACAATCATATACGGTTTGCCATCGCGGTTTTCTTGACTAAGGAAATACTCTAACTGACCAGCGTCAAGTTGTTCTAAGACCTCTTCAAGAGGTGGCAGACGCATTTCATGTTCATATCTTTCAATGTAATCACTCTTGTCCACTGTCATACCATTCCAGACTACGCACCGCCATTTGAGGCCACACTATCAATGGTCTCACAACCTACCTAGTTACTCTTGGCGACTCTCTAAATAGTATAAGCCCGTCGATCTGTCGCTTCATGACGGCCGGGAAATGGTCGAAGGGTTCATGCGTTACACTCAACAACCCACGTTGAATCAAGATCAACAAAGGTACTGTCAGACGAATTCGAAACGGTCTCAGCTAGGCCAGTAGAACTGCCCTTTTTGCCCGCGTTGGGCCGAGCACTACCACTGACTAGCTGAAAATCATTGGCTATAACGCGACGCATGCATCTATGTTGACTATATGAAAACACCTGATTTGCTTGAGTTCTTGCGCAGCCGGATGTCTATGGCGGACGTTTATCAGCCGGTCATCATCAAGCAGTTGCTGCTAAAGGATGGCGCTTGCACGAAAGCGGAACTGGCAACGGCTCTCGCTGGGCATGACTTTAGCGTGCAGGAATATTACGAGCGGATAGTTATGCGCTGGCCCAAGATCACTCTGACCAAGCACGGAGTAATCGATTACGAACGCAAGGGTTCGGTTTTTAGGCTGCTGGCTTACCCCGAGCATGCGGGGGATCGAGATCAAGCGATTGCCATTTGCGAAGAGAAGATCACCGGTTGGCTTGAACGAAAGAGACTACGTGAACGTGCTCCGGAAGCTGGAGCGTCAGTACGCTACGAAGTCCTAAAGTCCGCCAATGGTAGATGCCAGCTCTGCGGTATAGCTTCCGAAATCCGACCTATCGATATTGACCACATTGTTCCGCGCTCTAAGGCCAACAAGAATGGCAAAATACGACTCCACGGCAAGTTGATTGATGTGAACGATCCCGAGAATCTCCAGGCGCTTTGCTTTGCCTGCAATCGCGCGAAAAGAGATACTGACGAGACAGATTTTCGTCGTCGCGACAAACTTGTTCGTGACCGAATTCCAAACCTGATCAGAGCAGAAGGGCGAGAGCCGGTTGTAAAGGAACTGACAGGAAATGCGTTGACGAACGCACTATACGACAAACTGATAGAAGAGCATGCTGAGCTGATTTCTGCAAAAGATACTGGCCAAAAACGCGAAGAATTGGTCGATTTGATTGAGGTGATCTTGGCTCTTGGGGACCAGTACGGGTTGAGCAACGGAGAACTCATGCGACTTGTGCAGGACAAACGTGAAAAGAGGGGCGCCTTCAAAAAGGGATACTTCTACCAGCGTGATAGGTAGGTATCCGTATTAGTCTTCCAGCTTCCTCAACACTTGGTCGAAAGTATCTCGTAATGTCAAAATAGAAGTCTGTGGTTGCAAGGTTTACCTCGAGTCGTTTTGCGAACATTGAGAACGTGTAAGTCGCTTCCTCAGCTTGTTGATCATGTTTAAACTGCATGTGTTGAAGCCAGAACAGTGCGAACGTAAAACCTGCCACCCTAAGTGCCGCTGAGGACAGTGTTTCGCTGCTGAAAGTGACATAGGTAAATGCCTGACGTGCTGGTATCCTTGCAGACCGGGATACCCCCTATGCATTGGTTCTAAGCGCCTAATCTCGCCCGGTTTCTAGAATACCAAAGGGGAAATTTAGGCTCAAAGCGGCCAGCATACGGAGCCGCCATCAAGGTGATACTTGACCAGACACAAGCGGCCATCATTCAGCAGTATTGTTGTCCCGACGGTCAATTTGGTGGCGGTCCAAAGGCTGGCACCGAACGGTTTGAATTCAACACCACCTGATCTGATTGAACGCTGTGGCTGCCGCTGTTGTTGGTAGCGCTGCTGTTGTTGCTGGCGCTGTTGCTGACGCCGTTGCTGTCGCAGGTATTCACGTCGCCGTTCAATTCGGCGCTTGCGCCCCCGGCTCTTGGCCTCGGCTGCCACTGGTAGAGCAAAACTAGTAGCTCCAACTAGAAAGGCACGTCTGTTCATTCATCGTCTCCTTTAGCGCTGTCCACCAAGATGAACGCAGCGATACCGATGGCGGCCAACGCGGCCCAGAACATTGGCAGTCCCAAAGCGACGCCAAAGATGAGCAAAGGCACGACGAGTAGCATAGCTTTCAACATCTCACTTTCCTTTGCATCCAGACGCACTGCGGTTTCTGTCGCAACCACTAGGGTTTCTTATGTCCAAGGCCCTGCTGAATTAATCTTCATGTCGCGCCATTTTTCGAGCAACGCGATCTTGTCTTTTAGTTGTTTGATCTGTGTGTGCTGGTTCCACGCGACCACTGCGAGGATGACGATTGCTGCCCAAATCATTTTGTGGCTTCCTTTGTGTCGTCTTTGGTCAAGCCATTGACGTGAACTTCGCTCTGACTTGAAGTACTCAGGGTCGTAAGCAACGTCTCGTTTTCAGTCAATTTGACGAGAGCGCATTCCGCGACATCCATATAGCCTCGACCGAGACTCGAGTTTGTAGCGACAAACACAACGTGCTTTTGTGTGGTTGCAAGCCCGCCTTATAGGCGTTCTTCTTTGCGTCTTCGCGGCATCTTAGGCACTCCAATATCATTGATTGTGCTTTAAATGGGTTTGCCGCGCAGGCTCCACAAACGAATACCTGCCATTTAATTGCGATTTTTTGCCTTCTAACTGTGCCCCACTGGCCCTCTGAGTTCAGGTTCAGCCGGCAAGTTGTGATCAGGCGGCGTCACATCGTGACATTCTAGCCATTCGATAATCGTCAACCATTGGCTCTGAATGCTGGGAGCGTCCCGGTACTCATACAGTTGTTCTAACTTGCATCGCAGGTCGTACGGTATCTGTCTTGGCCATTTTTCCATGCCGTATGTTCTATCTTTGTTCACATGCGGGTCAAGCCTTGCGGTTGGCTACCTGGTACCGTCTGACCCTACGTCACGTTGAATTAGTTTGAATTAGTATTTGACGAATCTCCTATTAGTTTTCAATTAGTTTGCATCACTAATTGGCAATAAGGGGATTAGCCATGACTAAAGCGAGAGAAATTACAAACGCGCTGCGGGCCGCAGCGGTTCAGGCCGCTGAGGCTGCCGGTTATTCGGTTGAGCGCCAGACCGGCGTTGGTCGAGGCCCGAACCAGCGTCTGCTGCTTACCAAAGACGGTCAGACACGGACCGCAGCCCTGCGCACCAGCCGTGACATGTGGGTTGCGTTCGCACCGGATGGCGATGGTGGCTGGAATACACTAGGCGATGTCGATCTGGTCCTGCTGGCCATGGTCGATAACGTCGACACTCAGACAACCGGCACTGTCTGGTTGCTGGATGCGGCGGACCTGTTGCCTCGTTTTAACCTGATGGCTGAGACCATGACGGATCGCGGGCAGGAATTGCAGCCCGGTATGGGCGTCTGGATTCACGCGAACAAATTACCAAAAAGCAATCGCTACGCAGCCGGGTCCGGCATGGTCGAAGGCGTCAAGCCGCTGGTATCCGGTGTTGAACTGATACCCGGATCGACACCGGAATTGAGCCACGCCAGCCCAAATGATGTGTCGCCGCTGGATCAGGCCATTGCGGCTCTGGCGGATGAATTGGGCGTTGAACCGTCTCGGATCAGCATCAGCATCAGTGGGTCGTAAGCCCACCACCTCACACGAAACGAAAGGAACAAGCCTTGTTTACAACAATCGGAAAAGTATTGGCCGTGATCGGTTTCACGGCTGCCCTGCTGCTGACCGGGCTGGGTGTCATCATCTACGTTGACGTGATGGCCCCGCCCGAACTCGCATATGCCGCCATCGGCACGGGCGTGTCGCTGCTGATCGGCTCGACCGTCATCGGTATTCTGGCCGAGATTAGCCAGCGCGTGGAAGGCGGTGCGACATGAAATCCAGATCACACAGATTCACCCGCAAACCGTACGCTTGGATCGTAGACGTTGAGAACATCGGTATCGTGCCGGTGTTCCACAACACCAATTACAAAAAGCAGCGTTACATGCACGTGTCGGATACCAACCGGCACTTTGCGGCTCAGATGGACGCGTTGGAACAGTCCAAGATGGTCGTGTTCCAGATCGACAAGTCGGACACCGATTACACCTGTGTCGGATATGTGGGTGACACAAGCAGCACCGCAAACCTCGCTTACGTGTTCACCGTCGATAACATCCAGATCGACCGGGACACCCTGACCGTTTCTTTTGACGTGGTGGGGAAGGTATGACCGAGCATGGATTCACACGCGCCGGTCGGATGTACAAAAACACTGACGGTAAGGTGGTGGTCGAAGTGAACGCGTCGACCGCACCCGGCATTTACGCATTTGTCACCCACGACGGTACACCCGGCAAAGTCGGTCTAGGTACTGGCGGTGGTGGCGTCGTGGGTCGTCTGGCCACGTATGCGGCGTTTCTCAATCGGCAGCCGAAACCAGATCGACCGAATGAGGTCAAACTTCACCCGTTGATTCACGCCGCGCTGGATACTGGTGAGGTCGCGATATGGGTACAGTACACCGACGACGCGCGCGGGCTGGAAAAGTCCACCACAGCCGCTATCGGCCCCATGCCGTGGGTGCTGCGGTGACCCAGCACCCCGTCACCATCACGCGCCGCATAGGCAGCAACAGAGGCCGTACGCGGCTCTGGATCGAAGGTCAGCACCTTGACGCTGCTGGCCTCAGCCACGGCACCCTGTGGACGCTCACAGCGACCGAGACGGGTCTTGTGATCCAAGCGGACCCGAATGGTAAGCGTCGGATCGCAGGTGGCCAGATCGGCCCATTGTGGACATCGTGGGCCGGTTTGTGCCGTGGCCGTCCGGATCGACCGTAACGGTCACTTACGCACCCGACAGCGGTCGGATAGAGGTAGAACTATGGCACGACTGATCGACAGCATCACTTACAGGGCAGACGGCACGCCGCTGCTGCCGCTCTCCAAAGGCCGCGCGGCGGCTGTGCGCGATGCGTTACGGGCCGCGATGGATGCCGGATTGGTGGACAAACGCCACGGCGGTGTGATCACCAGCCTAGCGGACCTGTGTGCCGATGTGGCAGACGGTGCGGCACTGGATCACGACCAGCACCGCTGGGTCTATCTGCACGCCAGCCAAGACCACCCGGACCTGTGCAAGATCGGATATACCCGCGATCTGTCAAAGCGGCTGAGTCGGTCCACAGACAGCCCGTCCGGCCTGCATCGTGTCGCAGCTTGGCAAGTGGCCAATCTGGACGCAGCGCGCGCCTATGAGGCCGAGGCCGAACGGTTGCTACCTAAGCACACCGGCACGGGTGGCAGCGAATGGTTTGCCGTGTCACCTGCTGACGCGCTGGCCGTGTTGCAGGCCGCGTGGGGCAATCCCGATCAGTAAACAGCCCGTGCGGTCCGGATCGGCTAGGGTATCCGGCAACTTGTCGGAGACCACACGGACCGGGTGTCTTGCAAGTTGCAAGAGACCAAATGCACTGGGTGTCTAACAAGTTGTTAGACACGGCCTGTACCCCTCAGCCGAATAGCATCGCTTCCCATTGCTGGACTATCTCTCGACGCTGTGACAGCCGCTGTGCGCGGTTGTAGGTGCGCGCAACACCACGGGCCGTGGCAGATGCTACATGGTTCAGCAGGCGATCCACATCGGCTTCATTCTCACCCGCTTCGCACAGATGCGTGGCCATGGATCGTCGGATGTCCTGCAGCCGGAACGACAGGGGAATGAAAGCCGACCGAAACCAGCGGCGTTTGAAATGGGCCGTTGTCGCCTTGGTGGCGAACTGATTGGGCATGAGACCACCCAGCACGAACCCCTTTGGACCCAGCGGCACGATGTGGGGCATTCCGTTCTTAGAGGTCGGCAGGTGCATATCCTGACCCCGCAGTCGCGACGGACAGAACCGCATCAGGTCGCTATGTCTCTGGCCCGTCAGGATCAGCAACCGACCGTATTGTGCCCATGCCTGCCCTTGGTACGGCGCGGCCTCATACAAGGCGCGTAGCTGCGCTATGGTCAGCACGTTGTCGCGCGGCTGTTCCTTGCCGCCCATCAGCGTCGGGTGCAGATCGGTCCAACCCAGCGACCGCCCGTATTTCCAAAAGTGGGTCAGGGCGCTGCGATAGCGATTCCTTGTGGCACCGGACCAGCGACTGAGCATGGCCGACATATCAGCAGTCGTGATGGATGACATGTGGTCAGACATGCGCCCAGACAGTACCCGACTCAGTTGGGTGAAGCGTTCCGCACCCGTTTTGATTGTGTCGAGATGTTCGGTCTTATATTGAGTTAGAGCATTGTTGATAAGCATAGGCTTCACCTCAGAATCCGTGTACATGGTCTGATGTGTTGCCCACTGCTCTGTTGCCTCACGCGATTTGCCTTTGTTATCAAGGCTTTCTGTCGCGTCCGCACCTTTGGAGGCGAGTACCGGAATCGAACCGGTGTACACGGATTTGCAATCCGCTGCGTCACCACTCCGCCAACTCGCCTTTTCAAGTAAAATCAAATACTTGCCGTGGTGTGATGGGCGTTTTAGCAGCTTTCATCGGGGGCGTCCAGAGTATTGCCGTCGATTTTGGGCCGCAAATCAACTTTTGTGGGCGGCCGTTCTAAACGGATCGTGAACCAGGCTTGCGGCATCTGGGCCGTTGTCGAGACAGGTCGAGTGTGGCACAAGCCATTTATCCAAGGGATTGAAAAGAGAGATCAGATGTCAGATTTCGCAGCCCGGCGCCGCACCATGGTTGATACGCAGGTACGACCCTCGGATGTGACCAAGTTTCCAATTATCGATGCGATGCTGTCCGTTCCGCGTGAAAGCTTTGTGCCAACTGCACGGCGCGAAGCGGCCTATGTCGAAGGGTTGATCGATCTGGGCAACAGCCGCTGCATTCTTGAGCCGCGCACGCTAGCCAAGATGTTGGATGCGCTGAATATCTCGAATGACGAAATGGTCCTCGATATTGCGTCGGCCTACGGTTATTCGACCGCAATCGCCGCTAGAATGGCGCAGCTCGTGGTAGGCGTCGAATCCGACGAACATCTTGCGTCCGAAGCGCAAAGCGTGCTGACGGAAGAAAACGTCGACAATGCCGTCATTCATGTCGGACCTCTGGAAGAGGGAGCGGCCGAGCATGGCCCTTATGACGTGATTATGATACAAGGCGGTGTCGAACAGGTGCCCGACGCGGTGCTGGACCAATTGAAGGACCAGGGCCGGATCGCCTGTCTGTTTGTGGATGGGAAACTTGGTACGGTTCGCATCGGTCGCAAGGCCGGTGGTGTGGTCAGTTGGCGGGATGCTTTCAACGCCAGTGCGCTGGTTTTGGACGGTTTTTCCCAGGAGTGTGCATTTTCGCTATAGTCCGCTGACTGTTGTTTCCACCACCTTGATTAGTTGAACATAAAGACGCAAACTGCCGGAGAGGCAGCGTAATTTCGATTTGAGAGGATTTGGTATGCGTGGAAAGACAGCGGGAAAGCTGGTCAAAGCGCTTGCAGTGACTGCGGCCATTGCCCTGAGTACTGTTCCCGGACGGGTCGTCTGGGCTGATAACCTGACAGATGCGTTCATCGGAGCGTATAACACCAGCGGTCTGCTGGAACAGAACCGAGCTCTGTTGCGAGCGGCGGATGAAGACGTGGCAATTGCGCTTTCCGCACTGCGCCCGATCATCAACTGGACGGTTCAGGTCAGGCAGGATTACACGAGAACAAGAACTAACTCCGTCAGAACAAGCACCGACCCGTCGCGATTCTTCTCGGGCCTGACGCTCAGCCAGCTTTTGTATGATGGCGGGGCATCGGTGCTGGGCAAACAGTCCGCGCAGGAAACTGTACTGTCCACACGTCAGTCGCTAATTGATATCGAACAGCAAGTTCTGTCCCGGGCCGCAATCGCGTATCTGAGCGTCTTGCTGCAAGAGGAAACGGTTCAGATTCGGCAAAACAACGTTGATCTGTCGAGCGAGGAGCTTCGTGCTTCAAACGACCGCTTTGAAGTGGGTGAAGTCACGCGGACCGACGTGGCGCTTTCCGAGGCGCAGCTGGCCAGTTCGCGCGCGGATCTTGCGGATGCCAAAGGGGATCTCAGCACCGCTCAAGCCGAATATGTGAATGCGGTCGGCAAACTGCCGGGGCGTACAGCTGGGCAGCCGGGGCTTCCGAATCTCCCGCGCTCGCAATCCGAGGCAATCAGCCTGGCGCAGCGCAATCATCCGGCGATTCTATCGGCTCAGCACCAGGTGCGGGCGCTGGATTTGATCGTACAGCAACAACGCGCCAACCTTGGGCCCAGTGTAAGCCTGAACGCGGATGCGGGGGTGACGCAGCGATATGACAATGATGATTACATCAACGACGCCACGGTTTCGCTGAACTTCAACCAGCCGATCTATGCAGGCGGTCGTCTTGCGGCCAACGTACGTCGCGCGATGGCAACCCGGGATTCTTCACGGGCCAATCTGCTGAACGTGCAGAAGAACATCACTCAGGGTGTGACAGATGCCTTTGTCCGGTTCCAGACGGCAACGGCCAGCCTGACGGCCTCGACCGAGCGGGTCCGGGCCTCGCAAGTGGCGTTCGACGGGATTCGCGAAGAAGCAACGCTGGGCGCGCGGACCACGCTGGACGTGCTGACCGCTCAGCAGGATCTTCTGGATGCGCAGTTGGCCGAGGTCGCCTCGCGCACCGAACGGTCTTTGGCAGCATACCAGCTGCTGCAGGCGCAAGGTCTTCTGACGGCTGAACGTCTGGGACTTGCGGTACAGATCTACGACCCGACGCTGTATTACAACCTGGTCAAAAAGGCCCCGGCGCAAGTCAGCAAGCAAAGCAAGGATCTGGATCGCGTTCTCAAAGCGTTGCGGCGGGACTGATCTATACTACTAGTTGTGACGCCCTACGTGTTTGGCTACACTTGGTCTCAAGAATAGAGCGGTAGAGAACAATGTCGGATAGCGTCATGACCTCAGGTATCGAGGATGTACTGTCGTCGGTAAAACGACTGGTGAGCGAAGACGGTCGCAAAGTGTCGGATGCCGATACTGCGACCGCTCCACGCAAGCCGGGCCGATTGGTTTTGACGGACGCGCTGCGCATTGGTAACGCGCCGAAATCCGACCCCCTGAAACTGGATCCCAAATACAGTCCCGAGGATTCGGCCAAGCCGATGCTCCTGCGGGCCTGTGATATTGTTCAGCCGGGCGACGCAGCAAATCACGATGGTGCTGAGGAGGTCGGCGACGAGACCCCTTCGGAAAACCTGTCCGGCAGCCTGAGTGCCAAGATTGAAGCCCTTGAGGCCGCCATCGCACGAACCGAGGACCAGTGGGAGCCGGACGGAGACAGCGACGACGCGTATTCAGGTACGTCCTCGAAAGCATTGCATTGGATACCTGTGCCCTCCTTTGAGGATGAGGATGCCGAGGATGTGGATGCGCCCTCAGGCGAGGCGGATGCCGCGACAGAAGAACCGGCGACATTTGTTCGGCATGGGGACACTCCTAAAGCAGACCCAGTGGAAGACGACGCGTCTGAGGAAACGATCGAGGACGAGATCGGGTTGTCAGCGTCCGAGGAAGAAGCTCTGCGTGAGATGATCGCCGAAGTTGTTCGGTCCGAGCTTCAGGGCGCGTTGGGGGAACGCATCACCCGCAATGTCCGCAAGATGGTCCGGCGCGAGATTCACCGCGCGCTGACCGCCAAAGAGCTGGAATAATCGCTCAGGCCCGCTGCGGCGTCTGAGCAAGCTCCAGCAGCAGATCCAGATCCATATGCTGTTCAAGATGGTCTGCCAGATCATCCAGCGCCTGTTCGACTCCGTCTTCGTATGCGGTTTCGGATGTGACACCCAAACGCGATAGGTATTGCGCGCGGAAGGCATCGGATGAGAAAATCCCGTGCAGATAGCTGCCCAGAATGCGCCCATTGGCACTGGCTGCTCCTTCAGGGCGTCCTTGCACCTCAAGCCAGGCACGTGCGCAATCGGGCCCTTCGGTGCGGCCCATGTGGATTTCGTAACCGCTGACGGGTTCGCGATTGGGCAGGGCGCAAGCCTCGGTCAGGGTCACGTGTTTCTTGCCCGCCATGACCGTGTCAACGTCCAGCAGCCCGAGCCCCTCAACCGTGCCGGGGCGGCCATCCACGCCTTCGGGGTCTGATATCTTTTTCCCCAGCATCTGATATCCGCCACAAAGACCCAGCACATGACCACCACGGCGCACATGCGCGTATAGGTCGATATCCCAGCCCTGCTTCCGGAAATAGGTCAGATCACCGATGGTCGATTTGCTGCCGGGCAATAGCACCAGATCGGCATCACCGGGCAGCGGGCGGCCAGCGGGAATGATCTCGACACTGACGCCGGGCTCAGCCGACAGAGGGTCCAGATCGTCGAAATTGGCCATGCGCTCCAGCTGAGGCACCACAACCTTGCACGCCCCGCCGGTATGAGAGCGGATGTCCATCATATCTTCGGCGGGTAGTTTCCAGGCGTCGTGGAACCAGGGCACAACACCCAGGCAAGGCCAGCCGGTCCGCGCGGCGATATCATCGCGCCCTTCATCAAACAGAGATACATCGCCTTTGAAGCGGTTGACGGCAAAGCCACGGATCATCGCCAGATCGCCCTCGTCCAGCACGGCCTGAGTGCCCACGATTTGCGCAATCACACCGCCCCGGTGGATATCGCCAACCAGCACTACTGGAACCCCGGCGGCGCAGGCGAAACCCATATTGGCGATATCACCTTTGCGCAGGTTGGTCTCAGCCGGGCTACCCGCGCCCTCGATCAGGACCAGATCAGCGTCGCCGCACAGCCGGTCAAAGCTTTCCAGCGCGGCCCCCAGCAGTTTGGATTTGTCCTTGCGATAGTCGCCCGCCTTCATGGTCCCGGCGCGCTGCCCCTGCACGATTATCTGCGCGCCGGTGTCGGTTTCGGGCTTGAGCAGGATCGGGTTCATATCCGTATGAGTCGGGCGTTTGGCCGCGCGCGCCTGCAAGGCCTGGGCGCGTCCGATCTCGCCTCCGTTTTCTGTCACAGCCGCGTTGTTCGACATGTTCTGCGGTTTGAATGGAGCGACCTTCAGACCGCGCCGCGTGAACGCCCGCGCCAACCCGGCAACCAGAACCGATTTGCCGACATTGCTGCCGGTGCCTTGAATCATGATGGCGCGAACCATTGGCGTCTCCTATACGTTGGGGGCAAATGACCTGATTTGACGCCAAAGGGAAAGCCCCAGATGAACACGCCTGCGCATCTTTTGATCGGCGCAGCCACCTTTGCGCGGCCTGCACAGGGGCGCATTCTTTGGGCGGCTGTGCTGGGCTCGCTGTTGCCGGACCTATCGCTGTACCTGATGGCAGGGGTATCGCTGCATATTCTGAACATCCCGCCCCATGTGGTGTTCGATGAACTGTATTTTTCACCGCAATGGCAGACGGTTTTCGCAATCGACAACTCGTTCATCCTGTGGGGGCTGGCGCTGGGGCTCTGGCGGGGATGGCGGGTCCTGACGGTTGCGGCGTCGGCCGGATTATTGCATCTGCTGATGGATTTCGGTCTGCATGCGGGGGACGGGCGCCCTCATTTCTGGCCGCTGAGCGATTGGGTCTTTCACAGTCCGGTCAGCTATTGGGACACGTCGCATCACTCGATTTGGGTCATGCCGGTGTCAATTGCGCTTTGCGTCGGCTCTTATGTCGTGCTTTGGAGCAGGGGGCTGTCGCTGTCCGCAAAGCTCTTCTTTGCGCTGCTGCTGGCGGCCGAGATCTGGGTCGCGCGGCAGTGGATTCTGTTTTTCTAGACAGAGCCAAAGAAAAACGCGCCCCAAAGTCTGGGGGCGCGCTTTTTCGTAGTGAAATCGCCTTGGGTCAGGCGGCTTCGGCTTGTTGGGCGGCGTTGCGACGCTCGCTTTCTTCGCGCGACAGGGCGACGGAAGTCCGCACACCACGGCCAACGAAGTCCATCAGTCCGCTGACAACCCGCTCGTTCGGGTCGATACCCGCGCAGGACAGAACCTCGCGACCGTCGCGCGAGCGGGCCCAGCGGGCGATTTGTTCGGGGCCATTGCCGTATTTCTTGTCATCGGCGATGGCATCATCCAGTGCGGCCAGCACAACAGCCGCGAAAAGTTTACGCGCACGATTGCCTTGCTCATTGTTAAAGGCAGTGCCGTCAACGAAATCTCTCATCTCGTCTTCCTTGTTGTTCTTGCTCTTGCATTTTCGGCGTGACGGTCCTTATGACCTATTAGCTCCGATTCGGATACAGCTAAAATGCATAGTTGCGTTGCGTCATTTGCATGGCTTGCTGCATGTGCAGCACTAGGTGTCGTTGTCTTGTCAGGGATGGTCCTGCCAGATATAGGGACGACAACTGACGCATCAACCGTTTGTGAAGGAATTATGTCATGCCCAAGATCAATGGGAACGAAATTCGCCCCGGCAACGTGCTTGAGCATAATGACGGGCTGTGGGCGGCTGTAAAAGTAGATCACGTAAAGCCAGGTAAAGGCGGTGCTTTTGCGCAGGTTGAACTGCGCAACTTGCGCAACGGGTCAAAACTGAACGAACGGTTCCGGTCTGCGGACAAGGTCGAACGTGTGCGGCTGGAGCAGAAGGATCAGCAGTTTCTGTACGAATCCGACGGCATGCTGGTCTTCATGGATGCTGAGACCTATGAGCAGATCGAACTGCCTGCCGACCTGCTGGGCGAGCGTCGCCCGTTTCTGCAGGACGGCATGACCATCGTGGTCGAGTTCTACGAATCCGAGGCGCTGAATGCCACGCTGCCCCAAAAGGTCACCTGTCAGATCGTTGAGACCGAACCGGTGGTCAAAGGTCAGACGGCTGCGAACTCGTTCAAACCGGCGGTTCTGGACAATGGCGTGAAGGTCATGGTGCCTCCGTTCATCGGTCAGGACGAGATGATCGTGGTGAACACCGAAACCATGGAATATTCCGAGCGCGCCTGATAGCCGCACATTTGTACTCCGAAGAGACCGCGCCAGCCTGCCGCTGCGCGGTCTCTTCATGCGCGGTGGCGATAGCGTGTCGGGTCGGGGCCAAACAGCTCTAACATCAGCTCATATTTGATCCGGTTGGCGCTGACTTGCCGGTAGAAGGCGATCAGGAAGGCCGTCGGCCCCTGAATGCGGCCGAGGCCACTGGTGGCGGCCACAACGGTCCCCACATCGGTTTTGCCTTCAAGCACCAGCCAGCCGCCCAGCATCAATATGCCGACCGTTCCCGCGCCGTTGATCACGCTCAGCAGGAACTTGGCTGAAAGCTTCCACAGAAACATTCGTTTGCGGGTTTCATAGATGTCGTCGAACAGGGCATTGATATCCTGCTCGACCGCGTCAAGATCCTCGGTCGTTAGTTGATCTGTCGCGCTGCGCAGGATGCGGACGCGTTCGGCCACGAAGACATTCACTTTGCGCTGCGAGACCAGAACGATGATGATCTGCGGCACGATCATCGAAAAGGCGATCAGGCCCAGCCCCGGCTGCGTGGATGAGATATAGCCGATGACACTGATCAACGTGCCGATCTGGACCACCGGGTCCGAGAATGCGCCGCCTGCGAATTTGCCCAGCTCCTCCGCCTCGGCCGAGATTGCCGTGGTCATGGTGCCCTTGCGCACGCTCTCGCCGGTTTCGTTGATGTCTGAGGACCGCCAAAGCAGGCGTTGACGGATCAAGCGGATCATGTCCTCGCCCAAAGTACCCGCGCGGTAGCCCAGAACCCATTTCAACGCGAGGCTCAGCAAGATCACCCCCATCATGCCAAGCCCCAGATAGACCAGGCGTTCCGCCCCAACATCGAGCGAGGTCAGATGGTTGACGATTGCGCGTTGAAACTCCAGCGGGACAGCGGCCAGAGCGGCCACGGCCACCGAGAGTAGGATCAGTAGGATCTGACGCCCGGCGCTTGCGCGCCAGATTGCGGAATAAAGTCTGAGCATGCGGGTATCCGGTTCATTCGAATAGCCGCACTGTGGCAGGGCAGGGACCGGGGTTCAAAGGGTCAGCGTTGAGACCGCTTTGGTCACGTGCCGATTGGGCAACAAGTATTAGTCGATCAGACGGATCGTGGCAGCGTCGGCCTGCAAGTCACCGGTTGCCCGATCAAAGCGCAGATAGGCTATGGCGTGGCCGCCCGATTGCGTGAACAGCGTGCCCACCGGCTTGCCATTGGCTTCAATCGCGCTGCCCACAGGGGCTGCCCCGTCGATGGTGACGCGACACAGTCCTTTGCGCAGCTCAGTCTTGTGTTTCATGCGCGCGGTCACTTCCTGACCAACATAGCAGCCCTTTTTGAAGTCGACACCTAGCAGCGGCTCAAATCGGGATTCGAGGATATAGCTGTCGGGGTGCAATTCGATGCCGGTTTCGGGGATGCAATGGCGCACGCGGATTGCGTCCCAATCGGTACCATCATCGCTTTCCGTCGACGCGATGTAAGCCCGCCATCCCAAGTCAGGATGACGCGGGTCAGGCAAGGCGCCCTCTGGCGCAGGCCCGGTGCCGCGCTGCAGGTTCAGATCCGAGACTTCGATCGCCACATCCGCCCGCAGCTTGTACATGCTCAGCCGTTTGATCAGGCCATCCGCCAACGACTCGGCCACGTCCAGCAACACGGCGTCGCCGTCGCGTTTCAGGAAGAAATCGGCCAGGTATTTGCCCTGCGGCGTCAATAGGGCGGAATAGACCAGCCCTGCATCCAGCCCGCTGATGTCATTGGTGATCAGGTCCTGCAAAAAGCTCTCAGTATCCGAGCCGGTCAGGCGCAATATGCGGCGGGTTGGCATGGCGTGGTCCTTATCATCTGCCTCGGCCCCGAGATATAGGGAGTTTTGTGGCTGAGACCAGTGGGTTTCGGCGCTTTGCTACACCTGAACTAACTGTCCGTCTGCGCCTTGCTTGGGCCGTCAGGCGCTGTTTCGGCCACCTCCTGCGGCGCGTCGGGATGCAGCGTTGTGCGCAACTCGACAATGGATTTCCCCAATCGGAAGGGCGCGGCAAAGCTGACGAGGCACAGCGCCACGATCTGTAGAACAAGAATGTGGGCGTTGGCCTGCAGATACTCCCATTCATCTTTCAGCTTGCTGACCTGCTCGATCAGCTCATCGTAGCTTTGGGCGAGGATCAGATAATCTCCGGCAATTGCGGGGACCTTGCGGCGCATATTGTCGATGGCGGTCTGGGTTTCGTCATCCAGCGAGGTGAAGACCAGAAACTGTTCAATATCGAAGGCGTTGGCCTTGGCGGCCATCTCCTCCATCTCGTCCTTGTCTTGTCGTCCGAACAGGAAGTGCAAACCCTGCAGGGGGGCGACCTCATTCGTTACGGCGATGAATAAGGGCAGGTCGGTATTGCTGGCGGTTGAGGCCGAAAGAAACTCGACCTTTTCGCACAAGACACCAGTGTCGGGGTCATAGGCCGGGTCGCAAAACCGCAATCGGAACCGCGCGGCATCGCGGTCAAACGCCGAGGACGCCGCGTATGCCACATCAATCTGCCGATCCAGTCGCGAGCTGTCGGAAGTATAAAGCCCAGCCAGAACGGCCACCAGCGCACCGATCCCGCCGAGGACGACCCAAACCAGATCGGCCAGCTTCCACGCCCTGTGCCCAGCCGGTTTGCGAAACAGAAAGCCCGTTCCGACCGATCCGATCAGGAAGAACAGGATCAGCAGAGGCAATTGGTTTTCGGTCACAAAAGTCATGAGACAAGTTTAAGTGGTCCGCCCCCTCACGCAACAGCGATCACGCGCAGTTGTTTCGTCTTTCAGGATGATCATACTGGGCGGAAATAGGTGGGAGGTTTTGATGACGAAGCATATTGTCCTGATCCACGGCGCATTTGCCGGTCCTTGGTGTATGGAGAGTTACGCCGGTTTCTTCCGTGACCGAGGTTGGACAGTCCACACCCCGGCGCTGCGGTATCACGACGCCGACCCCAAGGCCGAGCCGGACCCGGGCCTGACCGACACAAGCGTCATGGACTATGCGGATGATATCGCGGCGTTGGTTGAAGGGCTCGACAGCAAACCCGTGCTGTTGGGCCACGCCATTGCCGGTGTCGTGGCGCAACAGGTCGCCGCGCGCGGCCTGGCCAGCGCCATTGTTCTGATTAACCCTAACGCGGCCTGGGGCACTCTGCCCGAGACCGACGACGAACGCGCCGTTCCACGTGCGTTGATGGAGGGTGGGGCCTTCTGGAAGCAGCCGATGCGGGTTGATTTCGATCTCATGGCCCCGTTCGCGCTGAATAAGCTGCCCGAGGCGCAACAACACGCGGTCTTCGATCGGCTCGGCCCGGAAAGCGGGCGCGTGATGTTCGAGATGTTCTTCTGGATGTTCGACGACTATCACGCGATGAAAGTGGACATCGAAAAGGTCGATTGCCCCGTGCTGATCGTCTCCGGCACCGAGGACCGAGCCGTGAACCCCAATACCTGCCGCGCGTTGGCGAACCTCTACGGAGACCGTGCGACTTTCATGCCCGCCGAAAACCACGCACATTTCCTGTTCATGGAGCCAAGGTGGGAGGGACCAGCCGCGCAGATCGCGGACTGGCTGGACCAAAAGGCGGGGTAGGGCGGTAGAGCCTTCAGTTGTTGGTGGAGAAGGTGCTCTGAGGTTTCCACTTCAGAGTGCCGTCACTGTCCCGATGGCAACGCAACAGGCGTTCTTGCACGGTTCGGACGGTATCGGTGACGGTGTTGTCGCCGACCATCAGGACGAAGGCGTCCTCGGAATAGGCCAAGCCTTCGTAGTAGCAGAACCGGGTCACGGCCCCATCCGGTATGGGCGATGCAAGGCTAAGCGTTTGCTGCGCGGCGGCGGTCGAGGCCATTACGGCCAGTGTCAGCCCGAGGGTTAGTGTTTTCATGTCGTCCTCCCGTTAGAAATTTTGTTCGTGGTTAAATTGGGTCTTGGACGCTCGGAACCTCAAATGTCATTCTTGGATGACGGATTGAGGGTAAGTGTGAACGGGATCAACAGGTTAGGCAAGGGGGTTGCGAGGTGCCGGGGTGAAGCCCTGAATGCGGTTTTTAGAGATGTGCTGGGCTGTCCCGCAATGCTTGATGGAAAGCACAAAGCACGAGCCCGACGCGCCCCGCCATAGGTGGGCGCAATGGCGGGTTATTTTCTAGATGCATATTCGTTCAAACGTGTCGTTAACGCACTTATGTCTGCCTCATAGTCGGCAACCGCGATGTTCTTTGGCCTAATACAAAAACCACGTTCTCGAACTAACAGAACACCCTTTTCATCTTTGATACCCCAAAGGATATTGCTTAACAGCTGCAACAACTTAACGCCCACGAGGTCTTTGTTTGGTTCGTTTACTACAACCTAAATGAACCAACTACAATGTCCGTTAAGGAAGCAAGGTGAGAGGTGCCGTTTAAAGTATTGTCTATCGACACGATGTTGCCGAGTTGGTAGGTTTTTTGACTATGATGAAACAAGATGCCAGTTTCGAAAATTTCCTTGAAATACTGTTCTTGCTTGAAGTCAGTCGTGCGATCGAACTTGACCACACCGGGAGCGTTTCCGTTCTCACGTAGGAACTGATCAAACTTCATTAAGAGCGTGTTAATTCCAAACTTCAGACGTTTGTCGTGAGGCTGACCTTTAGCAATCACATGTGGAGTAATGTAGCAGCGAGCCTTGCAATGATGCTTAGCAGCTAACCTCAAAACTGCGTTCTTAGCGTCAGTGTGCGCTTGTCGAGTAATATATTTGGATACCCCGCCGGGGGAGAATTTTAGCATGTCTTTTGGCTTGAAACCATACTTCCGACGTATGGCAATCATACCTTTATGGATTTTCAGCAGTTGATCAGATGGGAAAAATACACTGGCGTAAATTAGAAATTCTTTGCTACCGTCTTGATCAGCTTCGTCGGCGTACATGACGTATATTAATTTTCCTTATCTCAAACATCCAGCTCCTCTACAAACCGCGCGTTCTCTTGAATGTATTGGAACCGCAGTTCGGGTTTTTTGCCCATCAGACGCTCAACAAGGTCGCCGGTCTCGCCTGGTTCGTCCTCGTCAATGGTGACGCGGATCAGTTTGCGGGACGCCGGGTCCATCGTAGTCTCTTTCAGGTCCTTGGCGTCCATCTCACCCAGACCCTTGAAACGCGAGACGTCGATCTTGCCCTTGCCGCCCAGACCTTTCTCCAGCCACTCGTCGCGCTCGGCCTCGTCGAGGCAATAGATGCGCTTGGCGCCTTGGGTCAGGCGGTAGAGGGGCGGGCAGGCGAGGTAGAGGTGGCCCGCGTCGATCATGGGGCGCATTTGGGTGAAGAAGAACGTCATCAGCAGCGAGGCGATATGCGCGCCGTCCACATCCGCGTCGGTCATGATGATGATCTTGTCATAGCGTAGATCGTCGACGTTGAACTTGGTGCCGAGGCCCACACCCAGCGCTTGGGTCAGGTCGTTGATCTCGGCATTGGTACCCAGTTTCGAACTGGCCGCGCCCAGCACATTCAGGATTTTGCCGCGCAGGGGCAGCAGGGCCTGCGTTTTACGGTCGCGGCCCATTTTGGCCGATCCGCCCGCCGAGTCGCCCTCGACGATGAATAACTCTGTGCCGTCGCGTGTTGAACTAGAGCAGTCCACCAGCTTGCCGGGGAGACGAAGTTTCTTAGTGGCGGACTTACGTTGTGTTTCCTTCTCGGCCCGTCGGCGCAGACGTTCCTCAGCCCTCAGAATAAGGAAGTCCAGAATAGCGCCGGCGGATTTCGTGTCAGCCGCCAACCAGTTGTCGAAATGGTCGCGGACGGAGTTTTCGACCAGCCGCTGTGCCTCGACCGTGGCCAGACGATCTTTGGTCTGGCCGACGAATTCGGGCTCAGAAATGAAGCACGACACCAGCGCGCAGCCGCCGGTTATCAGATCGTCGCGGGTGATCTGACCGGCTTTCTTGTTGTTGATCAGTTCCCCATAGGCCTTGATACCCTTAAGAACCGCGGCCCAGAAACCGGCGACATGGGTGCCGCCTTCGGGCGTGGGGACGGTGTTACAGTAGGACTGGATGAACCCGTCGCGCGAGGGCGTCCAGTTGATCGCCCATTCGACTTTGCCCGGCGTTCCGAATTTCTCGTTAAAGTCCACGGTTCCGGCAAAGGGCTGCTCGGCATAGGTGGAGGAGCCGTTCATCGTCTCCTTCAGATAGTCCGACAGGCCGCCGGGGAAGTGGAACGTGGCCTCGGTTGGCGTTTCACCGTCATCAATGGCAGATTTCCAGCGGATTTCGACGCCCGAGAACAGGTAGGCCTTGGAGCGGATGGATTTGAACAGCCGCGCCGGTTTGAACTTATGGTGACCGAAGATCTCGGCATCCGCGTGGAAGGTTACGGTCGTACCGCGCCGGTTCGGCGCCGCGCCGACCTTTTCGACTGGACCCAGAGGAACCCCGCGCGAGAATCGCTGCTCGAACAGCGTTTTGTCTCGTGCCACCTGGACGACCATCGAATCCGACAAGGCGTTCACAACCGATGCACCCACGCCGTGCAGACCGCCCGAGGTCTGATAGGCCTTGCCCGAGAATTTACCACCCGCGTGCAGGGTGCACAGGATGACCTCAAGCGCGGATTTTTCGGGGAATTTGGGGTGCGGGTCGATCGGAATACCGCGCCCGTTGTCGCGCACCGTCAGGGCGTAGTCTGCGTGCAGCTCGACCTCGATCCGGTTGGCGTGACCAGCGACCGCCTCGTCCATCGAGTTGTCGAGGATCTCGGCGACCATATGGTGCAAAGCGCGCTCATCCGTGCCGCCGATATACATACCGGGGCGTTTTCGGACCGGCTCCAACCCTTCAAGCACCTCGATCGAGGAGGCGTCGTAGGTGGCGGTCGCGCTGGGCGTCAACAGATCGTCGGGCATCGGTGCTGCTCTTGTTTTTGAGTTTCCCCCATTATGGCAGGTGATGTGGTTCGGGGGAAGAGGGACCCGAGGTCTTGTGGATGGATTGCCTAGATGTCGGCGATTGACATCCTACAAAGACAGCCAAAGCGCCCCATCCCTGTACCCGCCACGCACGGAATATTCCGGTTGCAAAACCGCGCCAAACTCCTCGGCCCAGTCGCGGAAGCGGTCGTTTGATACGACGATTGCCCCATAATCTTTAGCAACTTGCAGCACCAGGGGGTCGGCGGGCGTGCCGCTGGGGGCCACCACGACGCGATCCTCGGGCAGGTTTAACAGATCGGCAAGGGCGTTGTGGTGCAAGTAGCGGCCATTGATCTTGTAGCCCACGTTAGCGTCGAAGACTACGCCGGGCGTTAGACCGGCGACGGTCAGTTTCTCGACTACTTCTCGCACCGTTTCTATGCGAGGCTCGCCATCCTTCCAATGCATGACATTCGATCCATCGACAACAGCCCAGCTACGAGGCTTGCGCTTAAGCAATCGTGCCAGGATCAAAAGCGCACTGGCCATGGCGCAAGGGGCAGCTAGCAAAAGCCAATCGGTAGAAATCAGAGAAAGGACGGCAAAGGCAGTAGCGGCGGAGGATAGAAGTAAAGCAAAAATGAGAATACGCACAGTGGCCTCTGGCAAGGAATCGCGTCTAGGGTGAAGAATCTGGAGGGAGTTCAACCCTTTTGGCATCTGTTTTCAATAGCGGTTGATTGTTTGCCTCAAATGTAGCCAAGCTGTGTGCGACCTAAAATGTTCAAGGAAAAAGGGGCTTCGTTTCAATGAGCTGGATCAAAACCGTGCCATTTCAGGAAGCGACCGGTAAGCTAAAAAAGTTGTATGACCGGGTGACTGGGCCCGACAACAATGTGGACAACATCATGATGGCGCATTCCCTGCGCCCGCATTCGATGGAAGGCCACATGACGCTGTACAAAAACGTGCTGCACCATTCGGCCAACACGATCCCCAAATGGTTTCTGGAGACGCTTGGTGTTTGGGTTAGTGCGTTGAACACCTGTTCCTATTGCGTCGAGCATCACTTCAACGGTCTGCAACGGCTACTGGCCGATCCGCCAAGGGGGGATGCGATCCGCGCGGCGATTGAGGTGGGCGATCCAGAGGCCGCGCCTTTGAACGCGGCGCAGATCGCAGCGATGCACTATGCGCGCAAGTTGACCGAAGCACCCGGCGCCATGGTCGAGGCCGATGTCACAGCCCTGCGCGACGCCGGGTGGGACGACGGAGAAATCCTCGAGATCAATCAGGTCTGCGCCTATTTCAACTATGCCAACCGGACGGTCTTGGGGCTTGGCTGTTCGACCAAGGGGGACGTTCTGGGGCTGTCGCCTAGCAACTCGGACAATCCCGATGATTGGGGGCATCGCTAGGCTGCTCGTCTCGGAACCCCAGGTTTTTTCGTCGAAATTCGTTCCAATTTGATCCCAATCAACGCAGGATCTTGCGCTTTCTGCTAGCTCGTTCTCAAGACAAGAACAACAAGAGGACAGCTGAATGGAAACGACCGCCCAGAAGAAACCCGAAGCCGTTAGCATCAAGGTAGTGCCCACACCTGCACCCGAACCGGCCGTGCCCAGCGCCGAGAAGATTCGGCACGCGTTCGAAAGCGGGAAGTACCCCTATGGTCGCAAGATGGCACGCAAGGATTACGAGACGCAGAAAGCCAAGTTGCAGGCCGAATTGCTTAAGGTTCAGCATTGGGCTCAGGATACGGGTCAGCGGTTCGTGTTGTTGTTCGAGGGTCGCGACGCTGCGGGCAAGGGCGGTACGATCAAGCGCTTCATGGAACATCTCAACCCGCGTCAGGCGCGTGTCGTCGCGCTCAACAAGCCCACGTGGGAGGAGAAAGGCCAGTGGTATTACCAGCGCTACATTCAGGAGCTGCCCACCGTTGGCGAAATGGTGTTCTACGATCGCTCCTGGTACAACCGTGCCGGCGTTGAGCGGGTGATGGGCTTTTGCGATCCCAACGAGTATCTGGAATTCATGCGTCAAACCCCGGATTTGGAACGGATGCTGGTGCGCTCGGGCATCAATCTCTACAAATACTGGTTCTCGGTCACGCAGGAAGAGCAACAGCGCCGCTTCAAGAGCCGTGAAACCGATCCGTTGAAACAGTGGAAGCTGTCGCCCATCGACAAGGCCAGCTTGGACAAGTGGGACGACTACACTGAGGCGAAAGAGGCGATGTTCTTCTACACCGACACCGCTGACGCGCCATGGACCGTTGTCAAATCTAACGACAAGAAACGCGCGCGCCTGAACTGCATGCGCCATTTCCTGTCGACGCTGGATTATCCGGACAAAGATGTGTCCATAGTTGATCAGCCTGATCCGCTGATCGTCGGTCAGGCGCATCATGTGATTCACCGCTCGGATCATATTCTGGGAACGGCGCTGCACCCGGACGCCAAATCCAACTAAAACGCAAAGTGGAAAGAAGCCGTTGAGTGCCAACCTGCAACGGCTTCTTCTTTCGGCGGGCATCCATCTAAAGTCTCACACTGAGTTTTTCTTTTCTGCCTTGATTTCGGGCAGGGCGCGGGCCTATGGCTGGCGAGATGACGAAAGTGATGACATATCCCGCCCATTTCCGGGCGATCGCTGTGCTTGGCCTGCCGCTGGTTGGCGGGCATTTGGCGCAGTTCGCAATTGGCCTGACCGATACGGTGATGCTGGGTTGGTACGGGGTTGAGGCCCTGGCCGCAGTGACACTGGCAAGCAGCTACTACTTTGTGTTGTTCCTGTTTGGGGCCGGATTTGGCTGGGCCGTCATGCCCATGGTGGCGACGGCCGCGGCGGAAGAGGATGAGACCAGCATCCGCCGCTCGACCCGCATGGGCTTGTGGTTGTCACTGCTCTATGCCGCACTGATGATGCCACTGCTATGGTGTTCCTATCCCATCCTGATTGCCCTGAAACAGGAGCCGCAGGTGGCGCAGACCGCCTCGGAATATCTTCGCGTTGCAGGATGGGGGCTGTTTCCTGCGCTGCTGGTGATGGTGCTGAAGTCTTATCTGGCCGCGTTGGAGCGTACTCAGATCGTGCTATGGATCACCGTGATCGCTGCGGTCGTGAATGGCGTCACGAATTATGCCCTGATCTTCGGCAATTGGGGCGCGCCCGAGCTTGGGGTCATGGGTGCAGCAATTGCGTCCGTGGTGACGCAGATCGTGTCTCTGGTTGCGGTTATCATCTATGCGGTTCGGGTTCTGCCAGAGCACAGTCTGTTTCAACGCTTCTGGCGCCCGGATTGGGATATGTTTGGCCGGGTTCTGCGGCTGGGTGTTCCGATTGGCCTGACCACACTGGCCGAAGTCACGCTGTTTGCGACCTCGGCGATCATGATGGGGTGGCTGGGGCAGGTGCCGCTGGCGGCGCATGGGATTGCGCTCAACCTCGCTTCGGCCACCTTCATGGTGCATCTAGGCCTGTCAAACGCGGCGACCATTCGTGCGGGCAATGCGCTGGGTCGCCGCGACCGCGCGCATCTGGAGCGTGGCGCGATTGCGGTTACCGGCATGTCTCTGGTCGTGTCTGTCCTTACGATCATACTCTTCCTGACCTGTGCTGAGCCTCTGATCTCGCTATTTATGGAGGCCGACAATGCGCAGCGCGTCGAGATTCTGGCGATTGGCACCGGCCTCCTGGCCATGGCGGCCCTGTTTCAGCTGGTCGATGGTGCGCAGGTGATCGCGCTGGGCCTGCTCCGCGGGTTGCAGGATGCACAAGTGCCGATGATCATGGCAGCCCTCAGCTATTGGGTGATCGGAATCCCGGCCTCGTACTATTTCGGCTTCGTCCAGGGCATGGACGGAATCGGCGTCTGGATGGGCCTTGTGCTCGGGCTGGCCTTTGCGGCGGTTCTGCTGATGGCGCGGTTCTGGATGCGATCTGTCCGCGAGGTGGGCGTACCGGCCGAGTAACCCTCAGCCGCCTTTCAGCCGGTCCGCTTTTTTGCGCACCAGAACCGAGCGCAGATCGTGCATCGCCATCAACAGCCGGTCGGTCACCTCTTCAAGCTGTTCTTCCGAGGCTTTGGACTGCGCCCATTGAGTGGTCAGGTTCAGGTAGTCGACGGCCCGGTGAATATCGTCGATATCGCGCTGGGCCAGCAGGGCCTTGCGCGCATCCATCCATCGGGCGATCTCGGCCTTGTCGGCCTCGGTCAGGCTGCGTTGACCATGTGGTTTGACCTCGCCATTGCGGATGTTGATGACCGCGATCTGATCCATCTCGATCCGCTGCTGCCGGTTCTCGGTGTCGATCCTGAAAACCACGGCCCCGTTTTCTCGGACGCGGAAATAATACTCTGGCAGCTCTGCGGTCATGCGTGGCTCCGGCTTAGGTCAAAGAGGCACAAAAACGCTGGATACGCGTGCAGGCCTCGGTCAATGCCTCATCCGAGGTCGCGTAGCTGACCCGGAAGTTCGGCGACAGGCCAAAGGCCGCACCGAAAACGACGGCCACGTCATGTTCTTCCATTAGGGCGGTGGCAAACGCCTCATCCGAGTCGATCACCGTGCCTTGCGGCGTGGTCTTGCCAATCAGCCCAGCGATTGAGGGGTAGACGTAAAACGCGCCTTCGGGTGTCGGGCAGGTGATTCCGTCGATGGCGTTCAACATGCCGACGACCAGATCGCGACGGCGTTTGAACGTCTCGTTGTTTGGGGCCAGAAAGTCCTGCGTGCCGTTCAACGCTTCTACCGCTGCCCACTGGCTGACCGAGCAAGGGTTCGACGTGGACTGAGACTGAATCTTGCGCATCGCGGCGATGATTTCGACCGGACCGGCCGCGTAGCCAATCCGCCAGCCGGTCATCGCATAGGCTTTGGAGACGCCATTGCAGGTCAGCGTTCGATCATAGAGGCCGGGCTCAACCTCGGCAGGGGTGCAAAACTCGAACCCGTCATAGGCGAGGTGTTCATACATATCGTCCGACATGATCCAGACATGCGGGTGGCGCATCAAAACGTCGGTCAGCGCTTTCAATTCGTCCCGGCTATAGCCCGCGCCTGTAGGATTCGAGGGCGAGTTGAAGATGAACCATTTGGTCTTAGGCGTGATCGCGGCTTCAAGTTGTACGGCTGTCAGCTTGAAGCTGTTCTCCAACGTGGTCTCGACCACAACAGGCGTTCCGCCCGCCAGCAGGACCATATCGGGATAGCTGACCCAATACGGCGCGGGGATCAGAACCTCATCGCCTTCGTTCATTGTCGCCATCAACGCGTTATAGAGCGTTTGCTTACCGCCTGTTCCGACCGAGATCTGCGCGGGCGTATAGTCCAGCCCATGATCGCGTTTCATCTTGGCGCAAGCCGCCTGTTTCAGCTCGGCAATGCCATCGGGTGCCGTGTATTTCGTCTTGCCCGCCGCAATGGCTGCGACAGCTGCATCCTTGATGTTCTGCGGCGTATCGAAATCCGGCTCACCCGCGCTGAGGGCGATGATATCGCGCCCGGCGGCTTTCAACTCGGCCGCTTTTGCGGTCATCGCGACGGTCGGAGAGGGTTTTACGCGTGACAATGTCGCAGACAGGAAACTCATGAGCGGCCTCGGTTTGTATGTTCAACCTGTCTGTCATAGGGTTCGCCCGATTGACGATCAAGCTGTATGACACACCAGAATTGGAGACCCCGATGAACGACGAAACCGACTGGTACGGACCGGATGCTGCAACGTTCGGAGACAGACTGGCCGGGGCGCGCGAAGCAGCGGGGATGACGCAGGCACAATTGGCGCGTCGTCTGGGTGTCAAGAAGGCGACGATCGCGGCGTGGGAGAACGACCTGTCCGAACCGCGCGCCAATCGCTTGTCGATGATGGCAGGCATGATCAATGTCTCGATCATGTGGCTGCTGACCGGTGAGGGCGAAGGCATGGAGGCCCCGGTAGAAGAGGGCGAGGCCAGTCTGGAACTGGCGGGCGCGGTCGCCGAATTGCGTGCCATTCGTGGTGAGATGCGTGCCAGCGCAGAGCGGGCCGCCCGCTTGGAAAAGAAACTGCGTTTGATGCTGGAGCAGGACAGGAATGACTGAAACACGCGAGGTTCGGATCAAACGCCTGCAGATGCGCTCCATGCGGCGGGGGATCAAAGAGATGGATCTGATCCTGTCAGCTTATGCCGAGCGCAACCTGAACTCGATGGATACGGCCGGGCTGGACTTGTATGACGCGCTTCTGAAGGAAAACGATCAGGACCTGTATCAATGGGTCACTGGGCAGGTGAACACGCCCGATCCTTTCGCTGACCTGATCGCGGATATCGCGCAAACATTTCAAAAATAAAGAAAATCAGACTTAACCGATTTTTCGGAAATTCAGGTCATCGTGTCTGAAACGACACGGCTGAATCGGAGGGTCGGATGAGTATGGAAATGCAGGTCTCTGCGTCGGGGGCCAAAGGTTTCATGACCAGCTATCTTGAGGCGCTCGCGCTGGTCGAGCGTCTGCATCGTCTGTTGCTGGATGTCATCAAGGATGAGTTCGAACGGGTGGGCGTGCTGGAAATCAACGCGGTTCAGGCGCTTTTGCTGTTTAACATCGGCGACCATGAGGTGACCGCCGGCGAATTGAAAAGCCGCGGCTACTATCAGGGCAGCAATGTCAGCTACAACCTCAAGAAGCTTGTGGAGATGGGGTATATGCACCACCAACGCTGCGAGATTGACCGGCGCTCGGTCCGCGTTCGTCTGACGCCACAGGGGCGCGAGATTCGTGATATCGTGTCTGAGCTGTTCTTGCGCCATGCCGAAGGACTACAGAACCGCGGCGTTCTGGGGGCGGAAGGGATCGAGGATATCACCACTTCGCTGCGTCGGGTCGAACGCTATTGGACGGACCAGATTCGTTATATCTACTGATCAGAGGCTTGGGATAGGATGATCCCCTGCAGCTCTCGGATCAGTTTGCGGGTCATGGCATCCTCATAGGCCTCAAAACCAAGTGCGACCTCGACAAACGCATCAGGGCCGAGGATGACCCAAGCGTTGTAGTAGGCGGACAGCTCTCCAATCTGGACATCCCGTTGGTCGCCATAGTTGGAGTCGTCGACACCGATCACCAAACCGTTGATGGTGATGCCGTTGTCCTGCAGCAGCGCCTTGGCTGCGCGTGGGTGGAGACCGAGATTGTGTTTCCCATCTCCGGACAAATCCAAAGTGCGCTTCCAACACTCCGGTTGTTGATTTAAGAGGTCCGCGCCAAACAGCATCGCATTGCCCACGGCTGTGCCTTGCGGCGCGGCGCTGCGGGTCACGTCTCCCAGTCTCGCCGCGATCCTGCCTAGATCAGATTCGGTGCGGATTTCGGTCCATTTTACAAGCACGCGCTGATGGCCGGGTTCGCTCCATTCGAACACCGCAAGGCGAACGGGAAATGCGAGGTTTGCCAAAATGATCTTGCGGATTTCAGGGCGCCGCAACGCAGCAGCCAAACCATCGATCTGCAACCTGTACTCGTGAACGTCGACAGAGCCGGACACATCCAACCCAAGCGCCAGAGCTTGACGGCATTGCGCCGAAACGGATCCTGCCAGAAGGCAACAAACAAGCGCGAGCAACCGTGTCATCTATGGCCTGTTTCTTGCAGAGATCCCAATTGTAGGCCGCTCAATTCTCGTTCCAGCTTGCGGCGCATGGCACGCTCAAAGTCTTCAAACCCCTGCGCGATTTCAAGAAAAGCACCCGGTCCATGCAGGACGTTTTCCTGGAAGAATGGAACCAGAAACAACTCGCCCTCGAAATCGGCGGCATTGATCACCAACCCGTTCACCGTGACAGCGTCGAAGGGAAAATGCTTGTAAGCGATTTTAGGGCCATAACCGTCATTGTTCGCCCCATCTCCGGAGAGATCAATGGTCCGAAACAGACAGTCCGGACCATCCTTTAGCATGGTGGCCCCGTATGCCAGCGCATGCCCCATTGCGGTGGCAGACCCTGAATCCGAACGCTCGGACTGGCTGATCCGGGTTGCGGCGGCCAGCAGGTCGCCTTCGTTTTCGATCAACTTCCACGGCAACACGACATGCTGAGTGGATCGGCCGCTCCATTCATAGACGGCCAGCGCAACAGGCGCGGGAGACGAGAAAAAAGCGGCTTGAACCTCGGGTGCGAGCATCGCGGAGGCAAGGCCCTGACGTTGCAGCGCATCCTCGGCCTGATCTACAGAGACCGAGATATCCAGCGCCAGCAAAAGGGCCAACCGGCAGTCTTCGGCCTGCGCGGGGCTGGCCAACGCGGCCAACCCCAGTGCTGTCAGAGTGCGGATCACCAGTGCCCGGTACTCTCCATGCTGCTCCATGGCTCGGCGGGCTCTAGTGCGTCACCGTTCTGCAGCAACTCTACCGAGATGTTGTCGGGCGAGCGAATGAAAGCCATCCGACCGTCGCGAGGCGGGCGGTTGATCACCACGCCATTGTCCTGCAGGTGCTGGCAGGTCTCATAGATGTTGTCGACACCATAGGCGAGATGACCGAAATGACGACTGTCACTCGGCAGCGCATCGTCACCGTCCCAGTTATAGGTCAGCTCGAGCGGGCGATCCTCCTGCCCGGGAGGGGCCATGAAGATCAGCGTGAACCGGCCTTGTTCACTTTCGTGGCGGCGCGTTTCCTTCAGGCCTAGCAGCTCATAGAACGCCATTGATTTCTCAAGATCCTTCACGCGGACCATGGTGTGCAAGTATCTCAGCCCCATCTTGGCCTTCCTCCTTTTCTTCGCTTGATGCGCAGCTTAGCGCGGTTGTGCGAGGTGTCGAGAGGGGCCGGGAACACGATTTCGAACTTCGCGCCTATTACAGCAGATATCGCGGTTCCAGTGGTGGAGTTGACGATATATAGTGGGTGTCGACTCATTCTTGGAAAGGATAATTTCATGCCTCTGTCTGCCGACCAACTGGCCGAGATCGAAGCGCAGCGCGCGCAATCGCATCCAACTCGCCGCGTTGTAGCACCGGGCATGGAAGACCATCTGTACACGGCCCATCAGGTGTTGGACCACGGTTTTGTCCGGGTCATCGACTATATGGGCGACGATGCAGCCATCTGTCAGGCAGCGCGTGTGTCCTACGGCAAAGGCACCAAATCCGTGCAAAATGACGAGGGCCTGATCCGCTATCTGATGCGTCACTGGCATTCGACCCCGTTTGAGATGTGCGAGATCAAGCTGCACGTAAAACTTCCGGTTTTCGTCGCGCGCCAGTGGATTCGCCACCGGACCGCCAATGTGAACGAATACTCGGCGCGCTATTCGATTCTCGACCGTGAGTTCTATATTCCCGCCCCTGACCACGTGGCCGCGCAGTCCGAGGTCAACAACCAGGGTCGAGGGTCCGCCTTGGAAGGGGAAGAGGCCGCGCGCGTGCTGGAAATCCTAAAGGCCGACAGCGCCCGCTGCTATGACAACTATGAGGCGATGATCAATCAGGACGGGCAACAAGGTTTGGCGCGCGAACTGGCGCGGATGAACCTGCCCGCAAACATCTATACGCAGTGGTATTGGAAGGTGGACCTGCACAATCTGTTCCACTTCCTGCGTCTGCGCGCTGACCCGCATGCCCAATACGAGATCCGGGTCTATGCCGATATGATGTGCAAGATCGTCGCCGATTGGGTGCCTTTCGCCTATAGGGCGTTCGAGGATTATCGGCTGGGTGCCGTTAACCTCTCGGCCCAAATGGTCGACAGCCTGCGCCGGATGTTGGCAGGTGAGACTGTGACCCAGGAGAACTCGGGCATGACGGCGCGAGAATGGCGTGAGTTCGAGGATGTAATCCGTAAGGATTGAGCCTCAGAAGCATATCTTTTGTATATACGTTTTGTCATGAAGATGTTACATTGGCTTCATGACTTATCTGTTTCGCCTGATCCCACTGTGTCTTGTGCTGGCGTCACCTGCGCAGGCAAAATCACCTATAGCCGAAATACTGTGTGAAGCGACCCCTAGGCTGCAAGAGAAATTGACCCGCCAATTCGGCGCCGAACGCGTGGCAACCGGCATGCGCGGGCCCGAGCAGATCATGGAGGTCTGGAGCAGCGACCGCGGCGACTGGACCATGGTCGTTACTTACGCGACAGGAACGTCCTGCATCGTGGCAATGGGCGAAGACTGGCATGCCCGCACCAACGAGACATCGACGCGTGGGTAACGCCGATTTCTAGGGAATATTTGGCTGACGGCCTGAAATTGGCCGTCAGCCTTGATTGGAAACACCCCACATCTGGCGGGGTGGAGGTTACAACGGCTTCAAATCAGCTGCCATCTGGCGGCCGTCACGCCCGTCCTGCAACTCGTACGAGACTTTCTGATTGTCTGCGAGTCCGGTGAGGCCGGATCGTTCTACGGCCGAGATATGAACAAACACATCTTTGCCCCCCTCATCAGGGGCAATAAACCCATAGCCTTTGGTAGTGTTAAACCATTTCACGGTGCCGGTTGGCATGTCCCGTGTCTCCTTCTACTTGCGCATTGTCCCACAAATTGGTGGGGGCTGTGTCGACGTCATGGCGTATCGGGCTGATTTCTGGGTCAGATACAGTCCGAAATGCACGTTTCGTCTTTTTCAACATTGCACGGTGAAGTAAAAAATCAAGAATTACCGCTGGAAACCAACCAGTTTGCATAAAAAAGTTACAAATGCAGGAGCAGCTCAAAAATGCGCCTTTATGGTTTGAAAAACTGCGATACGTGCCGTAAGGCGCTGAAATCGCTACCAGAAGCGACTCTCGTGGATGTAAGGGCGGACGGAGTTCCGGCTGAGACCCTTTCGCAAGCTTTTGCCACGTTCGGCGAGGCTTTGCTCAATACCCGGTCAACCACGTGGCGCGGATTGGACGAAGCCGAGCGCGCACGGCCGCCGCTGGAGTTGCTGGCCGATCATCCGACGCTGATGAAGCGCCCTCTGATCGAAAAGGACGGAGAGTTGTTTCTGGGGTGGACCGCTGAAACACGGGCCTCTCTTGGTGTTGCGTAGCCGCGTACCTATCTGCTGATACGAACTGTAAAGGAAGATACATGCGAAACGCTGCCATGATTTTGGGCGTCATCGCCGGTTTGATCGGTATGATTGTCGGTTTTTTCGGATATGGCTATGTCGAAGCCATCAAGCATTTTGGCGATATCGAAGGGATTGCCGAGCAGGTGGATAACCCTGACCTGATTCAAGCGGCCTCGATCGTTGCGCCTTTGTTGGCGATCGCGGGTGGGGCCATGGCCCATGCGCGGGCGTTGATTGCGGGGATCTTGCTATTGGCCTCGGCTGCTGGGATGTACTATGCGTTCGGTTTCGGCGTCTTCACCATGTTCCCGATTGCCTTTGCCGCGGTAGCCGGGGTGCTCGGGCTCGCCGCGGGAAAACCGGACGAACCCAAGGCTCATTTCTGAGTTATTTCAGGCGCAGGATGCGGTCCAACGACAGCGGGCCTGCGCCATTGATGACCATAACCAGAAACAGGAAGGTCCACATGGTGCGCTGATCCACAAGGTCAGGCGCGGCATTGAACAGGCTGCCCAGTTTCACGCCATGGCCGGTCACGTCGACAATGGTCTGCACCCAGACAAACCCGATCATTGCGACCGCCGCCAGACGCGTGAACAGACCAACCAGCAGCAGCGCGGGCAGGACGAACTCGGCCACGGTGCCAAGGAAGATCACGATCCGCTGGAAGAACGTCATTTGCGTGACGTCCCAAAGCACGGCTTCGGCGGCTTTCGGAAAGATTTGCCCAAACGCACCACTGGATGGCGAGAAGATCGACCCATCAATCTTCAGCATCGCCGAGTTCCAGTAGTAGACGAGCAATACAGCAATAAACACGAGCCGGGCGAGGGTAGGCGTCAGCCAACCGGACGCATGGTCCACCTTTCCCAAAACGGAGTTGTGGATTGAGATGAGCGCAGTCATGACTCCAGCCTTTCGATAGTCACAGAGGTTATTGCACCGCCTTGCAAAAGCAGTGCCAGAGTGGTTCCAAGATCAAAATCGGGCGTGTCGGCAGCGGTTTTTTCGAACGCGCTGCCGATGGTGTCGCCCGCTTGCATATGTGCGATCCAGTCTGCTCCGCCTTTGGGCAGCAGATGTGGGGCTGGATCATATTCCGGGCGGGTGACCAGAACATCCTCGGCTTGAGCGGCCGGTTTAGGGGCGTCCGCTTCCGAATTGTAGCGCCAGATCGCGTGGATCGGCCAATCCGACTGGATCACCCGCATCGCCGGGGCAAAACTCAGCCGTGCGCGCATCACGTCTTCCGGGGGAACGGCCAGCGCATCGGCGGGTGCGGGCGTGCTGTCTGCCGCGTGGTAGGAGTGGCGCAGGGCAAGTTCCAGCCGCGCCATATCGGCAAGGTAGCCCAGATGGGACAGCTGAGGCATTCCGGCGACAAAGGCGGGAAACTCCTCACCATAAAACATCATCAACGGGGATGTAGGCGGGTGCTGGCGTAGGAAAATGCCCGAAAGGCCATCCATGTTCTGTGGTCCAAGCAGCTTGGTGATCACGGGAAAGGCCTGCTGCATGGCCTCGGTCAGTGAGACAGCGACATTGTTGCGATAGACGCTGAACCGCCGACCGGCGGGTTGGTTTTCAGAATCCAGCAAACCCTCCGGGACCGGGGTAGTGGCGTCCAGAAGCGCGGCGCGGAACTGGGTTTGCGACACGCTCATGCCGGGATCCGCTCCAGAGCCGCCTGGGCGCGCACGGCCTCGTCCCGCAGGACCGGCCAGTCAGGAACATCCGTGTCCCACTCGACCAAGAGAGGCTTCGGCCCCGACCGATCCAGAACATAGTCCAAAAGCGCCCAGACCGGATCAACGACCTCGCGACCGTGGCTGTCGATCAGCAGAGGTTTACCGTGGTCGTCTTCGTCTTCATCGTGACCGCCGAGGTGAATCTCACCAACCTTTTCAAGCGGGTAGGCATCGATATAGCCCTGGGGCGAGAAGTCCAGATTGGTGGCCGAGACAAAGACGTTATTCACGTCCAGCAACAGCCCGCATCCGGTTCGGTTCGAAACTTCGCGCAGGAAATCGGGCTCGGACCAGGTGCTTTCCTCAAATGCCAGATAGCTGGAGGGGTTTTCGAGCAGCATTTGCCGTCCAACCACCTCTTGTACCTGGTCGATATGATCGCAGATGCGGGTCAAAGTGGCATCGGTATAGGGCAGGGGCAGAAGGTCGTTCAGGAAGTGGCTGTCATGAGTCGACCAAGCCAGATGCTCAGAGAAGCTGGCCGGGTTCAGCCAGCCGACCAGATGTTTCAATCGCGCCAGATGGTCTGCATCCAGCGGGCCTTCGCCGCCGATGGACAGGCCAACACCGTGGACCGAGATTGGGAATTGTTCTGACAGATGGCGCAGTTGCGCCAGCGGGCGGCCGCCGTCGCCCATGTAGTTCTCGGCGTGGATTTCCAGCCATGCGACGGGCTGTGCGTGTTCAAGGATCTGTGCAAAGTGCTGCGGTTTATACCCAACACCCGGCGCTGCGGGCAGTCGGTTCGACCTGAGTGCGTCGTCCAGCATGAGGCAGTTCCCTATGATCACGTCAAAAGGGGCGGGCGACTTGGCCCGCCCCGTGGATCTCGTATGGCAGATATTATGCCGGCAGGTCGCGGTTCAGTTCTTCCAGCGAACCTTTGCGCGGGGTGCCGTCTGCCTGTGCAGGCAGTTCGATATCGGCGCAGGTGCCTGCATCAACCAGAGTCCAGGCGTTGCCCTGATAGTCAACAGTCGAGGTGCCCGCGCATGTGGTGCCGGGGCCTGCGGCGCAATCGTTCTGACCGGCCAGCGAAACGCCATAGCATTTCTCTTTCGCTTGTGCGGAGGCGGTGGTTGCTGCGCCCGAAACGGCGGCTGCGACGGCTGTTGCGATAACCAGGGATTTGGCTGTGTTCGACATCTCGGTAATCCTTTTGATGACTGCGTATGTCTGCTTGTGACAATGACAAAGGTAACGACTAGTGAGCCACAGTTAAATTCACGAGGCCGTGTCTCACAAGCGCGTCAGGCATTGTCATGCCCTCTTGCAGGTTAACAAATTGTTTTTGAATTGAAAAAAGGAAAATGTTTCAATCCGGCCCCGATTTCAGGGCCGGATGAGGGGTCAAAAACTGACTTATGTTACAGCAGGTCCGGTGGGGTGGCTGCCTTGGACAGCTCATTTGTTACAGTCTCAAGAGATTGAACCTGCGTTTGTTTTTCGCCCAGTCGGCGGACACTTACAGTGCGATCATCAACCTCGCGGTGACCCACCGCCAGGATGACCGGAACCTTGCCGACCGAGTGCTCGCGGACCTTGTAGTTGATCTTTTCGTTGCGGATATCCGCCTCGGCCCGGACGCCAGCGGCGCGGAGCGTTTCAACAACTTCGGCCACATAGTCATCCGCATCCGAGGTGATCGAGGCCACAACGACCTGCCGCGGCGCCAGCCAGAACGGCAACTTGCCCGCGTGTTCTTCGATCAGAATGCCGATGAACCGTTCGAACGACCCAAGGCAGGCCCTGTGCAGCATGTAGGGGCGATGCTTGGACCCGTCAGCGCCGATGAAATTCGCATCCAGACGCTCGGGCAGGTTAGGGTCGACCTGAAGCGTGCCGCATTGCCAATTCCGGCCGATGGCATCTGTCAAAGTGAACTCCAGCTTCGGACCGTAGAATGCGCCCTCGCCTTCCAAGACCTCGTACTCATACCCAGCGGCCTTGCAGGCATCGCCCAAAGCTTTCTCGACGAAATCCCAGCTTTCATCGCTGCCGATCCGCTTTTCCGGGCGGGTGGACAGTTTGATGGTCCAGTCGTGGAAGCCAAGGTCGGCGTAGACCTTCGACAGGAAAGCAATGAACTTTGCGGTCTCGGATTCGATCTGATCCTCGGCGCAGAAGATGTGACCGTCGTCCTGAGTAAAGCCGCGCACCCGCATGATCCCGTGCAGCGCGCCCGAGGGCTCATAGCGCGCGCAGGAGCCAAACTCGGCCATACGCAGCGGTAGATCGCGATAGGATTTCAGGCCCTGATTGAACACCTGCACATGGCAAGGGCAGTTCATCGGCTTCAACGCATTGATCGCCTTTTCGCGGGCATGCTCTTCGTCGACTTCAACGATGAACATGTTTTCCTGGTACTTGTCCCAGTGGCCCGAAGCCTCCCACAGTTTGCGGTCTACGACCTGTGGGGTGTTGACCTCGACATAGCCGTCACGGTCCTGCATCCGGCGCATGTAGTCCTGCAGGGTGGTGTAGATTTTCCAGCCGTTGGGATGCCAGAACACCTGACCCGGAGCCTCTTCCTGCATGTGATACAGGTTCATCTCGCGGCCCAGCTTGCGGTGGTCGCGCTTGGCGGCCTCCTCCAGCATGTTCAGGTGCGCTTTGAGCTTTTCCTTTCCGGTGAAGGCTACGCCATAGATGCGCTGCAACATCGCGCGGTCGCTGTCGCCACGCCAATAGGCACCCGCAATGCTCATCAGCTTGAAGGCATCGCCCGGCAGTTGACCGGTGTGCTGCAGGTGCGGGCCGCGGCACAGATCCTGCCAATGGCCGTGCCAATACATGCGGAGAGGCTCATCACCCGGAATGGCTTCGATCAGCTCGACCTTATAGGGCTCGTTGTTGGCCTTGTAGAATTCGATCGCGCGGTCACGATCCCAGACCTCGGTGGTGACGGGGTCGCGCTTGTTGATGATCTCTTTCATCTTTTTCTCGATGAGGCCGAGATCTTCGGGCGTGAATGGCTCTTCGCGGTCAAAGTCATAGTACCAGCCGTTTTCGATAACGGGGCCGATGGTGACTTTGGTCGCGGGCCAGATTTCCTGCACGGCGCGGGCCATCACATGCGCCAGATCGTGGCGGATCAGCTCATTGGCCTGATCTTCATCCTTCATGGTGTGGATGGCGATTTGGGCATCTGCATCGATGGGCCATTGCAGGTCCCAGTGCTGACCGTTCACTGTGGCCGAGATGGCTTTTTTCGCCAGCGAGGTTGAGATGTCGGCAGCTACCTGCGCGGGCGTTACGCCTGCGTCATAGGAACGTGCATTGCCATCGGGAAAGGTGAGAGAGACGGATTTTGAATCCAGGGCCATATCGGCTCTCCTCGTCGGTTTGGCGCCCACTGAACGCCCGGTTGCGGGTTATTTGCGTCTGGCTGCTTTGGCAGGTGGTGGGAATTGTGTCAAGAGCGGGAGCGAGGGGCCAGCCCCTCGCGCTACCCGAGGTATTTTTAGCCAGATGAAGGGGGATCACGGAATTGCACTTGGACGGGGGGCGTGCATGATGTCAGGAAAGCAAAGAGGGCTTCATGGCAGCAACAGATTTTTTGGAAACGGCGCAGGGGCGGCGGTTGGCTTATCACAAGAGTGAAGGGGCCGGTCCGACCATTGTTTTTCTGGGCGGTTTGAAATCGGATATGGAGGGCACCAAGGCCGTTCATCTTGAGGCTTCGTCGAAAGCACGGGGGCAGGCGTTCTTGCGGTTTGACTATTCAGGGCATGGCGAAAGCTCTGAGGCGTTCACAGACGGCTGCATTGGAGATTGGCACGAAGACACGCTGGCAGCGGTGGGTGCCTTGACCGAGGGGCCTTTGGTGGTCGTTGGGTCCTCGATGGGCGGTTGGCAGGCGCTGCTGCTGGCAAAGGCGTTGCCGGAGCGAATTGTTGGCATGGTGACCATCGCGGCAGCCCCGGATTTTACCGAGGACGGCTATTGGGCGTCCTTCTCAGATGCGCAGAAGGCAGCGCTGGAGGAGGTTGGGCATGTGGAATTGCCCTCAGACTATATGGAGCCTTACATCATCACAAAGCATATGATCGAGGATGGTCGGCAGCGCCTGGTTCTGCGGGACGCGTTGGATCTGCCGTTTCCCGTGCGTTTTTTGCAGGGTACGGCTGATACGGCGGTATCGACTGAAACAGCCGTACGCCTATTGGAGCATGCGACTGGCCCGGATATGAGATTGTTGCTGGTCAAGGATGCGGATCATCGGTTCTCCGACGGGCCGTGTCTTGGTTTGATCGAGAACGCCGTGCTCGACGTTCTGGGGGATGGGTAATGCGTTGGTTCGGATGGGTGCTGGGGCGAATTTTACTGGCGCTGATCGTCGTCGGGGGCCTGCTCTATTGGTTCGGGCCGCGGGAAGAGGTGAACCTGAACCCAGATTTCGACTCCCGCAAGTTTGGCGAAGGTGTTCAGGTCTATTTGGAAAGCACGGAGTCCGCCTTTGACGATATCGTTCCCGGTGTCGAAAAGCGTGTGATCTGGCAGGACGGGTTCAAAGAACAGCGGACGCCTTTTTCGGTGCTATATGTCCATGGCTTCTCGGCTAGTTCAGAAGAGATCCGTCCCGTGCCTGATATGGTCGCTGATGCTTTGGGCGCCAATCTGGTATATGCGCGATTGCAAGGTCATGGCCGAGATGGTTCGGCGATGGGCGATGCGACCGCCTCGGGTTGGATGAAGGACATGGCCGAGGGGCTGGCGGCGGCCAAAGCTGTTGGTGACAAAGTTGTAGTCATTTCGACATCGACCGGGGGCACGCTGGCGGCGGCGGCGGCTTTGAACCCGGACCTCAGCGAGGATGTCGCGGCGATGGTGTTCGTATCACCGAATTTCGGGGTAAATGCGGCAGGGGCGTTTATACCCGGTCTGCCTTGGGCTCGGGATTGGTTGCCACTGCTGATGGGGCCGGAACGAGATGTATCCGGGCCAGATCCAGAAAAGAACAAGTACTGGACTTCGGTTTACCCGTGGGAGGCCGTGGTGCCGATGACAGTTCTGGTCGAAACGGTCTACGGTCTTGATTTCTCAAAAGCTTTGGTGCCGGCGTTGTTCTGGTTTTCCGATAATGATCAGGTCGTACGCCCGGACAAGACCCATAAGGTGGCCGAGGGATGGGGTGCGCCAGCAACAGTTGAGCTTGTCACCATGGGGCCGGGGGATGATCCGATGTCGCATGTGATTGCCGGTCGCCTGATGTCTCCGGACCAGACAGAGCCGACGGTGAATGGGATATTGGCGTGGTTGAAAACGCAGGGGATCGAATGACCCCTTGTTCAAGGGCATAGCGATGCGCAAGCCGGGTAGTATGTGGAGCCTTGAGACGCTGGGTCGTGTGCGTCTGTCCCGGCATTTCTTCATGCGCGACTTCCTGTACTCCGAGATCGGGAATTTCCACCAAAAGCAGAACCTGCCTGAGAACCCGGACCTTGCCATAGAAACCGGTAGCGCCTTTTGCCAAACCTTGCTTGACCCGCTTGAGGAGACCTTTGGCCGGGTCGCAGTGCGCTCGGGCTATCGGTCGCTGTCCTTGAATGCGTTTGGCAACGAAAACCGACTGAACTGCGCGCGCAATGACAATCCGCTGGAGTGCCATATCTGGGACTGGGGGCAGGGTGAGGCGCGGGTCGCTGGTGCATCTATCGTGATCCCCTGGTTTGCGGATCGCTACGCGCAGGGGCGGGACTGGCGCGATCTCGCGTGGTGGATGCATGATCATCTTGACTATTCCGAGATCTGGTTCTTCCCGAAACTCTGCGCATTCAATCTGGTGTGGCGTCCAAAGCCTCAACGCCGGATCGACAGCTATATCGCGCCCAAAGGTTGCCTTTTACGACCGGGGGCCGAGCCGGCCGAAACCCTTTCTGCCCGTCAGAAACGCTATGCTGATTTCCCACCATTCCGTGGAATCGCCTATCCGTAAAGATTCACTTGCTGGGCTGATCCAAACCTTCCATCCTGATGAGAAGGAACGACTCGGATAACCGAGCAGAAGGAGGCCCCACGTGATTGAGCCGCTGGTGTTGTTGCCGGGTTTGATGTGTGATGCCCGGCTGTTTCATCCCCAAATTGATGCGTTTTCACGCCGCCGTGCCGTGGTCGTCTCGGCGATCAGTCGGGGGGAGCGTATTGAAGAGATCGCCTCGGACCTACTGGATCAGTTGTCCCATCGGTTCGCGCTGGCAGGGCACGGGCTGGGCGGCGTGGTGGCGTTGGAGCTTGTTCGACGTGCCCCGGATCGGGTGTCGCGCCTGTGCCTGATCTCGACCGATGCGCAGGCCGACACCCCGCAGATCGCGGCGGGGCGGGAGGATCTGATCATCGGCGCACAGGCCGGTCGGCTTGAGGAGGTGATGCGGCAGGTTGTCGGGTCGGACACTCTGGCGCCGGGGCCGCACCGCATACCTGTGTTGAATGACCTGCTGGCAATGGCAATGGATTTAGGCCCCGAGGTTTTTGTCACCCAGATGCGCGCGTTACAGAGGCGCGCGGATCAGCAGGGCACACTGCGCCGGATCAAAGCGCCCAGCCTGATCCTGTGTGGAAAGCATGACCGGCTGACGCCCGAGCGCAAGCATGCCTTCATGGCGGACATGATCCCAAATGCGGTGATGCACACAATCGACGCGGCTGGATATCTGCCAACGCTGGAAGCGCCTGGGCAGGTGATCGACCTGATGCAAGCATGGCTAGATGAACCCTTGCGCATGGCCTACGGGTAGAGCGCTGCGCGTTCCTCTTTGCTGATCACCGTCGGTGTCACGACGGGTTCAAAACTCTCAGGATCAAAGAACGGCGTGTTTTTCCACCCACCGGATAGTCTTGATTTGATCACGCGGCGCAGCAACCCGATTGCCGCCGGGGCCAGATTTTCGTGCTTTTGCTTGCCGTTGGGCCGAGGCACGAAGCCTCGGGTCGAGATCGGGCCAAGCCGTGTGCGATCATCGATACGCAATGCGATGAACCCAGCAAAGGGGAATCTGGCGGTGCGTGGCGTGGTTGCCAAGGGTGCATTGCAGCATTTGGCATACCATCGCAGCATGCCCTTCGGGCTCAGAGACATCGCCGCCAAATGTTCGGCGCCGCTGTCAATCGTGGCCTCGTCGGGGGCGATTTGAAACACCTCAACCGGGCCGGGGGCCGGGTCGGGTTGGCCGAAGTAAAGTTGGGCCGCACGGCAGTCGTGGCAAAAACATTCGGCATGGGTACCCAGACGCGCACCACCAGATGTGATGCGGCCTGTCAGTGTCCCGCAGACGCAAGAAAATGTGAGGTCAGACTCTGACGCCAAAGCCCTTACGCGACTTTGTTGCTGTTGGCCGCCCGACGACGCGGTTTGCGGCTGTTCTCATTCATGAAATCGATGACCAGCGGGCGGATATTGTCGCGCCAGCTGCGGCCAGCGAAGATGCCGTAATGCCCCGCACCGGGTTCGACATGGCTGGCTTTCTTGCTGTCCGGCAGACCGGTACACAGATCAAGCGCAGCGATACACTGCCCAGGCGCCGAAATGTCGTCATTCGCGCCTTCCACGGTTTTCACAGCCACATCGGTGATCTTGCCCATATCAACCTTGTGCCCGGCGACGACAAATTTGTTTCGCCCGATCTCGCGGTTTTTGAAAATGCGTTCGACCGTGGAGAGATAAAATTCGGCCGGCATATCCATGACGGCGAGGTATTCATCGTAGAAGCGGTTATGGGCATCATGGTCCGAGGCTTCCCCCCGCATCACGCGCTGGATCTGATCCGTGAAGGCTGTAGAGTGGCGTTCGGCATTCATCGACATGAACGAAGCCAGCTGCAACAGGCCGGGATAAACCATCCGACCCACGCCTTTGTATTTGAAACCAACGCGCTGGATCATGGTCTCTTCCAACTGGCCCATCGTCACGCGACGGCCAAAGTCGGTTACGTCGGTCGGGGTGGCGTCGGGATCGACCGGGCCACCAATCAGGGTCAGGGTACTGGGTTGGGCCTTTGGTTCGACCTCGGCCAGATAGGCGGTTGCTGCTAGCGTCAACGGCGCGGGCTGGCAAACCGCGACGACATGGGTATCCGGGCCAAGCTCTTTCATAAAATCGACAAGGTAGAGGGTGTAATCCTCGACATCGAACTTTCCGGCGGACACGGGGATATCGCGCGCGTTATGCCAATCGGTGATGTAAACTTCGCAATTGACCAGAAGGCTTTTGACGGTCGAGCGCAGCAAAGTTGCGTAGTGACCGGACATCGGAGCCACCAAAAGCACCTTGCGAGGTTGCGTTTCGCGCCCGTTTACCTTGAAATGGAGAAGGTCCCCAAAGGGACGCTCCAGAACCGAGGTGACTTCGACCAGATGATCTTTGCCATCTTCACACGTGAAAGTCCGGATGCCCCAATCGGGCTTCGCGACCATGCGTTGAAAGGTGCGCTCGGTCACTTCACCCCAGGCGGCCATCCAGCTGAACGCCGGGTTCGGGACCATCGAAAACAGTGGGTAGGAGGCCATCGCATTTGCCGTCGAACCAAGCCATTGGTTCGTATTGCGCATGGTTTCCATCAGATCGTAGGTCATCATGTAGCGCATCGAAGGATCCTCCGGAGTATCAACCTGAGAGTTCGGACCATTCGTCGCTTTGTCGACCAACGTCCGCGACGTTATTCTGCATAGCAGCGAGAGTAGGGGTGAATTGTTAAAATGACAACAAGTGAAGACACTACGGGCAAAGTTACCGAAGAACATATTGAACGCATTAAAGAAAATATGGAGAAGGTTGAGGCTCTCTCCAAGCGCCTGATCGAAGTCATGGCTTCGAAAAAGTCTCATGTCCCGGCATTGGACGGCCCGAATCAAGAGCTTTATGCACGTGCGGCAACGGCCTACTGGGCAGACGCATTGCAGAATCCCGCCAAACTGCTGGAACAGCAGATCGAATACTGGGGTAAGTCCGTTCTTAACTTTGCCGAGGCGCAGCAGGCACTGACCACAGGCGAAGTGGATGAAGACGAACCCAAGTCCAAGGACAAACGCTTTTCCAACCCGCTTTGGGACACCAACCCCTATTTTCGCTTGATCCGCCAGCAGTACCAGACCAATGCCGAAGCCATTGCGCAGGCAGTGTCGTCGGTTGAGGACCTTGAAGAGAAGGACAAGCAGCGCCTTCAGTATTTCTCGCAGCAGATCATCGATCTGATGGCCCCCACCAATTTTCTGGCAACCAACCCCGATGCCTTGGAGAAAGCTGTCGAAACCGAGGGGCAATCCCTGATCCAAGGGCTTGAGAACCTCGTCTCGGATCTAGAGGCCAACGATGGTGAGCTTGTGGTCAAGCTTGCCGATGACAGTGCATTCGAGGTTGGGGTCAATATTGCGACCAGCCCCGGCGATGTTGTCTATCGCAACCGCATGATGGAGCTGATCCAATACAAACCGGCAACCGAGACGGTGCACGAAACGCCCATCGTTCTGTTCCCGCCGTGGATCAACAAATTCTACATTCTCGACCTCAAAACCCAGAACAGCCTGATCAAATGGGTGACCGAGCAGGGATACACTCTGTTTGTCGTCAGCTGGATAAATCCCGACTCCACCTACGCCGATGTGGGGATGGAGGACTATATTCAGGATGGGTTCCTGACTGCGATCGAGACGGTCAAGAAGATCTGCAAAGTAAAACAGGTCAACGCCGTTGGGTATTGCATTGCGGGCACGACGCTTAGCCTGACCCTGTCACTGCTCAAACAGCGCGGGGACAAATCGGTCAAGTCGGCGACCTTCTTTACGGCTCTGACCGATTTTGGCGATCAAGGAGAATTCACGCCGTTTTTGCAAAACGACTTTGTGGATGGGATCGAGGATCAGGTCGCCAAGGATGGCCTCCTCCGCGCATGGATTCTTGGGCGCACCATGTCATTCCTGCGTTCGCGCGACCTGATCTACACGCCAGCGATCCGCAGCTATATGATGGGAGAGACCCCTCCGGCCTTTGACCTGCTGTATTGGAACGGCGACGGCTCGAACCTGCCGGGGAAGATGGCGGTGCAGTATCTGCGCGGCCTGTGCCAGCACAACGAATTCGTGGGCGACGGCTTCGAGATGCTGGGCCACAAGCTGCATGTCAGGGATGTGGATGTCCCCCTGATGGCTATCACCTGCGAGACGGACCACATCGCCCGCTGGAAAGACTGCTATCGCGGTGTTCAGAAGATGGGGTCCAAGTCCAAGACTTTTGTTGTGTCAGAGTCCGGCCACATTGCAGGGATCGTGAACCCGCCCAGCAAGAAGAAATACGGCCACTACACCAACCCTGATCTGAAATTGGATGCCGAGGCCTGGTTGAAAGACGCTGACTTTCACGAAGGATCTTGGTGGCCGATGTGGGGAGCATGGCTGAAAAAACGGTCTGGCAAGCAGGTCCCGGCGCGCGAAACGGGTGATTCGGAGCATCCGAGCCTGTGTCCGGCGCCTGGAAGCTATGTTTTGCTAAAGGCAAATCGTTGAGCAAATCGTTGATTTCAAAATGAAACTCGATTTTTTCTGCATTGCAGCAAGAAAAAGCTTGTAATGCTGCAATGCAGAAATCATATTGTCCTCAAGCCGATGGAAACCGGGGTGGGCCCGGTTCGGTGAAAAGGATTAGGACAATGGCAAAGACCCAAGACTTCACCGCGATCATGAAAGACGTCATGGGCGCGTTTCCGGTAGACACCACCGCAATGGAAGGTGCCTTCAAATCGACCGCAGCGCTGAACGAAAAGCTGTCGGGCGTTGCTCTGGACGCGGCTGAGAAATCGGCTGAAATCTCGAACAAATGGACCAAGGACACCCTGGCCAAGCTGACCGAGATGTCGAAAGCAAAGGCCGAGCCTGCTGACTACGCAAAAGCCGCAACCGACTTCGCAAGCGCGTCGGCTGAAGTTGCTGCTGAAAACCTGGCTGCTTTCGCTGAAATCGCGAAAAAAGTTCAGTCGGAAACCGTTGAGCTGCTGATGGCCGCTGGCAAAGACGCTGCTGAAGAAGCAACCGCAGCTGTCAAGAAAGCGACTTCTGAGGTGACAACTGCTGCCAAGAAAGCTGCAGCTGCCAAGTAAGAACGTCCGCGACGAGCATCTTATCCTCCCTATAGGTGCCATCGCGTTGGGCAGGTCGATTGACCTGCCCTTTCTTTTTGTGCTGCAGTCGCATAACCTCTGCTGCAACGCATCATCCTTGGGGAGGGTACAAGGTGTCGGACAAAGAAAAACCGCTGTTGATCAAGCGCTATGCCAGCCGCCGGCTATATAACACCGAGACCAGCGATTACGTGACGCTCGAAGATATTGCGGGGTTCATCCGCGACGGGCGCGAAGTTCAGATCATTGATCTGAAGACGGGCGATGACCTGACCCGCCAATACCTTTTGCAAATCATTGCCGAACATGAAAGCCGGGGCGAGAACGTCCTGCCGGTGAATGTCCTGAACGATCTGGTGCGCAGCTACATGGTGCCGGGCGGGGGTATGATGCCGCAATTCCTGCAAAGCTCATTCGACATGCTGCGCGAAAGCCAAAGCAAGATGATGGAGAATATGAACGCCATGAACCCCATGTCTCAGATGCCGGGGTTCGAGGCGATGCAGGCGCAGCAACAGGCGTTCCTCAAGGCGATGACGGGCGGGTTGTCCGGCAACTGGTCTGGCCCCGACAAAGAGGACGAGTCCGAGCCGAAAGAGGATCTGGACGACATCAAAAAGCAATTGGCCGAGTTGCAGCAGAAGCTTTCGAAATTGAACTAGAGGCATAGGCGATGCGCTGGCTGGTCCTGTGTGTCGCTATTTTGTGGTCGCAAGCAGTTTGGGCCGAAGGGCAGTTCTCTGAAAACTGGTCAGCAGTTTGTCGGTTGGGGACAGATACCTCTGCCGGATGTCAGGATATTCGGGCGCGTGAGATACTCGATGCGTCCGAGGCCCCTTGGCGCGCGATTGGTCGTGTGAACTACGCGGGGCGGGACCAACGATCTCATTGTACGGGTGTTCTGATCTCGGAAAACCATGTACTGACGGCGGCACATTGTCTCTACAATCGATCACGCAAACGCTGGATACCACCCGAGAGTATTCGATTTGCTGCCGGGTACCAGCGGGGAGAGGCGGTCTCGGTTGCGCGGGCCGATGACTATATCTTGCCTGCAGGTCAGGATGTATCGGCCAGCTTCTCCGATCAACCCGAATTGGACTGGGCTATTCTGGTGCTGGACGCTCCGATCGGGGCCGAGGTCGGTTTCGTTAAGCCGGCAAATCAAGAGGTCGAGGCGGGTTTCGTCGCGGGCTATCCGGGGCTAAGACCTCATGTCCTGAGCCAGACAGAGACTTGCCCCATGCGTATATATGCAGGCCAAATGCTGCATGGGATCTGCCCTGTGATGATGGGGGATTCCGGCGCACCGCTGTTGGTGAATACCTCGGACGGGCTGCGGGTGGCTGCTATCTTGTCCCGCATCGCACCGACCCCCGAAGGGATCGACGCATTGTTCGTCTCAGTGCTCGGAGTTCATGTACCGTAAGCGGGGACAGGGCCAATCACCTCACCGACCGAGGCCAGCAAGATATCGGCGATCACGTCCAATTCCTCGCGCGTCAGGCGCACGGGCAGGCGCACGTCACAGGCTGTCATCAGCATGGCCCGGGTTTGCGGCAGCTCGAATTGCTCAGGCAGGAATTGCCAGTTCCAGAAGGCGCGGGCATTGTCTTCACTCATGCCAAAGACCTGAACCTTGACGCCGCGCGCCTCGGATGCGGCGGCAAAGGCACGGATTTCACCCTCATCCATGCCGACCAGATTGAACTGAATCGAATCCGGCGCACGACGTTCGGGCGCAAGCGGGGCGGGAACGTCGATATAGTCCGAGCTGTTCAGACGTTCGGCTACATAGTCGTGGTTCGCCAGCCCATCGCGCACGCGGCGCGCCAGTTCTGGAACCTGAGGGCGGATCACTGCGGCGCTGAGGTTGCTCATCCGCAAGTTATAAAGCGGCAGTTTGTTCTGCCAGCGTGCAAAGGCCTGCTCCAACTCAGGTGAGTTGTCGCCATGCGGAGTTTTGTGCTTCTTCCAGTTATGCTCATAAGCGCCGGACATGATCACGGTGCGCGCCACCAGATCGGCGTCGTCGGTGATCAGAATGCCACCTTCGCCCGCGTTGATCATCTTGTAGGACTGGAACGAGAAGCAGCCAATTTTGCCGATGGTGCCGATGTTGCGCCCATGCCAGGTGGTGCCCAGCGAGTGGGCGGCATCCTCGATCACCGGGACATCGCGCGCGTCGCACAGCGCCATGATCGCATCCATATCCGAGGTATGGCCGCGCATATGGCTGATGATCACCGCTTGTACATCGTCCAGCTTGGCCTCGAAATCAGCCATGTCGATGCGGTAGTTCGGACCAACTTCGCACAGAACCGGAACGCAATCTGCATGCACGACCGACGATGGCACGGCAGCGAAGGTAAAGCCGGGGATCAGAACCCGTGCGTCCCGCGGCAAGCCCAGTGCCTTCAGCGACAGAAACAGAGCAGCCGAGCAGGACGAAACGGCCAAAGCGTATTTCGTGCCCAGCAGGGCGGCGAACTCGGATTCCAGCAAAGAGACCGGCGCGTCCTGCGGCGCGGTGTAGCGAAACAGGTCGCCTGACTGCATCAGGGCGTCGATTGCGTCTCGTGCGGCGGCGGGGATGGGTTCGGCGTCATGAACGTTGGGTGGCAGCGTCATATTTGGTTTTCCCGAATTCTAACTTTCACTTTATTAAATCAAGCATCCCGCCCGTGCCAAGCCCCCAATCGCAAGATCGGCAAAATTTCACCAAATTGTCGTATGGAAACGGGGGCTAGATCCCCAGCCGATCCCGCATCGCGTACCATGTCATCGCCAGCACCAGCAGAGGGTTCCGCAGGGCTGGACCACCGGGAAAGGGCAGGGCCGGGACGCGGGCCATGGTATCGAACCCTTCGGCCTGCCCTTGGATGGCCAATGCCATAAGCTGACCGGCATGCGTTGCCGTGCCGACGCCATGGCCGGAATAGCCAGAGGCAGACAGGATATTGGGCGCGACGCGCGTTAGGTAGGGCATCCGCCGCATGGTAATCGCCAGAGTACCGCCCCATGCGTAGTCGAGCCTGACGTCCCGCAGATGGGGAAAGATCTCGGTCATTGGTTTGCGCACGGTAGCGGAGATATCCGAAGGGAACCGGTAGCCATAGCTTTCGCCTCCGCCAAACAGCAGGCGTCCGTCAGCGCTGAGGCGGAAGTAATTCACCACGAATTTTGTATCTGCAACGGCGACATCCTGCGTCAGCACGCGCGCGGCCTCAGCCCCAAGCGGTTCTGTCGCGGCGATGAAGTTGTTGATCGGCATCACCCGCGCCGCGACCTGCCGGTTCAGCGTCCCAAGGTATCCGTTGCAGGCCAGAATGACGTGTCGGGCGCGGACCTTCCCGCCTTCGGTTAGAACAGTAGCCGGGTCGCCTTGTTCGATCCCTGTCACCTCGGTGCCTTCAAAAATACGCACGCCCGCGGCCTCAACAGCACAGGCCAGACCGAGCGCATAGTTCAACGGGTGCAGATGCGCCGCCCCCATGTCCAGATACCCACCCTTGTAAGCGGGTGAGGGGCAGAGGGCGTGGCCCGCCTCTTCATCCAGCAGCTCGATCTGATCGTAGCCGTAACGGTTCGACAAATGCGCGGCATGGGCATGCAGATCGCTGCGCTCGGACGCTGACAGGCCCAGGTTGGCGATGCCGGGCTTCAGGTCGCAGTCAATTTTGTGCTTTTCAATCAGCGATTTGACCAAGGCCTTCGCATCCTCGGCCAGTTCCCAAAGTTTGGTAGCGTCGTCCTGCCCGACGAGCCGCTCCAGATCCTCCTGGTCCATGCGCTGGGCGCTGCCCAACTGGCCGCCATTGCGGCCTGATGCGCCGAAGCCCACTCGGTGTGCCTCAAGCAGGACAACGTCCATCCCGGCCTCGGCCAGATGCAGCGCAGCGGACAAACCAGTATAGCCGCCACCGACGATGCACACATCGGCGCGCGTTTCGCCCTTGAACTCAGGGAACCGCGCGAGAGGATTGGCTGTCGCGGCATACCAGCTTGCCGGATACTCGGCTTTGCTATCGTTAGAATAGAGAAGGTTCATCCCTGGCGACCCCAAAAGGCTCAGACGTTCAGCAAGAGATGTTCCCGTTCCCACGGAGAGATCACCTGCAAAAACTCTTCATACTCGGCCCGTTTGACGATGCCGTAGACGCGGGCGAATTCGGGGCCCAAAATCTCATGCAACTCAGTGGCTCCGTCAAACAAGTCCAGAGCATTCCCCATCACCTGCGGGATATCCCCTTCGCCCTCATAAGCGTCACCGTAGAACTGCCGACGTGGACGTTCCTGTTGGACCAGCCCCAGATAGCCACAGGCCAGCGACAGCGCGATCCCGAGATACGGGTTGCAGTCCATCCCGGCGATACGGTTTTCCACGCGCCGCGCCTCAGGCCCCGACAGAGGCACCCGGATGCCCGTGGTGCGGTTGTCCCGCGCCCATTCCAGATTGATCGGCGCGGCATGGTCTTTCACATAGCGACGGTACGAGTTCACATACGGCGCCATCACGGCAAGACCGGCGGGCAGGTGGGTCTGCAGGCCCGCGATGAAGTGGTAAAACGCGTCCGTCTCACCGCCTTGCGGACCGGAGAAGATGTTCTGGCCGGTCTCTATGTCGATGATCGAATGGTGGATATGCATCGCCGATCCCGGCTCATCCTCGATCGGTTTCGCCATGAAGGTCGCAAAGCAATTGTGACGCAGCGCGGCCTCGCGGATCAGGCGTTTGAAGTAGAAAACCTCGTCCGCCAGCTTCACTGGATTGCCGTGGCGCAGGTTGATCTCAAGCTGGCCTGCGCCGCCTTCCTGAGTGATCCCGTCAATCTCAAACCCCTGATGTTCGGCGAAGTCATAGATGTCGTCGATCACCGGGCCGAATTCGTCCACGGCCGTCATGGAATAGGCCTGACGCGCGGCGGCAGGACGGCCCGAGCGGCCCATCATTGGTTCAATCGACTGCGCCGGGTCGACGTTGCGGGCGACCAGAAAGAACTCCATCTCGGGGGCGACGACCGGCTTCCAGCCTTTGTCGTGATAGAGCTGCACGACACGCTTCAACACGTTGCGCGGGCTGTAGGGGATCGGATTGTCGTCGCGGTCATAGGCGTCGTGGATTACCTGCAGCGTCCAGTCGCCAGTCCAAGGCGCAGCCGATGTGGTCGAGAAATCCGGTTTCAGGATCATGTCGCGTTCAATGAATCCGTCCTCACCGGCGGCTTCACCCCAGCCGCCCGTAATCGTCTGGTAGAAGATACTGTCAGGCAGGTGGAAATAGGATTGCCGCGCGAATTTCGATGCGGGAACGGCCTTGCCTCGGGCAATGCCCGGCAGGTCCGAGATGATGCACTCGACCTCATCCAGCCGATGTCCGGCGATGTAGTCTTGTGCGGCCTGCGGTGCTGCGTCTGTCCAATCGGCCATCAGGCCCTCGCTTTCTTCAGAAAATCCGCCATGATCTGCGCGATCCGGGCATTATGGTCTGGTGCTGTTTGTCTGTTCGCTGCGGCTTGCATGAGGTCATCAGGCACCAAGCCCTTGCCGCGCGTGCGCATCAGGCCCGAGACGAAATCGTTGGAAAATTCAGGATGCGCCTGCACGGTCCAGATCTGGTCACCGTAGCGCAGCATGGCGTTTTGGCAGAAATCGTTGCTGCCGATCACCTCGGCCCCGTCGGGCACGGCCACGACCTGATCCTGATGCCAGGCGTTCAGCCAGACGTTGTCGCCATCGAAGTTATATTCGGTCCGTCCAACCGACCATCCACCTTGGTACTTTTCAACTTTGCCGCCCAGGGCCTGCGCGATGACCTGATGGCCAAAGCACACGCCCACCAGCGGCTTTTCGCTTTGGTGAATCTGGCGGATCAGATCCTCAAGCGGGGGAATCCATGGCAGGTCCTCATAGGCCCCGTAGCGAGAGCCTGTAATCAGCCAGCCATCCGCGTCTTCTGCGCTGTCGGGGAAGATCCCGTCAACGACCGCGAACGTTTTGAATTCAAAGCCATGTCCGTCCAGCAATGCTGGGAACAGAGAGTCATAGTCCCCGAAATCCTGCATGAGCGCATCGGGGGTGTGGCCAGTTTGTAGAATGCCGATTTTCATGAGTCACCGAATTTGATCAAATTCAGAAATACCCGAGAGTGTGCCTTCGGGCAAGGGGGTCACACGGCCTCGAGATAGCTTAGCCAGTGTTCGTCCTCGGGGCGATCTGCAAAACGTGCGATTTCCTGCCGTTTGGTCATCGACAGATTGCGGATCAATTCCGATGGGAAAAGCCGGGCAATGATCGGGTCTTTCTCGAACAGGTCGATGGCGGCGGACCAGTCGCCAGCCAGCTGAGGCAGGCCGTCAATCTCATAAGCATTGCCCGAGATCGGGGCAGGGGGCACCATGCCGTCCTCGATGCCTACCAGCGCTGCGCCCAGAACGGCACTCAGCATCAGGTAGGGGTTTATGTCGCCCCCGGCCACGCGGTGCTCGATACGTCGGGCCGAAGGCGCTCCGCCCGGAATACGGATGGCGGCGGTTCGGTTTTCAAAGGCCCAGCTTGCACCGGTGGGTGCATGAGCGCTGGGCACAAGCCGCGCGTATGAATTCCCGTGAGGTGCAAAGATCAGAGTGCTGGCCGGCATGGCAGCAAGGCACCCGGCCACGGCTGAGCGCAGCAGGTCGGTGCCCTCGGGCCCGCCATCGTCGAAGATGTTCCGCCCATCTTGGTCTAGGACTGAGAAATGCACATGCATCCCGTTTCCCGCGTCTTCAGCATAGGGTTTCGACATGAAGGTCGCGGCAAAGCCGTGTTTGCGGGCCAAACCACGCGTCAAAGTCTTGAAAAGCCACGTATCATCGGCGCAGCGCATGGCATCCTGATGATTGAGGTTGATCTCGAATTGACCGATACCGCTTTCGGAAATTGCGGTTTGTGCGGGGATGCCCATCGCGGCGCAACCGTCATAGAGGTCGGTGAAGAACGCCTCGAATGCGTCCATTTCGGCGACGGAAAGAACTGCCTCGTCTGTCAGGCGGCGACCAGTGATCGGGTTGAGGGGGGCTAAGGGTTGGTTCCCAGACGCGTCGACAAGGGTGAATTCCAACTCGGTCGCCGCAACGACTGACCAGCCGCGCTGCGCGTAGCGCGACAGCACGGAGGCTAGCGCATGGCGCGGGTCGCCCGCAAAGGGAACGCCGTCGTCGTCATAGAGGCTCATGGGAACCAGGGCGGTCGATGTTTCCAACCATGGCACTGGCACAGCCCCGCGCTCGGTCGGAAGCAGGATGCCATCAGCGTCACCGGTTTCGAACACGAGGGGGCTTCCATCGATATCCGCGCCCCATAGATCGACATTCAACGCTGAGAACGGCATGCGCACGGCACCCTTGCTCAGCTTGTCGGCATAGGAAGGCGGGACACGTTTGCCACGCATCTGACCGTTCAGGTCGCAGGCGGCAACGCGGAAATTGTGCAAGGCGATCAGGTCCATTGGGGCGGTAGCTCCTCTCGGTTATCCGAGATGTAGCGAAGCCAAACGGCCTTGTCACGAAATTTGATCAAATTTCAGAGGTGGAAAAAAGCGTCGGCACAAATTGCGCCGACGCCACGTGTTTTAGGATCAGACGAACGTTACGCCGTTTTCCGCCATGGGCAGGGTCGTGACCTTCACGCCCGAGAGCGCGCGGATGGCATTCGCCAAGGCCGGGGCGGACGGAGGTGTGCCCGGCTCGCCGACGCCCGTGGGCGCTTCGGCTGACGGAACGATATGGACGTCAATCGCCTGGATGTCACCGATCCGCAGAGGTTCGTAATCCGGGAAGTTGAACTGGTCCACTGCACCGCTGGTCAGCGTGATCTGGTCCCGCATGACGTGACCGATGCCATAGCCGACACCACCTTCGATCTGCGCTTTGACCACATCGGGGTTCACCGCAATGCCGCAATCCACGGCACAGGTTACTTTTTCGATACGAACTCCGCTGTCCAGATCGCCTGATACCTCGACCACTTCGGCCACATAAGAGCCAAAGGACTTGTGGACCGCGATCCCCTGCGCGCGCCCGGCTGGAGCGTTGCCCCATCCGGCCTTCTCAATCGCCAGCTTCAGAACTCCGGCCTTGCGTGCCTGATCTGCGTTGCTGTCATCGCTCAGATGCGCCAGGCGGAACTCGACCGGGTCGCGACCGGCGGCCTCGGCGGCCAGGTCCATCATGGCCTCCATCGCATAGCCCGTATGGGTGTGTCCGACCGAGCGCCACCACAATACAGTCGTCGCTTTCGGTGTATCCGTCAGACCTACGGCCATTCCGGGGATGGCGTATGGGCTGTCAGAAACCCCTTCGACCGAGCTGTGGTCGATGCCGTCATGCACCAGAACGGCTTCGAAGGGCGTACCTTTGATGACCGACTGACCGGCGATTTGATGGTGCCATCCGACGATGTTTCCTTCACCGTCCAGACCGACGCGCACTTTGTGACCAAAGGCGGGGCGGTAGTAGCCGCTGCGTATGTCATCTTCACGCGTCCAGACAAGTTTGACCGGGCGAGAGCGGTCGGTGACCACGAAGGCCAGTGCAGCCTCGACCTGATAGTCCGCATCTGGTGTTGCGCGGCGGCCAAAGGATCCGCCTGCCAGCATCGTGTTGATATGAATCTTCTCGGCCGGAAGTTCAAAGATCTGCTGGTAGGCCATATGCGGGCCGGTCGGCATCTGCGCGCCATCGTGCAGGACAATGTCTCCGTCCGCAGTCTGTTCGATGGTGCAGTTCAGCGGCTCCATCGGCGCATGGGCCAGAAGCGGGAAGTAGAATGTCCGCTCAACCACTGTGTCAGCGCCGTCGATGGCGGCAGAGACGGCTGCAAAATCGGCCTTGTTGACGTTGTAGGTAGGCTCGGCATCCAGCGCGTCCATGATCTCGGCCATAATCTGATCCGAGTCGCGGGTTTCAGCGCCCGACATATCCCATTCGACCTCAAGCGCATCGCGCGCCTGAATCGCGGCCCAGGTGTTTTCCGCGTAGACGGCGACACCCGCTTGGTTGGGGAGAACGGCGGCACTGATGTAGCCTTTGACCTCTTTCGAGGCGCTATCGTCAAACCCTAGCGCAATTCCGCCTTTGGATTCGGGGCGTTTGATCATAGCGATCATCTGGTTGGGAAGGTGAACGTCCATGGCATACATGGCCTGACCATTGCCCTTGATCGCCGAATCCTTACGCCGAACGGCTTCGTTTCCGATCAGGCGGAACTCTGACGGGTCCTTCAGGCGCGGCTCGGAAGGAGCGTCCAGCTGAGCAGTTGCGGCCACGAATTCGGCAATCGGAGCGGACGTGTCGCCGGATTTGACAATGCCTTCTTCGATTGTAATGCCCGATGCGTCGACGCCCCAGCTTTGGGCCGCCGCGTTGATCAGCATCTCACGCGCGGCAGCACCGGCCTGACGGTATTGCAGCCACGAATTCGCCATCGCGGTCGACCCGCCCGTGCCCTGGAACGGTCCGAACAGCAGGTTGTTGTAAACGTTGGGATCAGAGGGCGCGAATTCGTATTCGATCTGGTCCATTGTCAGGCCGATTTCTTCGGCGATGAGCGTGGGCAGGCCGGTCGCAGGGCCCTGACCCTTCTCAAAGTGTTTGACGATGGCGGTCACGGTGCCATCCGCATCAATTTTCACGAAGGGGTTGAACTGAGCGGTCTCGGATGAAGCCGCCGCCAGTGCGCCATCCGGACGCGCGCCAACCAGCAGGACGGCACCAGCAGCAGCTGCGCCTTTCAGAAATCCACGGCGAGAGGTGTTGATGGTCATGGATCAGGCCTCCAGAATTTCAGATGCGCGCTGGATGCCGGCACGGATACGTTGATAGGTGGCACAGCGGCAGGCATTGCCGTACATGTACGCGTCGATTTCCTCTGTGCTGGGCTTGGGGTTCTCAGCCAGCAGGCCAACGGCCGACATCACCTGACCCGACTGGCAGTAGCCGCACTGAACCACGTCCAACTCGACCCAGGCCTGTTGGACAGCTGCACCGATCTTGTCCTCACCGACGGCTTCAATTGTGGTGATCTCGGCGTCTTCGACGTCTTCGATATAGGTCTGGCACGAGCGGACGGGCTCGCCATTAAGATGCACGGTGCAGGCGCCGCAAGACGCGACACCGCAACCGAATTTGGTTCCTGTGAGCTTCAGCTCATCCCGGATCACCCAGAGCAGGGGCGTGCCGGGTTCGGCGTCGACTGTATGCGTCTCGCCGTTCAGTTTCAGATTGATGGCCATGAGGGGATACTCCGTGTTGGCTTGCTACCTGAGTCGGTAAACTGGCGGGTTTACATGTGGCACAGAAAGTCGAGCCTGTAAACTCCCGCGTTTACCTAGTGTTTGACCCGATGCTGTCAATGGGTCTATAGCAATGACATGAATGAGATCAGCGCGCCCAATGCGTCCAAATATGCACAGATCATCGAAGCTGCCGTGGCCGAATTCCAGGAAAAGGGGTTCGCGGCGGCCAGCATGGATCGTATTTCGCGCCAGGCTGAAGTCTCTAAAAGGACGCTTTATAAGTATTTCGAAAGCAAGGAAAATCTTTTCCGCTCAATCGTGACGGAACTTTCCAGTCGCTTTGCAGAAGTGCTTGAGATCAGGTACGAAAAAGGGCGCGATGTTCGCGAACAACTGACTGAGCTGGCCTGGGCCGAGGGGCGTATTCTGATGCTGCCGGATGTGATGGCCATGTCCCGCATGGTGATCAGCGAAATCCTGCGCAACCCGACCTTGGCCGAACAAGCGCAGGGCAAGCTGGACAAGACGGCCTCGTTCATCGACATGCTGCGCGAGGCCGCAGCGGACGGGCAATTGAAGATCGACGACCCCGAACAGGCTGGGCGCGAATTCATCGGCCTGATCAAGGCGCGGGCGTTCTGGCCGCTGTTGTTCTCGGGAACGGTTCTCAGCCATGAGGAAATGGCGGACACGATCAACAACAGTGTCGAGATGATGATGCGCAGATACGGCCCGGACACCGCGTAGAGTTCAACGGAATAGGGCGGACAAACGCGCCACTACATGCCGTTGCGAGGGATCGCGTGATTCCATTCCGTTTTGAAAAACAGCGTGTCTCCGTCCCAGCATTCGACCGTAGCGTTCAGCACGAAATCGGTCGTCGTGGCCGTCTGCTGAGACCAGGTCTTGATACGTGCATCCCAATCGCCACGCTCAAAGCGGGTTTCCTGCCGCATGGTCGCGATCGCGGATAGGGGATCATCGGGCAGAATGGAGTAGATCCGCTCGGACGTGTCGGAAATCTCGGTCCCTGTTTCCAGCACTTTCTTCGCTGATGGGCCCATGACGCCGCCACCGATGAAGACGCGCTCCGTCAGCCTGCCGGTGTGGGTGTCCCGTGTCAGCGTCGTCTCGGACCCGCCCTGACCTCTGGTCGAGGTCTCGGGTACCGAACCCGGGGTCGGAACCGGAAGGTCTCGAGGCACCGGCGCATCCGGCGCATTGGAGCGAACGGGCAGGGACAAGGCCGAGGAGCCAGGCACGACGGTAGCGCAAACCGGATTCGGTGCAGGCCACAGGATGGGCCAATAGGCGGTCGCGAGCTGCACCATGATCCGGTGACCGACAGGAACGTTGTAGCCGATGGCGTGCAACTGGATCGAGATCTCCATCTCTTCTCCGGGCACGACCGGAGTTGGTTCTGTGTCACTTTCACGGTGCATCAGGTTAAAGAACCCGCGCGAGATCAGGGTTTGCGCGCCGTCGGGGGCCTCATCAATCAGCAGGGCTGCGACAAAGGCCTGAGGCTGGTCGACACTGACCCGCAGCGCGAGTTCAGGTTGGCCCAGAATATCCAGCGATGCCTCCAGCGTGTCACTGCGGAACACCATCGCCCCAGCGGCGTCGATCCGACAATCCAAAGGCAAATCGCCCGGAATACCGAAAGAACACATAACCCCACCGGCCGAGCCGAACGTCTGTGGCGAGGTGATCTGTATCGGCGCGCCTGTTTGCGCTTGTGTGTCCAGCGATCCCGCGTTCAGCCAATAGGTCTCGTTCGACACGTTGGGCGAGGGCCAGCTGGGCTCCTCGACCCAGCGCCCGGGGCGGTGTGTTTGCGTTCCAGCGGGGCGCGCGCTGTCCATCATGTATAGGTGCAGCGGTGGCTCCTCCTCGATCCCGGTGTCGATCCCCTTCAGCCAATAGTCCCAGAACCGTAATACCTCGGCGACGAAATCGACCTGAGGGGTGGGCTTACCCTCATGAGGGTAGAGGTGAGACCACGGGCCCATCATCACCTTGACCGGCACGTTCAGGTGTTCCGAGATCCGGAACGGCGTGTCGCGATACAGGTCGGCCCAGCCGCCGAAATAGTAGACGGGCACGTTGATTGCGTCATAGTCCTCGCAGATCGAGCCGCGTCGCCACATCTCGTCATGGGTCTGATGTTCCAGCCACATGGCAGGCCAGAACTCCATCGCCTCAAGACGTTCACGCCAGAGGTCGCGCCACTTGTCCTCGCCCACGATTTCGGGGTCCGGAGGGAAGGCGTTCAGCAATTGCATGATCGAGCCCCACCAGAAATTGTCGCCAGCAAGAACGCCTCCGTAGAAATGGATGTCTTCGCGCCAGCGGTCGTCGCAGCCCATCACCGGCGCGATGGCTTTCAGCGCAGGGGGGCGTTTGGCTGCAACCTGAAACGAGTTGTAGGCCCCCCAGCTTTTGCCGAACATACCGACATTGCCGTCGCACCATGTCTGTTCGGCCAACCACGCGATGACATCAACGCCGTCCTGGGTTTCCTGGTGCGAATATTCATCCTCGGCCAGCCCACCGCTATCGCCGTTGCCGCGAATATCCACCCGGATCGAGGCATAGCCAGCCTCGGCAAAACGCGGATGCATTGTTTCGTCGCGCAGACGGGTGCGATCTCGGCGACGATAGGGGATGTATTCCAACAAGCAGGGCACCGGATTCTCCCGCGCATTGGATGGCAACCACAGACGCGCGGCGAGTTGCGTGCCGTCGGGCATCGGAATCCAGACGGTTTCGATCACCTCTACGCTATTCATGGCTGGGTCCTTCCTGTTGTTTTGGCTTGTGTTTCTCTCAAGCACCTGTGTCGCGTCGCCGCTTTTGGTCGTATGAAACGCACAACCCGTTCAGCGCGCAAGCTAATAGGAGGCTTCGGGTCGCAAAATGTGACTCAAGTTTGCCATCCCGCTGTGATAGCCACACGCAGGCACAGACCGGGATTTGTCAGGTGACAGAGAAAAACGTGAAAAACTTGGACCGAGCAGCGCGCTTGAGCGTGGCACCCATGATGGATTGGACCGACCGTCATTGCCGGTTTCTGCATCGGTTGCTGAGTGAGCAGACGCTGCTTTACACCGAGATGGTCACCGCGCCCGCGCTGGTGCGTGGCGGGGCGCTGCATCTGTTGGACTATAGCCCGCAAGAACATCCTGTTGCTCTGCAGTTAGGTGGCTCGGACCCAGAAGAGCTGGCGCAGGCCGCGCGGCTTGGAGCTGAGGCCGGGTATGATGAGATCAACCTGAATTGCGGCTGTCCCTCGGACCGGGTGCAATCGGGCACGTTTGGGGCTGTGTTGATGAAAGACCCCGCGCGGGTCGCCGACTGCGTGGCCGCCATGCGTGAGGCCGTCTCGGTCGATGTGACCGTCAAATGCAGGATCGGCGTGGATGATCAGGAACCGCGCGACGTGCTGCCCGGCTTTCTGGACAATATACAGCAGGCCGGGTGCCGACGGGTGACGATCCACGCGCGCAAGGCGTGGCTGCAGGGGCTCAGCCCGAAAGAGAACCGCGATATCCCTCCGCTCGACTATGACCTCGTGCATCAGATGAAGGCCGATTTCGCGGATCTCCATATTTCGATCAATGGCGGCATCACCTCGTTGGACGAGGCGCAGACGCATTTGGAGGCCGGGCTGGACGGGGTGATGATCGGACGAGCGGCCTATCACCAGCCCTCGGACATTCTGTCTGAGGCGGATATGCGGATTTATCAGAGCGGCAGCGCTCGGGACCCGATCCAGGTGGCCCGGCAAATGGTGCCCTATATCGAACAGCACCTTGCCAACGGAGGGCGTTTGCACCAGATCACGCGGCATATGCTTGGCCTCTTTGCCGGTCGCCCCGGTGCGCGGGCCTGGCGGCGCGCGCTGTCGGAAGGGGCGGTGCGGGATGGGGCAGGGCCCGAAGTGATGCTGAAGGCGCTCGATCACGTGGCGCCTCTGGCCGAGGTTTGAACGAATGAAGCCCGGTTTCTGACCGGTTTGGGGGGAAGATGCCCGAGACGATGTTGCTGGCCCAGATGCTGGGCCTTTTGCTTGTAATCGGCGCGCTCGCGGGCGTTCTGGCGGGGCTGCTTGGCGTTGGCGGAGGCATCGTGCTTGTACCCGCGTTTTTCTATGCGTTCCAAACGCTTGGATATGGCGGGCCGCAGTTGATGCAGCTGTGTCTGGCGACCTCGCTGGCGACGATCATCGTAACCTCGATCCGGTCGGTGCTGGCCCATAACAAGAAGGGCGCAGTCGATTGGCAGATTCTGCGCGGTTGGGGGCCTGGCATCGTCGTGGGGGCGGTTGTTGGCGTGCTGGTCGCCTCGTCCCTCCGGACTGAAGCCTTGCAGGCGCTGTTTGGCGTTCTGGGCATGGTGATTGGTGCGTATCTGGGCTTTGGTCGCTCGGAATGGCGTTTGGGGGATGCGATGCCCAAGGGGATCAAGCGCGCGGTTCTGTCCCCATCCGTAGGCTTCCTGTCGGTACTTATGGGAATCGGAGGTGGCAGTTTCGGCGTCCCCCTCATGAGCCTTTACAACACGCCCATCCACCGCGCCGTGGCAACGGCTGCAGGGTTCGGAGTGATCATCGCCGTGCCGTCGGTGCTGGGCTTTCTGTTTCTGGAGATCGCCCCTGAATACAGGCCTCCGCTGACGATCGGGGCCGTGAACCTCGTGGCCTTCGGGATAGTGGTCGCGATGACGATGATCACAGCCCCGTGGGGCGTTAAGCTAGCTCATGCGATGGACCCGAAGCCGCTCAAGAGGGTCTTTGCACTGTTCCTGACACTGGTCGCTTTGAACATGCTGCGGAAGGCGTTGGGATGGTAGAGGATTTCTGGGCGAAGGGTTGGGTCAAATTCCCATTCGACCCGGCTCTGGCCGAATGGGTTGGGCAGGTTTTGCCCGCCGCTCAGCAGTCGGTCACAGCGCCTGAGCATGCCCAATGGCTGGATTGTGAAGGCACGTGGTTTGTCGGGGTCGATGCCTTGCCCAACAATGAACTAGGGCAGGTTGGGTCGTCAAAACCGCTGTCCGGGATGGCTATGGATTTCATCTCCGTGCACTTGGGCAGCTTGCCGCTGCATCCGGGGCAAGTGTCGATCATCTATCCGGGGTATCCCCGCCCTCGGAAGGGTGAAAGCGAGGCTGCCGGGCGCTACAGGCGCAACCGTGACGCGGCCCATGTGGATGGGTTGCGACCTATGGGTCCGGATCGCCGCCGTCGTGTGGATGAACCGCATGCGTGGATTTTGGGCATTCCCCTGTCGGAAGCCAGCCCCGATGCCTCGCCCATGGTGTTGTGGGAAGGTAGCCATATTCCCATGGGCAAGGCCTTCAGAGCGGCTTTTGCGGATCAGTCCCAGACCGATCTGCGTCAAGTCGACATCACCGATATATATCAGGCGACCCGCCGCGAGGTCTTCGAGACCTGCCCAAGGATCGAATTGCCTGCCAAACCTGGCGAGGCCTATCTGCTGCACCGCCATTGCCTTCACGGAGTCGCGCCATGGCCAGATGGGGCGACCGCCGGGCCGGATGGACGGATGATTGCCTATTTCCGCCCCGAATGCGCCAACGGCGTCGCGGAATGGATTGAAACACGCTGATGTCTCGTGTGGGAAACGGTTCCCCCGAACTACCCCAGCAGACCACGCCCACATCTGCCCGTTTCGCAACTTGTGGGCTTCAAAACCCGACCTGTCACGAAAAATGACGTAAGGTCACTTTGCGATAAGTTTATTGATTGCTGAGTCAATGAATATACAACGGAAGGCGTTTTCTTCGTCGTTCCGGCTGAAAACTCTTTAGCCAGACCGTGCCACTGCGGGTCGCCACTCACTCACGGAACCGGCTTTCGCCTCGCATTTTTCGAGGCGTGCGTCCGGCCCGCAGCAGGCACACTTAATTGATTGGTTCTTAATGTCTTTCAAAAGCTTTCTACGACGCTTTTCCAAGCTGCGAGATCACGCGCAACCCGTGACTGTCGATACCAAGATGGAACGGCCTGCAAAACATCCAAGAACCAGCCGGTCCGAATACTCAGACCTGTTCAAGGATGAACTAGCGACCCGACAGGCGGGCAGGCGTGACAAAGCAAAGGAAGAAACCAGCCCGGTGGACTGAGCGGTTAGCTTTTTAGGCGGGCCGAACGCCCGCCGCGCCGTTTGGCAAGGCGTGGTTTGCGGGCGGGCAGAGCCTCCATGATTTCGGCGCGTTCGCTGCTGTCCATGCGGGACCAACGCGCGATCTCATCAAGGGTGCGGTAACAGCCGGTGCAAATCTGTTCTGTCGGGTGGACAACACAGATTCGTACACAGGGGCTTTCGACCTCATCGCGCTGCCAAACCATGTTCGTCATTCGTGGTCTCCGACCCGTTACAAAAAGCGCAGCCTGTCCAGCGCTCCCTGCAAGATATACCCTGCTGCAACGTGATCAATAACCTGTCCGCGACGTTTTCGTGTCGTATCCGCCTCTAAAAGTGCCTTTTCTGCCGCAACTGTGCTCAGACGCTCGTCCCAAAAGCCGATGGGGCAGTCGGTCAGACGGGTTAAGTTGCGGGCAAAGGCACGGGTAGATTGGCAACGGGGGCCTTCGGAACCGTCCATGTTTTTTGGTAGCCCGAGGATGACGCCGCCTATCTCGCGATCCTTGATCAACTCAAGCAAGCGCGCGGAATCGACGGTGAATTTCTTGCGGCGCACGGTCTCCAGAGGGCTGGCCACCCCGCGCATCCGGTCCGAGACCGCCACGCCGATGGTCTTTTCACCCAGATCCAGCCCCATAAGCGCCGTCATCGGCGACAGGGAAGCGGCGAAACCCTCAAAATCGTCGTGGATCATTGGGCAATACCGGCTTGCAGGGCGGCTGCGTCGATCATCTCAAGCGCCTCGGGGTTGTCGGCAAAGAGGATCTCGGCTTCGTCGTGAATATCTATTGCACGCTGGGCCTGACCCAAAACGCCAAGCGCCGCGATCAGGCGCGCCCAGTCCTGAGGAGGACCGCCCTCAGTCGCCAGGCGATCAGACAGACGGTCAACCATGCCTTGGATCATCTCTTGCCGTTCTTCCGGGGTCATATCGGCTGCGGCGGCGACATCGTCCTGACTTGGGCCAGGCTGGCCCAATGAGCTGGGGTCGGGGCCGTTGAAAACCCCAGCGCGGAAGGCAAGCTCATCCAACTGAGTGCGAATGGCATCACCCCAGGGTGCGCCCGCCGGCGCATCCCGCGCGGTGTCGACCCAGACACGATAGGCGAGGTCTGGACGCCCGGTCTGGGCCAGCATTTGCCCCCAGTAGTAGCGCGCCGGGCCGTGTCGGGGATCACGTTCAAGCGCGGCGGCCAGAACTTGCTCAGCCTCGGGCGAGATGTAGCCGCCTGCTGCAAGGATCATCTTTTCGGCCAGATCCGAGTAGTCATCGGCTGTTGCAGCCTGACCCGAAAGCTCTATGACGCGTTGCTGCGCGGCATAAGCGGCCTTGAAGTTGCCCGCATTGGCTTCGTGCTGTGTCAGCAGGATATGCCCTTGCAGGTCATTCGGCCGGGCCGCCACGGTGTCGCGCAGTTGCTGGAGCAGCGTTGCGTAGCTTTCTTCCAGTTGTCGCGGCTGCGGCGGGGTGGCAAGGGCTTCGGCCGCTTCTTGCGCTGGGCGGTTTGTCCGGACCTCCTCGGCCAGTGCCAGCCGTGCTGTCAGGGGTTGATCGGGCAAGCCGACGGCACCGGTTCGGTAATACATCGCCAGCGCGCCGCCGATAACGATCAGCATCACGATCGCGATGCTGACGACGGAAACCCCGCGCGACGGGCCCGAGGCCACCCGGTCACCCTGCATCTGGGCGTCCGCTGCCAGAATGCGGCGTGAGATCTCGGTACGGACCCTCTCGGCATCGGCTTCGCCAATGACTCCTCGGGCCAGATCACGGTCCACACCGGCCAGTTGTTCGCGGTAGACGCGCAGATCGTAGGCTGCGGTTGGCTCGTCCGCGCGGCGGCCGCGCAAAAGCGTGTTGCCGAGGAACCCTGCGACCAGCAGCGCGATCAGACATGAAATGACCCAGAACGTCATGCTCTCTCCTGAAATTCTGCCCTGACTTAGACCTGCGGGCCGCCTAAAAAAAGGGACAAATGGCCGCGAATGTGCCACATGTCGCAATAGTGCTATATTGCGGCGTTGACCGGCGTGGATATACCCGGTCGACGCGGCATACCTGCGCCAATCACCGAACCGGATGGATTCGCTTATGAAACACTATTCAGCCTTTGCTGTCGCGCGCGAAGCGTTGCGCTATCACACCGGATGGGAGCGCGCGTGGCGCTCGCCTGAGCCGAAGAAAAAATACGACGTGATCATCGTAGGTGCCGGGGGGCATGGTCTGGCGACCGCCTACTACCTGGGTAAAAACTACGGCATCCAGAACGTCGCCATCATCGAAAAAGGATGGCTGGGCGGCGGGAACACGGGCCGGAACACGACCATCATCCGGTCGAACTACCTGCAGGATCCTTCGGCGGCGCTCTATGAAAAGGCGCGGGGCCTTTATGAGGACCTGAGCCAGGACCTGAACTACAACATCATGTTCAGCCCGCGCGGTGTGATCATGCTGGCGCAGACCCAGCACGAAATTCGTGGTTATCAGCGCACGGCGCATGCCAACGCGCTGCAGGGCGTAAAGACCGAGTGGATCGGGCCCGAACGCGTGAAAGAGTTGGTGCCGATCATCAATCTGGATGGTCCGCGCTATCCGGTTCTGGGTGGCCTTTGGCAGGAACGCGGCGGCACCGCGCGTCACGACGCGGTGGCGTGGGGCTACGCGCGCGCCTGTTCGGCGATGGGTATGGACATCATTCAGAAATGCGAAGTCATCGGCGTACGCTCGGACAATGGTCGCGTTGTTGGCGTTGATACAACCAAGGGCGCGATCGACTGCGACAAGCTGGGGATCGTGGTTGCGGGCCATTCCGGACAGCTGGCCGGGATGGCAGGCTTCCGCTTGCCGCTGGAAGCCGTTGCGCTGCAGGCCCTGGTGTCCGAGCCGATCAAGCCCTGCATGGACGTGGTCGTGATGGCCAACACTGTTCACGGCTACATGTCGCAGTCCGACAAGGGCGAGATGGTGATCGGCGGCGGTACCGACGGGTTCAACAACTTCACCCAGCGTGGCAGCTTCCATCACATCGAGGAAACCGTCCGCGCATTGGTCGAGACCTTCCCGATGATCTCGCGCCTGAAAATGCTGCGCCAATGGGGCGGGATTGTGGATATGACCGGTGACCGGTCTCCGATCCTGTCGAAAACACCGCTTCAGGGCTGTTTCATCAACGCAGGTTGGGGCACCGGTGGCTTCAAGGCCATTCCGGGCTCGGGCTGGGGTATGGCTCAGCTGATGGCCACAGGTCATTCACCGCTGACCGAAGCCTTCTCGATGGATCGCTTCAAAGAGGGCCGCTTCATCGACGAAAGCGTCGCCGCCGGGGTGGCTCACTAAGGGCGCTGCCCGAGGTGGCCACAACACAGAATTCTGGTCGGCCCGAGTGCCGACCAACCGAGAAAAGGATGACCATATGCTGATCCTGAATTGCCCCTATTGCGGCGTCGATGCCGAAGAAACTGAACTGGCCGCCGGCGGCGAAGCGCATCTGAAGCGCTTTGGTCCTGGCTCGTCGGATGATGATTTCCACGACTACCTGTTCATGCGCGAGAACCCAAAAGGCGTTCATTTCGAACGTTGGCGCCACGCAAATGGCTGTGGCAAGTGGTTCCACGCGGCGCGCTGCACCAACACGCTTGAGGTGTTCGGCACATATCCGGCACAGACCACCGAGCCACCGCAAGAAATCAAGGACGCCATTGCCGCCAAGCGTCCCGGCTGGACGTGGAGAGAGTTTAAATGATCCGCCCAGCCAACCGTAATTCCGCCTGCGAAAGGTCCGCAACATGAGCACCCGTCTCGCAAATCAAGGCCGGCTGATTGACCGGTCGAAACAGGTTACCTTTACCTTCAACGGCACCTCGATGCAGGGCTACGAAGGCGATACCCTTGCATCCGCCCTGCTGGCCAACGACCAGATGATGATGGGCCGGTCGTTCAAATACCACCGTCCGCGCGGCGTCGTCGCCACTGGCGCGGAAGAGCCGAACGCTCTTGTCGGTCTGGGCGAAGGCAACCGGTTCGAACCGAACCAGCGCGCCACCACGACCGAGCTGTTCAACGGTCTGACATCTGTGTCGCAGAACCACTGGCCGAACCTCGAGTTCGACATCGGGTCGATCAACACCCATCTGTCGCGCTTTCTGCCTGCTGGCTTCTACTACAAGATGTTCATTCATCCGAAGCCGTTCTGGAAACACGTCTACGAGCCGTTCATCCGTCAGTCCGCCGGTCTGGGTAAAGCGCCCGACAAGGACAATCGTGACGCAGACACCTATGAGCATTTCTACCACTTCACCGATGTTCTGGTGATCGGTGGCGGTGTCGCCGGTCTGCAGGCGGCCAAAACGGCAGCTCAATCCGGTGCCAAGGTCATGCTGATCGAGCAGACTGCGCATTGGGGCGGTCGTGCTCCGGTTGATGGCGGCACGATTGACGGTGAGCCTGTGGATAAGTTCGTGGAACAATTAGTTTCTGAACTCGAAACAATGGACAACGTCATCCTGCGCAATCGCTGCATGGGGGCAGGGGTCTATGACCACGGTTACGTACTGGGTTACGAGCGCCTGACGGACCACACTCCGGGCGTGCAAGGCCCTCGTCACCGCCTATGGCGCATCCGTGCCAAACAGGTTGTCACAGCAACCGGCGCGATTGAGCGTCCGCTGTCTTTCGCGGGCAACGATGTTCCGGGCGTGATGCTGGCCTCGGCCATGCGGGATTATGTGGTGAACTGGGGAGTGACCCCGGGCGACCGCGTTATCGTTGCGACCAACAACGACGACGCCTACCGCACCGCGATTGCCCTCAAGAAAGCCGGTGTGGATGTTCTGCGCGTGGTTGATGCCCGCGCAAGCGCCGGACCTCTGGCGGAAGAGGCGCGTCAGTTGGGCATCCGTGTTGATCCCGGCAAGGCCATCGCCAAGGTCAAGGGCGGCAAGCGCGTCAAAAAAGTTGCGCTGTGCAACCAGGAAGGCATCGGTGGTGCGCGGGAAGAGGTCGAATGCGATGCAGTCGCCATGTCGGGCGGGTGGTCTCCGGTCGTTCATATGTGGTCGCATTGCGGCGGCAAGCTGATCTGGGATGAGGCGAACGCCCATTTCCGCCCCGACCCCGAGCGTCCTCCGCTGGGTGCAGACGGTGAAGGCTTCGTGATCGCTGCGGGTTCGTCCAACGGTCCTCTGGCTCTCGGTGACGTTCTGACCGACGCGGATGCTGCAGGCAAAGCAGCGGCGAAGGCGGCCGGTTTCAAGGCGAAACGCACCAAGGCTCCTGCGGGCGAAACGACGGCCGAGGCTCCGATGGCTGCTGTCTGGTTGATGCCTGCGAATGCCGACATTCAGTTGCGCATGAAATCGTGGTTGGACTTCCAGAACGACGTGAAGGTCTCGGACGTTCAGCTGGCTGCGCGCGAAGGGTATGAAAGCGTCGAACACACCAAGCGCTACACCACGCTGGGCATGGCGACCGATCAGGGTAAGTTGAGTAACATCAACGGCTTAGCGATCCTTGCTGATGCACTGGATTCCGAGATTCCGAAGGTCGGTACCACCACATTCCGCCCGCCCTATACGCCTATCTCGCTGGCGTCGATCGGTGGTGAAGCACGGGGTGAGGTGTTCCAGCCGATCCGCCAGACCCCGATGCACAACTGGCACGACCAGAACGGCGCAGACTGGGAGCCGGTCGGCCATTGGCGCCGGACCTATGCCTATGTCCGTCCCGGTGAATCCGTGCATGATGCGGTGAATCGCGAGGTGAAGAACACCCGCGAAAACCTCGGCCTGCTGGACGCCTCGACACTGGGTAAACTGATCGTCAAAGGCCCCGATGCCGGCAAGTTCCTGGACATGATGTACACCAACATGATGTCCACGCTGAAGGTTGGCAAATGTCGCTATGGCCTGATGTGTTCGGAAAACGGCTTCCTGATCGACGACGGTGTTGTTGCCCGCATCGACGAAGATACATGGCTGTGCCACACCACCACCGGCGGTGCCGAGCGCATCCATGGTCACATGGAAGAATGGCTGCAGACCGAGTGGTGGGACTGGAAAGTCTACGTCGCCAACGTCACCGAGCAATATGCTCAGGTTGCTGTTGTTGGCCCCAACGCCCGCAAGGTGCTAGAGAAGCTGAATGCCCAAGCAGGTGGCGGTATGGATCTGTCGAAAGAGGCGCTGCCCTTCATGGAATGGCGTGACGGCAAGATCGGCGCGTTCGACGCGCGGGCCTACCGCATCTCGTTCTCGGGTGAGCTGTCCTATGAGATCGCGGTCCCTGCAAGCCAGGGTCAGGCGTTCTGGGACGCTTTGGTCGACGCGGGCAAAGAGTTCGGCGTGATGCCTTACGGCACCGAATGTCTGCACATCCTGCGGGCCGAGAAGGGCTTTATCATGATCGGCGACGAGACCGACGGTACCGTGATCCCGCAGGATCTGGGGCTGCACTGGGCGCTGTCCAAGAAGAAAGAGGACTACCTCGGCAAACGCGCCCATTCGCGGACCCATATGGCCGATCCGGAGCGTTGGAAACTGGTCGGTCTGGAGACTGTGGATGGATCGGTTCTGCCGGACGGTGCCTATGCGGTGGGCGAGGGCGTCAATGCCAACGGTCAGCGCAACATGATCGGGCGTGTGACCTCGACCTACTACTCGGCCAATCTGGGCAAAGGCATCGCCATGGGTCTGATCAAGCACGGTCCTGACCGCATGGGCGAGATTGTCGAGTTCCCGGGAACCGATGGCAAAACCTACAAAGCCAAGATCGTCGATCCGATCTTCTACGACAAGGACGGGGAGAAGCAGAATGTCTGAACCCATCAGCGCACTGAACCACGCCAGCTATGACGGCATCGCCAAAGTGGCAGAGGTCGGCCTGCAGGGCATGATCACCCTGCGCGGCGATCTGTCCGACAAGGTGCTGGCCAAGGCGGTCAAGGATGCAACCGGGCAGAACATGCCCGGCCAGCGAGAGGCTCTGGTCGATGGCGATACCGGCGTATGCTGGATGTCCACCGACGAGCTGCTGGTGCTTGTGCCCTATGCGGAGGTCGAGGCCAAACTGGCCGAGATGACCAACGCGCTTGGCGGCACGCATGCACTGGCCGTCAACGTCTCGGACGCCCGTGCGGTGTTCACGGTCTCGGGCAGCAACGCGCGCGAAGTTCTGGGCAAGGTTGCTCCGGTCGATCTGTCGTCTGCGGCTTTCCAGCCCGGTCAAATCCGCCGCTCGCGTCTTGCTCAGGTCGCTGGCGCCTTCTGGATGGACGACGCCGAGACCCTGCGCATTGTCTGCTTCCGTTCGGCGGCTGACTATGTGTTCAAACTGCTCAAGGTTGCAGCGCAGCCGGGCAGTGAGGTCGGGGTTTACTAAAGACCCGCGACTGATGTCAAAAAAGGCTCCGGTTTCTGCCGGAGCCTTTTGCGTTCTGACCTTGGGAATAAGCTAAGAGTGATCGGAGGCTCTAACGGCGACCGCTTCAATCATGCAAAAGGATCGTTTGATAGCGGCTCAGTGCCATGGGTTCCAATAGCGCCTGCACCGTCACCGGCTGCCTATTTTCGTCGCACAGATGGCTATAGAATTGTAGGCTGTCCAGCAGGCCTTCCATACGGGAACGTCGGTCTGCCTCTTCCAGAAGCGGCGCATGAAGGGACAGAAACAGGGCGGGACGTTTCTGTTTCAGCCAGCCCAGAAGCGTAGGCAGGACAAAGAACTCTGCCCCTTCGATATCCATTTTCACCAGCGAGACCCGGCTTAAATCCTGGGTAGCCTGGAACTGATCCCAAGCGATTGTCAAAGCATCCGTCCCATGCGCCGCGTCATGTAAAAGGGAACTGGTAGAATCGCCGGGCTCTCCTCGGGTTGAGGCCATGCGGGCCACTCCGAACTGATCTGACAACGCCACTCCGAAGGCCGAGACATTGTGGATATCGTTCAGATCCAGGTTCCAGGCCAGATGGCGAAAGGCGGTCGGGTCGGGTTCAAAGCAATACACATGGTGGGCTTTGCGCGCACCGTAGAGGACCGTCGGCCCGATCCACGCGCCGATATCCAGATAGTCGTTTTCCGGGGACAGGAACTGATCGAGAACGGCGAAGGTCTCAGGCTCCCAATCTCCGGCCGAGGCTTTGCGCCAGAATTTGGAATGGTAGGGATCCAGCCGGAACGCCTGACCATTCAGGTTCCCAGCATAGTATCCGCGGGCGCGGTAAAACATCTTGCGCGCCTGTGTCAGCATCGCGGACCTCCGGGTTTTATTGTCTCGCCCCTTGACCTGCGGCGGTTGCCAAAGCATTTAACCCTTGGGAACCGCAACTTTTATTTTACAGGGGGCCGACATGGCTTTTGAACTTCCTGATCTTCCTTATGCACATGACGCGCTGGCAGCCAAGGGCATGTCCGCCGAAACGCTGGAATATCACCACGACCTGCACCACAAAGCCTATGTCGACAACGGCAACAAGCTGATCGCCGACACCGAGTGGGACGGCAAGTCGCTGGAAGAGATCATCGTAGGTACCTACGACGCAAACGCCGTCGCGCAGAACGGTATCTTCAACAACATCAGCCAGCTATGGAACCACAACCAGTTCTGGGAGATGATGGGCCCCGGCGAAAGCGCGATGCCTGGCGAACTTGAAAAAGCGCTGACCGAAAGCTTCGGCTCGGTTGACGAGTTCAAGTCGCAGTTCAGCGCGGCTGGCGCGGGTCAGTTCGGCTCGGGCTGGGCATGGCTGGTCAAGAACGCAGACGGCTCGCTGGCCGTGACCAAAACCGAAAACGGCGTGAACCCGCTGTGCTTTGGTCAGACCGCTCTGCTGGGTTGCGACGTTTGGGAGCATTCCTACTACATCGACTTCCGCAACAAGCGCCCGGCTTACCTGTCGAACTTCCTCGACAACCTGGTGAACTGGGAAAACGTCGCATCGCGCATGTGATCTGAGAGTCCCGTTTGGGCACAAGGGCCTGCTGGCGGAGACGCTTGCAGGCCTTTTTCATTGGTATAGTTTTCATGTGGCACGGATGGTCATTCCGCGCTGCAAGCCTTGCGAGACCGCGTCAACCGTGACAGTCCTGCTGTAACCAATTGGCAAACTGCCATTTTAACGATTGGACCCCAAGTTTGCGCGGAAACCATCTCCTCGATCACGCGATTCTTCTGGCGGGCGTTGCCTTGATGTGCGGGCCGGTCTGTCTGCTGCTTTGGCAGTTGATCACGGCCCTTGATCTGCCCGAGCTTTGGGCCTTGGTTCAGCGGGTCTGGCGTGGTGGCCTCAGCAGCGCTGGCATTGGGGCAGGGGCGATGATGTGGAATTCGCTGGTACTGGCCCTTGGCGTTGCCATCTTGAAAAGCGTGATGTCGATGATGGCCGCCTACGCGTTGGTGTTCTTTCGATTGCCTTGCAGCGGGTTGATTTACGGCGTAATCCTGATCGCGATGTTCTTTCCGATCGAGACCCGGATCTTGCCGACCTTTGCTGTAGCCAGTGATCTTGGGCTGCTCAATTCCTACGCCGGGATGATCCTGCCGATCACGGCCAGCGGTCTGGGTGTTCTGGTCTTTCGCCAATACATGCGCCAGATTCCCAATGAAGTGATGGAGGCCGCCCAGATGGACGGCGCCGGACCGCTGCGTGTGCTGGTCGACATCGTTATCCCTCTGTCTCTGCCAATGATCGCGGCTGTGTTTGCGATCCTGTTTGTACTGGGATGGAACCAATATGTCTGGCCGATCATGATCACCACCACCAGTCAAGACCACGATACCTTGGTGCGCGGTATGGCCTACTCGGGCTTTGGCGGTACGGCGGGAATGGTCTTGGCGCTTTTGGCGTTGCTACCTCCGGCGATCGTCGTGATCGCACTGCAGCGATGGTTGATGCGGGGTCTGACAGCAGGCATTCACTAATGCCGCCAAAGCCGCAGTCGACCGAATTGTGAAGCTCAGGTGAAAACTTGCCGATACGTCAAGTTTCGGTATGAGACGGGATTGTACCCGGTCCGCCAGTGCTTAAGTAAATACAGCGGAGGGAGAGAACCGCACCCATTTGGAAGCACAAGCAAACACCGCGCCAGAACGCTCTGGCCGCGAAGCAAAGAACTTGTGGCCAATTCATGAGGGATAGCCATGAAAACCACTACGGGAGAGCATAATGGCTGCACTTGAACAGGGAACCTGGGTTGTTATCGCGGATGGGGAAAAGGCGCTGTTTGTCGAGAACATCACCGATGCCGAAGACCCCAATCTGGTTGTTGTTTCGGTTGAGGAGCAAGAGGCGCAAGACCGCCCTACTGATCGGGCTGGGCGACGGTCTGATCCGGGGCCGAACCAGAAATCGGCGGTTGAGGAGCCGGACTGGAAATCCCATGCGAAATCGCTGTTCGTGCAGGACCTTGCCAATCTTTTGAACCGCAAAGGGCTGAAAGGCAAATTCCAAAGGCTTGTTCTAGTGGCCAGCCCCCATGTCCTGGGCCTGCTGCGTCGCAGGCTACATAGCGAGGTGCTGGCCAAAGTCGTGGCCGAGGTGGATAAAACCCTGACCAACCACCCGCTTCACAAGGTCGAACAGGTGCTGAAACAGCGCCTTCGCCCTGCGCCACGTCTGGCTTGAATGAAAACGGGCGGCCGCGGCCGCCCACATTTTTGCCTACCGCAAAGCGGCGATGACCGCGTCGGCATCCTCGACCCAAGTCACGAAACTTGAAAGAGATTGATCGGCAAATCCCTGTTCGATCACCTGTTCCAGCAGGTCGCGGAGCTTATCCCAGTAGCCCCCCACATTCACCACCAAAATCGGCTTATCATGCAGGCCCAACTGCCGCCATGTCAGCGCCTCGAACAGCTCGTCCAGTGATCCCGGCCCTCCGGGCAGCACCACGACGGCATCCGCATTCATGATCATGACTTTCTTGCGCTCGTGCATCGTCTCAGTGATCACGTAATGCGTCAGGTCGCTTTTGCCGACTTCACGCTGGACCAGATGCACCGGGATAACGCCGAAGGTTTCGCCCCCAGCAGATTGCGTGGCGCGCGCAACTTCCCCCATCAGACCCACATCTCCGGCCCCGTAAACCAACCGCCAGCCTTCCTGCGCCAGCGCGATTCCCAACTGCTTGGCGGCGTCAGAATAGGCGGGATTGGTGCCATTGCGTGACCCGCAATACACACAGACGGATTTCTGGGACATGACAGGTGCGCTCCGGGCTTGTTTCAGACGTTTTGACCCCTGATAGCGAGATTGATAGGTTGGCTCAACTGTCCGCCGGAACACGAGTCACTCACATCAGTTTCGCGGCGGAATGAAAGGGAAAGAATGAACGGCACATCGGGAAGCGGAAGCTCGGGCAGCTTCATCTGGGGGCTGCTTGTCGGCCTTGTGGCAATTCTTGCGGCCGGTGGTCTGTATTTGTCGGGCGTGTTTTCAAGCAGCCCCGAACCGGTGCAGGAACAGGTTGAGGTTGCAGGGGAAACTCCTTCGCCTGAGGTTGAAGCTGAAGAACAGGCCCCGCAGGACCCCGCACCCGCGCCAGAGGAAGCTACCGCCGAAGCTGAGGCTGAGGAACCCGCCGCAGAAGACCCTGAAGCCCAGCCCGAAGAGGTCGCGGTTGAGGCCGCTCCCACGACACCTCCGGCGTTGGACCAGATTTTCGTGTCGCCGGACGGCAGCGCGCTACTGTCGGGTGAGGCAGAGCCGGGCAGTGATGTTGACGTGGTGCTGAACGGCGAGGTCGTGCATCAGTTTTCGGTCGATGAGACGGGCCAGTTCGCCGAATTCGTTGCGGTCCCGTTCAGCGATGATCCGCGCGGCCTTGTTCTGCAGTCGACCGATGGGGATGAAACCGTTCGATCTGACGACTATCTGATCGCAGCCCTGCCAGAACCCGCCCCCGAGGAGCCAGCGCCAACGGTTGAGGAAACGTCCTCGGAACCGGAAGTTGCTGAAGATCCCGAGCCTGAGGCGGAAGATACGACTGCGGCAAATGTTGAGCCCGATCAGTCGACGGAAACCGCAGACGCTGGTAAGGAAGCTGAGGACGCCAGTACGGAAACTGCAGACGCGGGCACAGAAGCCGAGGGCACCGTTACAGAAACTGCAGATGCCGGTGCCGAAACCCAGAACACTGGTGCGGATACAGAAGAGGCCGTTGCTGAGGCTGAATTGGCCCCGGAAGAAGAAACCGAAACCCCTGCTGAAAATCAACAGGTTGCCATCCTGCGTTCAGGCGAGGATGGGGTAGAGCTGGTGCAATCCCCGTCCCAAGAGAACTCCGCGCCCCAGCAGGTTGAGCTGGACACAATCGGCTATTCAGACACCGGCGATGTGCAACTGACTGGCCGTCTCAACGAAGGATCGGCTGTACGGATATACCTCAACAACCGTCTGGTGGCCGATGTGACCCCGCAAGAGGATGGCAATTGGCGGGGCGACCTCGAAGGGATCGACCCCGGCGTTTACACCCTGCGAGTGGACGAGGTGCATTCGGACGGCACAGTCCTAAGTCGTGTTGAAACGCCTTTCAAACGTGAACCCGTTGAGGTGTTGCAGGCGGCCGAGGCGCAGACCTCGGAGCAACCGCAGGAAACCGTTGCACCGATCCGGTCGGTCACGGTTCAGGCGGGCGACACCCTGTGGGCCATCTCGCGTGAGCGGTTCGGAGACGGCGTGCTGTATGTCCGCCTGTTCGATGCCAACCGCGAGCTGATCCGCGACCCGGACCTGATTTTCCCGGGGCAGGTGTTCACCATTCCTGAATAAGCTCAGGCTCTGGCCTTTCTCAGGCCGGGGTCCATATTGCACTTCACACTAGGCAGGTAATGCGACGTATGCCCCCCATGACATCGGACGAATTGGCCGGAACTGACGAGCGCCGCTCTGGCTGGCGGACGATACGCAAGGTTGCGCCTTACATGTGGCCGGATGATGAGCCATGGGTGAAGCGCCGCGTTGTGATTGCCATGGCGATGCTGGTTTTGGCCAAGCTGATCGCCGTCTATACGCCGATCCTTTACAAAGGCGCGGTGGATGGTTTGGCGGGCGAGGGCGTGCCTCCCTTGGCCCTTGGCGCGGTGGGGCTGACGGTGGCCTATGGTGTCGCCCGGATGATGACCGTGGGCTTTCAGCAATTGCGCGATGCAGCCTTTGCCCCCGTTGGCCAACGGGCCTTGCGAGCGCTCGCGTTGGAGACTTTTCAGCATATCCACCAACTGTCCATGCGCTATCACGTTGGACGCCGGACCGGCGGCCTCAGCCGGATCATCGAGCGCGGGGTCAAGGGTGTCGAGTTCCTATTGCGGTTCCTGCTGTTCTCCATCGGGCCACTGATCTTGGAGCTGCTGCTGGTCGCCATCATCCTGATGTGGCTGTTCGATGTCTGGTATCTGGTCGTCGTGGCCGTCACCATCGCGCTCTACATCTGGTTCACCTTTGCCGTCACTGAATGGCGCGTGAAGCTGCGCCGCGAGATGAATGATCAGGATACCGAGGCGAACCAACGCGCCATCGACAGCCTGCTGAATTTCGAAACCGTCAAGTATTTCAACGCCGAACAGCGTGAAGCGAACCGGTATGACGTGTCGATGAAGGCCTATGCCGGGGCGGCCTTGAAGACCGCCTATTCGCTGGCCTTCCTGAATTTTGGGCAGTCCTTCCTGATCACCTGTGGCCTAATCGGGGTGATGGTCCTGGCGGCAATCGGGGTCCAGAACGGCACGCTCACCGTTGGTGATTTCGTCATGGTGAATGCCTACATGATTCAGATCACCGTGCCGCTGAACTTCCTGGGCACCGTGTATCGCGAGATCCGGCAGGCGCTGGTCGATATGGGTCAGATGTTCGACCTGCTGGAGCAGCCCGCCGAAGTGAAAGACAAGCCGGACGCCCCGGACCTGAAGGTCAATGGAGGCGAGGTGACCCTCCAGGATGTGCGCTTCGGCTATGACCCGGAGCGCGAGATCCTCAAAGGGGTGTCGCTGTCGGTGCCTGCTGGACAGACCGTTGCGATTGTGGGCGCGACGGGGTCCGGGAAATCCACCATCGGGCGCTTGTTGTTCCGGTTCTACGACGTGACTGGCGGGGCGTTGAAAATTGATGGTCAGGACGTACGGGATGTGCGTCAGACCAGTCTGCATGCGGCCATTGGCGTTGTGCCGCAGGACACGGTGCTGTTCAACGACACCATCCGCTACAACATTGCCTATGGCCGTGACGGCGCAACGCAGGACGATGTGGAAGAGGCCGCGCGCGCAGCACAAATCCATGATTTCATCGCCTCTCTGCCCGAAGGATATGACACCAAGGTGGGTGAGCGTGGGCTCAAGCTGTCAGGCGGAGAAAAGCAGCGTGTGGGCATCGCTCGGACGCTGCTCAAGAACCCGCCCATTCTGCTGCTGGATGAGGCGACGTCGGCCCTCGACACCGATACTGAGCAGGAGATCAAGGATGCTCTTGCCCGTGCGGGCGAAGGGCGGACCGTGATCACCATCGCGCACCGTCTGAGCACTATTGCCGAGGCCGACCAGATTGTGGTTCTGGAAAGCGGTGAGATCATCGAGCAGGGCACCCATGATGCGCTATTGGCGCGCGAAGGTCGTTATGCCCAATTGTGGAGCCGCCAACAGGCCGACACACAGGCTGCCTGAGATTTTCTGTTTGACGCGACTCGTCCACTGGTTGAAACCCCAACCAGCGCAGTATCGCGCCAGGTTTGGTTTTGCCATCGAACAGGAAAGAGCAAAGATTGAAGAAAATTGTCACATCCTTGACACTCGGTTTGACACTCGCAGCATCTGCCGCGTCAGCCGAAGATCTGGAATTTCTGCTGGTCAATGAAACCAGCGCGGATCTGGTCGAGTTCAATGTCTCCTCCGCGTCATCCGGCAGTTGGGAGGGGAACCTTCTGCAGGGTGGATACCTCGCGCCAGACTATGAGATCGATGTGTTGATCGCGGATGGGCTTGTGACCTGTGTCTACGACATTCGCGGCGTGTTTGATGACGGCAGCGCGGTTGAGGATTACGACCTGGACCTGTGCGATCTGGGCGAATACGCTATTCTCGGAATAGAAAACGTTTGAAGAAACAAAAATGGCGGGCCTTTGGCTCGCCATTTTTGTTAGTTACTCGGCTGCTTTTAGCGGTGACCCGGGCGGGATGGTCGGGTGATCCTCTTCCGTCCCTGTAGCCTGCTCGGGTCGAGGCGCAGGCTGTTCGCCCCAGACGATCTCGGTCGCTTGAGCGGCCCGAGCGCTTTGGCCGATAGCCATGTCCTTCGCGATCTGGCTTGATCGGCCTGCTGTGACCCGCGCCAGAAGTTTGCCCAGCCAGATGGCATAGGTTGTCACCCAAACCCGCAGGGCCAGCATCGATGGCGTCACGATCAGGGTCAGCACGGTGGCGATGCCGAGGCCAAAGACCACAGCGGTGGCCAGCTGTTTCCACCACAGTGCTGTCGGGCTGTCGATGGTGTAGCCGCCGTTGATGAAGTCCAGCGACAGGCCAAACATCATCGGCGTCAGACCGGCCATAGTGGTCAGCGTTGTCAGCAGAACGGGGCGAATCCGAGCCTCAGCCGTACGCACGATCGCGTCGATCCGCGGCATATAGCGGCTGTACTCCTGATAGGTGTCGATGAGAACGATGTTGTTGTTCACAACAATCCCTGCCAAAGCGACGATCCCAGTACCGGTCATGATGATCGAGAAGGGTTGCTCCATCACCAGCATCCCGATCAGAACGCCGGTCGTCGACAGTACAACCGCCAGCAAAACCAGAACCGAGTTGTAAAAGCTGTTGAATTGCGCCAGCAGGATCACGAACATCAGCCCCAGGGCCGCCAGAAACGCGCTGGATAGGAAGGCCTGGCTTTCGGCCTGTTCTTCCTGATCACCGGTCCACTCCCATGTGATCGAAGGGTCGAACGGGTTGGAGTTCAACCATTCGGTCAGGACGGCAATACGTTCATTGGGATTGATCGGCGCGATGCTGGCCTCGCCATTCTCAATGGCGGTCCGCAGCTCTTCAGTTGTCTCAGCCCCGGTCAATTGCACCAGATCGTACTGCTTGCCATTGGGCGCAGTGATCGCGGCTGAGGAGGGCTCAGCCTCATCCGCAACCGCGCGCAGAACGGCCAAACGTTTTTCACCACCGTCTGGTCCAGCGACCACTGCTTTGCTGAGGCCAGCTTCGACATCGGCTTTGACGTCATAATAGCGTTCCTGATCAACACGGTTGATTTCGGCCAGTTTGGCGACCGGCTGGCGGGTGACGAAGTTGGAAAGAGGCACAAGGCCGTCCGCCGTGCGCACCTTCAGCGTGTCCAGCGTTGACAGGACACGGTCCTCTTCGGGCAGGCGGACACGGATCTCGATCTCTTCATCCGTGGTGTCGGGGCGCATTTCGCCCAGAAGGATACCGCGTGTGACCAACTGCACCATGGCCCCAACAGTGGCCACATCGGCGCCAAATCGGCCTGCTTTGGCGACGTCAACGTCGATCTGCCAGTCGATGCCGGGCAGGGGCAGGGTGTCTTCTATCTTGATCAGGCCGGGGGTCGTGTCGAAAACCTCTCGGGCGGCGACAGTAGCGGCGGTCAGAGGCTCCCATCCGTCACCCTTGATCCGCAGATGCACGGGTTTGGCCGAGGCTGGGCCTTGTTCTAGCGCCAGAATCTCCACCTCGAAACCGGGCAGCTCGGCCAGTTGGGTGTTCAGCTCTTCCAGAACATAGTCGCCATCATATTCAGGCGCGATGAAATGCCGGTCGAACAGCCCGCCCAGAATGGGTTCCGATACGTTGGGGCGGTCTTCCCATGGGATGATTTCGAACTGAACGCGTCCGACCGTGTCGGCTGGGTCTTGCGCGCCGCCATTGTTCTGCGTCAGCCCGCCTTCGCCCGCAAACGAGAAGACGTTGATCACGGCCGGGTGCGCGGCAATCACCTGTTCGGCGGCCAGCACCATGGCGTCTTTTTCCATCAACGAAAGGTTGCCCCGCGCGCGGACGTAAGCGGTCGCCTGCTCCGGTTCGCTTTCGACGAAGAACTCGACGCCTCGGTTGTTTTCGCCGAACACCGAAATCACCGTCATCACAGCCATGATAACGGCAGCAATCGAGACAATTGGCATCACCGGATTGCCCACGAGGAACTTGATGACATAGCCGAAGGGCGTGTGTTCCTTGGCCGTGTGAACCTTGGTGTCGGGTTTGCGCTCGATCCGGGCCGCGCCCAGTGTAACCGATCCGGCGAAAGCTCCGAGGATCATCAGCACGGCTCCAAGGAGTGAACCGCCACCCTCGACCAGATAGGAGGGGTTCAGCACCTGCATCGCGCCGAGGAAGACCAGATAGAAGGACGGTGGCACCAGTACGGCGCGCAGCCACCACGGCGTTCGGCCGCGCAACCAGTCAGAGGCGCGGTCGAAGATGCGGCTCAAACGACCCGAGACACCGCCCATAACCGGCAGATAAATCAGCGCCACGATCAGCGAGGCGGAGAGAACAAAGATCAGCGTGACCGGCAGCATGCCCATGAACTCACCCGGGATACCCGGCCAGAATAGCATCGGCAGGAAGGCACAGAGGGTCGTGGCCGTGGAGGAGACGATGGGCCAGAACATGCGCTGTGCCGCTTCGACATAGGCATGCATCGGGCCGACGCCCTCTTTGATGCGCTTGTCGGCATATTCGACCACAACGATCGCGCCATCCACCAGCATGCCAACGGCCAGGATCAGACCGAACATAACGATGTTCGAAATGCTGACCCCCATGACCGCAAGAAAGGCAAAGCATAGTAGGAACGAGGTCGGAATCGCAAAGCCTACCAATAGCGCTGCCCGCGACCCCAGCGAAGCCAGGACGACGATCATCACCAGCGCAATCGCCGTCAGGACCGAGCCCTCCAACTGGCTGACCATGGACCCTACGATCCGGCTTTGGTCATTCGAGGTGCCCACGTCCACCGCAGCCTGCAATTCAGCGGGCCATTTGGTTTGCGCTTCGGCGATTGTCGCTTTGACCTGCTCGACCGTGTCGATCAGGTTGAAGCCCTTGCGCTTCACCACCTGCAAAGCGACGGTTGGCACATTGTCGAACCGGGCCGTGCCCTCGCGGTCCTCAAACGTGTAGTTGATTTCGGCCAGCTCACCCAGAGTGACCACGCGGTCGCCGTTGACTTTGATCGGCAGGCCATACACGTCCTGCGCGGTTTTGAAGGACGAGGGGATCTTGACCGAAAAGGCACCTTGCGCACTGTCTACCTCGCCCGCTGCGATCAACTGGTTGTTGTTTTGTACAACCGTGATCAGCTCATTCGCGGTGACGTTGTAGGCCTCAAGACGCAATGGGTCGATGATCACCTCAAGTAGCTCATCCCGATTGCCTGCGATCCCAGCCTCAAGCACGGAGTCCAGCGCTTCGATATCGTCCTGCAGGTCCTTGGCGATGCGCGCCATGGTTCGTTCGGGCACCGCGCCGGTCAGGTTGACGATGACGATGGGGAACTCGGAGAAGTTCAGCTCGCTCAGCGAATATTGCTCGGCCCCGTCCGGGAACTCAGCCTGCGCGCTGTTCATCGCGTCGCGGACGTCTGCGGTGATCGCGGTCTTGTCCCAGCCGAATTCAAACTCAAGGAAAAGGCCTGCATAGCCTTCGGCAGCCGTGGCGGTCATCTCTTTCAGACCATCCAGATCTGCCAGCTCTGTCTCCATCGGTTTGACCAGCAGGTTTTCGGAATCCTCGGCCGAGATTCCGGGGAAGACGACCGAAACGAACAGGGCAGGTACCTCGATATCCGGCTCGCCCTCTTTCGGCAGATTGACATAGGCGAACCCGCCGATGACTAGCGAGATCAGGATGAAAGCCAGAACCATGCGGGCCCGGTCAGCGGCCCAGCTGACGATACCCGTCATTGCGTGACCTCCTGATAGGTCGGGTTCACGGTGACGCCTTTGACAACGAACTCCTGCCCCACCACGATGATGTCCGTAGTTTCAGGCAGACCGTCGATCCAGACGCCCTCTGCCGTATCGCGCAACACGCGAACCGGCATGAAATCGACCACATCCCCCGCGCCGACGGTGCGCACGCCTAGCTGCCCTTCATTGCTAAGGGTCAGGGCCGATTGCGGCAGCAGATGCGCCTTGGCCCCTTCAGCCGAGATACGGATTGTCGCCGTCTGGCCATCGCGAATGGTCAGATCTTCATTCGGTACGGTGATCTCGACCTCAAAGGTGCGGGTTGTCTCATCTGCCGAGCGGCTGAGGAAGGTCACGCGGCCTTCGACCTGACGACCGGTGACCAACTGAGCCGAAGCCAGCGCCCCGACCTGAACGCGGTTAACTTCGGTCTCGGGCACGAATCCAACAAGCTTGATCGGGTCCAGCTGGATGATCGTGGCGCAGAGCGTCCCAGGCTGCATTAAGCTGCCCAATTCGGCGGTGTCGCTTTCCAGCAGGCCTTGAAACGGGGCCTCAATCGTCAGCCGATCCATTTCACGTTGGGCGGCTTCAACCTCGGCCGCAGCGGATTCGATTCCAGCGCGGGTTGCTTCCAGCCCGGCTTCAGCCGATTTGATGCCTGCCTCGGCGCTGCTCATCGCGGCCTCGGAGGAGACGCGGCGGGTTTCCGAACCAAAGCCCGTCTCGGACAGTTTGCGGGCCGCTTTCAGGTTGATATCGGCCTCGGCCACCAAAGCATGTGCTTCTTCCAGACGCGCCTCAGCCTCGGGGATGCGGCTTTCGGCCTCAAGCTTGCCTGCCTTCGCTTCAGCTAGGCTGGCGGGGCGGGTGCCGGGATCAAGCTCACACAGCAGATCGCCCGCCTCAACAAAAGCACCGCGGCGCATAGGTTCTGAGATTACGGTCGAGGTCGTCTCGGCCAGCACTTCGACCTGACGGTTGGCTTTTGTTTGGCCGCGCAGCAGGACGGCGCTGTCAATCTCGCGCGCGACCGAGCGCAGGGCGACCACGCGCACAGCATTTTCATTGGCCAGCGAAACCACCGCCTCTTCGGTCTCTGATGGCGTGCTTTCCTCTACGTCACCTCTGCCTGCAAAGGCGAACAGCGCGTCACGCTCAAAAACAAGGAAATACAGCGCGACAATCACCAAGGCGGCATTGATGAATGAAATCAGACGCATAAAGCTGGTCTCCTTAAAAAATTCGCCGGCTTAGACCGGGGTAGTATAGTGAAAGATGGGCGTCGGCTTGTGTATTTTCTACGCTAAACTGATTAGTTCGGTTTATTTTTTTTCGCAAGGGCGCATGCAGTCAGCGGAATTGTGCAAAATCCGACCCTTGGCTTGGCCGTGGTGCCGGGGTATGACATGGCCCACCAAGACAGGATACACAGCCCGGGGGCAGGTATGAGCGATACCGACAGTTTCATTGATGAGGTCACAGAAGAGGTGCGCCGCGACCGGCTGTATCTGCTTTTGCGGCGTTGGGGCTGGGTCGGTGTTGTTGCCGTCGTGCTGATCGTCGGTGGGGCCGCCTTCAACGAATACCGCAAGGCGCGGGACACGTCGCAGGCTCAGAAGCTGGGCGATGACATTCTGGCCGCGCTGGCGGAAAACGATACGGCCGCACGCGTCGCTGGCCTTGAGCAGGTGGACGTACTGACGCCGGGTGGTGAGGCTGTGCGCAACATGCTTCTGTCGGCTTCACAGCTCGATGCTGATTCCCGGCAGGATGCAGTCGACAGTCTGAATGCTGTGGCCGTTCAGGGCGATCTGCCCGAGATTTATCGTGCCATTGCAAGCTTCAAGGCACTGCTGCTTCAATCCGACACAATGCCCGCTGCAGATCGGCGACAACAGTTCGAGGCTTTGGCCGCACCCGGCGCCCCGCTGCGCCTTCTGGCTCAAGAGCAACTGGCCCTGATAGACATCGCCGAGGGTGATACGGATGCCGCGTTGGAACGGTTGCAAGCGCTGCGTCAGGACGCAGAGGTCAGCGTGGATCTGCAACAACGCGCGGCGCAATTGATTGTTGCACTGGGCGCTGAGCCCGAGCCATTGGTCGCTCAGCAGGGCTGATCGGGCGGAACACAGGTTAATGACAGGCGAGTTCGGATTAAAATGGTAACAAGACTTTTCTCTCGCGTGGGACTGCCGATTGTGGCGCTGGCCCTGACCGCTCTGGCCGCTTGTGAAGAACCCGAACAGATTTTGCCGGGCGTGCGCGAGGATATCCGACCTGCCTCAGACCTTGAAACGGTTGCCAAAAGCGGTTCGCAACCCATTAGCCTGCCATCGCAGAGCGCAAATGCAAGCTGGCCTCAAAGCCCCGGCACGCCGGCCTTCCGGACGTCCAATGCTTCGCTCCGTGCGACACCTCAACGTATTTGGTCGGCCTCTATCGGGGATGGCGATTCCCGTAAGCAACGGATTACGGCCGACCCAGTTGTTGCGGGGGGGCTGGTCTATACGCTTGACGCAGGGGCGACGGTTTCGGCGGTGACACCGCAGGGACAGGTCGCCTGGAGCACCAATCTGATTCCAGCAACCGACGGAGACGCGGATGCCACGGGCGGTGGAATGGCCTATTCGGGGGGCGTTCTCTATGTCTCCTCCGGTTTTGGCCGTCTGACGGCGTTGGATGCAAAGACCGGTGCGATCCGGTGGCAGAAGCGCTTGAACGCAACTGGCAGTGGCTCGCCTTTGGTGAGTAACGGGCTGCTGTACCTCGTTGCTGGGGATGAGACCGGTTGGACCGTCGACACAAAGGATGGCCGCATCCAATGGCAGATTGAGGGTACCCCTAGCGTCGGCAACGTTCTGGGGGCACCTGCGCCGGTTGTGACCTCGGACCTAGCTGTCTTTGCCTTTGGTTCAGGTGATATCGCCGCGACGTTCAAGCGGGGCGGGATCAGCCGGTGGAATGCCTCGGTGGCGGGGGGGCGCCGTGGACGCGCGACTGCGCGGATCGTCGACGTGACAGGTAGCCCAATGGTAGTGGGCGACACCGTCTTCATCGGTAACCACTCTGGCCGTACCGTTGCTTTTGACGCGGGAACAGGTGAGCGTCGCTGGACTGCAGATGAAGGCGCGGTTGATACCGTCTGGCCCGCAGGCAACAGCATCTTCCTGATCAGCGACCGCAGCCAGCTGGTGCGTTTGAACAGCGCCGATGGTTCGGTGATCTGGGCGCAGGACCTACCGGGCTTTGTAAAGGACAAGCCAAACCGTCGCGGTCCGATCGTGGCCCATTATGGCCCGATCCTGGCCGGAGGGCGCATTGTGATCGCTTCGAATGACGGGTTCCTGCGGTTCTTCAACCCGGTGAACGGGGCGCTTTTGCATCAGGTCGAAGTCCCCGGAGGCGCGACCACCGCGCCCGTCGTCGCCGGACAAACACTGTATGTCGTGTCGACCAAAGGTGATCTACACGCTTTCCGTTGACCAAAAGATGCGCTAAAGGGCGCGTCTGAGTCTTGAAAGTTGAGTATCATGTCGCTGACCCTCGCCATCGTGGGCCGCCCGAACGTGGGCAAATCCACATTGTTCAACCGCCTCGTGGGCAAACGTCTGGCCTTGGTCGACGACCAGCCCGGCGTGACGCGCGACCTGCGCGAAGGTGAAGGACGGCTGGGCGATCTGCGGTTCACCGTGATCGACACGGCAGGTCTTGAGGACGCGACCGACGACAGCCTTCAGGGTCGCATGCGCCGCCTGACCGAGCGCGCTGTGGATATGGCCGATGTCTGCCTGTTCATGATCGACGCGCGCACCGGCCTGACTCCGACCGACGAGATGTTTGCCGAGATCCTGCGCAAACGCTCCAAACACGTGATTTTGGCTGCCAACAAGGCCGAAGGGTCGGCTGCTGATGCCGGTGTTCTTGAAGCCTATAACCTTGGCCTTGGCGAACCAGTGCGCCTTTCCGGCGAGCATGGCGAGGGGATGACCGACCTTTACGCCCAGCTGATGCCTCTGGCAGATGCGGCTGAGGAAGAGGCCGAAGACGACGCTCCCGTGGTCGAGATTGAGCTGGATGAGGATGGAGAGGGGGAAACCCCTCTAATCACCGCAGCGAAGCCGTTGCAGGTTGCCGTCGTAGGCCGCCCGAATGCAGGTAAATCCACCCTGATCAATAAAATCATGGGTGAAGACCGCCTTCTGACCGGTCCCGAAGCCGGGATCACCCGTGACGCGATCAGTCTTCGGGTCGATTGGGCCGATCCGGATGGCGAAAGCACTCCGATGCGGATTTTCGACACTGCGGGCATGCGCAAAAAGGCCAAGGTTCAAGAGAAGCTCGAAAAGCTCTCGGTCTCTGATGGACTGCGTGCGGTGAAATTCGCCGAAGTGGTTGTCGTCCTGCTGGATGCGGCCATTCCGTTCGAGCAGCAAGACCTTCGCATTGCCGATCTGGCCGAGCGAGAAGGCCGTGCGGTCGTGGTCGCCGTCAATAAATGGGACGTTGAGGAAAACAAGCAGGAGAAGCTGCGTGAACTCAAAGAGTCCTTCGACCGACTGCTGCCGCAACTGCGGGGCGCACCTCTGATCACCGTGTCAGCCAAAACGGGCCGGGGGCTGGAACGTTTGCGCGCCGCCATCTTGCGTGCGCATGATATCTGGAACCGCCGGGTACCCACCGCCGCGCTGAACCGCTGGCTGAACGCCATGCTCGAGCAGCACCCGCCGCCAGCCCCGCAAGGCCGCCGCATCAAGCTGCGCTACATGACCCAGGCAAAAACGCGGCCGCCGGGCTTTGTCGTTATGTGCTCGCATCCCGACAAGATGCCGGCCAGCTATTCTCGCTATCTGGTCAACGGCCTGCGTGAGGATTTTGACATGCCCGGCACGCCGATCCGCCTGACGTTGCGCGGGCAAGGCGACAAGAACCCTTACAAAGGGCGGCGCAAGAAAAACGCCGGTGCCTTGGCTAAACACCTCAAGGGACGCGCGTAACTGCGCCAATTTCAAGCATTTTCAGCGCAAGGGCGTGACAGCGCCGTTTCTGCACGCTAGCATTCAGGAGCGTGCATTTGTTTCCTGTGCGCGGCCCGTCCTGCGGCGGGTCTGAATTCCTTTTGCTTCTCATTTAACCGGGCCATCGTGGGAGAGGGCTTGATGAATCTAAGAGACTACACGCGGCAATACGCGGTTCAGGACAACAGGCTTGCAGCCCTGAGCTATTTCGGAACCTTCGCCGTCTATTTTGCCTCGCTGGCCCTGGCGATCGTGAACGTGGACCATTGGTATGTCATGGTTCCAGCTGGGATTATTTTCGCGTTTTCCGCAGTGCGACTTTACGTGCTGCAACATGACTGTGGCCATCATTCCCTGTTCGAAACGCGCCAGCAGAATGAATGGGCCGGGCATGGCCTGTCGCCTTTCACCTTTGCCCCTTTTGAGGTGATGAAGCAGAACCACAATCTGCATCATGCGGGGATCGGCAACCTCGAGCATCGGGAGACCGGTGAAATCCACACCATGACCCTGCGGGAATGGAACGAGGCGGACTGGCTCAAACGTCTTGTCTATCGCCTGTACCGCAACCCGTTCATTCTGGTGCCGGTGGGCGCTCTGTTCACCTATTTCATTCGCTACCGTTGGCCCAAAAACACCGTACGGTTTGGCGTGAAGGGCGTTGTTCTGCACAACCTCTCGATCGTCGTTTTTCTCGGGCTGCTCTACCTGATCGCCGGGACGACCGGTATTCTGGTCTGGCTTGTGTTTTCCTTGTTGGGTGGGATGCTGGGCGTATTCCTCGTCTACCTGCAGCACAATTTCGAGGACACGTATTGGGATCGTCGCCCGGAGCTGGATCCGCAGATCGCGGCGCTTCAGGGCTCGTCAGCGCTGGATTTCGGTTGGTGGTTCGACAATGCGGTGGCCTGTATCACCTTGCACGACATTCACCATTTCAACGCTCGCATCCCGTCCTACCGGTTGCGCGAGTGCCACTATAACCTGCCGCCCGAATTCACGCCGCGTCGGATCAAGTTCCCCGAAGCCGTGGCAGCGTTGAACCTGAAACTATGGGACGAAGACGCCAAGCGGCTGGTGCCTTTTCCAAAAAAAGGGCAGACTGCTGACTTGGCCCATGGATCGTCATAAGCGCAGGGCCGCTTGAGGAGCGTATATCCTGTGTATATACAGGTGACCAGGGAGACAGAGAAAGGACCCAGAATGACCGCATTGACCGAGATAAAAGGCGTTGGCGATACGCTCGCCAAAGGTTTGGCGGATAACGGTTTCAAGACCGCCGAAGCCGTTGCGAAAGCGAAACCGGAAGATCTGGTCAAGGTCCCGCGTGTCGGTGCGGCGCGCGCAGCCGTCCTGATTGCCGCAGCAAAAGAGGCGAGCACTGCGAAACCGGCGGCTGCCAAACCAGCCCCGCGTCGCGCAGCCGCTCGCAAACCTGCTGCCCGCAAGCCCGCTGCGCGTAAACCAGCGGCTCGACGCCCCGCTGCACGCAAGACAGTTGTCGCCGCTGCTGCCGAGAGGCGCGCCGCCGAAGCCGCGCGCAAAGCGGCCGAGGAAAAAGCCGCTGCAGAAGCCGCAGAGGCGAAGGCCAAGAAGAAAGCCAAGGCAAAAGCCAAGGCTGAAAAAGCTGCGAAAAAGCGGGCCGAGATGGAGGCCGCGTTCTCAAAGGCCAAGGACAAGGTGAAGGCCAAGTCCAAGAAGGGGAAGAAATCCAAGAAGGACGACAAGTCCAAGAAGGCCGACAAGAAGAAAGATGCGGGCAAAAAGGACGCCAAGAAGTCGGACAAAAAATCTGACAAGAAGAAGGATAAGAAAAAGGCAAAGAAGTAACCCTTCCTCGCCCTTTCAAGTGTTTCGAACCGGCACCGCGCAACGCGGAGGCCGGTTTTCTTATGCCAGCGTTCCGTCCAGTTGCAGCGTCAGCTTGCCACCCAGATAGGGGGCAAGGACATCGGGCAGGGTGACCGTGCCGTCTGCGTTCTGACCGTTTTCTAGAACGGCGATCAGGCAGCGACCCACCGCAAGGCCAGAGCCGTTCAGCGTGTGGACATATTCTGGCTTGCCACCGCCTTCGGGCCGGAAACGCGCATTCATGCGTCGGGCCTGGAAATCACCACAGGTCGAGACCGAGCTGATCTCGCGATAGGTGTCCTGACCGGGAAGCCATGCCTCGATGTCAAAGGTACGGCGGGCGCCAAAGCCCATGTCGCCGGTACACAGGATAACGGTGCGATACGGCACGCCCAGCTTTTCCAGAATGCCCTCGGCGCAGCGCACCATGCGTTTTTGTTCGTCATCCGAGGTCTCGGGATGGGTGATCGAGACCATCTCGACCTTTTCGAACTGGTGCTGACGCAGCATTCCGCGGGTGTCTTTGCCCGCCGAACCGGCCTCGGACCGGAAGCAGAGCGAATGCGCGGTATAACGGCGGGGCAGGTAGCTTTCCTCGATCATCGTGTCGTTGACGATGTTGGTCAGCGAAACCTCGGAGGTCGGGATCAACCACCAGCCTTCGCGGGTCTGATAGCTGTCCTCGCCGAATTTTGGCAGCTGGCCGGTGCCCTGCATCATCTCGGACAGAACCAGAACCGGGCCGTTGACCTCGGTCAGTCCGTTTTCGTTGATATGCGTGTCCAGCATGAACTGGGCCAGTGCGCGGTGGATACGCGCAACGCCGCCGGACAGCAGCACAAAGCGCGAGCCAGAGAGTTTCGCGGCGGTTTCGAAATCCATACCGTTTTGAACGGCCTCAATCTCAAAATGCTCTTTTGGGGCAAAGTCCATTTCGCGCGGGGTACCCCAACGGCTCACCTCGACATTGTCGTTCTCGTCGGCGCCCTCTGGCACATCGTCGGCGGGTAGGTTGGCAATACGGATCAGTTGGTCTGTCAGCAGAGCGTCCAGATCCTTGGCCTCGGTCTGCATCCGGGCGATTTCGGCCTTCTTTTCGGCGACCAGCGCGCGCAGACTTTCAAACTCGGCCTCATCACCGCGGGCTTTGGCTGCGCCGACCTCTTTGCTGGCCTTGTTCTGTTCGGCCTGCGCCGTTTCAGCAGCCAAAATCTTGGCGCGGCGGCTTTCGTCCAGCCTCAGCAGGTCTGACGACACCGGCGCGTCCCCACGGCGCGCGAGTGCGGCGTCGAAAGCAGCTGGGTTTTCGCGAATGGCGCGGATGTCGTGCATAGTTCAGATCCTTGAATGCAGTGAATCACTGCGACTGCTTATGCACCATATATCTCGGAGGGTGTAGCGCTGGTTAACCAAACTGCGCCTAACTGTCCGGCTCCTCATCGTGATGAGCCAGATGTCCGTCCCATTCCCCGGTCGGGATCTTTGGTTCGGGCGGATCAGCGATATAGGAGGGGGTCATGATCTGCACGTTATTCTCGTTGAAAACGGCCACAATATTGCGATGTAGATCTGACCGGATCTTGGGAATAATACTGCCTCGGGTCGTGTATCCGTTGATCTGGTAGTTGATCGCGTAGTCGGCCAGCGCGGTCCACAGGACAAAGGGTTCAGGCTTGGACTTGATCCCTTTGGTGCGATTGGCGGCCTCGATCAGCATTGCCTCGATCTTTTCGGGTGGCTCTTCATAGCCGATGCCAACGGTTGTGTGCAGCAATAGCCCGCTGCCATCTGTTTTCTTCGAGAAATTCACCACGTCCGAATTCATCAGCTGCGCGTTGGGGATTGAGATCAGCTCGTTCTTGATGGATTTCAGATGGGTTTCCATCAGCTTGATCTGCACCACGTCGCCAATGTGATCCCCAATCTGAATACGGTCCCCGATCGAGGTCGAGCGGCGATAGATCACGAAGAGACCGGCCAGCATGTTAGACACGACCGAGTTCGCGCCCAACGACAGCATCGCACCGACCAGAATGGTCAGGCCCTGAAATGCCGCCGAATCCGAGCCTGGAATGTAGGGCACGGCAAAGACCAGCGCGATCAGTATCACGACCACTCGGGCAATGTTGAAGGTCGGGTTAACCCAATGCTTCTCAAAATCGCCCATATCGAACGATCCCGCTTCGACCGCGTCGAAGAAGACCCGCATGCCCTTGATAATATACAAAGTTACCCAGGCGATCAGGCCAAGCATGATCATGTTTGGGATATAGCTGAGGATGCCTTTGAAGATAAGGAGGACCGGCTCGGTCAGATAGGTCAGCAGCAATTGCGCGAAATACCGGGTTTCGGCAAAGGCCAGTAAGACGAACGACAGGTAGTAGTAGAAACCCAGGAAGAAAATCACCAAAAGAACGAAATTTAGACCGTAGCGCACCAAGGCTGCAATGGCCTCAGCTTGAACGCTCTTGGCAGTGGCGGTTTCCACGTCCTTCAGGTAGCGCTTCACGAATCTCAGTGTCCGCCGCCGGATTCTGCGGTGCAGCCACAAGATCACCACGATAAAGACAACGAAGCCCAAGGTCCAAGCTGCGGCTTCGATAGCGCCTGAAACCCGCGCCTGTTCAGTTCGGTTCAAACGGTAGGCTTCAATAGCCTGTTTGATTGCATTGCCGTGCAGAACGCTGACAACGCTGAGTTCCATCTGGTCCAATTCTGCATCGGCTTCGGTGACGATCGAAACCCGTTCACCATCAACCAGAACCCAGGTGCCGAATTCGGTTTCCTCAAAGCTGATCGTAACCTCGGACGCGTCCGACGCTTCGGCGATTTCTATGATCTTGTCTTGAACTTCTTCGGCACGCTCGGGGGCGGGTAGTGCGCTTGAGCCTCGAACCTGAAACAGAACGTCCCCGTCTATTATCACTGGGGCCATAAAAGTTTCTGATTCTGCAGCTTCTGGTGCAGGCGCATCGGTCGGTGACTCTTGTGCCTCGACAGGTTGGCATAGCCAAAGGGCCGTCGCCATTGCAGTCAGCAAATAACGTAGCAAATGGAAGGGTTTGAATTGCCGTGCCATGTGTCCCCCTTGTTTGGAACTATACCCGGTTTAAACAGTGTTCCTAGGACATATCTGCAACGTTTTGACGGTTCTTATGGTGGCAGGTGTGCGTTCAGGTGGGTCACGCTGCCGCCATTGCTTGCAAACACGCATATCAGCGCATAGGTTCCCGCCAAATTTGCGGAACGGTGCCGCAGGTCAAAGAAAAAGGAATATCCCATGGAAGGTGGCGCAATCGCCCAGTTTCTCCCGCTGATCCTGATCTTCGCGATCATGTATTTCCTGCTGATCCGTCCGCAGCAAAAGAAGATGAAAGAACACCAGGCCATGGTCGAAGCCGTGCGCCGTGGCGATCAGGTCGTCACACAGGGTGGTCTGATCGGCAAGGTGTCGAAGGTCAAGGAAGGCGACAACGAGATCGAGGTCGAGATCGCCGAGGGCGTTAAGGTTCGTGTGGTCAAGTCAACCATCGCTCAGGTTCTGAACAAGACCGAACCTGCGAAGTAACTTCGCCTTACAATTCCTTGAAAAGGCAGGGTTATGCTGCAAATTGATACCTGGAAGCGGGTTCTGATCTGGCTGGTCTGTGTGACCGGCCTGCTCTTGGCTCTGCCGAATGCGTTCTACACCCGGGTCGAACAATCCAACGACGCCAAAGCCGCGATTGAGCTTGGCGCGGATACGCCCGAAAATCAGGCCGTGGCGGCGCAGTGGCCGAACTGGCTGCCGTCCTCCTTGGTCAATCTGGGCCTCGATCTGCGGGGCGGTGCGCATCTGCTGGCCGAGGTCAAGGTCGAGGATGTCTACGAATCCCGGATGGAGGCGATGTGGCCTGAAATCCGCGACGCCCTGCGGGATGAGCGTTCCACCGTTGGCACGATCCGCCGTCAGGACTCGGACCCCGATCAGATTCGCGTCCGCATCAGCCAGCCCGAGGGGATGTCTCGTGCGCTCGAAACCGTTCGTGGTCTGGCCCGTCAGGTTCAGACGCTGACAGGTGTCGGTGCGACCGATATCGAAGCTTTTGCCGATGGCGATACAATCGTTGTGCAGCTCTCCGAGGCGGAGAAGCTGGCCTCGGATGATCGCACCGTGCGCCAATCGCTTGAGATTGTGCGACGCAGGATTGACGAAGTTGGTACGCGTGAACCTACCATTCAGCGACAGGGTGCAGACCGCATCCTGATTCAGGTCCCCGGCATCGGCAGTGCAGGCGAGTTGAAAGAGATCATCGGCACCACGGCGCAGCTGACGTTCAACCCGGTTGTCGGTCGCGGCACGGACCCGGATGCCGCTGCAGGTATCGGTGAAGAAGTTGTGCCGTCGATTGACGAAAGCGGGGTGTACTACACGCTTGAATCCTCTCCGGTCGTGACTGGGGAGGAACTGGTTGATGCGCAACCCTCGTTCGATCAGAACGGCCGTCCCGCGGTCAGCTTCCGGTTCAACACGTCGGGCGCGCGGAAATTCGGTGACTATACGCTGGAAAATATCGGCGCGCCGTTCGCGATCGTGCTGGATGATGAGGTGATCTCGGCCCCTGTGATCCAAAGCCACATTCCCGGCGGCTCAGGCATCATCACCGGCAACTTCACAGTCGAGGAAAGCACCAATCTTGCCATCTTGCTTCGGGCAGGGGCCTTGCCTGCCGAGCTGGAGTTCCTCGAAGAACGCACCATCGGCCCCGAATTGGGTCAGGACAGCATCGACGCCGGTAAAGTCGCCACTATGGTAGCCTTTGCCGCGGTGCTGGTTTTCATGGCGCTCAGCTACGGTTTGTTTGGCCTTTTCGCCAACATTGCCTTGATCATCAACGTGGGCCTCTTGTTCGGTCTGCTGTCGCTGATCGGCGCGACGCTGACGCTGCCGGGTATCGCGGGTATCGTTCTTACGGTCGGTATGGCTGTGGACGCCAACGTGCTGATTTTCGAACGTATCCGAGAGGAACTGAAATCTGCCAAAGGTCCCGCGCGTGCTATTGAGCTGGGCTATGAAAAGGCTCTGTCGGCCATCGCGGATGCCAACGTGACCACCTTCATCACGGCGGTGATCCTGTTTGCCATGGGCAGCGGCCCCGTGCGCGGATTCGCCATCACTCTGGGCCTGGGTATCCTGACCTCGGTCTTCACCGCGATCTTCGTGACGCGCCTGATGGTCGTCATGTGGTTCGAACGCCGCCGTCCGAAAACGATCGAGGTTTGATCATGAGACTGAAACTCGTACCCCAAAGCACCTCGTTCGATTTCTTCAGCCGCTGGAAGCTCTGGCTCGGCATTTCGGCCCTGATGATGGTTGTGGCCTTCGCCTCATTCATGTTGCAGGGCCTCAACTTCGGTATCGACTTCCGTGGTGGCACAACGATCCGTACCGAAAGCACCCAGCCGATTGACGTGGGTGTCTATCGCGACGCAATTGCACCTCTCGAACTGGGCGACGTCTCAATCACCGAGATTTTCGACCCGACCTTCGGACCAGAAGACAACGTCGCAATGATCCGTATTCAGGCGCAGGCAGATGCAGAAGCTGTCGAAGCCTCGACCATCACAGCTGTTGAGGGCGCGTTGCAGGCCGTGATCCCCGATATCCAATTCGTATCGGTGGAGTCGGTTGGCCCCAAAGTCTCGGGCGAGTTGATCCAGACAGCCGTGATCGCCATCGTTTTGGCCATCGGAGCGGTGCTCGTCTATATCTGGCTGCGGTTCGAATGGCAGTTCGCTCTTGGCGCGGTCGCGGCGCTTGTGCATGACGTGATCCTGACAATCGGCATCTTCTCGGAGCTTCAAATCCGCTTCGATCTGGCCATCATCGCGGCGCTTCTGACCATCGTGGGATACTCACTGAACGACACTGTGGTCGTGTTTGACCGCGTGCGTGAGAACCTGCGGAAGTACAAGAAGAAAGACCTCAAAGAGGTGCTCAACATCTCGATCAACGAAACCCTCAGCCGGACGGTGATGACGTCGGTCACGACCCTTCTGGCGCTGATCTCGCTCTATGTGCTTGGCGGGGACGTGATCCGAGGCTTTGTCTTCGCGATGATCTGGGGTGTGATCGTAGGGACCTATTCGTCAGTCTTCGTGGCCTCGACCATCCTGTTGTGGCTGGGTGTCAAGCGTGACTGGTCCAAGCCGTCCAATAACGCGGGCAACCAGTTTGCCAACGTAGATGCCTGAGATCTTCGGCCAGTCCCCACAGGGTCTGGCCGTTGTCTTATTTGCAGCCTTTCTTGGGGGCGTCGTTCGCGGTTTCTCGGGGTTTGGCACCGCTTTGGTTTTCCTGCCTATCGCCACCCCATATCTCGGCCCGTTCGAAGCGCTGATCGGCCTAACCATCATGGACATCTTTGGCCCCCTGCCGAATCTGCGTCGGGCATGGAGCGCCGTGAACAAGGGCGATCTGGCACGTCTTCTGCTCGGCTGCGCACTGGTCCTGCCGCTAGGGCTGTGGGTGCTGACGCAAGTCGCGCCCGAGGTTTTCCGCTATGCGGTCAGCGGTCTGGCCCTTGCGATGCTGGCCATTCTGATCCTCGGTCTGCGTTATCACGGTCATGTCAGCCGCATGATGGTCACAGGCATTGGCGGAGCCGCCGGGTTCCTTGGTGGCGTAGCCGGGCTCCCTGGTCCGGCCGTCATCCTGTTCTACATGTCGCGCCCACTGCCGGTGGATGTCATTCGCGCAACGATCCTGTTGTTTCTGTTCGGGTTCGACTTCCTGCTTCTCGGCTACCTTACGGGCATGGCGCAGGTCACCCTCGCCGCTGCCGGGCTGGGGCTTCTTCTGGCGATACCCAACCTGCTAGGCAATTGGCTGGGCGGGTGGCTTTTCCGACCAGACCGAGAACGCCTCTACAGCGCGGCCGCCTATCTGGCGATTGCACTGGCGGCCTTGTCCGGCCTGCCGCTTTGGGGGTAAACACAGCGCATGCGATTGAATGAGATCAACTACACCAACGCCGAACCGGTCGATGGATACGGCCCCGGCTTTTTCCGGATCGGAGGGCGCGTTCATCAAGGCGCAGTGCTGACTGGCCCGAAGGGAACGCAGGCGTGGGGCGGATACTCAGACGACGCGCCACTGCGCGAACTGTCCGAGGTCGTCGATGTCCTGTTCATAGGAACCGGAGCAGAGCTTGCCCACATCCCGCCCGAGCTGCGCCAAACTCTCGAGTCCGCTGGGATCGGCGTAGAGATCATGAACTCACCGGCCGCCTGCCGCACCTACAACGTCCTTCTGTCAGAAGGTCGCCGCATCGCGCTCGCTCTTATCCCGGTCTGACGGGATCCCCTTCATCTGGCCAAAAATATCCCGGGGAGCGCGAGGGGCAGCGCCCCTCGCATCCGAACCCATCCAAGCGCACTGCCCTAGCTCCCTGCGTCAAATCCAACCTTTTGCCTGCGTCCCCAATCGGATAAGCGAGTCTCATGACACTAACCGTTTCCGATCTGACCATCACCCGCGGTGGCGTGCCCGTGCTCGAGGGGTTGAGCTTTAAACTCACGCCTGGTCAGGCGCTCATTTTGCGTGGGCCAAACGGAATCGGAAAAACAACGCTGCTGCGCACTCTGGCAGGGCTACAACCTGCTTTGGCGGGACAGATCGAAGGTGCCGAGGACCAGATCGCCTACGCCTCACATTCCGATGGTTTGAAACCAACCCTAACAGTGGTCGAAAATCTGGCCTTCTGGGCGTCGGTTTTTGGTACCCATGACATCCAGCCGGCTCTGGACGCCTTTGCGCTGAATGACCTTTCCGATCGCCATGCGGGCAACCTGTCGGCTGGGCAAAAGCGCAGGCTAGGCCTTGCACGGATGCTGGTCACGGGGCGGCCGATCTGGATGCTGGACGAACCAACCGTCTCGCTCGACAAAAACGCCGTTCAGATGTTCGCCGGCGCCGTACGTGGGCATCTGGGGCAGGGTGGCTCGGCCCTGATTGCAACCCATATCGACCTCGGCCTCGACGGAGAGGTTCTGGACGTCGGCCCATACAAAGCCAAACCGCAACCCATCGATGACTTTGACGGAGGCTTCCTGTGATCGCCCTGTTGCTGCGCGACCTGAAGCTGGCCTTCCGCGCAGGCGGAGGCTTTGGTCTCGGCCTGGCCTTCTTCCTGATCGTGACTGTTCTGGTGCCTTTTGCCGTAGGCCCCCAATCGTCGCTGCTATCGACCATCGCGCCGGGAATTCTGTGGCTGGGCGCGTTGTTGGCCTGCCTGCTGTCCCTCGACCGCCTTCTGGCTCTGGATTGGGAGGACGGATCGCTGGACCTTTTGGCCACCGCTCCTCTGCCGCTAGAGGCCGTCGTCTCGATCAAAGCGCTGGCGCATTGGATCACGACCGGTTTACCTCTGGTTCTTGCGGCACCGTTTTTGGGCGTCTTGCTGAACCTTCCCACGCCGGGGTTCTTCTGGCTGGTGATCTCGCTCCTGCTCGGCACGCCCGCCATGAGCGTCATCGGCACATTCGGCGCAGCCCTGACCGTCGGCCTGAAACGCGGTGGCCTGCTGTTGTCACTGCTGGTTCTACCGCTATACGTCCCAACCCTGATCTTCGGCGCAGAAGTCGCCCGCCGGGGTGCCGCCGGGATGGAGACCCAAACCCCACTTCTGATGCTGGCGGGGATCACGATGGCCACGATCGCTCTGCTTCCATTTGCCAGCGCAGCGGTCCTGCGCATCAATCTGCGGTGAAGCGCCACAACTTTGAGCAAGGTCAATTGAGAATGAACCCGAGTCAGACTAAATAACGGCCATGTCTATCGCAGCCAAAGCCAACGCCCTCTGGGAATATGCCAACCCGCGCAAGTTTCTTGCCACCAGCGAGCGTGTCTTGCCCTTTTTCTGGATCACCTCGGTGGTTTGCATCGTGGTCGGGTTGGTCTGGGGCTTCTTCTTCACGCCCGATGACTTCCGGCAGGGCTCGACGGTCAAGATCATCTACCTGCACGTCCCATCGGCACTGATGGCGATCAATTGCTGGCTGATGATGTTGGTGACATCGCTGGTCTGGCTGGTGCGCCGCCATCACGTCAGCGCTCTGGCCGCGCGTGCCGCCGCACCTGTGGGCATCGTGATGACCCTAATCGCATTGGCGACCGGGGCGATTTGGGGCCAACCGATGTGGGGCACCTGGTGGGCCTGGGATCCACGCCTGACCTCGTTCCTGATCCTGTTCCTGTTCTATCTCGGCTACGTCGCCTTGTGGGAGGCCATCGAGGACCCAGACACCGCCGCCGACCTGACCTCGGTCCTGTGTCTTGTGGGATCGGTCTTCGCGATTCTCAGCCGTTATGCGGTAAACTTCTGGAACCAGGGGCTGCATCAGGGGGCCTCGGTCATGCGGGCCGGAGCGGTCACGGGAACGGATACCGAAGAGAAAGTCAGCAACGTGTTCTTCTATCCATTGCTGACCTGCATCATTGGCTTCGTTCTGCTGTTCATTGCATTGGTTCTGTATCGCACCGGCACCGAAATCCGTGCGCGTCGGGTCAAAGCGTTGTTGGCACGTGAAAGGGTGGGCGCATGATGCCTGATCTTGGAAAATACGCGGACGCTGTCTTGTCTTCTTATGCCGCTTCGATCCTGCTGCTCGTGGTGCTGGTCGTCTTCAGCGTGATCCGGGGTCGCAAAGTGCGAGCCGAGATGGAGAAAATCGAACAAAGGATGTCGCGCAATGGCTAAGATTTCGCCTTTGATGGTCGCGCCGCCGCTGATCTTCGGTGCTTTTGCCGTTCTGGCCGGGATCGGAATGTTCCGAGACGACCCCAACGCCCTGCCATCCGCCCGCGAAGGGCAACCCGCCCCTCCGGTCGTCCTGACCGAGTTTCCTGGCAAAACGCCTTTCGACGACGCGACCTTGCGGGACGGGCAGGTCAAGCTGGTCAACTATTGGGCCAGCTGGTGTGCCCCCTGTCGGGCAGAACATCCAAACCTTGAGGCGCTGTCGAACGAAGGCATCCCGGTCTACGGTGTCAACTACAAAGACAAATTGGACAATGCGCAAAGCTTTCTGACTGAACTCGGCGATCCCTATACCGGCATCGGTCGCGACGAGCAGGGCCGCATGGCTTTGGATTGGGGGCTTTACGGCGTTCCCGAAACCTATGTGATCGACGGGGAGGGCACCGTGATCCTGCGTTTCGCCGGTCCGATCACCCAACGTGTGATCGAAAGCACGATCCGCCCGGCGCTTGAAAAAGCGGCTGGCGGTTAGAGCCTGTAGCCACCGGTCACAGCCAAGGTCTCACCCGTGATGAATGCGGCGTCGTCTGACGCCAAGAACCGCACGGCCTTCGCGATATCGTCGGGCTTCCCAATCCGCCCTATGGCCGTGTTCTCGACGAACAAGGCGGTCAAGTCTTCGGGGCGCGGGTCTTCGGGGATGTTGATCGCCCCCGGTGCCACAGCGTTGACCCGAATACCCTGAGGCCCAAGTTCCTTTGCCATCCCGCGTGTCCACAGGTTCAGGGCTGCCTTGCTTGCCCCATAAATCACCGCGTCTTTCGGTGGCAAAACGGCGTTCATCGAGGAAATGCTGATAATCGCCGCGCCGGGTTTCAAATGGGGCAGAGCAGCCGCCAACAAAGCAGCGGGGACCAGCAGATTTAAATCCACAATGGAGCGATGATCTTCCCAGTCAAAATCCTCTTTCGGTGTAGACCGGACCAAACCCGCATTGTTCACGATCACGTCCAGCCGTCCGAAACGTTCCACAACGTCGCGTATAGCCGCTTCAGGCTGTCCGTCCTGCGTCAGATCGGACCGTATCGGTTGCAAACTTTCCCCTTCCAACACCGGATCGGGTTCGGTTGACAGCCACGTGAAAGCAACACGATGATCGCGCCGTAGGTCTTCCACGATGGCGCGCCCGATCCCCCGCGCGCCGCCGGTTACCAAAGCCACTTTCTCCATACCAACCTCCTGCGCACGGTTGATAGTCCACTCAGGACACAATCAACTTCTTCTGTTCAAAAATACCTCGGAGCGCGAGGCAGAGCCTCGCTTAAAAAAGGACGCCGTTCGGCGTCCTTTTCAGTCTGTGGATCAACACCACGTCAACCCGCCTTCGCGAGATTTCGCAGCACATAGTGCAGAACACCGCCGTTCTCGATGTATTCGATCTCAGGGGCTGTATCTATGCGGCATTTCAGGGTGATGGTCTTCTCGGTCCCGTCGCCATAGGTGATGGTGCAGGGCACCTCCTGCAGCGGCTCAATCGTGTCCAGACCGTGGATCGAGACCGTCTCATCCCCCTTCAACCCAAGCGTTTTGCGCGTGTCTCCACCGGTGAACTCAAACGGAATCACGCCCATGCCAACGAGGTTTGAGCGGTGGATGCGCTCAAAACTTTCGGCAATCACGGCTTTGATACCCAGCAGAGCGGTCCCCTTCGCGGCCCAGTCACGGGAAGAGCCCGCGCCATACTGCTCACCGCCAAAGACGACCAGAGGGGTGCCATCCGCCTGATAGGCCATCGACGCGTCATAGATCGAGGTTTGCTCGCCGTTCGGCCCTTTGGTGTATCCGCCTTCGACACCATCCAGCATCTCGTTCTTGATGCGGATATTGGCGAAAGTGCCGCGCATCATGACCTCGTGGTTGCCCCGGCGCGAGCCGTAGGAGTTGAACTCACGCGGCTGAACCTGCCGGTCCATCAGATACTTGCCCGCAGGCGAGGTTGTGGCAAACGACCCGGCCGGTGAGATATGGTCGGTTGTGACCATATCGCCCAAGATCGCCAGCACCTTGGCCCCTTCGATGTTCGAGATCGTGCCCGGCTCAGCCCCCATGCCCTGAAAATAGGGCGGGTTCTGGATATAGGTCGAGGTCGGCGGCCAGTCATAGGTTTCCTGCTGTGGAACCTCGACCTCCCGCCACTTTTGATCGCCCTTGAAGACGTCAGCGTATTTGGACTGGAACGCCTCGCGGGTGACGGTTGCCTCGACCAGTTCGGCGATTTCGCTCTGGCTGGGCCAGATGTCTTTCATGAAGACATCATTGCCGTCCCGATCCTGACCGATGGGTTCGGATGTCAGGTCGATATCCATGGTTCCTGCCAGCGCGTAAACAACGACCAGAGGCGGCGAGGCCAGATAATTGGCGCGCACATCCGGCGAAATCCGCCCCTCGAAGTTGCGGTTACCCGACAGAACTGAGGTGGCGACCAGATCGCCCTCGGCAATCGCTTCGCTGATTTCTCGCTGAATCGGGCCAGAGTTGCCGATACAGGTGGTGCAGCCATAGCCCACAAGGTTGAACCCGATCTTGTCCAGATCGTCCTGAAGACCTGCGGCCTCAAGATAGGCCGAGACCACCTGCGAACCTGGCGCTAGCGAGGTCTTCACCCATGGCTTGCGGTCCAGACCCAGCGCGGCGGCCTTGCGGGCAACCAGACCCGCTCCGATCATCACATAGGGGTTCGAGGTGTTGGTGCAGGAGGTGATCGAGGCGATCACGACCTTGCCCGATTCCATACCGTAATTCTCGCCCTTGACTTCGACCTGCTTGCCCATCGGACGTTTGAAGGTCTTCGCCATCTCGTTCAGGAACGCGGCCTTCGCTTCCGTCAGCGCCACATAGTCCTGCGGACGTTTCGGCCCCGAGATGGCAGGAACGATGGTGCCCATATCCAGCGACAGGGTGTCGGTATAGATCGGCGCGTAGTTCTCATCACGCCACAGCCCGTTTTCCTTGGCATAGGCTTCGACCAGCGCAAGACGGTCTTCGTCGCGCCCGGTATTGCGCATATAGCGCAGGGTTTCGCCGTCGATTGGGAAGAAGCCGCAGGTTGCGCCATATTCGGGGGCCATGTTGGCGATCGTGGCACGGTCTGCCAAAGGAAGGCGATCCAGACCTTCGCCATAGAATTCGACGAATTTACCCACCACGCCCTTTTCCCGCAGCATCTCGACGACTTTCAGCACAAGGTCCGTACCGGTCGTGCCCTCGACCATCGCGCCGGTCAGTTCAAAGCCCACGACCTCGGGGATCAGCATCGAGATCGGCTGGCCGAGCATCGCTGCCTCTGCCTCAATCCCGCCGACGCCCCATCCCAGAACGGCCATGCCGTTGACCATAGTGGTGTGGCTGTCGGTGCCCACGAGGGTGTCGGGATAGGCAACCTCTTCGCCATTCTGATCAGTATCCGTCCAGATGGTTTGGGCCAAATATTCAAGGTTCACCTGATGGCAGATGCCGGTGCCGGGCGGTACGACGCGGAAATTGTTGAACGCGTTCTGACCCCATTTCAGGAATTGGTAGCGTTCCATATTGCGCTCATATTCACGGTCCACATTCATCTGGAACGCACGCGGGTTGCCGAACTCGTCGATCATGACCGAGTGGTCGATGACCAGATCCACCGGGTTTAGCGGATTGATTTTTTGCGCATCTCCGCCCAAAGCTTTGATCCCATCGCGCATCGCCGCCAGATCAACCACGGCAGGCACACCGGTGAAATCCTGCATCAGCACGCGGGCAGGGCGATAGGCGATCTCACGCGGGTTCTTGCCCCCGTTTTCGCCCCATTCCGCAAAGGCCTTGATGTCGTCTACAGAGACAGAGAATCCGTCATCCTCGAATCGAAGCATATTTTCCAGCACCACTTTCAACGCGGCGGGCAGCTTGGAGAAATCACCCAGACCGGCCTCCTGAGCGGCGGGGATGGAGTAGTAGGAAATGGTTTTACCATTCACGCTCAGGCTGCGGCGTGTTTTGGCGGTATCCTGTCCGGTTTTGATAGGCATCCTGTGGCCTCCCTCTCAAATAACTTGGAAAATGGGATTCGCTGCGGTTTATCTTGATCACGTTTGTCCGGGGTTCAAGCGTCAGTTACTGACAAGATGAAGGTGTATACTGTGGTATGCAAATGAAGGGCAGGGGACCGCCTCGTCTCAAGAAACCTTGATTGGAGCTTGAAGAGCAAAACGTTTATCCGTTTTACAAGATTTTCAAGCCGAGGGGACTCATGTTCAAATCCGCCCTAGCAGCCGCCATTCTATCCGCCTGTGCCGCCTTTTCAGTATCGGCGCAAGAGGATCCGGTTGTGATTGAGCTGTTCACCTCGCAAGGGTGTTCGTCCTGCCCCCCGGCGGATCGGCTTTTGCACGAGCTGATCAAGCGCGATGACGTGATCGGGCTGGCGCTGCACGTGGACTACTGGGATTACATCGGCTGGAAGGACGAATACGCCATTCCTGATCATACGTTGCGGCAGCGGGCCTATGCCCGCAATGGTGGCCGGTCGATGATCTACACGCCACAGATGGTGATCAATGGGCGGCACGACGTGGTTGGCGCGCAAGTGCAGGAATTGGATCGGTTGATCAAGGCGCATCTGATCGCCGCGCCCACAGCCGAAGTCGAAGCCGAGCGTTCGGGGCAAGAGGTGAAGGTGCGCGTGACGCCGATCGACTTGCCAGCTGGGGATACCTACGACGTGCGGATCGTCCAATACACGCCACTACGCCACGCCTCGATACGGCGTGGAGAGCTTGCGGGCCATGATCTCGACTATGCCAATGTGGTGGAAAGCTGGCAGATGGCCGGGCGCTGGGATGGGGTCAATGAGCAGGCGTTTGCAGCACAGTTGGATTCGGACCTGCCAGCGGTTGTTTTGGTGCAACGGGCAGGTCACGGGCCGATCATCGCGGCCGCGCATGTGAAGTGATCAGGGCATATCTTCGGGCTGAACGCCAAGTCCGTTCCAGGCCTTCCAGCGGCGGTGAATCCAGAACCATTGGCCCATATGCTGGCGCACCATTTGTTCCAGATCGTCGTTGATATGCTGCGTCATGGTTCTGGGGTCGGAATGTGGCACCGGGTCGTGTAACACAATCTCGAAATCCAGACCGTTGGGTTGGCGTACTGCATAGCAGGGGATCATGACCGCATTGAACTTCATCGCAAGTTCGGCATTCAGGAGGGATGTGACGGCGGGTTTGCCAAAGAACATTAACTCCTCCCCGCCATGAACGTGCAGGTCCGAGACGATAGCGATCATTTCACCCCCTTTGAGGGAGCGCACCATCTCAACCATCCCACGCCGGCCCTGTTCGAACATGGGTGAGCCGGTTTTGTAGAAGGCTTTGACATAGGCCTCGTTGAAATAGGGGTTGGCCATGCGACGGTATAGGCAGCCTATTGGGCGCCCGCTGCGGGCCTGCAGCGCGATTCGCGCTGCCAGGTAGTGGCCGAAATGCGCGGCGATGATCATGACCGGTCGCCCTTCGGCGGCAGCGGCATCAAAAGCAGCCACACCGGGGCCGGACAGCTTGGCGTTGCGTTGGCGCGCTGTGAACCCCTCGGGTGAGAAGTGCTCCATCATGGCCCGACCTGCATTATCCGAGACCTCAGCCGAGATACGGTTGATCTCACGCTCTGACAGCTCGGGGCAGGTGAGTTTCAGGTTGTCTCGGACCCGTTTGCGAAACCCAACCAACGGGGCCAATCCGCGCACCAAGGTCCCCATTGCCGCGATGCGGGTCCCATAGGGCAGCAACCGCATGCCACCGATCACGCCTTTCAGGAACAGACTGGCGACATAGTATTTCCCAAGCTCAAACCGGCTGAGCTCTGACTTTTCGACAGGCATGGAGGTGTCTCACGGCGTGTTGCGTTTTGCTGGGCCAGACATACAGGCCCGGCCCGGCAAGCTCAAGCACTCTGCCAGTTGAGGTCAGTCTTCGTCTTCTTCCGGCTCGACCAATGTCAGCGTGCCATCGTCCACCAAGGTGCGGATTGCGCCTACGATCTCGGTCATCGCCTCTTCGGCCTCGGACTGTTTCACTCGCCCTCGCTCAGCCATTTCTTCGCGAAGATTGTCCGCCATACGAGAAGATATGTTGGAGAGGATAAACTCGACCGAGGCCTTGTCATCATCGGCGGCGGCGCCGGTCAACGCGGTTACAAGGCTGGCCTGTTCGACTCCGCGCAGAATGGTGGGCACATCGCGCGTGGCGATACGGGCCGGGATGTGCGCGAAGGTAAAGATGGATTGACGCACGATATCCGCGAATTCGGCATCCTCTTCGTTCAGGGCCGTAAGCAACCCATCGCGGGTCGAGGCTGCCGATTGGTTCAAGATGGCCCCCACGCGCGCTCCGGGGCCATCGGAGAAGGCCTGCGACGGGCGTTGATCCAATTGAGCAGCCAGCGACCACCCGATCCGTTCCACCGCTTCGGGGGTCACATTGGCTGTTTTGGAGATCGCATAGGTGATGCGTCGTGCAATGGGGCCGGGTAGGTGCCCCAGCAATTGCGCGGCTTTGGCCGTGTCGAGCTTGGACAACATCACGGCGGCCACCTCGGTACTTTCTGCCTGAGCCATCTGGGCCAGATCCTCGGCTGAAACCTCTCGCAGTCGCTGCCACGGATCGCCGATTTGACGTACGCCGGCGATCTTACGCAATCGCGCTGCGGTGGCGGGGGCAATCTTGCCGTTTACCGCATCCAACTCTCCAGCGAGTCCATGGGGGAAGGACAGGCCTACGCTATCCAGCGCATTGCCGAACTCCTGCGCAACCGCATCCAGCGTCACACGGTCTACAAGGCCCATCTGACCCAGTTGATGCGTGAGTGTTTCCTGCAATTCGTCGGGCAGTTCTTCTAGTGGAATGTCCGCCCCTTCATTCAGCAACAGACGCACCACGATAGCGGCCTTTTGGCGATTGCTAAGAGTGCGTGGGACGACGCGGGGCGCGTCGTCCGCCTGACCTGCGCCCGAGGGCTGAGCCCCCGGTGCCACCTGAACCAAAGTATTCATGTCCTGCATCTGCCTGCGGTGCCAAAGTTGCGTTACACAGGTAGGTTAGCGGGAATCAGGTAAAGAAAGGTTGAACCTCAGTAGTTGTAGGTCAGCCCGGTCTTGATGGCCTCGCGCAGAGACGCCTCGGCCCAGGTGCCTTCGCCGCCACGTGCCTTGATTTCGCGCCATTGGGCGATGGCCAGATCAGTTTTTCCTTCAGAAACGAAGCCCTGAGCCATATAGCTGCGCGCCAGAAGGTTATCGGGGTTTGTGGCGATGGCCTGCTCGTAATATTCGTTTGCCAGCTCAATGTTGCCCATCTTGCGATGCGTGAAGCCCCAGTAGGTCAGAACACGGTCATCGCTTTGATCGCTCATGACGCGCAGGATGCTCTGGGCGTTTTCCAACTGACCATCATAGGCCAGCTCGCGCACGGCTTCATAGAGGTCCTCATCGGTGAAATTCGTCGCGCTCGGTTTGACGCAGCGCCCGCGGTCTTCGCTCCAGACCCGACCGAACAGGCATTTCTTGGTCGTGTTGGTGGGCTTGGGGGGATTGGCACCGCCGCCACCGGCCGCGTGGGCCGCGATGGGGGAAAAGGCGAAAGAGGTCAGTGCAATCGCGGATGCAAGAAGAATGCGCATAGTTTTAACTCCGTGGTCAGGTCTGCTCATTGAAATCATAGTGTGATCTTCAAAAAAGCTAACACCGGAGCTTTTCGATTTATTCACAAAGCAGACAGAATTTTTGTTCACGAAGTGCGTGATGATGCAAAAAGCGCCCGGTTGATGAGGGGCCGGGCGCTTTTCTGGGATGGTTTATTCGCCGAAGACACGCTCGAAAATCGTGTCGACATGCTTGGTGTGGTAGCCCAGATCGAATTTCTCTTCGATCTCTTCCACGCTGAGGGCAGCGGTGACCTCGGCATCGCCCAGAAGTTCGGTTTTGAAGTCCTTGCCTTCTTCCCAAACCTTCATCGCGTTGCGCTGAACCAAACGGTAGGCATCTTCGCGGCTGACACCGGCTTGGGTCAGGGCCAGCAGCACGCGCTGGCTCATCACCAGACCGCGGAACTTATTCATGTTGGCCAGCATGTTTTCCGGGTAAACGACCAGCTTGTCGACCACGCTGGTCAGGCGCGACAGCGCGAAGTCCAGCGTCACGGTGGTATCAGGGCCAATATTCCGCTCGACCGACGAGTGCGAGATGTCACGCTCGTGCCACAATGCCACGTTCTCCATCGCGGGTACGACGGCCATGCGGACCAGACGGGCCAGACCGGTCAGGTTTTCAGTCAGAACCGGGTTGCGCTTGTGCGGCATCGCCGAGGAGCCTTTTTGGCCTTTCGAGAAGAACTCTTCGGCCTCGAGAACCTCGGTCCGCTGCATGTGGCGGATTTCGATGGCGATGTTCTCGATACTGCTGGCGATGACGCCCAGAGTTGCAAAGAAGGCCGCGTGGCGATCACGCGGGATGACCTGAGTGCTGATCGGCTCGGGCACCAGACCCAACTGGTCGCAGACATGCTCTTCGACGCGCGGGTCGATGTTTGCAAAGGTGCCAACTGCGCCGCTGATCGCGCCGGTGGCGATTTCGGCGCGCGCGTCACGCATACGAGACAGGTTGCGGTCCATCTCGGCGTAGAAGCGGGCGAAGGTCAGGCCCATCGTCGTCGGCTCAGCGTGGATGCCGTGGCTGCGGCCGATGCGAACCGTGTCTTTGTGTTCGATGGCGCGGCGTTTCAGAGCAGCCAGCAAGCCTTCGAGGTCTGCGATCAGAATATCGGCGGCGCGGGTCAGCTGCACGTTGAAGCAGGTATCCAGAACGTCTGAGCTGGTCATGCCCTGATGCACAAAGCGGGCCTCTTCGCTGCCCACATGCTCGGCCAAGTGCGTCAGGAATGCGATGACGTCGTGCTTGGTGACGGCCTCGATTTCATCAATGCGGGCCACGTCGAATTCCACGTCCTTGGCTTTCCACACCGCGTCGGCGTTTTCACGCGGGATCACGCCCAGATCAGCCATGGCTTCGCAGGCATGCGCCTCGATCTCGTACCAGATGCGGAACTTGGTTTCGGGCGACCAGATGGCAACCATCTCGGGGCGGGAATAACGAGGAATCATTGGCAGCAGGACCTTATTGTGATTTGGCAGAGAGCGTTGCGGCGGGGTTTAACGCCGCAGGCGTATGGGAACAAGGCATGAGTGCCCGATTGCGGCGATCTGGCCGGGATAGTGAAAATGACGACTGCACCGACAACATTGTCCGATTTCGAAGGGCGCTGGCGCCTGACGCGCACGATCCACGATGCGCGGGCCGGGCAGGTCGTGCAGGCTGAGGGAGAGGCCCAGCTGCTGCGATCCGAGGACGGGCTGATCTACACCGAAGAGGTGACGCTCAGCATCCCCGGCCAGCCTCCGATGAAAGGGACCCGCAAGTATTTATGGCGCGACGGCGGAGATCGCGTGTTGATCCATTTCGACGACGGGCGGTTTTTCCATGCCTTGACGCTGGGCAAGCAAAACGCCTCGGACCACCATGATTGTGCGCCTGACAGTTACGATGCGGTCTATGATTTCCACGACTGGCCCCGCTGGTCGGTGCAATGGACGGTGAGTGGGCCGCGAAAATCCTACGAAATGACCACAGACTATGCTGCGGTAGCGTAATCATGTTGCAGTTTGAGCGCTGACAAGGCATTGCTGGTGCAGAAATCTTGGTCCGAATTGGGAGAAGTTAAGATGAATGTAAACGTTCTGGCCAATGCGTTTGGCCCGCGTGAAGGTACGGCGCTGCTTGTAAAGCAGGTTGTACTGGTCGCTCTGGGCATCGTGGCCCTGGCGGTTGCCGCGAAAATCAAAGTGCCGATGTGGCCTGTTCCGATCACCATGGGCACCTTTGCCGTTCTGACCATCGGCACCGCCTATGGCGCACGTCTGGGTCTGATCACCATGCTGGGCTACCTGCTGGTCGGCGCGCTGGGCTTTGACGTATTCGCAGGTTCCTCGGCCGAGAAATTCGGTCTGACCTACATGATGGGCGGCACCGGCGGCTATCTGGTCGGCTACCTGATGGCGACCGTTCTGCTGGGCGCTCTGGCCGCGCGCGGCTGGGACCGCTCGGTTACCAAACTGGCACTGGCGCTGTTGCTGGCCAACGTTCTGATCTACGTACCGGGCCTGCTGTGGCTGGGTCAGCTTTACGGTTGGGACAAGCCGATCCTGGAATGGGGTCTGACACCGTTCCTGCTGGGCGATGCAATCAAGCTGGGTCTTGCAGCCCTGCTGATCCCCGCCGTCTGGAAACTGGTTGGAGACGCGCGCAGCTAAGCGCCTGAGCCTGCTGAAATTCTAACCCGCGCCCCGAGATCCGAGGCGCGGGTTTTTTCTTTTCCAGGCAAGGCGGTGCTGGACAAGAGCGACCGTGGCGGGCCAATCTGCGGTCAGTGAAATAATTAGGCAATTGAGATATGCATATTCGTTTAAAGACGGCTCTGGCGGCCTGCGCGGCCCTTTGGGTCTGGGCGGCTGTGCCAGCTGCCGCAGATACTCCGGTGACTTATACCGACGCCGGGCGTGCGCTCTTCAGCTTTGCGGTGCCGGACTTCTGGGTGCTGCGTACAGGCGGGCCACGCGACATTGAAGACACGGAGCTGGGCGACCCCCGCGCAGTAGCGCGTGTGATGGGGTTCAAGCCGGTCACGGATGACTCGGTCTGGATGGGCTTTGTCTCGCCGGCCGGAGTTAACAGCATTCAGGACGGGTTGCGGTATCTGGAGGATATCGACAAGTTTCTGGTGAATGATCCCACGGTCACCAGCACCAGCGACACTCGGATTACAGGGCTGCCCGCCAAAGTGATCCGGGGCACCGGCACGCGAGACGGAGGCGTAAGTTTCACCGCCACCATCATCGATCTGCCCCGTGGGCGCGTTGCGATCGCCGTGACGATCCTGCGCAACGGGGCCGATCCTGCCTATGTAGATGATCTGAACGCCGTGTTCGCGTCGTTCCGGTCGTTGCAATAGGAGGCTCAGATGAGACGTAAACTGATGAAGCGATCCGTTCTTGTGTTGGGTCTGGGGATTTCAAGCCTGACGTTGGCGGCCTGTGATGGCGTCAGCGTCGGGGTAGGGGTCGGATATGGATATGACCCCTTCTACGACTCGATGCTGTGGAACGATTATTACCACGACGTGGATGTGGATATCGATATCGACCGTCCGGACAGGCCGGATCGACCGCCGGTCAATAGACCTCCGGCACGTCCGACGCCGCCGATCGCGAAGCCTCCGGCGCGCCCACGGCCTCCGGTTGCGCGGCCGCCAGCAGCACGGCCTCCGATCCATCGGCCCGCGCCTCGTCGGGGCTGAGAATCGTCAAGCTCAGGGGAGGAGTTCGGTCGTGATATGTGCCGAACCCTCCAACGTGCGATGCACCGGGCATTTGTCGGCGATTTCCAGAAGACGGTCGCGCTGGGCCTGATCCAGAGGCCCCTCAAGCCGAATCTTGCGGCGGAACAGATCGACCTTGGCATCGCCGTTCAGCCCCGCATCCTGCGCGTGGACTTTGTTGTGACAAACATCGACCGACACACTGGTCAGCGGCCACTTCTTGCGCCGCGCATACATGCGGATCGTCATTGACGTGCAAGCCCCAAGCCCCGACGAGACAAAGCCGTAGGGCGACATACCGCGATCCGTGCCGCCGTATGATACGGGCTCATCCGCGACGACGTGATGGCGCGGTCCGACTTGGATATCCTGCAGGAAGCCATTGGGATCGGCCTCGGTCACTCGGACAACACCCTCAGGCGCGCCCGGTGGCGGGGCAGGTGGGCGGAGTTCGATATAGCGCGAAACCCATGCTGAAATAACGTCAGCGGCATATTCGGCGTCTTTGGCCCGCGTGATCAGGTGATCGGCATCGTCGAGCGTCACGAAGCTTTTGGGATGTTTGGCCGCCATGAAGAGCGTGCTGGCATTGTCGATGCTCACCGTCTCATCCCGCGGCGCGTGTAGGATCAAGAGCGCGGCCTTGAGGTCGGCAACCGAGGGGGTCAGCGCAGCCTCCGAAATATCATCGACAAAGGCCTTGCCGATGCGGAAGGGGCGACCGCCCAGAGAAACCTCGGCGCTGCCCTCTTGTTCGATCTCGGGCAGGGCCTGTTCGAAATGGTGCGAGACGTGTCCCGGATCGGCTGGCGCACCAAGCGTTACCACCGCCTTGACCGAAGGAATGCCTGCCCGCGCGCGCAGAACCGCAGCGCCCCCGAGGGAATGCCCGATCAGCAGCGTAGGGGCCATGTCTCGGCCGGCAAGGTAGTGCGCGGCCGCGATCAGGTCTTCGACATTCGAGGTGAAGGTTGTGTTTGCGAACTCGCCCTCGGAATGGCCCAGCCCTGTGAAATCAAAACGCAAAACGGCAATGCCCATTGCCGCCAAACGGGCCGAGATCCGACGCGCGGCAGGAATGTCCTTTGAGCAGGTGAAGCAATGCGCAAACAGAGCGGTCGCCAGGACGGGTCCTTCCGGCAGGTCGAGTCGCGCAGCCAGACGACCGCCGTCGTGACCGGCAAAAGTGATGCGTTCGGTGGGCATGGCAGTTCCTTGGATTTCGGTATGGGATCAATAGTGTGCAGTTGTGCCGGATGTCTCAACCCCATTGTAGGAAGCGTCACGGGAAGGTGAGCAAAAACCAGTGAATATTTCGGTATTCACGAAATGTGATGATACACACATCAAATATTCGTTTTCATAATTGATCTCTTCCCCCCATCTTGCAGTTGTCACACCAAGCAAGACAAGGAGACCGAGATGACACATACAGCATGCGCCCCACGCCAGCATAACCTCCGCGCTGATCTGCTGATCCTCATCGCGCTCAGCGCTGTATTGGGCTTTTCACTGGGCCAGAATTGGGAAAGGACGACCCCGACCATTGTCGAAGCCGCCCTTCCATCCGAGGATTGGCACGGGAATGTCCGGCGCTCGACCTGGCCGGACTGAGTGCTTACTACAGCCCCATCAAGCGGGCATCAAACGGGTATTTGGTCAGGTTCTCATAGCCGTCTTCGGTGATCAGAACCTGATCCTCTAGCTTGATCGAAAAGTCCCCGCCGACCTCACCAACAGCGGCCTCGACGCACAGGACCATGCCAGGTTCGAGCGCGTAGTCATAGGCGCCCGCGACCGCTTTGTCCGGGTAAGCGACCAGAGGCCATTCATCGCACAGACCGACGCCATGCATCAGGCAGCCGTATTTCTGGGCCTGGAATTTGTCATCCAGCTTGTGCGCATTGGCGGTAAGCTCAGGGATCATGACGCCGGGTTTCAGCATCTCCATGTTGGTCATGATATGCTCATGCGCGTGCTGCATGGCGTAGACCATGTCCGGGCGCGGCTTCTGGTCACCGATCCACCATGTGCGTGAGATATCTATGCAGATCCCGTATGAACCGACCAGATCGGTATCGAAGGCGATGATCTCGTTCTGTTGTGTGATACGCGGACCACATTCCTGGAACCACGGGTTGGTGCGCTGACCCGAAGCCAGCAGGCGGGTTTCAATCCACTCGCCGCCGCGACGGATGTTCTCGGCGTGTAAAACCGCCCAGATGTCATCTTCCGAAGTCTTGCCATCCCCAACATTTGCGCGGGCGAATTTCTCCATCTCGGCCACGGCTGTTTCACAGGCGTGGCTGGCGCAGCGCATGGCCAGAATCTCATCCGGGCCTTTGATGGCGCGGGTCTTCTCGGTTAGCTCTTCGCCTTCCATTACCGCGAAACCCTGCGCCTCAAGTGCGCGCAGACCGTGCAGCATAATCTTGTCTACGGCCAGACGCTTGTTGCCGCCGCTATGTTCCTCGATCAGGATCCGCACCTCGTTCGAGAACACATCGGCTGCGACATCCACCTTGTCGCCTCGGTCGAAATAGAACAGGTCCGCTCCCGAGCGCTGCTCGCGCACAAGCGGGTTGAATTCGGACAGGAAGGGTGAGTTCTTGTAGTCCCAGATCACCATATACCCGTCAGCGCAAAGCAAAACGGCCCGGAATGGGTTGTGGGTGTTCCACAGCTGCATGTTCGTACTGTCGGTTGCATAGCGGATATTGAGCGGGTCAAAAATCAGCAACCCGCCATATCCACGATCCACAATGGCTTGGGTCAGACGCTTCCAGCGATGCTCACGCATACGCTCCAGGTTGGGCAGGGCCAGCCCGGTCGCGGCCCATTCCTCAAAGGCAAGCTGGGTGGGCCCGATTTCGATTCGGTCATTGTCATTCGGCGTACCATCGCCGAGCGTTGCGCCTCGGGTCGGGTCAATTTTACGCGTGTCGCGGTAATGCTGGTTCATGACTGGCCTCTGCTGGTTCACCCGAGAGGTATCAAACTTCGGTCTGGGGTGTCCCAGAAGAATACGACGGATTCTTGGTCGCTTTTTTGCCGACAGTCGGTCAGGCCAATGATAAGCGGATGGCATGGTTGCCATTTTACAGTCCAGTATCCCATACGATCCTAGCCAAACCCGTGCCTTGCCAGGCATTCAGCCCACCGATATGTCGGAATGGTTGCACCAGGACGATGCATTCGCTGCGCAGATGGCGCACCGTGCCGCCCTGTTGAAAAACCGGCGGGACGATGTTCTGACCCTGTCCCCCGAGGCGGAGCCAGCCGCGCAGGAGTTGATACAGCTTGTTCTACGTCAAACCTACCCAGAGGCGACTGACTGCGCATTGCGCCCGGATGGCGTGCGTGTGCCGATTGATTTTGCAAACCCGTTGGATACGCTGTGCAATCTGGTGCAAGAGGATTTCTGCATCCTCCAGAAACACGGGGATGAGCATGTTCTGACCGGTGCGATCCTGTGCTTTCCGGCCAGTTGGCTCTTGCGTGAAAAGTTCATGCGGCCGTTGGTTGGAATTCATGTGCCCGTGGACAGCTATGATGACAATATCGCTCGTCGCGTGCAGCGTCTGTTTGACGGGATACAACCGGGGCGACCACTCTGGCGGTTCAATGCCCTATGGTACGACGACCCCGAGCTGCACCAGCCCCGTAGCGCCAGCGATCGGCGTGAAATCCGCGATCATGGTCGCGCCCCATATTTGCGTAGCGAACGTCAGACCCTTCTGCGCCTGCCGGAAACGCGCGCAGTGGTGTTTTCGATCCATACCTATGTTTTGGCCGCAAACCAGATGCCAGAAATGGAAAACCCCGCCTGACGGCGGGGCCTCCAAGGAGGGTCTTCGGTAGTTGGGTTACATGCCGAGCGCGGTGGCGACATCGGCAAAGGCGTTGCTGGCGTTCAGCGCCACGATGGCAAAGGTAAAGACCAGAACCTGAGTGTTCAGGCGGAAATCCTCGCCCCGGATCAGGTTGACCGCGGCCATCGACACAGCGATCGGAGCAGACATGCTGGCGACGACACCCGTCAGGCACCAGCTGCTCAGACGCAGGGCGTCGCTGGGGCGGTCGGACGTGTCCTCTTGCGGATCAGGCGTTGCCTGCGCCACCGGGTCATCTTCAGTGCGAAAGGCGATGCTCAGCAATTGCTCATCGGTCAGTTGGATGGGGCGGGGGGCAGGTTTGGCAATCTCGGACTCTTCGGGTTCCGGATAGTTCAACCCTGCAAACTGTCCGCTGACCGACTGAAAGATCTGTTTGCGATTTCTGGGTTTGGTCGGTGCGAGCGTGTCAAAGGCGCTCATGAACTGCTCGACTGTCAGAACCGTATGAGGCGACAGCCATTCCACCCGCTGGGATGAGCAGATGTCGACCATGCGATACAGGATAACCACCAACATCAACTCCGAGATTTCGGAATCATCCAGCAAAGGGGACACTGGGGAGATATTGATAACCAAACGGTTGCGAGGACGCGACGCAGACGGCCTAACCAAGGTCTTCAGGCCGGCGGCACGATCCAGGCGCTCATGCCGGTCGTCGGGCTGCAGCTCCTCGGTCTCGAGCGTCAAACGAACGAGATACTGGCTGCAGACGATGCTGGCCTCTGTGTTGCTTAGCAGGGCCTTGCGCTCAACGAGGTGGCCGTAGTCTTCTAAGGTCGCAGCGACAATTGTTCCGAAACGCTCGACCGCGCCGTCGGTGTCGCCTGCAAACTGCAAGCCGCCATGATAGCTGTGCTTTTTGGTCACTGCGCATTCCTTTGCCGCAAGTCGTCTCGGGCATCATTCTAAAGCGCGATGTGGGGCAGAATTTGACGAAATTACAAAAAAATCGAAATTCAGATGGATTGACTACGCTTTGGAAACCAAGCGATTGAGGCTTTTTCCGTGCAACTATGGCGATATTGTGGCTGAACTGTGAGGGGCGCGCGGCGGGATCGCGGCCGGGCTATCCATCGATTCGGGCAGCCATTATCGCGATAGATTGCTGGTAGACCGAGGCGGCGTTCCACTGTTGGATAACCTTGAAATTTGGCTGCCCCGGCTGGTAGCCGCGACCGGGTTTCCAGCCTTTCTTGCGCAGGAAATTGGCGGTTGAGGCCAGCGCATCCGTCATGTTGTAGAAGTCCACACGCCGGTCCCCAGTGGCATCGACACCGTAGGTCAGCGCGTTGCCGGGCAGAAACTGGGTGTGGCCCAACTCGCCATGTTTTGCCCCCTTTGTCGCCATGGTGATACTACCCTGATCAACCAGCTTCAGTGCCCCAATTGCATGGGGAATAAAGAACTCGGATCGGCGACAATCATAGGCCAGAGTGGTTATTGCTGACACAACCTGACTGTCGCCCATAAAACCCCCAAAGCCGGTTTCCATACCGTGGATGGCGATCAGAACCCCGGCGGGAACTCCATATTGACGTTCCAACGCGGCGTAGAACTCCGGGTTTCTGGCCTTCCGTTTGCGTCCCTGCGCAACAATGGTGTCGGCCCCGCGCACACGCATGAATTTATCCAGCGAGTATTTGAAGCTTTTCTGGTTTCGATCCGCGGCAATGGTTCCGGTCGCATATTGCGTCTGTGCAAGGGCTTGCAGGCCCTTCTTCTTCACCCCGGATTTCTTGGCCTGCTTGGCGAAATCGGCTTTCCAGGCCTCGAACCCGGCACTGGTGTTCCCACAGGGGGCCGCGAGACCAAGCGTAGGTGCAGATAGGGCGAGCGTCAGGGTTAGAATGCGCAACATCAGGTCAATGTCCTCATACAATCTGCATCAAGGCTAAACGCCAGTTCCTGCTTCGCAAAGGGTTTAATACAGGTCCAACTCGCCTGCTTGCTTGAGGTCTTCGAACCATTCATCGGGGGTTTTATCGATCTTGGCGTGTTTGACCATCATCGCGTTCATATTCGGCAGGTCTGAGGAGTCAGGCCAGTTCTCCGGCTGCCAGAGGTTGGAGCGGATGACGCATTTGGGGCAGTGGGCAAAGGCGGTTTCGACATGGACCAGCAGCGCCAGCTTGGGCGCTTTGCCTTTGATAGCCATGGTCCCCAAAAGCGTTTCATCGGCACAGATACGCGCCGTACCGCGAAGGCGCAGCGTCTCCATCTTGCCGGGGACGAAGAAGATCACACTGACGCGTGGGTCCTTCAGAACGTTGTGAAAAGTGTCGACGCGTTTGTTGCCGGGTCGGTCTGGAATGGCGAGCATCTGGTCCGAGATGACACGCACGAACCCTTCGGGGTCGCCACGCGGAGAGATATCGAGATACCCGTCCGGGTTGGCTGATGCGATCAGGCAGAAGGTGGACCTGTCGATGAAGTCCCGGCACATCTGATCCAGAGCCGACAGTTCCTTTGCGATGATCTGAGGCAATGGCGCACCGGTAATGCCTTCAAGCTGCTCAGCCGAAGTCACATATTCGGTGAATTGCACGAACGGGTCATCGGGTGACATGCGCTCTCTCCCAACCTGTTTTGACGGCCAGTTTGAAAGATCACGCCATATGAGACAAGGGCGCCCGAATGGACGCCCTTGGAATGGTAGGTCTGCAACCGGCTTAGCAGCTGTAGTACATGCCGTATTCTACCGGGTGCGGTGTGTGCTCGTAGGTTTCGACCTCTTCCATCTTCAGTGCGATGTAGCCGTCGATCTGGTCTTTGGTGAACACGTCGCCCTGCAGCAGGAAGTCGTGATCGGATGCCAGAGCTTCCAGAGCCTCACGCAGCGAACCGCAAACGGTCGGGATGTCGGCTAGTTCTTCGGCAGGCAGATCGTACAGGTTCTTGTCCATCGCTTCGCCCGGATCGATCTTGTTCTTGATGCCGTCCAGACCAGCCATCAGCAGCGCAGCAAACGCCAGATAGGGGTTGGCAGCTGGGTCAGGGAAGCGAGCCTCGACGCGCTTGGCTTTCGGGCTTTCGGTCCACGGAATACGGACACAACCCGAACGGTTACGGGCCGAGTAGGCGCGCAGAACAGGTGCTTCGAAGCCCGGGATCAGGCGCTTGTAGCTGTTGGTCGACGGGTTGGTGAAGGCGTTCAGAGTCTTCGCGTGCTTCAGAACGCCGCCAATGAAGTACAGTGCTTCGTCCGACAGGTCGGCGTATTTGTCACCAGCGAACAGAGGCTTGCCGTCTTTCCAGATCGACATGTTCACGTGCATGCCGGTGCCGTTGTCACCTGCGATAGGCTTCGGCATGAAGGTGGCCGATTTGCCGTAGGCATGTGCAACGTTGTGGATGACGTATTTGTACTTCTGCAACTCGTCAGCTTGCTTGGTCAGGCTGTCAAAGATCAGGCCCAGCTCGTGCTGACAGGACGCAACCTCGTGGTGGTGCTTGTCCACTTTCATGCCCAGACGCTTCATAGTCGACAGCATTTCCGAACGCAGGTCTTGTGCTTCGTCAACTGGGTTCACGGGGAAGTAGCCGCCCTTGACGCCCGGACGATGGCCCATATTGCCCATCTCGTACTCTGTGTCGGTGTTCCACGACGCGTCGGTTGCATCAACTTCGTAGGATACCTTATTGATACTGTTCGAGAAACGGACGTCGTCGAACAGGAAGAATTCGGCCTCTGGGCCCATGTAGGCTACATCACCGATGCCCGAGGATTTCAGGTAAGCTTCAGCTTTCTGAGCGGTGCCGCGCGGGTCACGCTCATAGGCTTCGCCGGTGTCGGGCTCAACAATCGAGCAGTGCAAGCAGATGGTCTTTTCTGCATAGAACGGGTCGACATAGGCGCTTTCGGTGTCGGGCATCAGTTTCATGTCCGACGCTTCGATCGACTTCCAGCCCGCAATGGACGAACCGTCGAACATGAAGCCTTCTTCCAGGAAGTCTTCATCTACCTGGTCGGCCATGATGGTCACGTGCTGAAGCTTGCCGCGCGGGTCGGTGAACCGGATGTCGACGTACTCTGCGCCTTCTTCCTTGATCAGCTGAAGAACTGCGTCCTTGCTCATTCTCTTGATTCCTCTGAGTTGAAGATGGGTGTGTTAAAGGGCTTCCGAACCGGTCTCGCCGGTACGGATGCGAATGGCTTGCTCGACAGGCGAGACAAAGATCTTGCCGTCACCGATCTTGTCGGTTTTCGCGGCCGAGACGATGGCTTCGATCGCGGCGTCAACCTGATCATCGTCTAATACGACCTCAACTTTTACTTTTGGCAGAAAGTCGACGACATATTCCGCGCCGCGATACAGCTCGGTGTGACCTTTCTGGCGGCCAAAGCCTTTGACTTCGATCACGCTGAGACCCTGGACACCAACGTCCTGCAGTGCCTCTTTCACTTCGTCCAGTTTGAACGGCTTGATGATCGCTTCGATCTTTTTCATTCCGGCTCACCTTGCATGGTTGTCTGAGGTGCAGTGATCACGTCTAAAGGGATGCAGCAATCCGATTGCGCGCTTCGGCGTGATCTGGTGCATTGAAAAAAGGCGTCTGGTTAAATTTTGATCAGTTTGCACAAAAAGTAGTCGAAATTGAATCGCATGAGGATTTGAGATGGTTGATTTGCTGACGGCTGCGCAGATGGGTGCGCTGGAACGGGCGGCTATCGACTCGGGCGAGGTGACCGGGCTGGAGCTGATGGAGCGCGCTGGTCAGGGCGTTGTGGATGCGATCTTCGAGGAATGGCCAGAGCTGAGGGATCGAGGGACCAGCCCCTCGAGCTCCCCGGAATATTTAAGGCCAGATGAAGGGGATCCTTTGCGCGCCATGGTGCTGTGCGGACCCGGGAACAATGGGGGCGACGGGTTTGTTGTGGCGCGGTTGCTTCGACAGCTTGGGTGGGCGGTTGAGGTGGTCTTGTTTGGTGACCCGTCAAAACTGCCTAAGGACGCGCGGACGAATTATGAGCGGTGGGGTGGACCAACACGCGCGGCGGCGGATTTGGGGGGCGAGGATTTGCGCCACCCGGATGCGTCGATTGATGCGCTGTTTGGGACAGGGTTGGCGCGGCCAATCGATGATCCTGCGCTTTGGGAGCTCCTTTGGGCGCATTATGATGCAGCAGATGCCTGGGCTTTGCTGCGGCAGGGGCGCGGTACAGGTATCGTGCCGCCGCGGACGGTTGCGATTGATCTACCCTCGGGGCTTTGTTCAGACTCAGGAAAGGTTTTGGGGGGTGCGTTTCCGGCACATGGCCGGCGCTGTGCCCGCTCGGCCCTGACGGTCACGTTTCATTCGCGCAAACTTGGGCATGTGCTGGAGGATGGGGCGTCCTATTGCGGGAAGCTGGTCGTCAAGGATATCGGGCTTAAGGGTGAGCCGAGCGCGCCCGAGGTGGTGACGGCGGTTCAGCAGCCGTCTGGCGAGGAGTTAGGGAAGGGAGCGCCAGGCCACAAATACGCGCATGGGCATGCTTTGATTTTGACGGGTGGGTTAGGAAAAACCGGAGCTGCGCGACTTTCGGGGCGGGGGGCGTTACGGATTGGGGCAGGGTTGGTGACATTGGGTGTGCCGCCCTCGGCGCAGATGGAAGTGGCCTCTCAGATCACGACCCTTATGATGAAGCGGGTCGAAGGAGGAGATGATCTGCGTGACATTCTGGCGGATCATCGATTGAACGCTTTGTGTCTTGGCCCCGGACTGGGCGTTGTGCGGGCGGCGGATCTGGTACCCGTTGCCCTCGCGGCGCAGCGCGCAACGGTGTTGGACGCGGACGCGCTGACGGCATTTGCCGAAGACCCCTCGGCCTTGTTCGCTCAGCTACATGAGGCGTGTGTTCTGACGCCTCACGGCGGCGAATTTGCGCGGCTGTTTCCTTATATTGCCGAGAAGCTCTCCGCCCCACCGACCCGTGGTCCCGCCTTTTCTAAGGTGGATGCAACGCGTGAGGCTGCAAAGCGTGCGGGCTGTGTGGTGCTGTTCAAAGGGCCAGATACAGTGATCGCCGCCCCGGACGGGCGGTGTTCGGTTCATTCGGCGCAGTATGAGCGCGCGACACCTTGGCTGGCGACGGCTGGGTCCGGGGATGTGTTAGCCGGTTTCATCACCGGATTATTGGCTCGGGGGTTCGACGCGATGGGCGCGGCGGAGACGGCGGCGTGGCTTCATGTGGAATGCGCGCGCCACTTCGGTCCCGGATTAATCGCTGAAGATCTGCCTGAGGTCTTGCCTGATGTTTTTAAGTGTATGAATATGTAAGTGCGTCTTGCGCGACCGGGATGCGAAAATCACATCTGATCGCGCGTTCGTTACAGGAATTTCCCTGTGCGCGTAGCGGCTATTTGCTGCGCTCATGAGAAGCTGTTGGATTTTTCTTGGGGGCAGCCCGTTGTTTTTGCGAGAAGGCAGTTAGATGATTGAATTAAAACAACTTATCTTGATTGCACCAAGATGTTCTATTGCGGATTCGTCACCTTCTTTCGGCGTAGGGCGCGCGCCATTGGAACGGCTCGGTGTGGTTAACATGTGAGCAAGACCAAATAACAAACCCTTTAAAGGTGAGTGACATGACCCTTAACCTGAAAACCTCGTCTGCTGCCGCGCTTTTCGCGGCGACCACGGCCATTCCAGCTGCAGCTGAGCTAAAATACGAAAACAATAGCGGCGGATATGTAGAGCTCTACGGGCAGTTCAACCCCGCGCTGATCTCAGTTGACGACGGACAAGACACCGAGACACGTTTGCTGGACAACGACCTGTCCAACAGCCGTGTCGGCTTGCGCCTTATGCAGCCCTACGGCAGCAACGAATTTACGTTTCGGCTCGAAACCGGACTAGGGCTGCCAAACTCGAGCGAATGGAACCAGCTGGGCACGGATTTCAGCGGTTGGACGCGGGAAGATATCCGTCACGTGGATTTTGCGCTGAAGGGCGGTTACGGCAAGTTCTCAGCGGGGCAGGGCAGCATGGCTTCGGACGGAGCGGCTGAGACGGACCTGTCTTATGTTGGAACGGCGCTCTATTCGTTCACCAACGATGAAAACTCGGGCTTCTTCTATCGCGGAACCGATGGGGTACTCAGCGACATCACGGTAGGTGACTCCAGCAGCAACTTTGACGGTGGCCGCCGGACGCGCGTGCGCTACGATACGCCTGACTTCAACGGGTTCAGTGCAGCTGTCGCCTATGGTGAAAACGCGCTCTCCAGCAGCGACGATGACACGTATTACGACTTTGCGATCGCGTACAACAACACCTTTGCCGGTGGCGTCGAGTTTGCTGCCAGCGTGGCCTATGCCGTGCGAGATTTCGACAATGTATCGGGTGAGCGCAAGGATACCATAGGATCTGCCTCGGTTCTGCTGCCCAGCGGGTTTAGCTTTACCGCTGCTGCAGGGTCGCGGGACGACACCGCAAGTGGCGCATCGGACCCAAGCTTCTGGTACGCAAAAATAGCATACGAGGGCGAATGGGTGGCCTGGGGTAAAACCGGTGTGGGCATCGACTACTACGATGGCTCAGACTTCAACAATGACGGGTCGGACACCAAAGCATGGGGTATCGCTGTCGTGCAGCGGATCGACTCGATCAACACGGATGCCTACCTGAAATACCGCAACCACGATTTCGAAGATGGGACTTCGTTCGACAAGAACGAAGCCTGGGTCTTGGGTGCGCGCTGGCAGTTCTGATCAGCGATAGATGTTTCACAAAACGCTCCGGTTCACGCTGGGGCGTTTTTTTGCTGGTGAAGATGGTAAAACCGGGGTGATCCGGGCATTGCCCCCTTGCACGTGGGCGGCTGGGCAAATAGAAGGCGTCAAATTTGCCCGGCGCGCCGTTTTGCGCGCCCCGAATCCTATGGGGACTACCATAATGCAGGTTACCGAGACGCTGAACGAAGGTCTGAAACGTGGCTACAACATCGTTGTGACCGCAGCCGAGCTGGACGACAAGGTCAACGAGAAACTGACCGAAGCGCAGCCCGAAGTCGAGATGAAGGGTTTCCGCAAAGGCAAGGTGCCGATGGCGCTGCTGAAAAAGCAGTTTGGCCAGCGTCTGCTGGGCGAAGCTATGCAGGAAACCATCGACGGTGCGATGAACAAGCACTTTGAAGACAGCGGCGACCGCCCTGCGCTGCAGCCCGAGGTCAAGATGACCAACGAGGACTGGAAAGAAGGCGACGATGTCGAGGTCGCGATGTCCTACGAGGCGCTGCCGGAAATCCCCGAGGTCGACCTGAAATCGGTGGAGCTGGAAAAGCTGGTTGTCAAAGCGGACGACGCAGCCGTTGAAGAAGCGCTGAACAACCTGGCCGAAACCGCGCAGGACTTCAAAGCGCGCCGCAAAGGTTCGAAAGCCAAAGACGGCGACCAGATCGTGTTTGACTTTGTCGGCAAGGTTGATGGCGAAGAATTCGAAGGTGGCTCGGCCGAAGACTACCCGCTGGTTCTGGGCTCCAACAGCTTCATCCCCGGTTTCGAAGAGCAACTGGTTGGTGTGAAAGCCGAGGAAGAAAAAGACGTCAACGTCACCTTCCCCGAGGAATACGGCGCCGAGCATCTGGCCGGTAAAGACGCTGTCTTCACCTGCACCATCAAAGAAGTGAAAGAGCCGGTAGCAGCCGAGATCAACGACGAGCTGGCAACCAAATTCGGTGCCGAGGATCTGGAAGCCCTGAAGGGCCAGATTTCCGAGCGTCTGGAAGCCGAATATGCCGGTGCTGCGCGCGCTGTCATGAAGCGTGGTCTGCTCGACGCGCTGGACACCAAAGTGTCGTTCGACCTGCCTCCGTCGCTGGTTGAAGCCGAAGCCAAGCAAATCGCACACCAGCTGTTCCACGAGGAAAACCCGGATGTGGAAGGTCACGACCACGGCGAGATCGAGCCTTCGGATGAGCACAACAAACTGGCCGAACGCCGCGTGCGTCTGGGCCTGCTGCTGGCAGAGCTGGGTCAGAAGGCCGAGGTCGAAGTCACCGATGCCGAGATGACTCAGGCGATCATGAACCAGGCGCGTCAGTACCCTGGACAAGAGCGTCAGTTCTTTGAGTTCGTTCAGCAGAACGCACAGATGCAGCAGCAGCTGCGCGCGCCGATTTTCGAAGACAAGGTCGTCGACTACGTGTTCGAACTGGCTCAGGTCTCTGACAAAGAAGTCAGCAAAGACGACCTGCAAAAAGCCGTTGAGGCACTGGAAGAGGAATAATCCTCTTCTGCCCCTTTCGGGGCGCCGAAATAGAAGCGGAGCCGCCTGATCAGGGCGACTCCGCTAGGGTGGCTTTGTACTATGAGGTGAGGGGGTCAGGCCTCATGAGCAAAAGCACGGGGGGTATGTAGCAGAGCGGTCTTCTGCTCTGGCGTGAAGGTGTTGGAGAGCGTCTCGATGAGCCTCAGAACATCTTGCCGTTCGGCCTCGGTCCGCGCTGCGTTCATCTGCTCCACAAAGTATTTCTCAAGCTCTGTGAGCGGTTTGTGGTCGCGATTTGCAGGGTTCTGATCAACCAGCTTCTTGCTGTTGAACAGCTCGAGCGCCTTGTCTTCTTCCAGGAAGACATCGGTTTTGATGCCTGAAAAGTCCCGAATGGCGTCGATACGTTCATCGGTGCAATCCAGAAGGGCGGCAAGGGCCGAGACTTTGCCCATCGGCACGGTTTTACCCACATAGTCATAGGGCGCACAGTTCGACCGTTTCAGCACCCGATCCATGATTGGGTCAATCACAGTGATGATGTCCTGAATACCGGCGTTCTTCGCATATTCCAGCGAACCGATCATCAGCTCACAGGTTGCGTAAGATACCGAGTTCTTATCTTTGCCGCGATTCAGCCGTTGGGTGTCGACGCAGAAGCGGGTGGATTCCCACATTGTCGCGCTGCGGATCGGAGGTTCGCCGTCAAGGATGGCCGAGAATACGTCCGACAACATGTGCGGTCCGGTGGTCTGCAGGGCACGCACGGCTGCGACGACATTCCCCCCGTCGTCGAGTCCGATTACGTATGCAGGATCAAGATGATCGAATTCATCGATTTCTTTGCCGTCTTCGATTTTGACGTCCCAGCCCAAGCGCTCGCCGAAAACGCGCGCGCGCAGTTCAAACATTTCGTCAAGGACGTCGCTGAATTGGTGTCTGTTCAGCCCATCTACTACGATGATCATGGTTTCCCCCTTCGAGTGGTTGTTCGGTAAACCGATCGTTACTCGTTTGAAGGGAGATTTCTATTGGGGGTTTCCCGTATTTTGACCGAATTGTGTGATTTTTGTGTTTATCCCGGGGTGATAAGCCCAATCGCGATCGCCCGCCCAACGGCCTGAGGCGTCGTCAAAGCGCTGAGTTTTTCGCGGCTGGAGCGCAGATGAACCTCAACCGTGCGGTGCGAGATCGACAGAATGTCGCCGATATCCTGCTGAGATTTCCCTGCCGCGACCCATTGCAGGATCTCGGCCTCGCGGGTCGAGAGGTTCGGGTGATAAAGCGCACCTGTCAGCTCATCCGAGGTCACCACGTTGTCATGGATATGCACGGCCATGGACTGCAGATCGCTGATCACATGGGTATACAGCTTACGCCATTCTTCCTTGGAGCAATCCCGCGTCGCGCTCAGGAACCCGATATCCCCGTAAGGGCCGCGAACCGGTATCGTAACGCCTTGATTGGACAAGCCAAAATCATGTGCATCGCGGAATACGCGTTGGAAGTCGGGGCTGCGTTCCAAGCGGCTCCAATCAACGGGGGCGATGCTGCGTTTTGCCATGTGAAGTGTCGGGTCAATCATGACCAGACCCTGTTTCTGGTAATGCTCGTTCCAGGCATCATCATAGGTCACAAAGCCAGCAACTTTGCCCGCAGCGGGGTTCATCCCAGCGTAGGCGGCGTGATCCATATCGTGTTTTTCGCACACCTGCTTAAGAAACTCGGTGTAACGAGTTTCTGAGTCCGGCAGAGTGCTCAGATCAACGATCTCCATCTTTCGCCTACGACCTGCGGCTTGTCTTGAAGTCCGGTGGTGTGGCCGGACTTGCAATTTACCTAGAGTGGAACCCAACTTACCTCACGGCAATCAGGACATCACATAATTCAAAACATGACAAGTCAATGCAGGAAATGTCTAAGCTTTTGGCGTGTTGTTTCAGGCTATAGAGCATTTTTGTCACTATTTTGCCCAAACTGCTAACAGCGCACAGGGCCTAGGGCGCGGGTCGTAGCCCTGTTTCGACAAGCATGCCGCGCGCCTTTGCTTCGGGGTAAAACCCTTTGGCGTAAAGGAAAATTGCGCGTTGTTGATCTCCGTCCGCCAGCATCCAAGCACCGCGTAGGTACTTGCCTGCATATTCAAGATTTGTGTCTGCATCCAGCAAACCTTGGGCATTTCCCTTGTATCCCATCGAACGTGCGGTAGCGGGAAGGATCTGCAAAAGCCCGTAATACGGCCGGTTTACAGCCCATGGCCTGTGCGTGCTTTCGCGTATCGCAAGTTTGTGGACCAGCTCTCGGGGGAGTTCGTAGTGATCGGCCCATTTGTTGATCGATGCCCTCAGCTCGGGCGTTTCGTTGGGGTAGAGCGGCGGATCGAAGGGATCGGGGTCGCCGCGTGAAACCTCGGCACCGCTGCACGCGGCGAGGGCAGACAGGGCAAGGAATGCAATGATGCTGCGACGTGAGAATAGGGCCATCAAACTACTCCGAACTTCAGGCGGCGATCATATGGATCACGGGTCTTGTCGCAACCTTAGCTTTAAAATTTGGCTGAATTTTGCTCGTTCCGATACGAAAAAGGGCCGCGCGATTGGCGCAGCCCTTTTCAATCTTGTTGCGTCAGCCAGATCAGGCTTTGGCTTCGTCTTCGTCCGCCTGAGCGGCCTCGGGCGCCAGATCTTCGTCTTCCGACGCGGCCGAACCGATGTCGTCAAACAGTTCGGCGATTTCGAATTCAGCAGCGGCTTCTTCTTCAGCAGCCAGTTCCTGAATCGATTTGCCCGATGCCTGCAGTTCGGCTTCTTCTTCCGAACGAGCAACGTTCATCTTGATCTCGACTTCAACCTCGGGGTGCAGGCGAACTGCAACCGCGTGCAGGCCCAGTTCTTTGATCGGAGCGACCAGAACGACCTGTTTCTTGTCGACGGTGAAGCCTGCTTCGGTCGCAGCGTCTGCGGCGTCACGAGGCGTGACCGAACCGTACAGAGCACCAGCATCGGATGCCGAGCGAATCACGATGAACTGCTGACCGTCCAGCTTTTCAGCCAGCGCTTCAGCTTCTTTCTTGGTTTCCAGGTTGCGCGCTTCCAGCTGCGCTTTCTGGGCTTCGAACGACGCGATGTTGGCGTTCGATGCGCTCAGGGCTTTGCCTTGGGGCAGCAGGAAGTTGCGGGCGTAGCCGGGCTTAACGTCAACGACGTCGCCCATTTGACCCAGTTTCGCAACGCGTTCCAGAAGGATAACTTGCATGTCAGTCTCTCCTTACTTCACAGCGTAGGGCAGCAGGGCGAGGAAGCGGGCGCGCTTGATAGCACGAGCCAGTTCACGCTGCTTTTTCGCCGAAACGGCGGTGATGCGCGAAGGTACGATCTTGCCACGCTCAGAGATGTAGCGCTGCAGCAGACGGGTGTCTTTGTAGTCGATTTTCGGCGCGTTCTCACCCGAGAACGGGCAGACCTTGCGGCGGCGGAAAAATGGTTTTGCGGCCATGGTTTATGTCCTTTCGTCAGGCGTTGATCAGCGGCGCTCGCGGCGGCCTTCGCGCTCATCGCGCTTCTGCATCTGGACCGAGGGGCCCTCGGCATGCTCGTCGACCTTGATGGTCAGAACGCGCATAACGTCATCATGCAGGCGCATCAGGCGTTCCATTTCCTGAACCGCACCCGAAGGGGCATCGGTTTTCAAGAAGGCGTAGTGGCCTTTGCGGTTCTTGTTGATCTTGTAAGCCATCGTCTTGACGCCCCAGTACTCGCTGTCGACGACGTTGCCGCCGTTGTCAGCCAGAACGGTGCCGAAATGTTCGACAAGGCTTTCTGCCTGCGCGTTGGACAGATCCTGACGCGCGATCATTACATGCTCATACAGTGGCATGTGCACTCCTGTTTATATCAAGGCGCATTTCAAAGGCGGGGCCATCTGGTCCTTCGCGACCCTGCCACGAGAGGCTGCGCGATTCATATCTCCTGCGAAGGATGGCCTCGTATACACGTTTGAGCGGGCGGGGCAAGCCCTGCCACATATGCCTCTGTGAAGTCGCCCAATTTCCACTGCTGCGCCCAATTCCTGACGCTTTTCGCCCCGAAGTTGATAAGCAACCCGGAAATAACCGGATTGCACAGACTTACGACGGTAACCTTAATAAGGGTATGGATGTTATGACCGCGATTCAGACAAATACGCTCGACAATAAAACTACGGGTACGAGCTTTGAGCATTCCGTTCCGGTCATGATCACGTTCAAAGCGAACTGGCAAGCACGGCTGGTTCTGGCGCGCGCCGTCGGAGCCTTCCTGATCGTTTCCGCCTTTTCGATGTGGCTGATGCCCGGTTCGATGTTGGGAGCCGAGGTTTGGCCGATCAAAATGGTGGCCTCGATGGTGTTTTTGATCGTTGGCGTAAGCCTGTTGACGATCGAAGTGATGGACAGCCGCCCGGATGCCTATTTTGATCCGATCCGCCGCGAGGTGCGCGTGCTGCAGAAGAATGAAAACGGACGCCCTCAGACCGTTCTTCGTCGCAGCTATGACAGCCTGGGTGGTGCAAAGTTCGAGGATGACGAGGTGCAGTTGTTCGATGTTGACGGCAGCCTGCTGATGAAACTGCCACTGCAATCGGCGGATGTCAGCCGAGCGCTGAAAGGGCAACTCAGCCAAAGTGTAACAATTTTCGCCTGAGATTTATTCTGTTCAACCAAGCACAGAAATTGTGAATCAAAAAGACTTGTGTGCTGCCCTTGGGCAGCACATTTTTGTTTCCGAGCAAACGCACTATGTTTGCGTATAGTCCACAAACCCGGAGACAGTCATGAAATCCACCCTCCTTGCTGCCGCGCTTGCCCTTACGGCAACCACTGCTTTCGCCAGCGCCGAAAAATACGTTCTGGACTCTAGCCATAGCCAGGTGCTTTTCAGCTACGATCACCTTGGTTTCTCGACCACTTACGGCATGTTCTCGGGCTTTGAAGGCGAGATCATGTTCGATCAGGAAGACCCCGCCGCGTCGAGCGTTTCGGTCTCTATGCCGGTTCTGGAGATGTTCACAGGCTGGAAGCCGCGTGAAGATCACTTCATGACCGAGGATTTCTTTGGCGCCGCCGAAGGGGACCTGATTACGTTCACCTCGACCTCGATCGAAGTGACCGGCGAAAACACCGCAAACATCACCGGTGACCTGACCATGAACGGCGTTACCAAATCGGTCGTTCTGGACGCCAAGCTGAACAAGGCTGACAACCACCCGATGGCAAACAAGCCTTGGGCCGGCTTCGACGCCACGACGACGCTGGTGCGCAGCGAGTTCGACCTGGGTCAGTTCGCGCCCTTTGTCAGCGATGAAGTTCAGGTGCAGATCTCTGTCGAGGCTCAGAAAGCCGAGTAAATCTGCGCTGATCCTTTGGATCACAACCGCCGGGGACCAAAACCCCCGGCGGTTTCTTTTTTATTCAGAACGTTTCGCCGTCAGGTCAACGGAGACCGTAACGTTGAAGCCCAGAGACTCCTCGGTCGGTTGGGATGTGCCGACATCGAACGCCATGCGGTTCAGTTCTAATGTGCCGGACATGCTTGCCGTGTCGTCCTCGAGTAGCAGGGAGAAGGGCAGTATGACGTCCACCGATTTGTCTCGGATAGTCAGGGGGCCTCGGGCCTCGTAGCCTGTATCTGTCTTGAACAGGTCAGCTTTGAACTGGGCCGTTGGGAATTGCGCGCTGTCGAAGAAATCAGCGCCCATGGCTTGGTCCGTGACTGTCCCGAGGCTGAGCGACGCGATGGCGATGGTCACATCCACCGATCCCGCAGGGCCCGGTTGGGCGGGTTCTTCAAACGCGATTGCGGCCGTCCACTCGCCGAAGCTGCCAGTGACGGGGCTGCCCAACTGCGAGATTGTGATCGCAAGGGTGCCTTCTTCGACGTTCCAGTCGGATTGCACATCGCCAAGCTCGGCCGCGTCCACGGCGCCTTTTGCGTGATCCTCGAACACTCCGATGGACCAGCCGCCGACCAGAACGGCACCCCAGATGGCCAAGGCTGCAAATGCAGGTACGGGTGAGTGGTGTTGCGTTGGAGGTTCGGGCGCGTCAGCTCGTCCCGGCAGCATCCGTCGCAGGGTGCTGTCCTTGTCCACGACGTGATGTTTCAGCGCACCCGCGATGTGCAGCGCCAGCGACCCGGCAAGAACCCAGATGAACAGCCAATGCAGGTTTGCCGTCACCTCGGACAAATAGAGGGATTTGGGCACGAAGGGCAGGTTTTGGCCGAAGGGCCACCAAATGGGTGCAAAGCCTTCGGTCGCGGCGTGGTGTATCCAGCCGGTCAAGGGCACCAGAACAAGCGAAGCGTAGAGCATCCAGTGAACGGTCTCAGCGGCGAAAGCCTCGGGCTTGTTGTCCGCATTCAGCAGGCCGGGTTTGGTTTGGGTCAGCGCCCAGAGGATACGCGCCAGCGCCACGAAGAACACGGTGACCCCGATCGTTTTATGCAGGGAAAACAGCGTTGCGGCCCGCGCGATATCGGATTCGCTGGTCGGGATGTTCGGGTCGTAGATGGCATGCGCCAGATCATTGGCAAACCAGCCCAAGGGCAGGGCGGTCAGGATCAGCAAAGCGGTCAACCAGTGAAAGGTTTTGGTCACGCTGCCATAGCTTGAAAAGGTATTGGTCGAGGGCATCTCTTGCACGCTCCGGATTCGATTGTCTGACTTGAACCTAAAGCCAGACGGATTCGGCACAAGCCCGACCCGCGCACAGATATGGTGCCCGAATGCAGAGCGCAGGCCCTACTTGTGCCGCGTCCTCACACGGTTTACACCCCGCCGCAACCTAACGTCATCCAAGAGGTTGCAATGACACGCGCGTTCGTTTTCCCAGGGCAGGGTGCCCAGACCATCGGCATGGGCAAGGCTCTGGCCGAGGCATACCCGGCAGCTCAGGCCATCTTTGAAGAGGTGGACGACGCGCTTGGCGAAAAGCTGAGCCAGCTGATCTGGGAAGGCGAAATTGCCGATCTGACCCTTACGCAGAACGCGCAACCGGCGCTGATGGCGACCTCGATGGCGGCGATGCGCTCGCTTGAGGCCGAAGGCGTCTCGGTCACCGATGCCGCTTTTGTGGCCGGGCATTCATTGGGTGAGTATTCCGCACTTGCTGCAGCTGGTGCGTTGTCGGTGGCCGATACCGCACGTCTGTTGCGGACCCGTGGACAAGCCATGCAAAGCGCCGTGCCGGTGGGCGAAGGTGCGATGGCTGCGATCTTGGGGCTGGACCTCGATGCCGTGCGCGCTGTGGCTGAAGAGGCCGCGCAGGGTGAGGTTTGTCAGGCGGCCAATGACAACGACCCGACCCAGGTTGTGGTTTCTGGCGCGAAGGCTGCTGTGGAGCGCGCGGCTGAGGCTGCCAAGGAAAAGGGCGCAAAGCGCGCAGTTATGTTGCCCGTCAGCGCTCCGTTCCATTGCGCGCTGATGCAACCTGCTGCGGATGTGATGGCCGAGGCACTGGCCGCCGTTGAGATCAAGGCACCGGCCGTTCCTCTGATCGCCAATGTGCGAGCCGAGGCAGTCGTCGACCCAGGTTTGATCCGCCAATTGCTGGTCGAGCAGGTCACAGGCTCGGTCCGGTGGCGGGAAAGTGTGCAATACATGGCAGCGCAAGGTGTCACCGAGACATGGGAAATTGGCGCGGGCAAGGCTCTGTCTGGTATGATCCGCAAGATTGACCGGGCAATTGCGGGCAAGGCCGTTGGTACGCCCGAGGATGTTCAAAAGGCCGTTCAGGCCGAATCGTAAGCATAGAACGCGGCCTTCGGGGCGCCTCACGAGGGAAATAGAATGTTTAATTTGACAGGTAAGAACGCGCTGATCACTGGTGCTTCGGGTGGTATCGGAGGCGATATCGCACGGGCTCTGCACGGCGCGGGTGCCTCGGTCGGTCTGTCCGGCACGCGGGTTGAACCGCTTCAGAAACTGGCCGATGAACTGGGCGAACGCGCCCACGTGCTGCCGTGCAACCTGAGCGATTCCGAAGCCGTCGAGGCCCTGCCTAAGCAGGCAGCCGAGGCGATGGGCTCCGTCGATATCCTGGTCAACAACGCGGGTATCACGCGTGACAACCTGTTCATGCGCATGTCTGACGAGGAATGGCAGAGCGTGATTGACGTGAACATGACCTCGACCATGAAGCTGTGCAAAGGCGTGATCCGCGGCATGATGAAGGCGCGCTGGGGCCGGATCGTGAATGTTTCGTCCGTGGTTGCGGCGATTGGCAATCCTGGGCAGGCGAACTATGCGGCCTCCAAGGCGGGGATGATCGGGTTCTCGAAAGCTTTGGCGCATGAGGTCGCAACGCGCGGAATTACCGTGAACGCGGTGGCCCCTGGCTTTATCACGACGGCGATGACGGAAAAGCTGACGGACGAGCAGAAAAAGGGTTTGTTGCTGAAAGTTCCGGCCGGTCGCATGGGTGACCCTGAGGAAATCGCCGCAGCTGTTCTGTACCTGTCCAGCCCCGAGGCCGGATACGTGACCGGAACAACCTTGCATGTGAACGGCGGCATGGCCATGTTGTGACCGCAACCAAGGCGGTGCGAAAGCGTTTGCCTTGCGCGTCGACTATGCTATAGGCGGCGCATCCATGCTGGGGCCGGTCGTTTTGGTCGGCCCTCGACTTTCCCGGACAGCCGGGAGCCAAACCGCCCGGAACGGGCAAAACAAGTCCATCCCGAGCGGGCAAGGGCAGAACCGGGCGGATCGCCCTGAAGAAAGAATGAGGAATAGACATGAGCGACGTCGCAGATCGCGTGAAGAAGATCGTTGTTGAACACCTGGGTGTTGAAGAAGACAAAGTAGCGGAAAACGCTTCGTTCATCGACGACCTGGGCGCAGACAGCCTGGATACCGTTGAACTGGTCATGGCCTTCGAAGAAGAGTTCGGCATCGAGATTCCCGATGACGCAGCCGAGACCATCCAGACCTTTGGCGACGCCGTCAAATTCATCAGCGAAGCGTCCTAAGCGTATCGTACTGATAGAAAAGCGGCGCTTCCGGGCAACGGAGGCGCCGCTTTTTTGTGCCTGCGTTAAATTCAGGGTTGCACGAGGCGATTTCGATTCGCACTGTTTCCACTGAGGCACAATTCAAGGTGGGCAGGACATGATAAGATCCACCCCGATGATAAATACGGCGCGTTTAACACTCTGTGCGATGCGCCCTGAGGATTTTGAACGGTTCGCCGAGATCTGGCGCGACCCGTGTGTAGCGCGCCATATCGGTGGCACCCCGCGGTCGCGCGGTGAGGCCTGGGACTCGTTTCTGCGCAATGCAGGGCATTGGCAGATGGCCGGGTTCGGGCAATGGGGCGTACTGCAACAATCGAATCGCAAGCTGATCGGTCAGGCCGGTTTCTTCTATGGAAACCGTGCGATGGGCGAGGATTTTGACACTTATCCCGAAGCCGGTTGGGTTCTGGCCCCCGAAGCACAGGGGCTGGGTCTGGGATATGAGGCCGCTCAGGCCGCCCATGATTGGTTTGATCGGATCATGCCGGGCCGATTGGTGGCGATGGTGAACGCAGCCAACGCGTCGTCGCAGAAGCTGGCGAAAAAGCTGGGCTATGTCGTGATGCGTGAGGCCGAGTACAACGGCACCCCTGTCCATCTTCTTCGTCGCAACGGTCCTCCGGCGCGGGCGTAATACCGCCAACACGCCGCAATGCCGCAAACAGCGCAAACAATGCCGATCCTAGTCGCAGCAGGCTCGGAAGTGAGCGTGTATGTTACTATGAGACTTTAGGGCGCTTGGGCGGAGGAGAAAGCTCATGAGAATCTACCCCACAATGGAACTTCAGAACGGTCGCTGCGTCACCTTGGACAAAGGGCGTCTGGAGGATGCGATGATCTGGCATGTGAACCCGGTCGAAACCGCGCGGGGTTGGGCAGAGGCCGGGGCCGAGTGGATGCATCTGACAGACTTCGATGCCGTAGAGGGCCGTGATACCAACTCGGAACTGGTGGAAGAGATCATTCGGTCGGCCGAGATCCCCGTGCAATTGGCTGGGGGTATGCGCACCCGCGAGCAGGTCGAATACTGGATCGACAAAGGCGCGGGTCGCGTTGTGATCGGGACGCTTGCGGCGCGAGACCCCCATTTGGTGAAAGAGCTGGCCAAGCTCTACCCGGATCAGATCGTTCTTGCGGTCGATGTCTGGCAGGGGTTTGTCATGACCGACGGCTGGCGGAGCCAAAGCGCGTTCACACCCGAGGCGTTTATTGATGCCTTTGACGGCACGCCTTTTGCAGCCATCGTTGTGACCGATATCGACAGTGACATGGAAGACGTTGAGGCGCAGCTGGGCCTGATCTCCGGCCTGGCGCAGCATTCGCGGACGCCGGTCATTGCCAGTGGCGTGGTGCGTACTGCGGACGATATCTCGCGTCTGTCCTACATCCCGAACATTGCGGGCGCGATTGTCGGCCGAGCTTTGTTCCGGAAAACAGTCGATCTGTCCGACGCTCTGGGCGTAGCGGCTGGCGCGCATGAGCCAGTGGCGCAGTTCCAGTAACGGAACCGAAAATGAAACTCTCTCGCCCTGCTATCTCAGCAGGGCGAGCGGGATTTGCAGGCGTGGGATCGCCCAAAATCAAGCTGAAACCGCAAGATGCATACAGGGAATGGAGCGTGGCCCTTGCCCCCGCACCCCGGGCCGGGGTATGAGCGGTTCGCATAACAGTAAGCAGGCAAGAGGCACTTCATGCGCAGAGTCGTCGTAACCGGTCTGGGGTTGGTCACTCCTTTGGCCAGCGGAGTCGAGGAAACCTGGTCGCGTCTGCTGGACGGAGAGTCCGGCGCAGGGCCAATCACACATTTCGATGCCGAGGCAAGCGGGGTCACCACGACCTATGCCTGCGAGGTGCCGCGTGGGGACGGAACAAACGGAACGTTCAACCCCGATGACTGGATGCCTCCGAAAGAACAGCGCAAGATCGAAGACTTCATCCTGTACTCGATCGCTGCGGCAGAAATGGCGTGCAAGGATGCGGGCTGGACCCCTGAGGGTGAGGAAGATCGCCTGCGCACTGGCGTTTTGATCGGCTCGGGCATTGGTGGGCTGGGCTCGATTGCGGATACAGCTAACTTGATCCGTGACAAAGGCCCGCGCCGTGTGTCGCCTTTCTTCATTCCCGGCGCGCTGATCAACCTGGCGTCCGGTCAGGTGTCGATCCGGTTTGGGTTCAAAGGTCCGAACCACTCGGTCGTGACTGCGTGTTCGACAGGTGCACATGCGATTGGAGACGCCAGCCGCATTATCCGCGCTGGCGACGCCGATGTCATGGTGGCCGGTGGCGGCGAGGGCTGCATCTGCGAGATTGGCATCGCAGGTTTTAACGCCTGTAAGGCGTTGTCGACCAAGTATGCAGACGATCCGAAGAAAGCCAGCCGCCCCTACGACGTTGACCGCGACGGTTTCGTCATGGGCGAGGGCGCAGGCATCGTCATTCTGGAAGAATACGAACACGCCAAAGCGCGCGGCGCGAAAATCTATGCCGAGGTTCTGGGCTACGGCATGTCGGGCGACGCGTATCACATCACCGCACCATCCGAGGATGGCGACGGGGCTGAGCGTTCGATGAAAGCCGCCCTGCACAGCGCTGGGCTGGAGCCGAAAGATCTGGACTACATCAATGCGCATGGTACCTCGACCATGGCGGATACAATCGAACTGGGTGCTGTTGAGCGTCTGCTGGGTGACCATGCATCGAATGCCACTATGACCTCGACCAAGTCTGCCACCGGGCACCTGCTGGGTGCCGCAGGCGCGATTGAGGCGATCTTCTCGATCCTTGCGATCCGCGATCAGGTGGCGCCTCCGACCATCAACCTCGACAATCCGGCGGTTGAAACGCCGATTGATCTGGCTCCGAACGAAAAGCGCGAGCGTGAGATCAACGTGGCCCTTTCGAACTCGTTTGGGTTTGGTGGCACCAATGCCAGCGTGATCTTCGGAAAGGCCAGTTAAATGTGGCGGGCCATTGCATCGAACGCGCTGACCATCCTGGTGGTCGGCCTGTTTCTGGTGGGCGGTCTGATCCTTTGGGGCCAGACCCAGTATCAGTCAGAAGGCCCGCTGGAAACCGCGATTTGCCTGCGGGTAGAAAGCGGTTCGAACATGACTCGGGTCAGCCGTGAGCTTGAGGATCAGGGCGCCATTACCAACGCTACGATCTTCCGTATGGCCGCCGACTACACCGACCGGGCACAGCAGTTGAAAGCAGGCAGCTTTCTGGTGCGTGAAGGCGCGTCGATGGAGCAGATCATCTACGAGATCACCAGCAGCGGCGCGAGCACCTGCGGCTCAGAGATCGAATACCGCATTGGCGTGACCCGCGCCCAGACCCGCGTGCGCGAGTTGAACCCAGCCACGCTGGAATTCGACGAAATCGCCGAGTTCGACATGGCCGAGGAAGAAACACCGGCGGCCTATCAGGAGAAGCGCCAAGAGGCAGACACGCGCTATCGTGTTTCACTGGCAGAGGGCGTGACGTCATGGCAGGTGGTTGAGGCGTTGAAGGCTTTTGAAGCGCTAAGCGGCGAGGTTTCCGAGATTCCCGCCGAAGGCTCGCTTGCGCCAGACAGCTACGACGTTTCCGCTGGTCAGGATCGCAACGACATCCTGAAAGCGATGCAGGACAAGCAACAACTGCGCATCAATGCTGCCTGGGAAAACCGCCAAGAAGGTCTGCCGCTGGAAAGCCCCGAGGAAATGCTGATCCTTGCCTCGATCATCGAGAAGGAAACGGGCGTTCCCGGAGAGCGGGGCCAGGTCGCTAGCGTCTTCGTGAACCGTCTGAGTCAAGGCATGCGCCTTCAGACCGACCCGACGGTAATCTACGGCGTGACCAAGGGGCAGGGTACTTTGGGCCGAGGTTTGCGCCGCAGCGAGCTGAACCGGCCAACGCCTTGGAATACCTATCAGATCGACGGGCTGCCACCGACGCCGATCGCCAACCCCGGTCTGGCGAGCCTCGAAGCCGCAGTTGCGCCCGACAACACGGACTACGTGTTCTTTGTTGCGGATGGTACCGGAGGTCACGCTTTTGCCGAGACGTTGCAGGAACATAACCGCAATGTCGCGAAATGGCGCGAGATTGAGGCCGAACGAAACTCGGGCAACTAAACCAAAACGAAAAACAGCGCCACTTTCGGCGCTGTTTTTTTAGGTCAGGCTGCGGGTTTGCGACGGGGGCGTCGGCGCTTGTTGTGCGCGGGTTTCGAGCTTCCATTTGCTGGTCTCGGCTTGAAGCGCCGGTTGTTCTGGCGACGCCCGCCGCGTTCAGCTTCAACAGGTTCTGGCTGTGTGCCGCTGGCGACCGGGATGTCGATCTTCATCAGTCTTTGGATTTGACGCAGCAGATCGACCTCTTCCGCCGAGCAGAACGCAATCGCCTCGCCTTCGCGACCGGCCCGGGCCGTACGGCCAATGCGGTGGACATAATTGTCGGGCACCTCGGGCAGGTCGTAGTTGATCACATAGGCCACACCGGGAATGTCGATCCCGCGCGCGGCGACATCGGTTGCGACCAGCACGTTGATCTCTCCGGCGCGGAAGGCCTTGATGGCGCGGTCACGCTGTCCCTGGCTTTTGTTGCCGTGGATCGAGGCTGCGTTGTAGCCATCGGCAACCAGCCCCTTCATCAGCTTCTCGGCCCCGTGCTTGGTGCGCGAGAAGACAAGGGTCAGGGCGTCGGTGTCCTGCGACAGGATCTCACGCAGTTTGCCAGGTTTCTCGGGTTTGGTGACGAAGTGAACCGATTGCGTGATCTTGTCCGCCGCTTTACCTGGAGGCGAGACTTGCACCCGCTGCGGATTGGTGAGGTAAGCCCGGCTGATCTCTTCCATCTGCTTTGGCATCGTGGCCGAGAATAGCATGGTCTGACGCGGTGTGCCCAAGGCGGGCGCGATTTTGCGCAGCGCGTGAATGAAGCCCAGATCCAGCATCTGATCGGCTTCGTCCAAAACAAGGTGGCGAACCGACCCTAGGTCGACGGCCTTCCGCTCCATCAGGTCGATCAGACGCCCCGGTGTGGCCACCAGAATATCTGTGCCACGACCCAGAAAGGCGATCTGTTTGTTGATGGACTGACCACCAACAACAGTTGCCACGCGCAGTTTGGTCTTGCCGGTCAGAACCCGCAGGCTGTCGGCAATCTGATTCACAAGCTCGCGCGTGGGTGCAAGGATCAATGCCTTGGCCGTTTTGGGTGCAGGTTTGCCGGGTTGGTTCAGCAGGTGATCAATCAACGGCAGGCCAAAGGCCAGCGTTTTTCCGGTACCGGTCTGCGCCAACCCCAGAATGTCATGCCCATTCAGAGCCAGCGGGATCGCTTGGTTCTGGATCGGAGTGGGCTGCGAGAAATTCGCACTTTTCAGTGCATCGTTGAGCGCTGGTGCAAGGCCCAGCATATCGAAGTCGAACAATATTTATCCTTTGCCGCCCGCAACATTCGCCAACGGGCAAGTCGTGATTGGCCGCATTCGCGACCGGTAGGGTCAAGCGGGACCTCGGGACAGGCAGGCGGATCCTGCTCTATCTGGTCGTCGCGTTAAGAACCCTGCGTGATGGGGAACTGGAGAAATCTGTGGCGCTGTGGGGCATATGGTGCCCGCCGAGGCTCACGCGTAAGCGCTGGTCAGAGGCACATGATGCGTGGCGACTGAATTGTCAAGGCTTGTGAGTGATGGTTCCTTGGTCGTGCGAAAGCCCTGATCCCGCTTATTGGATCAGGGCAGCGCAGGTTTATGTGCGAAGGTCCTCGGCATGTGCGATGCTATCGCGATTGGCTTCGACGAATTTCAGCATATGCCCCATCGAATACGTTCCATCGTCATCGGCGCCAAGTTCTTTCCATGGCTTAAAGTCGTGGGTCGAGCAGACCAAACTTTCCGGGTCAAGATACAGAAGCCGTAGCAGCACCGTTGCCACGATCGTGCCGCCTACCGGCCCAAGTCGACCGCCATGACCCTCAGCCTCTTGCAGACAGTAGTACCACAGCGGTGTCTTGGTGACGCCGTGGTCTGACAGCTCAGGCGGAGCGGCAAGTTCGGGCACATGCATCTTGCGCGCCATTTGCTGACCTGAGGCCAGCTCCAACGTGAGGCGGTCGCGCAGCAGGTTGCGCAAGGGAAGTTTGCGGTTCTGATCTTCGGTCATTGTGGCGCCGCCGATATCGGCCGTGCCGCTGATGAAGGGGAGCGCGAAAATGGATTGCGCCATTTTGCGCCCAATGGGGCGCGCACGCGCGTCTGCAGTTTGACCGGGATAGTCGAACAATTTCTCAAAGTGAATATTCAGGTCTGACGGTCGGAAGGAGAACTCGGGCCGTCCTAGCTTGAACAGGTCGAAATCCAGATTGTCATGATTGAGCTGATATTTGGACTGCACTGTGGCGTGCCCGAAGCGGTAAGCAGCGCCGGAGAATTCTATCGGCATAACCGGAGAGTCATCTTTGAAAGGATTCGGAAGTGTCCCACCTTCGAGATGTTCGCGCACATGTTTTAGAATGTGGGCGTCTACGAATGCCTGAAGCAAATCATGGGCCACGAGATACTGATAGTGCAGCCGACAGATTCGGCGCGCAACCTGGAAAGGCTCCTCGCTCTTCTTGAATGTATGCATGGCTGCCGCTGAAATGCCGGACAAGGCTTTGCGCGCCATGCCACTGTCTGCCTCCAAGGCTGTCATAACGATGTTGTGTAGGCAGATAAATGCGCCCTGCAATTGCGATACGATCTGGTTCTCGTCGTTACGAGGGTCGCCAATAAGGGCTGTACCTTGCTTGGTTCGGGCAAGATCGAGATGATTGTCAGCGTTTCCAAAAAGAAGGAAGCCGTGATGGTCCGGGTGATAGAGGTGCGGCGATGCTTCGGGGCCATCGCCGTAGACGCAATCGAGGTCCAGTGTCGGGGTGCGGATATTACGAATGGTAGCTGGATCAATAACTGTCCCAATGGCCGAGGTCGCGTCCAGCGTTACATCGTGGTCGACGAATTGACCGAAGAAGGTCATACCGGCGGCGACGTCATGCCCCTGTGGGTCATTGGCATCTTTCATAGAGTCGACCGCTGCATCAAATGCGGCGAGGACATCAGCGGTATCAAAGGGCTCACCGCCTGGGGCGATGCCTGAGAGAGGGTTGCGATGCCCAATTCGTCCAAACGTATCCGGCAGCGGCGGGCGTGGGGTATCTGCGCATTCTTTTACCAGCGTTTCATATCGGCTGAGCCCATGGGGTTGGCGTGACATAACTACTCCAAAAAATAAACAACTTCGTTCTAGGTTGAATCATGCTCACAAAATGATGAGCATAATGGCCAAAATAGCACAAATGAGGATCAACTTCCTTCTTTTTCTCAAAACAGGAAACGAAATCGGGAAATAAGTCTGTGTTTAATCTGCATATGCGAGCTGTATTGGTGGGGTTTTTCTGTCGATAGGGTGGTTCGCGCAGGAGGGCGCTCGCAAAAGGTTGTGAAAAATTTAATTTGAAGAACGGCTTAGGTGTTGCAGTCCGTTGCTGCCTAACTTGACACTACGCACTTAGTCTCGTATAGGTTGTGTCATGCTAGAAGAAGTGGGCAACGGTCCCGGGGCAACCCGGTGGCCGTTTTTTCGTTTCTCTCGTGCGGAGAAAACTCACGCATGAGGTCACAGGCAAACATGATTTTGATTACCCCGGAAGAGCGGATTTCCCAGACGGCTGACTTGTTGCAGTCGCTCGAGAGGCCCATTCGCGATCTGCGCCATGCGGCGGAAGAACTGCGCCAGCAGATCGGAGCCGGGGAGGATGCAGACCTTGCCGGAACAGGCAAGCAACTCGGCCAGCTAGAGGGGCTGATCCGCAGTTGCCAGAAAGTGGAGACAAGCTTTGTCGAACAACATCACAGACAAGCCGGAATTGCCCAAGGGGGATACGCACTCGACCTTGACCGGGCTCGGTTTGAGGTCGGGTGCAGGCTGGCTCGCCTCCGCACCTGTTGCGGTGCAGGACAGATTTCTGAGTGAGATCGGGGAGGGGGGGCTATGTGCCCTCCCTTTCCTTTTCGAGTTCTGGGCGCTACCGCATCAATTGCCACCCGAAGGCGACTGGCGGTCTTGGGTGATTATAGGCGGGCGCGGGGCGGGCAAGACGCGCGCGGGGTCTGAATGGGTGCGGTCGATGGTCGAAGGGCCCAAGCCTTTGGACAAGGGCGCCGCGTCTCGTGTGGCTTTGGTGGGTGAGACCTTCGATCAGGTGCGTGATGTGATGATTTTTGGCGATAGCGGTATTTTGCAATGTTCGCCGTCCGATCGACGGCCCTTGTGGAAAGCCTCGGAACGCAAGCTGATCTGGCCCAACGGGGCCGAGGCGCAGGCGTTTTCAGCGCATGATCCCGAGGGGTTGCGCGGCCCTCAGTTCGATGCGGCCTGGGTGGATGAGTTGGCCAAATTGAAGAAGGCCGGTGAGACCTGGGATATGCTGCAATTTGCTTTGCGTTTGGGGGATCAGCCTCGGGTTTGCGTGACGACCACGCCGCGCAATGTGAAGGTTCTGAAAGAGTTGCTGGCGTCTCCTTCCACCGTTCAAACCCACGCGCCAACCGAGGCGAACCGGGCCAATCTGGCTGCGTCCTTTCTCGAGGAGGTGCGCGCACGCTACGCAGGCACACGGCTGGGGCGGCAGGAGTTGGATGGGGTGCTGCTGTCGGATGCCGAGGGGGCGTTGTGGACGGGCTCGATGTTGGAGGCGGTGCGTTGCGCGCATTTGCCCGAACTGGACCGGGTGGTCGTAGCGCTGGACCCGGCGGTAACGGCGGGATCGGATGCGGATGCCTGTGGGATCGTGGTCGCGGGCGCACAACTACAAGGCCCGCCGGAGGAGTGGCGCGCCTATGTGCTGGCCGACCGGACGGTGCAGGGCGTCGGCCCGGCGGGCTGGGCGCAGGCGGCGATTGACGCGATGGATGAATTTGGGGCCGAGCGGTTGGTGGCCGAGGTCAATCAGGGCGGGCAACTGGTGGAAGAGGTCGTGCGGCAGGTGGACCCTTTGGTCCCGTTCCGCGCTGTGCGAGCCTCTCGCGGTAAGGTCGCGCGGGCCGAGCCTGTGGCGGCGTTGTACGAGCAGGGGCGGGTGGGCCACGTGATTGGCCTGGACGCGTTGGAAGAGCAGATGTGCCAGATGACTGCGCGCGGGTTCGATGGGCAAGGCTCACCCGACCGCGCCGACGCGCTGGTCTGGGCTCTGCATGATTTGATTGTAGGGCCTGCAGGATTGTATCGGCGGCCAAGGGTGCGGAGTTTGTGAACTCTAAGAAGTTTGCTTGCCATCAATCACATTTTGCATAGCGGACTGATCCCTTGTTGGAAGCACTCAGGTTCAGGACATCGGCTTCCCTTGGCTCCAACTATCCTCATATTCACCGAGCAATCGGGACAACGCCAACAGCGAAGAAAACAGCCTTGCATAGACATCCGGTGACATCATTGTTTTGTAGTCATCAAGCACCTGCACAAGATTGACTACACTTGACGCAAACGCCTCGTAGACGTGTTTGTCAGCAGCGGTAGGTTCATTTGTCCAGATATCGTGCGCATCGTAGTAGATGGGCGGGACAGGGTCTTTTTCATTCATCGTGTGCCCTCATGCATTCGAAGCGCACGTGGGGGGCATATGAGACGCAAACAACATCTCTGGCATGAATTCAAAAGACTTTGGCTGCGACTGAAAAGGAATTTGGTTCAAAGTTCAACGAGCGGCCAATTCTTAAAGTTGGCCATGTCGGACTCAGGCAAGGTTCGCCCGACCACGTCGACGCGCCGGACAGGGCCCTGCACGAGTTGATGGTGGGGCCCGCGGGGGCGTATCGGCGGCTTCGGGCGTGGTGCCTTTATTTATTGCTCACCAGTTTTCTCGAATTTAGCAAATGCTTCTGCGTAATCGGGGTGCCAGCGAGAGAGTGGGGGGCGGTTTTCGGTAATGTCTTGAATAGCCCATTGTGCTCGACGTCGGTCGCGTGTCTCGTCGACATCGTTGTCCGGGCAAAGGATATAAAAATCACCATTGGCCATTCGATTGAACAAGTAATCAACCGTTTGTTCGCTAGTCCACGCCGCGGGCGGTTTTTCCGGGAGGAAAGACGCAATCATACCAGTGTATGTAAAACCTGGCACAAACAAGTGAACAGAAATTGGCGCTCCGGCTTCTCGCAACTCATGAGCCAATTGTTCGCTGAGCACTTTGACTGCGGCCTTGGTGACATTATAGCCGGGGTTGCCCGGCGGTGTTGTAATACCCTGTTTCGAGCCGGTATTTATGACTAAAGCAGGGCGGTTCGCTTCGACCATGCGAGGCATAAAGACCTGCACGCCTCGCAGAACGCCAAAAAAATTCACCTGCAAAAGCCGCTGCCAGTTTTCCATTTCGGACCAAGCGGTTGTCGGCAGGCTTGTCCCCGCGTTGTTCATCAAAGCAGCAATTGGACCTATCTCAAATGCGCGATCGGCAAGTCTGTTTACCTCTTCATTTGATGTCACATCAGTCGGTATGCCTTCAATAGGTGCGTCAGCGGACGCCAATTGGCGTGCTTCTTGAACTGTTGCGTCAAGTTGTGCTCCGGGTAGATCTGCCAGAACGACGCCCAAACCCGCGTGCGCAAACCGTAGTGCCGCAGCGCGCCCGACCCCACTTGCTGCCCCGGTAACAACCGCAACGCCACCACGTTTCACTGCCTCGTTGAACATTTTGCGTTCCTTCCCGATCCATAAACCTGCGCAAATTTGAAATGGTCATCCAAAAATAACAAAGGTTGCCTCAATAGAGTATCAGGCTCATCACCAATTCTGTCTACTACTCAGACCACAGATGATCTTGGGTGCTTGTGTTGCTCACTCTCCGCGCGCGCCATTCCCGAGGTTTAAACGTCTTTCCGACATAACTCCTTTCAACAAGCCGGGCAGAGCAGCGGCAGAAAGGAGCACTGATGGTATTCGATTTCTTGCGTCGTGGATCGGCTGGCGAGGCACCCGAGGCGAAGGCGAGCGCAGCAGGCCCCGTCGTGGCTTTGCAGACGGGTGGGCGCGTGGCGTGGAGCCCTCGGGACGCAGTGTCGCTGACGCGGACAGGGTTTTCGGGGAACCCGGTGGGGTTTCGCTCGGTCAAGTTGATTGCCGAGGCGGCGGCGGCTTTGCCGTTGGTTTTGCAGGATCAGGCGCAGCGGTTTGATACCCATCCGATTCTGTCGCTGATGCGCCGTCCGAATGCGGCGCAGGGGCGGGCGGAGTTGATGGAAGCCTTGTTTGGGCAGTTGCTGTTGTCGGGCAATGCATATGTCGAGGCGGTTCAGGCGGATGAAAGCCTGCCGGTTGAGCTGCATGTCTTGCGCTCGGACCGGATGAGCGTGGTGCCGGGGGCCGATGGCTGGCCCAAGGCGTATGATTACGCGGTGGGCGGCAAGAAGCACCGGTTTGCGGCGGAAAATATCTGCCATATCAAGTCGTTCCACCCGCAGGATGATCACTATGGGTTTTCGCCGATGCAGGCGGCGGCGATGGCGATTGATGTGCATAACAGCGCGTCTCGCTGGTCGAAATCGCTGCTGGATAATGCGGCGCGGCCTTCGGGGGCGCTGGTGTGGAAAGGCGATGGCCATGGGGTGATGGCCGAGGATCAGTTCCGTCGTCTGTCGGACGAGATCGAGCTGAACTATCGCGGGGCGCGCAATGCCGGCCGGCCGATGGTTCTGGAAGGGGGACTGGATTGGAAGCCGATGGGGTTCTCTCCGTCCGATATGGAGTTTCAAAAGACCAAGGAAGCCGCCGCCCGCGAGATCGCGCTGGCCTTTGGAGTCCCGCCGATGCTGCTGGGGATCCAGGGCGACGCGACCTATTCGAACTATCAGGAGGCCAACCGGGCGTTCTATCGCCTGACCGTGCTGCCCCTGGTGACGCGGGTGGCGGCGGCGGTGTCGGAATGGCTGGCGGGCTTTACCGGTGAGGATCTGGTGCTGAAACCCGATCTGGATCAGGTACCCGCGCTGTCTGCGGAACGCGATGCGCAATGGGCGCGGGTGAGCGGGGCTGAGTTCCTGACGGATGCCGAGAAACGCGCGTTGCTGGGGCTGCCGGAGCGTGGCGATGGGTGACGGGTATCCTCCGTTCGACTGCGCGCCGGGTTTGCGTCTGGCCGCACATGAGCGGGTGGCCGAGATCCAGCATGCGCACTTGTGCAGGCGTCTGGATCAGATCGAAGAGATGATGGAGCGGCTGGAGAAGCGGTTGTGGCTGACGGTCTATGGCGTGGCGGCGGTGATCCTCGCGCAAGCGTTTCAGTCCATCATGGTGGTAACGCCATGAGTTCAGTAAGTTACATGGAGAAGTTCATGGATTTAGAACATAAATTCGCACGGTTCGGAGACGGGTTGTCGGTGACCGAGGATGCGGTGATCGAAGGTTACGCTAGCCTGTTTGGGCAGGTCGATCAGGGCAGCGATGTGGTGCAGCGCGGGGCGTATCGCGGCTCGCTTGAGGGGCTCAAGGCCGCTGGCCAGCGGGTCAAGATGCTGTGGCAGCATGATCCGGCGCAGCCCGTCGGAGTCTGGGACGAGGTGCGCGAGGACGACACCGGCCTGTGGGTCAAAGGGCGTCTGCTGGAGAGCACACAGAAGGGCCGGGAAGCGGCGGAGCTGATCCGGGCGGGCGCGATGGATGGCCTGTCGATCGGCTATCGCACCAAACGGGCCGTGAAGAATGACAAGGGCCAGCGGGTCCTGACGGAACTGGAGCTGTGGGAGGTGTCGTTGGTGACGTTCCCGATGCTGCCCAGTGCGCGGGTGGCGGCGAAAGGTGTTGAGCCTGACGCTGAAAACACCTGGCGCAGTATTGCCGAGGTGTTCAACGACGCCCGGCAGGAGCTGGCGCGAACCTAGCGCGCCTCAATACCCACCCAAAAAAGGACATGCTGATGAGCAAGACCGAGAGCCCGGCCTTGACCGGAGCGGGTGCGCCCCTGGTTCAGGAGGTGAAGCAGGCGATGGCTGGCTTCGTGAATGAATTCAAGGGCCTCAAGGCCGAAGTTAAAACCAAACTGCAACAGACAGAAGAGCGACTGACCATGCTGGATCGTAAATCAACCATCGCGGCGCGTCCGCACCTTGCGGCATCGATCGAAGACGGAGCCCCGCATCAGAAGGCGTTTGATGCCTATGTGCGTTCGGGCGAGGATGACGGGCTGCGCGGGCTTGAGATGGAATCGAAATCTCTGTCGACGGCGGTGAACAGTGATGGCGGCTATCTGGTTGATCCGCAGACCGCAGAGACGATCAAATCGGTCCTGAATTCGACCGCGTCGATCCGGTCGATTGCCTCGGTGGTGAATGTTGAAGCGAATTCGTTCGATGTGCTGATCGACCACACCGATGTGGGCGCGGGCTGGGCGGATGAGAATTCGGCCGCTGCGGAAACCGGAACCCCGGCGATTGACCGCATCTCGATCCCGCTGCACGAGCTGAGCGCGTTGCCCAAAGCCTCGCAGCGTTTGCTGGATGACAGCGCGTTCGATGTCGAGAGCTGGCTGGCTGGTCGTATTGCCGACAAGTTCGCCCGCGCCGAGGCCGCGGCGTTCATCAATGGCGATGGTGTCGACAAGCCGAAGGGTATTCTGACCCATGGCACCATGGCGGATGACAGCTGGGCTTGGGGTCGTCTGGGCTATGTGCCCACCGGCATTGATGGTGGCGTCGATGCGGATGCGATTGTCGATGTGGTTTATGCGCTGGGTGCGCAGTACCGGGTCAACGGTACTTTCGTGATGAACTCGAAGACCGCTGGTCTGATCCGCAAACTGAAGGACAGCGATGGCCGCTTCCTGTGGTCCGATGGTCTGGCCGCCGGTGAGCCTGCGCGTCTGATGGGCTATCCGGTGCTGATCGCCGAGGATATGCCGGATGCGGCGACCGACAGCTTCTCGATTGCCTTTGGCGATTTCCAGGCAGGCTACACCATTGCCGAGCGTCCCGATCTACGCGTGTTGCGCGATCCGTTCAGCGCCAAGCCGCATGTTCTGTTCTACGCGACCAAGCGCGTTGGCGGCGACGTAAGCGACTTTGCTGCGATCAAGCTGGTGAAATTCGGCACCGCCTAAAGCGGGCTGAATCCGGGGGGCCTTAGGGCCCTTCGGGCGGCGGGCGCGGGCCGGGGTGAGATCCCCCGCGTTGTCTAGCTGCTCCCCTCCGTCCGAGCAACGTGGGGCGGCGCGTGCCCGTCATTTTCAAGGATACGGCCCCGGAGGGGTCCGAGATTGCGGAGTGAATGGATGATGTTGATCGAAGAAACCGCCATCGCGGATGCGGCGCTGCCGGTGGATCAGTTCAAGGCGCATCTGCGGCTGGGCACGGGCTTTGCCGAGGATGATGTGCAGGACGAGGTGCTGAAGGGTTTTCTGCGCGCGGCGATTGCAGCGATTGAGGCGCGCACCGGCAAGGTGCTGATCGCGCGGGGGTTTTCGTGGTCGCTGAACGGCTGGCGCGATCCGGAAAGCGAAACTCTGCCGGTGGCCCCGGTGGTTTCCGTTGGCGCTGTGACACTGACAGATGCGCTGGGCGCTGAAACCGTGGCGGACAGCGCGACGTACCGGTTGGAGAGGGATGCGCAGCGCCCTCGGGTGCGGGCGGTGGAATCTTGTTTGCCGAGAATCCAGACCGGCGGATCGGTAAAGATCGCCTTCACGGCGGGTATGGCCGCAGATTGGGGTGGATTGCCTGCCGATCTGGGACAGGCGGTGCTGCTGTTGGCGGCGCATTACTACGAATATCGCGACGAAACAGCCTTAGGTGCAGGGTGCATGCCCTTCGGTGTGACCAGCCTGATCCAACGGTATCGCACGGTGCGCTTCGGCGCTGGGGTGATGCAATGAACGCGCCTCGATTGAACCGCAAGCTGGAGCTTGAAGCACCGGTTCGCACCGCTGACGGTGCTGGGGGCTATACCGAAACCTGGGCCGCTTTGGGCTCGCTCTGGGCCGAGGTGACGGCGCGTAGCGGGGCGGAGCGAGCGGTCGGTGGGGCTTCGGTCTCGCGCGTTGGCTACCGGATCGTTGTGCGGGGCGCGCCTGAAGGGTCGAGCATGCGGCCCGCTCCAGACCAGCGGTTCCGCGAAGGTGCCCGCCGGTTCGTGATCCGCGCAGTCGCCGAGCGGGATCCGCGCGGTCAGTACCTGACCTGTTTTGCAGATGAAGAGGTGGCCGCATGAGTTATGGCGTTTCAGCCGCATTGCAGGCGGCGGTGTTTCAACAGCTGTCAGGCGATGCGCAGGTCAGCACGTTGTCGGGCGGGGCGATCTATGACGCGGTACCTGCGGGGACCATGCCGCAAACCTACGTGACTTTGGGCCCGGAAGAGGTGCGAGAGGCCTCGGACCGCGCAAACGCAGGTGCTGTGCATCGCTTCACGGTCTCGGTGGTGTCCGAGGCGGCAGGCTTTGGCGCTGCCAAGACGCTGGCCGGCGCGGTTTGTGACGCACTGGAAGGTGCGGCGCTCAGTTTGGACCGGGGTCATCTGGTGGGGCTGTGGTTCGAACGGGCCAGCGCCCGACGCACGGGAACTGGCGGCGCGATCCGCTAGATCGACCTGAGATTCCGCGCCCGCGTGGAAGACGACTAAGCAATCAACGGAGAGAGCATATGGCTGCCCAGAACGGAAAAGACCTGTTGGTCAAAGTAGATATGAACGGCACGGGCCTGTTCGAAACCATCGCCGGCCTGCGCGCCACGCGGATCAGTTTCAACGCAGAAAGCGTCGATGTCACCAGCCTGGAAAGTCAAGGCGGATGGCGCGAGCTGCTTTCGGGGGCGGGGGTCAAATCGGCCTCGATCTCTGGCTCGGGTGTGTTCAAGGATGAAGGCACAGATGACCGGACGTGTCCGCCTGCGCTTTGTTCAATCGGATGCCGATCACGATCTGATCGCGGAAGAGGCCGTGCTGCCCGACGCGCAGGCCCATGCGGTTGCGGTCAATGAGATGCCCCTGTCCATGACCCGTGCCGAGGGTCGCCAGACCGCCGAGCGCTGGCTCAGCGAGGCACGCGTGTCTCGCGATACCGACCGGTTTGCCTTGCCCCCGTCTATGTTGCATCTGGGGGCTGGAGACGTGATCCGCCTGTCTGAACAGGAGGGCAGTGCGCTCTATCGTATCGACCGGTTGGAAAAAGCGGATCTGCAATTGGCCGAGGCGGTGCGAATCGAGCGTGGCGTCTACACGGCCAACGGGTTGCAGGACGATCCGGTCGCGATCCGGCCCTTCGTCGCGCCTGTCCCCGTCGTGGCGGTGTTCATGGACGTGCCGCTGTTGACGGGGACAGAGGCTCCGCACGCGCCGTATCTCGCTGTTTCGACCGATCCTTGGCCCGGTAGCGTCGCCGTTCATGCCTCGGCCAGGGATGAGGACTATGCGCTGCGCGATGTCATTTCGGACCAGGCGGTGATGGGCTTTACGGAAACGCCGCTGCATCGCGCCTCAGCCGGGATCTGGGATGAGGGCGCGCCTCTGCGGGTTAAGCTGATTGACGGCATTCTGGAATCCCGTCCGCGCACATCCTTGCTGAACGGGGCCAATCTGGCGGCCATCGGCGACGGAACACCGGGCAATTGGGAGGTGTTCCAGTTCTCTGACTCCGCCCTGCAAGAACCGGGCATCTACGTTCTGTCCGGTCGTCTGCGCGGCCAGTTGGGAACGGACGCCCTGATGCCAGACATTTGGCCCGAAAGGTCAACTTTTGTCCTGCTGGATGAACGCGTTGCGCAAACCAGCCTGTTACCGAGCGAACGGCGTGTGGCCCGGCATTTTCGGATCGGTCCGGCCTCGCGCGGGTATGACGACCCATCCTACGAGTATCTGGTCGAGGCTTTCGACGGGAACGGCCTACGCCCGTATGCGCCGGTGCATGTGTCTGTGCAGGCCGCGTCGAATGAGTATACGTTCAGTTGGATCAGGCGCACGCGGATCGAAGGGGATGACTGGGCGGGTCTGGATGTGCCGCTAGGCGAGGAAAGCGAGTCCTACCTCATCCGTGTCCGGGCCAACGGTGCCTTAGTCCGCGAAGAGATCGTGGGCGAACCGCGCTGGGCCTATACCGCAGCCATGAAGTCCGCCGATGGTTTGACAGGTGGGTATGCGGTCGAGATCGCGCAAATCTCGGCCATATACGGCGCCGGTCCGGCGGCGCGCATTCAGGTCGCGTAGGACTTATGCGCCCCGTCCTCCACGGAGACGTCAGCGCTGCGGCGCGTGCCTTGTTGGCCGTGCCGCAGCGCAGCTGCCGAAAACTCTGTATCAAGATGGTGGCAGAGGCCGAACTGGCCGACCGCCATGTCCAGCGCACTGGGCGGATGCATCCCGTCTATGGCAATGGATCCCTGATGACAGCCGCCCGCACGCGGGTGCTGGCGGATGAACCGGGCTTTGACGATCCGACCTATTGCCAGTGCTTTGCGATGGTTTTGCGCCAGTTGATACGGCATCAGTCCCGGCGAGCTTTGGGCTGACTGCCTTGACTGCCAAGAGGCGCAATCCCCCTCTCGGAACACATTCATTTTGGTTAAGTTACAGATCACGGGTTTGCGTTTGGCGTTTTTGCCACTAAATGGCATGCTAGGCGCAGCAAAGGATCAAAGCCATGTTTGAAAAGCGCAGCCACGTGACCCCCGTCGACCCGGTCTGGAACCGGATCACGACCGAGGCCCATACCGCCGTTGAGCAAGAGCCGCTGATGGGCGGGCTGGTGCATGCCTGTATTCTGCATCACCGCAGCCTTGAGCGGGCATTGTCGTACCGAGTGGCGGCCAAGCTGTGTTCGAACGAGATGTCGATGATGGTCCTGCGTGAGATCGTGGACGAGGCTTATGCTGACGACCCAAGCTTGATTGAGGCTGCCCGCGCGGACCTGATGGCCGTCTATGAGCGTGACCCAGCCTGCCACCGCCTTCTGCAGCCGATCCTTTATTTTAAAGGCTATCAGGCGATGCAGGCCTATCGCGTGGCCCACTGGTTGTGGCGCAAAGGACGGCATGATCTGGCCTATTTCTTCCAGATGCGCTCGTCTGAGATTTTCGGCATCGACATTCACCCCGCCGCCAGGATTGGCAAAGGGATCATGATCGACCACGCCCATTCCATCGTGATTGGTGAGACTGCCGTGGTTGGTGACAATGTCTCGATGCTGCATTCTGTGACGTTGGGCGGAACCGGCAAGGAAGAAGAGCAGCGCCACCCAAAGATCGGTGATGGAGTTCTGATCGGTGCCGGGGCCAAGGTACTCGGTAACATTGAGGTCGGCCATTGCAGCCGGATCGCCGCCGGATCGGTGGTGCTACAAGAGGTTCCCGCCTGCAAGACAGTTGCCGGCATCCCGGCCAAAATCGTGGGGGAGGCGGGGTGCGATCAGCCCTCGATCTCGATGGACCACATGCTGGGCAAGGACCAGTAAACCTCAGTTTGAGCGGTTGTTCTTTCTGTTCAACCGCTCCTGCCGTCTTTGCTCCCTGCGTTCCTTACGCTCTTCGATGCGTTGCTGGCGCTCAGCCTTTTGCTGGGCGATCACAGCTGGATCACTGGATTTGAACCTGGAGTTTTCGCCCGGATAGCTGTTGGGTTTTGCGAATGCCATGTCCGCCGCAGTTGCGGACGCGGCAACGACAAGCAATATCTTGGTCAAATCAAAAAAGCGCATGGACCACCTTTGGCTTTCAAAACCGTCTGTTTTTTAAGGTGGGAGAGTGCGGTTGCTGCGGCAACCTTTGGGGCGATCACACTTGCTCACATCGTGGCCGTGATCGTGAGAGCACCCGCCGAGGTCGGACCCCGGCGGGTAGAGTTTTTTCAGGCCAGCATGACCATCGGATTTTCTAGGTTTTCGACGATGGCTTGCAGCAACTGTGCCCCAAGCGCGCCGTCGATGACCCGGTGATCCACCGACATCGTGACGGACATCACGGTAGCGACCGTCAGCTCTCCGTCTTCGCCTACAACCGGTTTCTTCAGGCCGGTGCCGACCGCAAGAATACCTGCATGCGGTGGGTTCACGATGGCGTCGAAATTGTCGATGCCGAACATGCCGAGGTTCGAGACCGCGAATGTGCCGCCCTGGTATTCATGCGGGGCCAGCTTGCGTTCGCGGGCGCGACCGGCAAGGTCCTTCATCTCGGTCGAAAGAGCAGAAAGAGACTTGGTGTCGGCATCCTGCAGGACTGGAGTGAACAGACCGCCTTCGATCGCAACCGCAACGGCCACATCAGACGGTTTCAACTGCAGCACGCGGTCGCCCGCCCAGACTGCGTTGCATTCGGGCACCTGCTGTAGCGCGTTGGCGACGGCTTTGATGATGAAGTCGTTGACGCTGAGCTTCACGCCACGACCTTCTAGCTGCTTGTTCAACTGGCTGCGGAACTTGAGAAGCGCGTCCAGTTTGATATCGCGGCGCAGGTAGAAATGTGGGATGGTCTGCTTGGCCTCGGACAGGCGTGCGGCGATGGTCTTGCGCATGCCGTCGAGCTTGATTTCCTCGTAGTCGCGACCATCGTACATCTTGGCCACAGCATCTGCCGATGGGCCAGCCGGTGCCGCCGTTGCGGGCGCGGCTGCTGCTGCAGGGGCCGGAGCGGCTGCAGCTGGCGTCGCAGTTACGCTTTCGACATCCGCTTTGACGATGCGGCCATGCGGGCCCGAGCCAGTGATCTGTGCCAGATCAAGGCCCTTTTGCGCTGCGATGCGACGGGCCAGCGGTGAGGCGAAAATACGACCGCCATCGGCCTTGGCCGGTGCTGCCGGGGCAGGGGCGCGCGCCTCGGACGCCGCTGGCGCGGCGACCTCGTTGCCCGCGGCAGCTGCAGGCGCAGCCGCTGGGGCCGGGGCCGGTGCAGCGCCGATGTCATCGACGCTTTCGCCATCTTCCAGCAGGACTGCGATGGCAGTGTTTACCTTGACCCCTTCGGAGCCTTCCGGGATCAGGATCTTGCCGATGGTGCCTTCGTCAACGGCCTCGAACTCCATCGTGGCTTTGTCGGTTTCGATCTCGGCCAGCAGGTCGCCGGAGGAGACGGTGTCGCCCTCTTTGACCAGCCATTTGGCAAGGGTGCCTTCCTCCATAGTCGGAGACAGGGCGGGCATTAGGATTTCGGTGGGCATTTCAGCGCTCCTCAATCAGAGTAATTTGGTCAAAGGGCGCCTTGGGGCGCCCGGTGCCGCGTGCGAGCGTCGCAATCGCAGCCTCGATTTTTTCTTTGTTCTCCGCCATCCAGACATAGGCGGTCTGGTGAGAGGGGCGCGCGCCTATCAACCGCATATCCGCCGCCAATCGTTCGGGCACAAGCGCCCGTACGATGCGGTTGTCGATGTCAATCTCGACACGGTAGCATTCGGTTGCTGGATCGCGGCCCCTGATCTCCATTACCGGTAGGTCACCTGTTTGACGGCAGCGATCACCTCATCCGTGGTGATCAGGGCCAGCTTTTCGAGGTTCGCGGCATAGGGCATCGGAACATCCTTGCCTGTGCAGTTGATGACCGGCGCATCGAGATAGTCGAACGCTTCTTGCATCACGACCGAGCTGATGTAGCTGCCGACCGATCCTTGCGGCCAGCCTTCTTCGACGGTGACCAGACGGTTGGTCTTCATCACCGAGTTGATGATCGCGCCTGTGTCCATCGGACGGATGGTGCGCAGGTCGATGACCTCGGCGCTGATGCCCTCTTCGGCCAGTTTGTCGGCGGCTTCGAGGGCATATTGCATACCGATGCCGAAGCTGACGATGGTCACATCCGAGCCTTCGCGCCAAATGCGAGCCTTGCCCAGAGGAATGGCTAGATCATCCACTTGCGGCACGTCGAAAGTGCGTCCGTAGAGGATTTCGTTTTCCAAGAAGATCACTGGGTTCGGATCGCGGATTGCTGATTTCAGCAGGCCTTTGGCATCAGCGGCCGAGTACGGCATCACGACTTTCAGGCCGGGGATCTGCATGTACCATGCGGCGTAATCCTGAGAGTGCTGCGCGGCCACGCGGGCGGCGGCACCGTTGGGGCCACGGAACACGATGGGGCAGCCCATCTGACCGCCGGACATGTAGAGCGTCTTGGCGGCGGAGTTGATGATCTGGTCAATCGCCTGCATGGCAAAATTGAAGGTCATGAACTCGACGATGGGTTTCAGGCCACCAAAGGCCGAACCCACGGCGATACCGGCAAAGCCATGTTCGGTGATCGGGGTGTCGATCACACGTTTGGGGCCGAACTCGTCCAGCAGGCCTTGGCTGATTTTATAAGCGCCCTGATATTCGGCGACTTCTTCGCCCATCAGGTAAACGTCTTCGTCGCCGCGCATCTCTTCGGCCATCGCGTCGCGAAGCGCTTCGCGGACGGTTTCGGATTTCATTTCCGCATCTGCGGGCCAGTCGGGTGACAGGTCCACGACCGGTGCGGCAGGGGCAGCGGCAGGAGCGGGGGCCTCAACCGCCGCAGGGGCGGCCTCGGTCACCGCTGCGGCTGCAGGGACAGCCGCGGGCAGGGCGGAGGCGTCTTCGCCTTCTTCCACAAGGATCGCGATGGGGGTGTTGACCTTGACCCCTTCGGTGCCCTCGCTGATCAGGATTTTGCCGACGATACCTTCGTCAACGGCCTCAAACTCCATCGTGGCCTTGTCGGTTTCGATCTCGGCCATGATGTCGCCGGAAGATACGGTGTCGCCTTCCTTGACCAGCCATTTGGCCAGCGTTCCCTCTTCCATTGTGGGCGAAAGGGCGGGCATGAGAATTTCGGTTGCCATGTCTTATTCGTCCTCTCAGGCGTAAATATCTGTCCAGAGCTCGTCCAGCGACGGCTCGGGGCTTTCTTTCGAGAATTCGGCGGCCTGGTTGACGACCTCTTTGATCTCTTTGTCGATCGCCTTCAGGTCATCTTCGGTCGCGTGTTTGCCGGTCAGCAGCAGCTCGCGCACATGTTCGATCGGGTCGCTTTGCTCGCGGACCTTCTGAACTTCTTCGCGGGTGCGGTACTTGGCCGGGTCGGACATCGAGTGACCACGGTAGCGGTAGGTTTTGACCTCAAGGATGTAGGGGCCTTTGCCTGCGCGGCAGTGGGCGACGGCTTTCTCGCCTGCGGCTTTGACGGCCAAAACATCCATGCCGTTGACCATTTCGCCCGGGATCTCGAAGGCCTGACCACGGTGATAGATATCCGCCGAAGAGGTCGAGCGTGCCTGAGCGGTGCCCATCGCATATTGGTTGTTTTCGATCACGAAGACGACCGGCAAATCCCAGAGGGCGGCCATGTTGAATGTCTCATAGACCTGACCTTGGTTGGCCGCGCCGTCACCAAAATAGGTGAAGGTCACCCCACCGTTTTCCTTATACTTGTCTGCAAAGGCCAGACCCGCGCCCAGCGGGACCTGAGCGCCAACGATACCGTGGCCGCCGTAGAAATGCTTCTCTTTCGAGAACATGTGCATCGAGCCGCCTTTGCCCTTGGACAGGCCGCCCTCACGCCCGGTCAGCTCGGCCATCACGCCGCCCGGATCCATGCCGCAGGCCAGCATGTGGCCGTGGTCGCGATAAGATGTGATGCGTTTGTCGCCTTCTTTTGCTGCAGCCTCAAGGCCGACAACAACCGCTTCCTGTCCGATGTAGAGGTGGCAGAAACCACCAATCAGACCCATACCGTAAAGTTGCCCTGCCTTTTCTTCGAATCGACGGATCAACAGCATTTCGCGGTAGTAGGTTTTCAGCTCTTCCGCAGAAACGTTTGGTTTCTTTGTGGTTTTTCGCGCAGCCATTGTGGCGATCTCCCCCTTTCGGACAGATAGTTTAGCGTTAAACTATCTTTTAGAGCATTTCTTGCGATCTGGCGAGCGTAAATATGACGCAGCGTAGTTTACCATCCAAACAAGAGCGTTCGAATTGCTCTCAATCCGGATCAAGCCTCATGTAGCCTTCGAAATTTTCGATGTAGTCATCCAGGTTTTCTGACAGCATCTTTCTGTACTCCTGAACAAAATACTCAATAGTTTCTTCCTTCATATCTCGCATGTCGGAGCCGTTTTCAAAACCGCAGGCACTTACCCAAGCATTGTATCTTGCGGTCGCGTATAGGAGTGAGGCGCTGACTTTTCCGCGAGTCACTTGCTCTAGAAATGTGTTGGCCAAATTTATTACGGCATCAGCACGATCAAAAAACTGGTCATCGAATTTGTTGTTCACGCCAAGAGAACCTTATTGCTGAGGAAAGATAGTCACCGCCGGAACTGAGACAAAGGAACTTGCAACAGACAGGTTTACGACTACCGAATAACGATTTCATCCGCGCGGATCATGCCCAGTACGGATCGGGCCTGTTGATCCAGTAGGTCGAGATCAAGGTAATTGTCCGAAAGACGGCGGGTGAGGTTTTCCATCTCGGCGATCTCAGCTTTGAGCGCCGCGAGGTCGCGTGACAGGGCGTCCCGTTCCGCCGAAATCTCAACCCGTCGAAACAGGCCATAGTCTCCTTGAATGGCGGCAAAGGTGAAATATACACCCAGCATAAAAGCCACCGAAAAGAAAAAAACTGCGCCCAAACCGGGCCGATGGGAACGGGACACTCTGTTGACCGCCGTATGAAGTCTGCCTCAATAACGGGCCCTTTTTGGACCTCTGATTGCACTATGTCACAGGTGATTCGGGATGTGAATCCCCTGATTCGCAAAAATTTCGCGGTTGAGTCAGATTGTCTCGCGGCCCGGTTTTGCGCGCGCCGCGATGATCACTGTTCTAACGCTGCGACGCCGGGTAGGGTCTTGCCCTCCATCCATTCCAGGAAAGCTCCGCCTGCGGTTGAGATATACGAGAAGTCCTTGGCCGCGCCCGAAGCATTCAGGGCGGCAACGGTATCCCCACCACCTGCGACCGAGATCAACTGACCCGCGCGTGTCAGCGCAGCGGCTTTTAGGGCGGCGGCGTTGGTGGCGGTGTCAAACGGCTCTAACTCGAACGCGCCGAGCGGGCCGTTCCAGATCAGGGTCTGGCTTTTGCCGAAGATCTCGGTGATGACGGCGACGCTTTCAGGGCCTGCGTCTAGGATCATGCTGTCTGCGGGGCATTGATCGGCGGGCAACACCTGATGCGGCGCGTTTGCTTCGAATTTCTCGGCGACCACCACATCAACGGGCAGCACGATGCTGCAGCCGGATGTTTCGGCCTTGGCCAGAATCTCTGCGGCAGTGTCTTTCATCGCGGTTTCGGCCAGCGATTTTCCGACATCAACGCCCTTGGCGACAAGGAACGTGTTCGCCATACCGCCGCCGATGACCAGATAGTCGACCTTGTCGATCAGGTTGCCCAACAGCTCCAGCTTGGTGGATACTTTCGCACCGCCGACAACAGCAGTCACCGGACGCTTGGGCGCGCCCAGAGCGCCCTCCAGCGCTTCAAGCTCGGCCTGCATCAGGCGGCCGGCGCAGGCGGGTAGCAAACGGGCCAGCGCCTCGGTCGAGCTATGGGCGCGGTGCGCCGCCGAGAACGCGTCATTGCAGTAGATATCGCCCAGACGGGCCATGCCAGCGGCCAGATCGGGGTCGTTCTTGGTTTCAGTCGCGTGAAAGCGGGTGTTTTCCAGCAGCAGAACCTCACCGGGCTGCAATGCGTCGGCGGCCAGTTCAGCCTCAGTGCCCACGCAATCGGCGGCGAACAGGACCTTCGCTCCGAAAGCAGACTCCAAGGTCGGGACAAGTTGGTTCAGCGACAGGCTTTCACGTCGCTCACCGCCGGGACGGCCGAAATGGGCCAGAAGGATGGGTTTGCCGCCAGATGCCAGGATGTGCTGCACCGTGGGAACAATACGCTGAATACGGGTGGCGTCGGTCACAACACCGTCAACGACCGGCACGTTGATATCCACGCGCACCAGCACGCGTTTGCCGTTCAGGTCCATATCGTCCAGTGTTTTCCAGCCCATCACGCAATCCTTGTGTTTTGATACCCTTTGGGCGGTTCTTTTCCTGCATTTTGCCCTCAGGTCAATGCGTCACTTGGCATTCAGGCGCTTGGCGCATAGGTATTTGCGCAAGACAAACGACAGGAGGGCCAGATGGCCGAGATCAAGGATCCCGAAAACACAATCATCATTGAGCTGAAAGACGGCAATGTCGTCATCGAGCTGCTGCCTGACGTGGCACCTCTGCACAGCGCCCGGATGAAGGAACTGGCCCGTGGGGGTGAGTATGACAACGTGGCTTTCCACCGTGTAATTGACGGCTTCATGGCCCAAACCGGCGACGTCCAGCACGGCGACATGGAAGACGGATTCAACATCCGCATGGCGGGCACAGGCGGGTCGTCGCTGCCGAACGTTCCGGCGGAATTCTCGAAACTGCCGCATGACCGTGGAACTCTGGGCGCTGCGCGCTCGCAGAACCCGGATTCGGCAAACTCGCAGTTTTTCATCAACTTCAAAGATAACCACTTCCTGAACGGTCAGTACACGGTCTACGGTCGCGTGATCGACGGGATGGAGCATGTAGACGCTATTGTACGGGGCGAGCCGCCTGCGAGCCCGGACCGCATGATCAGCGTCAAGGTAGCGGCAGATGCATAAGCTCGCCGCCGCTTTTGTCCTGCTGGCCAGCCCCGCGCTGGCCACCGGGCTGCAGATCGAGGTTGAGGGTGAGGCCAATGGCACCATCACCGTTGACCTGTTCGAAGATGTCGCACCCAAGCACGTTGAGCAGATCACCGCGCTCGCCAACGCAGGTGAGTATGACGGGGTCGTCTTCCACCGCGTGATCGAGGGGTTCATGGCCCAGACCGGAGATGTTCAGTTCGGCAACCAGACCAAGGGCAGCTTCAACGCTGCCAATGCAGGTCGTGGTGGCTCGGACCGTCCTGATCTGCCGGCCGAATTCTCGGACATCACCTTTGATCGCGGTGTAGTCGGCATGGCGCGGTCTCAGAACCCCAACAGCGCGAACTCACAATTCTTCATCATGTTCGAGCCGGGACCGTTTCTGGATGGCCAGTACACCGTTGTCGGTCAGGTCACGGACGGGATGGACGTGGTCGACGCGATCAAACGCGGTGCGGGCCAGAACGGCGCTGTTGTCGGCCAGCCTGACGCGATGAAAAAGGTCACCGTGACCGAGTAACGAAAAACCCCGGCGCAGGCCATGCGCCGGGGATTTCTTGTGGGCTAGGGACTGAGATCAGTCGTCGCCCATTGCTTTCCAGATCAACGCACCGATGGCACCCCCGATCAGCGGGGCGACCCAGAACAGCCAGAGCTGTGCAAGGGCGGGGCCATCCGCAAACAGGGCCACGCCCGTGGACCGTGCCGGGTTAACCGACGTGTTGGTGACAGGGATTGAGATCAGGTGGATCAAGGTCAACGCCAGGCCGATGGCAATCGGGGCAAAGCCCGCAGGCGCTCCGCTTGAGGTCGCGCCCAGAATGATGACGATGAAGAACGCAGTCAGTACGATCTCGATCACCAGCGCGGACATCATGGAATACCCTTCGGGTGACGCTTCGCCATATCCGTTTGAGGCGAACCCGCCCACGCCTTCAAAACCAGGCGCGCCACTAACGATCACATACAGCGCCACCGCTGCCGCAATTGCACCCAGCACCTGAGCGACCCAATAAGGCAGTAGGTCTTTGGCGGGGAAGCGCCCTCCGATCATCAGGCCGAGGCTGACCGCTGGGTTGAAATGCCCGCCCGAAATATGGCCCACGGTATAAGCCATGGTCAAAACGGTCAGGCCGAAGGCGAAGGATACACCGAGCCATCCTATGCCGACATCAGCGACCCCTGCTGCCAGAACCGCGCTGCCGCAGCCCCCCAGAACCAGCCAGAACGTGCCGAAGAACTCGGCCATGAGTTTTGATGACATGAATAGTCCTCCATTAAACAATGAGAACCAGAGTAATTCAAAAACCGTTATTTGTGAAACTTGCGTTTGGGGGAATTTTCACGGCCTGCGCGTCAGTTAGGCCTTTCGCCCCATGTCGCGGGATCGAGGTTGAACAGCGCGGCAAGCTGTTCATAGACATGAGGTGCCGCCTTTTGCAGATCGTGAGGGCGCTCAAAGAACACCTCGACCGAGACGGCAAAGAACTCCTCATGGCCTTCGGCTCCGTAAGGGTCGATGACGGTGCGTTGCCCGGCCTCTACTGCCGCGACATGGTCGGAATAGGCCGTTAGAAAGACCTTTTCCCACTCTGCATAGCTCTGTCCCTTTGCCAAGACCGGAACTCCGTTGGTGCCACCCGACAGGTCGTCGATCTGGTGCGCGAACTCGTGGAACACCACGTTGTGCCCGTCATGGTCGTTCATCGCGCCCTGCTTGCTATGCGCCCATGACAGGATCACCGGCCCACGGTCCCAGCTTTCGCCGGTTCGGATGATCTCTTTCTCGGTGATCACATAGCCGCTGCGCCTCTGCTGACGAGACTTGAAGGCGTTGGGGTAGATCAGAACACTAGTCAGGTTATCGTACCAAGTGTCGGTGTTCACCACGAGCAGGCAGGCTTGCGCGGCGATGGACAATTGCATCTCATCGGTGACTTCCAGCCCGTCGCAGCCGTAAAAGCTCACCTGTTCCAAAAACAAGTTGATCTTGCCATCCAATTTCTCACGTAGGTCGGATGGGACGCGTTGGAGGATTGGGACTTGTGCTGCGATGATGCGCCGGTCGTCTTCGCTCAATGGCTCGGCCAGAAGCGCAGTGCGCGCCTTTTTCTTGGACCAGGACCAGTATAGAAACGCGCCTGCGACGGCTGCGACAAGAGCAAAAAACATCCACATGGGCGGAGTTTAGCCGTATCAGTTCAAGCTTGGAACTGGATTCAGAGCAAGACGTGCAGTTGAATCGAAAACGCCGCAGGATGGCCTGCGACGTTTCAAAAAACCGGGTTGGATTTGCTTTACTGTTTGACTTCCGCAGCCGGGTTGGCACCCGGTTTCGCGCCGCGGCCAGGGTTCAGGGGGTCGTCCTGGCGCTGAACCGAACCTTCGAAATGCGCGCCGCTTTCGATGGCGATTGTCTTGTGGATGATGTCGCCTTCGACCCGTGCGGTCGAGGTCAGGCGGACCTTCAGGCCACGCACGCGACCCACGATGCGGCCGTTGACCACGACGTCGTCTGCAGTGACTTCGCCTTTGATGGTCGCGGTTTCGCCGATGGTCAACAGATGCGCGCGGATGTCGCCTTCGACAGTGCCTTCAACCTGAATGTCACCGGTTGTCTTGATGTTGCCGGTGATGTGCAGGTCCGAAGACAGGACCGATGCGGGTGGCTTGGGCTTGGGCGCCGTGCTGGCCTTGGGTTCAGAAGGGGCAGGGGCCGCCGGAGTCGCCGGAGCAGCAGGTTTTGCCGCCTCAGAATCCTTGGATGCGGGCTCGTTGATTTTGCTCTTAGAAAACATTTCTCGCAGCCTTGATGTAAGTCATTGGGTTTACAGGTTTTCCGTTCACGCGCACCTCATAGTGCAAATGCGTGCCGGTGGACCGTCCGGTGCTACCCATATCAGCAATATGATCCCCGCGCGAGACCCTTTGGCCGACCTTCACACGGATCTTGGTGTTATGAGCGTAAAGTGTCTCAATCCCGAAGGCGTGTTTGATCCTCACAAGTCGTCCAAAGCCGGACTGCCAGCCGGCATGTGTGACCACGCCATCTGCGGTTGCAAAGATATCGGTGCCTTGGGGACCCGCGAAATCGACACCGTTATGCATCCGGCGTCCGCCCGTTTTGGGGTCGCGGCGAGAGCCGTAGCCGCTGGTAAACCGAACAGCAGAATGAACAGGGTTCGCAAAGGGGGCTTTTTCGGCCGCCAGTCGATAAAGGTTCAGCTGATCCATTTGTTGCAGAAGCTGGTTTGCGCGCACCTCGTCGGCGGAGATGTCACTCTCCTCGCCGCGGGTGCTCAGGGATAAAGGGGTCAGCGGACCGCCCATACCGCTATATCCGCGCCGCACCTCTTCTATGATGCGGTCCGTGGGCATACCCGCTTGGCGGAACATCTTGTCCAGAGGCTCGACCGAGATCACCATCGCCTCTTCCAACTGGCGGAAAATCTCGTCACTGCGTTCTTGCATCAGCCGGATTTCCAGCTCCAGATCATCGCGCTGGTCCAGCGCATCGCGCGCGTCGGCGGCGATCTGATCCCGCTCTTCCGCAGTGCGGGTCAAAGCGTCGGTCATGAATTCCATCTGCGCCGGGGCCGAGGCGGCCACGACATAGGCGTCCGTTGTATCCGCATCCTGTTGCAGCTTCGCCAGCTCGCCACGGGCCTCTTCGCGTTGCTTCATCGTGGCGCGCAGAGTCGTCTGGATCACCTCGATTCCGGTTTCCAACTCGCGCCGACGGTTTTCCGAGGCCAAAAGCTCGGACTGCATCGCCGAGACCTGCGCCAGAGCAGCGTTGAACCGGTCTTGCGCGGCCAAGGCTTCCTGCGCGCGGGCGTCACGCTCGGCGGACAGGATGTTGAGACGTTCTTGATAGGTGGCCTGATCGCGTTTGGCTTGTTCGCGGAAGTTGCCAGATCCGATGCTGTCCATCAGCAGAATCGCAGTGGCGACGGCGGTCCAGCCAACCATTACGGCCACACCGGCCACCGCAGCGATCTGCGTTTCCGAGCTGAGACGGATGTACCGTGTGTCTTTGTCAGATTTCAGAAAAACCCGGCGTTCCGGGAAATGCCGTTCGAGCAGCGAGTGAAATTTAATTGCCAGACGTGTTCTCACGCGTCTTACCTCTCATCCCCAAGATCGGGACCGGTCGTGGTGCAGTAGCCGTCCCTTGGACGGGATGCTTAATAGGGTCTCAGCATTCGGGCAAGTTTGTTGACCAATTTGTCGTCGAAGGTGCAGTTTTCCCCCTACGGATCGGCGAAAACCTGCCGAAATTATCCTTTAACCTCAGTCTGAGACCTGACCCGGCGCGGGCATATCCTCGGTGAGTGGCCAGTAGAAGTCCGGCGGCAATCCTGCCTCGGCGCGCTTTTCTTCGTTAAAGGGCGGTTTCAAGGCACCGTGGAAATAGCGCCGAACCAATTGGTGGAAGACGTCCTTGGGGTCGGCGTTTTCGCGTCCACAAAGAAAATGGAACCACTTGGAACCATAGGCGACGTGGCCAACCTCTTCCGCATAGATCACCTCGAGTGCAGCGATGGCCTGTTCCGCCTTGGCCCTGCGAAAGATATCGATCATGCCGGGTGTGACGTCCAACCCGCGTGCCTCCAGCACCATGGGAACCACCGCAAGGCGGCCCATCAGATCCTCGGCGGTGTCTTCGGCGGCGCGCCACATGCCTGCATGGGCGGGCAGGGCGCCGTAAAAGCTGCCCATCTGTTCCAGACAATCGCAGACCATCTCAAAATGGCGCGATTCTTCTTCGGCGCATTTGACCCAGTCATCATAAAAGCCGATCGGCATGGGTACATGACCAAAGCGAGCAATGATGTCCCAATGCAAATCCACCGCGTTCAGCTCGATATGCGCAACGGCGTGCAAAAGCGCGATGCGTCCGGCCTCGGACCCCGGTTTGCGTTTTGGCACTTCGCGGGGTGAGAGCAGCTCGGGCTTTTCAGGGCGTGCAGGATTCAAAGGTGGGGTGGCGGTGCCGATTTCAATCGTGTCACCCTGGCCTTTGCGCGACGCGAACCACGCGGCGGCATGGTATTTGGACAGGGTGGTTTTCTCCCGCCCGTCCGCTGTTGTCAGAACCTCGGTTGCCATCTGTGTCAGTGTTTTGGGCACTGGTACGCTCCGCCTTGTCGTGTCGAGGCCGGGGATAGACCGGATGGCGCGCGGGGTCGAGGGGGGCTACATCGCCTTTACGGCTTCAAGTACCGCGTCCACGTGGCCCGGCACTTTGACCTTGCGCCAGACTTGAGCGATGCGGCCCTCGGCGTCGATCAAAAAGGTCGAGCGTTCGATGCCCATGGATTTGCGGCCATACATGTTCTTTTCGACCCAGACGCCGTAGTCCTCGCAGACGGTCGAGTTTTCATCTGACAGCAAAGGCGTGGTCAGGTCGTGTTTGGCGACGAACTTGTCATGTTTGGCCACGCTGTCGCGCGAGATGCCGAAGACCTGAGCGCCAGCATCGGCAAAGGACTGAAGCTGTTCCGAGAAACCGATGGATTCCTTGGTGCAGCCCGGCGTATCATCGCGGGGATAAAAGAATAATACGACGGCACTGCCGCGCAGATCCGCGAGGGATACCTCACCGCCGCCGTCTCGGGGAAGGGTGAAATCAGGGGCCATGTCTGAAACGTCGGGCATTGGAAACTCCGCTAAAGGTTTTTAAACGCTGCCCGGTATCATAGGGCAACGCGGACGGGTTGAAAGGCGTGGAACGCAAATTGGTGCAGCGGGATCAGGACAATAGCGAAGAGAGGGGTCAACCGAAACGCCGCCGCTCGCGCCGTCGGACGGCGGGCATCTGGACGTTGCGCGGCGTTGTTTTGCTGGTCGTTCTGGCTGTGTTCACGGGGTTCATGGTGCTGGGCCAGCGTATGCACGCCCCGGCCTGGCTGCGCAGTCACGTTGAGGCGCGGTTGGAGGAAAATCTGGGCGGTCTCCAGATCCGCTTTGGCGATGTCAGCTTTATCATTCACGAAGGCTGGCGGCCCCGTTTGCGTCTGACGGATGTGTCCATCAGTGATCAGGCCGGACAACAGATCGCTCAAGTGTCGGATATGCGGGCCAGCCTGGCGATGCGGCCTTTGCTGCGCGGTCATGTGCGGCCCAAGCGGATCATACTCAGCGGGGCGCAGATCGCCCTGACCCGAGGTGAGGATGGCGCGCTGACCCTGACAGTGGGCACTGGCAGCGCGCCCGTGCAAAGCGCATCGAACCTGGCCGAATTGATTGAGGCCGGGGATGAGGTGTTCCTGTCTCCGGTCCTGTCTGCGCTGACCTCGGTGCAGTTGGATGCGATCACGCTGGACTATCGCGATCTACGGCTGGGACGGTCCTGGATATTGGACGGCGGCCACATACAGTTGACGCGCAATGACGATGACATGCGGTTGGCGACTGGGTTCTCGGTCTTGTCCGGTCGCGATTTTGTCAGCCAGATCGAGGCCAACTATACCAGCATTCTGGGCACGCCCGAGGCGCGCTTTGGCGTGACGATCACCGACCTGCCGGCCGAAGACATATACGGCCAAAGCCCGGCATTGGCGTGGTTGCAGGTTCTGAAAACGCCGATCTCGGGCGCGGTAAGGGGCAGTGTGGATGGTTCAGGGGCTTTCGGCCCTGTTTTCGCGACGCTCAATCTGGGAGCCGGGGCGGTGCAACCGAATCCAGAGACACGTGCCATCCCGTTCGATTCCGCTCGCACCTATTTCACCTATGATCCCAACCGGCAGGAGCTGGACTTCAACGAGGTCTCGATCGATTCCGCCTGGGGATCGGTGCAGGCTGCGGGCAAAGCCTATCTGCAAGGGGTGGAAAACGGGACGCTCGACAGTCTGGATGGGCAGTGGAGCCTGACGGGGATCAACGTCAACCCAGCCAACCTCTTCCCCGAGCCGCTGAACCTGAAAAGGGCCGATCTGGACGTTCAGATGAAATTTACCCCGTTCCGGCTGCGCGTAGGTCAGATGACGATCGAGGATGGCGGCCACCGCGTGCGGGCCTCGGGTCTGCTGGTCGGGCTGGCCGATGGCTGGTCGGCCGATCTGGATGCGCATCTCAACCAGATGGATTCTGAAGAAGTTCTGAACTATTGGCCCGAGCGTCTGGCGCCGAAGCCGCGGGAATGGGTGACCAAAAACCTTTCCAAGGGCGCCTTGTCGGATATGGATTTCGCGCTGCGTCTGCGACCCGACAACAAACCCGATATCTATCTGGATTTCGGGTTCGAGGATGCCACCATCCGTTTTGCCAAGACCCTGCCTCCGGTCGAAGGCGCGCAGGGGCAGGCCAGTCTGATTGACGACCGCTTTACCGCAACCGCGCAGCAGGGTGTGGTGATGGCCGATCAAGGCGGGGCGGTGGATGCGTCGGGGACGTCCTTCATCATTCCCGATACCGAAATCAAAAAAAATACGCCGGGTATTGCACGGATAAGTGCGACGGGGGGTGTCACTGCCGCGCTATCCCTACTGGATCGCCCGCCGCTTAGCCTGCTCAGCAAGGCAGGGCTGCCGGTCGATATGGCCGAGGGGAACGTTGCGCTAGCGGGTACGTTGTCCTTGCCGCTGATCAAGGGCCTAAAGTTTCAGGACACGCAATTTCACTTTGCGGGCAAGCTGGGAGACCTGAGCAGCGACCGTCTGGTACCGGGATTTTCCGTCAGTGCACCGATGCTGGAGTTGTCCGGAGACCAGACTGGAGTGCAAATCGAAGGGCAGGGCCTGTTCGGCGATGTGCCCGTGCAGGCCAAATGGCAACAGCCGATTGATGGCGAAACGGCGCAGCGCAGCACTGTGACGGGGCAGATTGAGCTGTCTCAGCGTCTGATGTCCGAATTGAAGGCCGGGTTGCCACAAAGCTTCCTCAGCGGGTCTGGCACGGCGGATTTTACGCTCGGTATCGGTGCAGGCGCACCGCCGCAACTGTCGGCCTCATCCGATCTGGTTGGCGTCACGCTGGCTATCCCCGAGCTGGGATGGCGCAAGCCCGCGTCGACCAGCGGCACGCTGACTGCTGATGCAACGCTGGGCGATGGGTTGAAGGTTGATGCCCTGAACCTACAGGCGGCGGGGTTGCGGACCGCAGCGTCGATCACCTTTCGGGACGGCGATTTTGACCGAGTTTCCTTCAGTTCCTTCGATCTGGGCAACTGGCTGGCTGTTCCGGCCGAACTGATCGGACGGGGCAACGCCGCACCCGACATTCGCGTTCTTGGCGGGGTGCTGAACCTGGGCCGTGCCACATTCGGCGGGTCCGAGGGCGGCGGCAGCGGGTCGGCCGCTGGGCCGAATCTCGACGTCACGCTAGACCGTCTGCAAGTCACCGAGGGCGTGGCCCTAACCGGCTTCAAAGGCGCCTTTCAAACGACCGGTGGGGTCAACGGCACCTTCAACGCCCGTGTCAACGGAGGGGCTGCCATGCAAGGCCGCCTCACCCCGCGGGGCGCGCGCAGCGCGGTAGAGCTGACTTCGAACGATGCCGGTGCCGTCTTGCGCTCAGCGGGTTTGCTGACGCAGGCACGGGGCGGAACGTTGGATGTGCAGCTTGAGCCAGTAGCGGCCGCTGGCAGCTATGATGTGATCCTCAGCATCGTGAGTACTCGCATACAGGATGCGCCTGCGATGGCCGCGCTGCTGAACGCGATTAGTCTGGTCGGGTTGCTGGATGAGATGGCCGGGCAGGGTATCTTTTTCTCGTCCATCGACAGCCGGATGCGGATCACCCCGACTGAGGTCAAGATCCTCAGCGGAAGTGCTGTTGGCCCGTCCATGGGCCTGTCTTTTGACGGAACGGTGAATACGGTGGCCGGGACGCTGAACTTGCGGGGTGCCATTTCACCGATCTATTTGCTGAATGCGGTCGGCAGCGTTTTTACCAAAAAGGGCGAAGGGGTCATCGGGTTCAATTATTCTCTTACCGGGCCGTTGGCGGACCCGAAGGTCTCGGTGAACCCGCTGTCGGGCCTTGCGCCGCTGTTCCTGCGCAACCTTCTGCGTCCTCCAGCCCCGACGGTTTCAGACGGGCCGAACGCCCAACCGCGCAAACCTGACGAACCGAAGCGGACTTACGGAGCCCCTAAAAGCGACCGCTAGGGATATGGCCGAATCTCTTGCGGCCTTGTATGGCGCGGCCATGAAACTCAGCGATTTTGATTTCCACCTGCCCGAAGACCTGATTGCCACCCGGCCCGCCAACCCGCGCTCGTCTGCGCGTTTGCTGGTGGCCGAGCGCGAGGCGATCTCGGACAGCCATGTGTTCGATCTGCCCAACTGGCTGCGCCCCGGCGATCGGCTTGTTTTGAACGATACGCGCGTGATCCCGGCAAGGCTCAGCGGACGGCGGCACCGCGACAGCGCGCAGGGGCCGGTTTCCGCTGCTATCGAGGCGACGTTGCTGGAGCCTCAGGCGAATGGATTCTGGACCGCGCTCATCAAGCCGTTGAAAAAGGTCAAACCGGGCGAAGAGATTGTGTTCTCCGACGATCTCAGTGCGGCTCTGGATCGGGTCGAGGACGGGCAAGCCTATCTCCAGTTTAACCTCAGTGGTGAGGATTTCGACGCCGCCCTTGAACAGGCCGGTGCTATGCCTTTGCCACCGTACATCGCCGCCAAACGTCCAGCGGATGAGCAGGACAAGACGGATTACCAAACCATCTGGGCGCGCAACTCGGGCGCTGTGGCCGCACCAACCGCGTCGCTGCATTTCGATAGTGCGTTGATGGCTGCGCTGGCAGAGCGTGGGGTGGAATTCAGCCACGTGACCCTGCATGTGGGCGCGGGCACGTTTTTGCCGGTCAAGGTGGAGGACGTGACAACCCACAAGATGCATGCCGAGTGGGGCCGGGTCAGCCAGCAGGCTGCTGATGAGATCCGCGCCACCAAGGCGGCAGGGGGCCGGGTGATCCCGGTCGGTACCACCGCACTGCGCCTGATCGAAAGCGCCGCGCGCAGTGGGAAGATCGCGCCTTGGGAAGGGGAAACCGACATCTTCATCTATCCGGGCTTTCAGTTCCACGTGACGGACGCACTGATGACCAATTTCCACCTGCCCAAGTCGACCCTGCTGATGCTGGTTTCGGCTCTGATGGGGCAGGAGCGTATGCGTTCAGTCTATGCCCATGCGATTGAACAGAAATATCGCTTCTTCTCATATGGGGATTCATCCCTTCTGATCCCCTAAAACCCTCAGCCGCGACACTGTCAGACAGGGAATGTCGTAGACAGGCGCGATCTGCATTTGTTTTGATCGCAAAACGACTCGCAATTCAGCTTGGCACATCCCGGAGGCCCAAATGATTCAGGTTCTGTCCACCGCTTGGGCGCTTCTTCTCGGCATGGGTCTGCTGATGGTCGGCAACGGCCTGCAAGGCACGATTCTGGGTGTTCGCGGTGAAATCGAAGGTTTCTCGACCCTCGAGATGTCCTTTGTGATGTCGGCCTATTTCATGGGATTTCTAGGCGGATCACGCCTCGCGCCTGAGATGATCCGCAGGGTCGGCCATGTGCGTGTCTTCGCAGCCCTGGCCTCGTTCATTTCAGCGGTCATGATCATGTATCCGATGCTGACCGACCCGATCGCGTGGTTCCTGGGGCGTGCCGTGATCGGCTTCTGTTTCTCGGGCGTGTACGTGACCGCTGAAAGCTGGCTCAACAACGCGGCCAGTAATGAGAACCGGGGGCAGGCACTGTCGCTCTATATGATTGTGCAGATGCTGGGGATCATTTCGGCTCAGGGATTGGTCTTGCTGGGCGATCCCGCAGGGTATGAGACGTTTGTGATCGCGTCGATCCTCGTTTCCGTCTCGTTCGCGCCGATCCTTTTGTCGATTTCTCCGACTCCTGCATTCGACACCACCAAACCCATGACCCTGCGCGAGCTGATGGGCAAATCCCCCTTGGGCTGTGTCGGTATGTTTCTGTTGGGCGGGGTGTTCTCGGCGCAGTTCGGCATGGCGGCGGTCTATGGCGCGCGCGCCGGGTTGAGCCTGATCGAGATTTCGACCTTCGTGGCCGCCTTCTACATCGGCGCTATCGTGCTGCAATACCCGCTGGGATGGTTCTCGGACCGAATGGATCGGCGTTTCCTGATCCTGCTGGCGGCAGCCATAGGCGGTGCCAGTGCCGTAGCTGGCATGCTACTCGGGGTGAATTTCCCGATCCTGCTGGTAACCGCTTTCTTTATTGGCGGTATGTCAAACCCGCTCTATTCCCTGCTGATCGCCCATACGAACGATTTTCTGGATCGCGAGGACATGGCCGCTGCATCTGGTGGTCTGCTTTTCATCAACGGCTTGGGCGCGATTGCTGGCCCGCTGATTACGGGTTGGTTGATGGGGGACGGGATCTTTGGACCTCCGGGCTTTTTCCTGTTCATCGCGGCGTTGCTGTTCGCGATGGCTGGCTATGCAATGTACCGCATGACGCAGCGCGCGGCGATACCAGTCGACGAAACCGGCACTATGTCGCCTCTGTACCCGTCCGCATCCCCCGTTGCACTTGAGGTGGCCCAGGAAGTGGCCATCGAAGCCGCCGAGGCCGAGGAGGACGCACAAGATGTTTCCGCTAACGCCTAAATATGTCCGAAATGTAGTAATATTTTACTGTTACAAATCTGTAAAACAGCCTTAAATGACCTTACGTCCCTGGGGAGGGCAACACACGGAGTTAAGGGCAATGGTTGGTCCTGAAGACGTATTGAGTTTTTGGTTGGATGAGGTCGGCCCCAAGGGGTGGTACATGCAGGACGACGCGCTGGATCAGAAGATCCGCGACCGTTTCCTGACCACTTGGGAAGCCGCGACAGAGGGCAAGTTTTCGCTCTGGCTGACATATCCCAGCGGGTCGCTGGCCTATATCATCCTAACAGACCAATTCCCGCGCAACATGTTCCGGGGCGAGGCACGGGCCTTTTCGTCGGATCGGGCGGCTCTGGCCGCTGCGAAATGTGCGGTGGACAAGGGCTGGGATGTGAAAATCGACGAACCCGCGCGGCAGTTCTTTTATCTGCCGATGATGCATTCCGAGAACCTGTGTGATCAGGAACGCTGTGTGCGTCTGATGTGCCAGAACCTCAGCAGCGAAGATTCCAGCAACCTGCTGCACGCGCGCGCGCACCGTGAGGTAATCCGAAAATTCGGACGCTTCCCCTATCGGAATGAGGCCCTGTCACGTACCCCAACCGTGCATGAGACCGCCTATGTCGACATGGGCGGCTATGGCGCCACTGTGCGCGAGTTGCAAGCAGCCGGTTAACTTTCGGGCCCGCATCCGCGGATAGCAATGATCCGGTCGGCTACCACGTCGGCCGAGGTCTCAATTGCATGGTCAATCAATTGGTCAGGTGATTCCGCCAACTCTGCAAACCGGGTCTGAACGGTCTGCAGTTTGGTTTCTATCGTTTCCAGTTTATCCAGCGTATTGGACATTCGCAGTGAAACAACGGTGTTGCTCACCAGACCGTCCTCTTGAACTCGGGCCAAATCACTGCGTAGCCCTGAAAGCTGCTCGCGAATACCCTGCGCCTCGTCCCGCAACGGGGCGACAACTTGCAGCTTTTCCGACAGGACCGAGGTGACGTCCTCGGCGGTCGAAGCCAGTTTCCATCCCAAAAACAGGCAAAGCGCGACAAGGATCAGCGTTGCATTCAGAAGTGCAAGGAGAAGGTCTTTGAGGGTCTTGGCCATGATAAGTCTTTCGAATGCTTTGTGAATATAAGACGGGCGGAAGCCCCGGCTGTTCTTTTCTAGCCTTTGAAAATGCTTGGGTATAGGCTGAAAACTGCACGTATCGACCATAACATACCGACGTCGCTTTTGTCGCGGTATGTCTATATTGATGCGCTGTGAAAAATAGTTTAATACTAAACTAAATTTCTAACCGACCTGGGCCGAGAGGGACACATGGCTGAAAAATCTTTTGATCTGATCGTAATCGGTGCTGGTCCGGGCGGCTATGTGGCCGCAATCCGCGCGGCGCAGCTGGGCCTCAAGACCGTCGTGGTCGAGCGGGAGCATCTGGGCGGCATTTGCCTGAACTGGGGCTGCATCCCAACCAAGGCAATGCTTCGCTCTTCGGAAGTCTTCCACCTGATGGAGCGCGCGAAGGACTTTGGTCTGACAGCGGACAAGTTCGGTTACGATCTGGACGCGGTGGTCAAACGCTCACGTGGCGTTGCCGGCCAGTTGTCGGGTGGGATCGGCCACTTGCTGAAGAAGAACAAAGTCAGTGTCGTGATGGGCGAGGCGACGATAACCGCAAAAGGCAAAGTCTCAGTCAAAACCGAGAAGGGCACCGAAGAGCTGACCGCCAAAAACATCGTCCTCGCCACCGGCGCACGAGCGCGCGAGCTTCCAGGGCTGGAAGCGGATGGCGATCTGGTCTGGACCTACAAACACGCACTGCAGCCGCCGCGGATGCCGAAGAAACTGCTCGTCATCGGCTCGGGCGCCATCGGGATCGAATTTGCCAGCTTCTACAACACGCTGGGTGCAGACACGACCGTGGTTGAAGTGATGGACCGCGTGCTTCCGGTTGAAGACGCTGAGATCAGCGCCTTCGCGAAGAAAGCCTTCAACAAGCAGGGCATGACCATCATGGAAAAGGCGATGGTCAAGCAGCTTGATCGCGGCAAGGGTAAGGTCACCGCGCATATCGAGGTCAAAGGTAAGGTCGAGAAGCACGAGTTCGACACGGTAATCTCGGCCGTTGGCATTGTAGGCAATGTCGAGAATCTGGGACTGGAAGCACTCGGCGTGAAAATCGACCGTACGCATGTTGTGACGGATGAGTTCTGCCGCACCGGCGTTGATGATCTCTATGCGATTGGGGATATCGCCGGCGCGCCTTGGTTGGCTCATAAAGCTAGCCACGAAGGCGTTATGGTGGCCGACCTGATCGCAGGCAAACACGCGCATCCGGTCAAACCCGAAAGCATCGCAGGTTGCACCTATTGTCATCCGCAAGTGGCCTCGGTCGGCTATACCGAAGCCAAAGCCAGAGAACTGGGCTACGACATTAAAGTCGGCCGCTTCCCGTTCATCGGGAACGGTAAGGCGATTGCGCTTGGAGAGCCTGAGGGCATGATCAAGACGATCTTCGACGCCAAGACCGGTGAGCTGCTGGGCGCGCATATGATCGGCGCGGAAGTGACCGAGATGATTCAGGGCTACGTTGTAGGTCGTCAGTTGGAGACGACGGAAGAAGACCTGATGAACACCGTCTTCCCGCATCCGACACTGTCAGAAATGATGCATGAAAGTGTTCTGGATGCGTATGATCGCGTGATCCATATGTAAGGGGTGAGGGGGCTCTGCCCCCGCCGCGGCAAGCCGCGACTCCCCCGGGATATTTACAGCCAGATGAAGCATGGGATCCGTCCTTCATCTGGCCGAAAATACCTCGAAGCGCGAGGCAGAGCCTCGCAAAAGTCTCCTATGAATTCAAAGCATCCAGAATGCGGGCCCAAGAGCGAATGCCCTTGTGGAAGCTTTTGACATCGTATTTCTCGTTCGGAGAGTGGATGGCATCGTCGTCATTGGCGTAACCCACCAGCATCGAATCCAAGCCCAGAACGGTGTCGAAGTAACCAACGACCGGGATTGAGCCGCCCATTCCGGTGAACACAGCCTCGCGGCCCCATTCGTCAGATAGCGCAGCGCGGGCTGCTTCGAACTCAGGGCGATCCAGATTCATGACCGAGGCTGGGGACCCTTCGAGGTCATTGTCCCAGACAACTTTGGCATCCGGGGACAGGTGCTCCTCTACATGTTTACGAATCTTGTCGCGCAAGGCGTCGGGGTCCATGTCGCCGACAAGGCGGCAGGTGATTTTGCAGTGAGCTTCCGACGGAATCACCGTTTTAGATCCGGCACCATTGTAGCCGCCCCAAAGGCCGTTGACCTCAAGTGTGGGGCGTGCCCATTGCTGTTCCAGCGTGGAATAGCCTTTTTCGCCATGCGGTTGGCTATAGCCCACCGAGTTCAGATATTCAGCTTCGTCGAAACCGCAGTTTTCCCACTGGCGCAGCTGATCTGCCGGGACTTCGTGAACGCCTTCATAGAAACCTTCAATAGCGACGCGTCCGGTCTCATCGTCATAGAAAGAAGCCACGATCTTGGACAATTCGCGCAGCGGGTTCAGACCGGGGCCGCCATAGTGGCCGGAATGCAGGTCGATGCGGGGGCCAACGATGGTGAACTCATCCTTCAGCATTCCGCGCAGTTGCGACGCGATAGAAGGCACTCCGCGTGACACCATCGAGGTGTCGCAAACCAGGGCCAGATCGGCCCGCAATTCGTCTTTGTTCGCTTCGAGGAACGGCACCAGCGAGGGCGAGCCTGATTCCTCTTCACCTTCGAAGAAAAAGGTGATGCGGCAGGGCAGGGTGCCGTGGACGGCTTTCCAGGCACGGCAGGCCTCGACAAAGGTCATCAGCTGGCCCTTGTCGTCGGATGAACCACGGCCTCGAATGACGGGTCCATATTCGGTCTCCTCGATGGCGGGGTCGAACGGATCGCGGTTCCACAGGTTCAGCGGATCGACGGGTTGCACATCATAATGCCCATAGAACAGCACATGTGGGCCTTCGTTACCGTCACCCACATGACCCACGACCATAGGATGACCGGGTGTTTCGCGCTTTTCCGCTGCAATACCAATGCTCTGCAGGTCCGAGACCAGCCAGTCTGCAGCCTTGTCGACCTCGGCCTTGTAGGCGGGATCGGTTGAGATCGATTGGATGCGCAAAAGCTCCATCAGGCGATCGATCGAGGTTTGCAGATCAGAGTCGATCCGGCTCAGCACGGCGTCTAGCGACATAACAGGGCTCCTGCTTGGGAATGATTTGCGCGAACCCTATCAGTGTTGGCGCTGCCGTCCAGAGCAGAGTGCGCAGCACTGCCCCGTAGTGAACGGCTGAAGTTAAGCTTCTGTACCTGCGTCGTTTCCCCGCGTCTTTTAGACGTAAGTTTACTTGCTGCGCGGCTATGAAGCTTATATTTGATGCAAATCAAAGTTGGGTTCTAACTAGCGGCTTTAATAAGGTCGAACGTGCTAACACAAAGCTGCTTTAGGGGCAATGTCCTGTAAGGTGGCGGAATACAGGCTTTGGGTGAGGGGTTTGCCCGAGGCGATCAAGGAGGGTCCGTTGGACTATACTGCTCAGCTCGATTCAGCGATTGCCAGGCTGCATGACGAAGGACGTTACCGGACCTTTATCGATATCGAACGCCGTAACGGGCACTTCCCGCATGCCGTTCGGACCCGTCCCGATGGAACACAACAGAACATTACCGTTTGGTGCGGCAACGACTATCTTGGCATGGGCCAGCACCCGGTGGTCCTGAACGCAATGCACGAAGCCGTCGATGCGGCCGGTGCTGGGTCGGGCGGAACACGTAACATCTCGGGCACGACTGTATATCACAAGCGTCTTGAGGCTGAGCTTGCCGATCTGCACGGAAAAGAGTCCGCCCTGCTGTTCACCAGCGCTTACATCGCCAATGACGCGACGCTTTCGACCTTGCCGAAACTGTTCCCCGGTCTGATCATCTATTCGGACGCGCTGAACCATGCCTCGATGATCGAAGGCGTGCGGCGCAATGGCGGCGCCAAGCGTATCTTCCGCCACAACGATGTCGCGCACCTGCGTGAGCTGCTTGAGGCCGACGACCCCAAAGCCCCCAAGCTGATCGCTTTTGAGTCAGTCTACTCCATGGATGGTGACTTTGGTCCGATCGAAGAGATTTGCGACCTGGCTGATGAATTCGGTGCTTTGACCTATATTGACGAGGTCCATGCGGTTGGCATGTACGGCCCGCGCGGTGGTGGTGTGACCGAGCGTGACCGTCTGGCGCATCGCATCGACATCATCAATGGCACTCTGGCCAAAGCCTATGGCGTGATGGGGGGCTATATCGCAGCCAGCGAAAAGATGTGTGACGCCGTGCGCTCTTACGCGCCGGGGTTCATCTTTACCACGTCTCTGCCGCCCGCTGTCGCGGCTGGTGCGGCGGCCTCGGTCGCGCATCTGAAAGTGACGCCGGAACTGCGCGAGCAACATCAGACACAGGCCAAAATCCTGAAGCTGCGCCTGAAAGGCTTGGGCCTGCCGTTGATCGACCATGGCAGCCATATCGTGCCTGTTATCGTCGGAAACCCGGTCCATACCAAAATCCTGAGCGACCGGTTGCTGGACGATCACGGTATCTATGTGCAACCGATCAATTTCCCGACGGTTCCACGTGGTACGGAACGCCTGCGCTTTACCCCATCTCCGGTCCATGGGCCCGGAGAGATGAACCGTCTGGTTCAGGCGATGGACGAACTTTGGTCACATTGTGCGCTAAATCGCGCCGAACTTGCCGGTTAACCTCACGCTAAAGTGTGCAACGTGTTTGCCGCGTGTTAAGCTTACGCTAACAAAATAAGTGGACGAATCGTTATGGGGACGATTCGCCATTAGCGTGAAACACGCGACAGGCAAAATGGGGCGGCAGGAATGATTGGGCGCAGATCACAGCGCGATTCCGAAGAAGGTTTAGAAGTCAGACCAAAGGGTTTTGACGACTACGAAGTACGCCTTGGTGATCAGATGCGCGGCGAACGCGCAACCATGGGCAAATCCCTTCTGGATGTTCAGCGCGAACTGCGGATCAAAGCCAACTACATCGCTGCCATTGAAAACGCCGATCCTGATGCGTTCGATACACCCGGCTTCATCGCCGGGTATGTGCGTTCTTATGCCCGGTATCTGGGCATGAACCCGGATGAGACCTTTGCGGCCTTCTGCAAGGAAAGCGGCTTTGAGGTCGCGCATGGCATGTCCGCCGAGGCATCGGTTGTGCGTAAACCGACCGGAGATCTTCCGGCCCGTGGCCCGATGGGGCGGGATCCGTTTGTGTCTCCGAACACGCCTTATATCCCTAGTAAAGAATCCTTCGTCAGTCAGGTTGAACCGCGCGCGATTGGCTCATCCCTAGTGTTGCTGGCCGTTATCGGCGGCATTGGCTATGGCGGCTGGGCCGTGCTGAACAAAATCCAGCAGGTGCAGGTCAGCCCGGTTGAGCAAGCACCTGTTGTTCTGTCGGACCTCGACCCCCTTGATGCGGCGCGTAGCACTGAGACCGTCGAGACCGCTTCGACCGAAGCGCTGGATCGACTCTATCGCCCGCAAGCGCTGGATGTTCCGGTGATGGTCGCACGGGATGCTCCGATTTCCACGCTAGACCCGCGGACCGTCGGCACATTCCGTCCGCCGGAACTGCCCGAGGTTCAGGTGGCCGAACTGCACACGGTTGAACGCCCGGCCTTGCCGCAGGTGGTCGAGCAACTGGATACGACGTTGAAGATTGTCGCCGTGAACCCTGCGTGGATGCGCGTCACGGCCGCCGATGGCAGCGTGATCTTCGAAGGAACACTCGGCACGGTAGAACAGGGAAGCGTGTTCGAAGTGCCGCTGACCGAAGAACCTCCGCTGTTGCGGGCAGGGGCGTCGGGTTCGGTGTTCTTTTCGATGAATGGTGAACATTTCGGACCGGTTGGTGCGCCGGGTACCGTGGCGAAAGGCGTTGTCCTGTCCAAGGACGCGGTGGCTGAGACCTATGCCGTCGCCGATCTTGAGGCTGAACAGAACAGCGCCCTCAAGCAATTGGTGGCCGAGCTTCAGACGCAAGCAGCGGACGAGCCTACCGACTAGTCTTGCCATTGCTCAACTGCGGTTGCCGAACTATCTATGAGGCAACCTAGGCAGATGCGGACCTCTCTTCATGTCGCTCAACCACGTACGTCCTTGGCGCGATATCTACCGCCGCAAATCCCGCCAGATCATGGTCGGCAACGTGCCGGTCGGAGGCGACGCTCCGATCGCTGTTCAGACCATGACCAACACCCTGACCACCGACGTGGCAGCAACGGTCGCGCAGGTTCAGGCGGCGGCTGAGGCCGGGGCCGATATCGTGCGAGTCTCTGTCCCGGATGAGGACTCGGCCAAGGCGCTGAAAGAGATCGTGCGCGAAAGCCCGGTTCCGATCGTGGCCGACATTCACTTTCACTTTCGCCGTGGCATCGAAGCGGCCGAGGCCGGCGCGGCCTGTCTGCGGATCAATCCGGGCAATATCGGCAACGAACAACGTGTGAAAGAGGTCATCAAGGCCGCAAGGGACCATAACTGCTCGATTCGGATCGGAGTGAATGCAGGCTCACTAGAGCGGCACCTGCTTGAGAAATACGGCGAGCCCTGTCCCGACGCGATGGTCGAAAGCGGGTTGGAACATATCCGCATTCTGCAGGACAATGATTTCCACGAATTCAAGATCAGCGTGAAAGCCAGCGACGTCTTCCTATCGGCGGCGGCCTACCAAGGCATTGCCGAGGCCACCGATGCCCCCATTCACCTTGGCATCACCGAGGCCGGAGGGTTGGTAAGTGGCACCATCAAATCCGCCATAGGGCTGGGCAACCTGTTGTGGATGGGGATTGGAGATACGATCCGTGTCAGCCTGTCCGCCGACCCGGTCGAAGAGGTTAAGGTTGGTTTTGAAATCCTGAAATCCCTGGGCCTGCGCCACCGCGGGGTGAATATCATCTCATGCCCCTCCTGCGCGCGTCAGGGCTTTGACGTGATTAAGACCGTCGAGGCGCTGGAGCACCGCCTGGAACACATCAAAACGCCGATGTCCCTGTCGATCATCGGTTGCGTCGTCAACGGCCCGGGCGAGGCTCTGATGACCGATGTCGGCTTCACTGGCGGCGGAGCAGGGTCGGGCATGGTCTATCTGGCGGGCAAGGCTAGCCATAAGATGTCGAACGATCAGATGATCGATCATATCGTGGAAGAGGTCGAGAAAAAGGCCTCTGAACTGGATGCGGCGGAGTAGCGTCAGCAGAATACAAACGTGACGCGCTGAGTTCGATTGGGCCACTTTGTGGACAAAGCAAATGATTTAAAGGGTTACCCCGGAAAATCCGAAAATGCGGGCAAATGCGCTGGGCTAAGCGATTTACATTCTTGCAATTTCGCCTCTTGCCTGCTCCTCACCAACGATTGCCACGCTTGCGCGTCCAGCGGGCCAGCCCCAAAGGGTTTCACCCTTAATGAACACGGTTTGCCCTGCAGCCACGTTTGTGTTGATTTGAGAAGTGCCTGATACCGATGGTGCCGTGGCAACGATTGTGTATTGCCCTGGGGAAACGTTCTGCGTGATCACCGATCCATTCGCTAGGTTTCCAACAGAATTCCCGTTCAATGTGAGTGGCAGCCTGAGCGCACTACCTGCCGCACTACTCGGTCGGAAAAAGACGATCAGACCTTGACCCGCTTGCGGTTGCGGAATTGTTCGTCCGGGCGCGCCTGCAGCAGTATTCGTGGACGGCGGTGTAGTTCCGCAAGCCGATACCAGCAACACCGAGGCAAGCGTCGTTAGTACGTTTCTGCGTTGCATTGTGTTACCTTTTACACGCCCAATTTGAAAGACTGCTAAGCATTGCGAACCTGCTGAGACTATTAATTCACGAGTCTGTTCGAAACGTCCAGCGAAATGTATCTTTAATATTGAATGTATGAAGGCCTCGGGAACAATGCGCTCACTACCGAAACAGATGTACTGTCGGACACGAACAGGGCGCACCGTTCTGACGCAACATGACGTTTTGTGTGCTTTGGCCTCAAAGCAGACTATTGCGGCACTAATACTCTGAGATCTTATATGCTTCCTGAGACGGCGCGCCCGTGCGTATGGGGCGGCAGGGCCGCCCCAAAGACTTACCCTTGTTCAGCTCGCACGCCGTCTGCGATCTGCTGCATCTGATCCGCTGGTAGGAAGCCGCGCAGCATTTCGGTGCCTAGAACGAAAGAGGGCGTGCCGGTGATCTGCATGCGTTGTGCCAGCTCTCGGGTGCGGGTGATCTCTTCTGTGACCTGATTGCTGTCCATCGCAGCGATGATGGCGTCGCTGTCCAGGCCAAGCCCGTCCGAGATGCGGCGCAGGGTCACTTCGCTTGGTTCTCCGCTGAATTCCATCAGGGCGTCGTGGACCTGTTTATAGGCGTCATCCCCGGCGACATGTTTGGTTGCCACGGCGAAGCGTGAGGACAGAACCGAGGCATCGCCCAGGATCGGGAACTCTTTGATCACAAGACGGATATTGCCGTCCTCGGCCAAAAGGCTGGCCACCTCGGGCACGGCACGGCGGCAATAGCCGCAGCGGTAGTCCATGAACTCGACCAGGGTGATGTCGCCATCCGGGTTGCCGCCCACCCAGCTATAGCCGTCATTGAACAGCTCATCCGCGTTCGAGGCGACCAGATCGCGGTCGGCCTGCTCCTGGGTCGCTGCGTTGCGCTCCTCCAGAATGGTGATCGCTTCGATGATCACTTCGGGATTCTCCAGTAGATACTCGCGCACTTGCGCTCCGAACTCAGCCTTTTCGGCATCGCTGAGCGCGTTCAGGTCCAGCGCCAGCGCCGAAGTCGATATCAGGGAAAGCCCCAAAAGGGCGGGGGCTGCATGTTTCAGGATCATTTGCGTTTCCTTTTCGCTTTCTCTGCGCGTTTTGAGGCAATCAACACATCTTGTGCCCTTTGCCAACCCGGTGAGCCTTCGGGAAGTTGCCTGATGGCCCGTCTTGCGTGAATGCCTGCATCGGCCAGTCGGCCCTGCAAGGCGTATCGTTCTGCGGTGACGGTCGAGGCCATACCGTTATTGCCAACCTTGGAATAGGCCACACCCAGATCCCGCATCAGCCGCGCGTTGCGGTAGTCGCGGGCGCGGGCTTTCTCAAGCGCTTCCAACGCCGTGTCGGTCTGGCCCTGTAGCAGCAGCGCCCGTCCGTATCCGGCAAGGATCAACGCATCGTGAGGTGCCATTTCAACCGCTTGGGAATATGCATTAACAGCCTCGGATAATTGCCTGTTTTCCAGAAGGATTTGCCCTTTCAGTTCATAGTAGAAGGGATCTTCGGGTCGAATTTTCAAGGCTTCATCTATCGCTGCGCGCGCACGGGCCAGATCGCGATTCTGGTGATGGGCCGACGCCTCGCGCATCATTCTGATGTCGTAAGCCGTTTCCTCTTTCGCGCGGCGCATTGTCCAACTCGGAGAGCGCAGAAAGGCCGAGAGCTTGCCCTTCACCCGTGCAAACCAATAGTCGGCGGTTTCATTGGGTTGGGTCTGATCGCCAAACTCGTCCAGAAACGCCTCAGCCGCGCGCAAGCGGTCCCGGCTGGTGGGGTGCGAGCGCATATAGGGGTCTTGATTGGCCGTGCTCAGCAACTCCTGACCTGCGAATTTGCGGTGGATCGCGACCATCCCCTTGGGTGAGATTCCGGCCCACCGCAGATAGCTGGCCGCGCTGCGATCGGCCGAGGCTTCCTCGGCCCGCGTGTGCCCCAGAAAGCCGCGAATGGCCGCGCCTTGCGTGCCAGCTGCAATCCCGGCAGCGGCTTCCCCTCCGCCCGCGGCGGCTGCGATCAGAGCAAGCGCCGTGCCTAGGCTCGCTTTGCGCTGCGCGTCTTGCAGGTTTTGGTGACGGCGGGCCAGATGACCGTTGGCGATATGGGCGGCCTCGTGGGCGATGACGGCTTGCAGCATTTCGGGGCTGTCGACCGACAGGATCAGGCCGTAGTTCAGGTAGATCGCGTTGTAGTCGATCACGAAGGCGTTGAAGGTGTTGTCGTTGACCACCAGAATACGCACCTGATTGGTGCTTAGCCCGGCGGCGCGCAGCACCGGAAAGGCCAGTTCGCGCAGTCCGAACTCGATATCAGGGTCGCGGATCAGGCTTTGGGCGTGGCTCTGCGCTGCCGCCGTCAGCCAGAGGACAGCCGCAAGTATCAGGGCCGGGATTGACGCCAGCCGGGATACGCGTTCAAAAGCCATGGCTGCAACATGGGAGATGGGCATGAGAAACTCAACCCGGTCCGGGGTCGATCCGTTTATTGTGATGGACGTGATGGAGGCCGCGCGCAAAGCCGAAGAGGCCGGACGCCAGATCATTCATATGGAGGTCGGCCAGCCCGGAACCGGCGCCCCGAAGGGCGCGACTGCGGCATTGGCCAAAGCAATGGAAAAAGGCCCCTTGGGCTATACCGTTGCGCTTGGCCTGCCCGCCTTGCGCCAGCGGATCGCGCAGATGTATGGCGAGTGGTACAATGTCGATCTGAACCCCGAACGGGTGGTGGTAACGCCGGGGTCTTCCGGCGGGTTCTTGCTGGCCTTTACCGCGCTGTTCGACAGCGGGGATCGCGTGGGGATCGGCGCGCCGGGCTATCCGTCCTACCGTCAGATCCTCAAGGCGCTTGGATTGGTGCCCGTCGACCTGCCGACCTTGCCCGAGAATCGGCTGCAACCGGTGCCTTCGGATTTTGCCGGGCTTGATCTTCAGGGCCTGATGGTCGCGTCCCCCGCCAATCCGACCGGCACTATGTTGGATCACGCGTCGATGGGCGCGTTGATCGACGCCGCGCAGCGGCAGGGTGCCTCGTTCATCAGTGATGAGATCTACCACGGGCTGGAATATGAGGCCAAAGCCGTCACTGCGCTGGAGCTGACGGATGAGTGCTATGTGATCAACTCGTTCTCGAAGTATTTCTCGATGACCGGTTGGCGGGTCGGTTGGATGGTCGTGCCCGAGGATCAGGTTCGCGTGGTTGAACGGATTGCCCAGAACATGTTTATCTGCGCGCCCCATGCCAGCCAGGTGGCCGCCTTGGCCGCGATGGATTGCGACGAGGAGCTGCAGGCCAATCTCGATGTTTACCGCCGCAACCGCGAGCTGATGCTCGAAGGGCTGCCCAAGGCCGGTTTCACGAATATTGCGCCACCTGATGGGGCGTTCTACGTCTATGCCGATGTCTCTGACCTTACAGATGACAGCCGCGTCTTTGCCGCCGAGATTCTGGAGAAGGCCGGCGTCGCCGTCACGCCCGGTTTGGATTTCGATCCCGAGCGCGGACATACGACCCTGCGATTCTCCTACGCAAGGGCCACTGCCGATATTCAGGACGGGTTAGAGCGTCTGCGCAGCTTCATGGCCGAACGCGGCGCGTTGCAGCCGGTGTAAAGCGTTCACAAGAGGGGGCGGATGCGCTAGGGTCACGCTCAAACGATCTCGGGAAAACTTGAGGCCATGAGCAGGATTTTCTTTTGCATCGCGCTGATCTGGGCGCTGTCCGGTGCCGCATTGGCGCAGGACTTCACTGCGTTGGCGCGCGTGCAGCCGGACCAAAGCCGCATCATCGATTCTGGTCGCACGGCGGTTCAGGTCGATCTTGGCGTCAGTCAGGGTGTGCCTTACCGCATCTTCACGCTGCGCGATCCCTACCGCATGGTCCTCGACTTTCAAGAGGTCGACTGGACCGGCCTCAACGCCGACGACTTCCTACAAACCGACCGGATCAGTGGCGTGCAGTTCGGGGCCTATGTCCCCGGCTGGTCCCGTATGGTGCTGGAACTGGGCGCCCCTATGGCGGTGGACGCGGCCGAGTTGCGTTTGGATGAGGCCTCGGGCGCGGCGCTGTTGACCCTTCAATTGGTCGGTACCGATTTTGACACGTTCAACGCGTCCGCTGGCGTGCCGCAGAACCACGGCTGGGATCTTCCAGAACCCGCCGTCACCACGTCCGAGGTCCCGCGCAATGTGGCGCAGGTCATGCGGGTGATGCTGGACCCCGGCCATGGCGGTATCGACCCGGGCGCCGAATTCGGTGGCATTGACGAGAAAACCATGATGCTGACCTTCGCGCGTGAACTACGTGAATTACTATTAAGGTCAGGTGGTTACGAAGTGGTGCTGACGCGGGTAGAGGATCAGTTCGTCTCGCTAGAGCGTCGTATCGCTTTGGCACACAGGGCGGGTGCAGATGTGTTCATCTCGCTGCATGCCGATTCCCTCTCTGACGGGCAGGCCCGCGGCGCGGCGGTCTATACCTTGTCCGAGAATGCCTCGGACGTGGCCAGCGTCAAACTGGCCGAGCGCCACGATCGGGGCGATCTTTTGTCTGGGGTCGATCTGAACGGGGCAGATGATCAGGTCACCGATGTGCTTCTGGATATGGCGCGGCAGGAGACCAAACCCCGCACAACATCGCTTGCAGGCGCGATTGCCAATGGGATGGCGCAACAGGGCGGGCCGATGAATCGCAAACCGCTGCGCACGGCCTCATTTTCGGTGCTGAAGGCGGCGGATATTCCGTCTGTTCTCGTCGAGCTTGGGTTTCTTTCCAGCCCCAGAGACCTGAAAAACATCAAAAATCCCGAATGGCGCGCCAAAATGGCGCTGGGGATTTATCAGGGGCTCGAGGACTGGCGGCAGCAAGATGTGATCAGACGGTCCTTGATTGGACAGTGACCTGACGACGCAAAACGGCTAGAATGCGCTTGTGGTTTTGACCCTCGGGCTTGGCATCCCTATATAGGCGGCAGCGCGAAAAAAAGGCAGTGACGTGATCCGGTTCATTCTATCGATTTTCGGGGCAGTTTTCAGCCTCGTGACTTTGGGTATCTTCATGGTTGCGCTGGTGATCGGCGCGGTCTTCTGGATGTATGGCCGCGACCTGCCCAGCCATGAGTCGCTTGCCCAATATAAGCCGCCCACGATTAGCCGGATTTATTCTGGTGAGGGTCAGTTGATCGACGAATTCGCTCAGGAACGTCGACTGTTCACCCCGTCCGAGGAAATCCCCGACCTGGTGAAACAGGCCTTCATTTCTGCGGAAGACAAGAATTTCTACACCCATCAAGGCTATGACCCGCGCGGCATCATCGCTGCCGGTGTTGAAGCTGTGCGCACCAAGGGAGAGACCGTGCGAGGGGCCTCAACCATCACACAGCAGGTGATGAAGAACTTCCTGTTGTCAGGCGACCGCCGGGCCGAGCGTAAGATCAAGGAAATCATCCTCGCCACTCGGCTTGAGGATACGCTCGACAAGGAACAGATCCTCGAGCTTTACATGAACGAGATCTTTCTGGGTCAGAACTCCTATGGTGTGACCGCCGCGGCGCAGACCTATTTCAACAAGACCCTGCAGGAACTGGCCCCGCATGAGGCCGCGATGCTGGCCGCGATGCCCAAGGCACCGTCGGACTATCACCCGGTCCGTCAAAAGGAACGCCTGCTGGCCCGCCGCAACTATGTTCTGCGCGAGATGAAGCAGAACGGTTACATTGATCAGGCGACCTATGAAACCGAGGTAGAGATGCCTTTGCGTTCGGTCCAAAACGGGGATTTCGAAAGCTTCCGCACTGCCTTGCCGCCGCGCGATTACTTCACCGATGAAATCCGCCGTCAGCTGAGCGAAGACTTTGGTGAGGGTGAGTTCTTTACGGGCGGCTTCACCGTACGCGCTTCGGTCGACGAGGAAATGCAGGTCGAAGCGGCCCGCGCGCTACGTGAGGCGTTGCAGAAATACGACCTGTCCCGCGGCAGATGGCGTGGCACGGGAGAGGTGATCGCCGAAGAACAGCTGGCGGATGAAGCCCAGTGGCGCGATGCGCTGGCGCAGATGGAGATTCCCCGTGACGTTGTACTGCCGACCCAATGGTATCCCGCCGTTGTGCTGGACGTGGCCGAGCAACAATTGACGGTGGGCATCGAGGATGGCCCCTCCGACGGCACTATTCCTCGCTCTGACATCAAGTGGATGCAGGGCAACTTCTTCGATAATTTCAAACGCGGCGATGTGATCCTAGTCATGGCCGGGGAAGAGGGCCAATGGTCCGCCCGTCAGGTGCCCGAAGTGCAGGGTGGCTTTGTCGCGATGGACGTGAACTCGGGCCGCGTTCTGGCGATGCAGGGTGGGTTCTCGTATCAAGATACCGTGTTCAACCGCGCCACGCAGGCGCAGCGTCAGCCAGGGTCCTCGTTCAAGCCGTTCGTTTACGCGGCTGCGCTGGACAGTGGCTATAGCCCCGCAACAATCGTTGTGGACGCTCCGATTGAGGTGAATACTCCTCAGGGCCTGTGGCGCCCTAAAAACTCGTCGAACAAATTCTACGGCCCGACGCCACTGCGCACCGGGATCGAACAGTCTCGGAACCTGATGACCATCCGTCTGGCCCAAGAGGTCACAATGCCGGTGGTCGCAGGCTATGCGGAACGGTTCGGCGTCTATGACCGGATGGGTGCGTTTCTAGCCAACTCGCTCGGGTCCGAAGAAACCACGCTGTATAAAATGGTTGCGGCTTACGCGATGTTCGCAAATGGGGGTGAGCGGGTCGAGCCTACTCTGGTCGACCGGATTCAGGACCGCTTTGGTAAGACGATCTATCGCCATGACGATCGCCAGTGCCTCGATTGCAACTCGACCTGGCTGGAGCCAAACGAGTCGCCGACCATTGAGACCAACCGCTCTCAGGTCATGGATGCGATAACCGCGTATCAGCTGACTTCGATGATGAAGGGTGTTGTGGATCGCGGGACGGCGTCGCGCTATGTCAACCTGCCGGTGCCGACGGCAGGCAAGACCGGAACCACCAACGAATCCAAGGATGCGTGGTTCATTGGCTTCACCTCGAACATCGTTGCCGGTTGCTATATCGGCTATGACCGTCCGCGTCCGATGGGCCGGGGGGCTTATGGCGGCACCATGTGCGGGCCGGTCTTCCAGAGCTTCATGGAAAAAGCCGTTGAGAAATACGGCGGTGGTCCGTTCGAAGTGCCCGAGGGCGGTCACTTCATCAAGATCGACCGTTTCAGTGGCGCGCGCCTGCCTGATGACGCATCCGGCGAATATGTCGTGGCCGAGTTCTTCCGGGATGGTGTGGATGGGTTTATCGACCGCGTTTATGACGGCGGCTTTGCCATCGGATCGGACCTTCCGCTGTTCGAAGAGGCGCAACGCGCAGGCGTTCAGGTCCAGACCTCGACAGGTAGCACCGTCACTGTTGGCCCCAAAGCCTCGCAAGGGGATTTGAGTACCGGCGGCCTTTACTGATCGCTTTGCAAAATCTCTAACGGCCAGACGTGTAATCCCGTCTGGCCCGTCTTGTGGTGGCCTTCTGCTCTTGCTATCACGCAGTCCTGTTTGACCAAGTTGGGGCAAGACCATGCGCGCCGAAACCCAGAATATCGTGGCGGAAATCGAAAAGTCGCTGGAGCTGCTGGCACAGCGCATGGACTATGAAACCGCGCCCCATCGGCTTGAGGAATTCAATGCGCGGGTCGAGGATCCGAACCTGTGGGACAGCCCCGAGAACGCGCAGAAACTGATGCGCGAAAGGCAGATGCTGGTCGATGCGATCGAGACCTACGAGTCCATCAAAACCGATCTCAGTGACAATATCGAGCTGATCGAGCTGGGCGAGATGGAAGAGGATGAAGAGGTTGTTCAGGACGCCGAAGCCTCGATCAAGTCTCTGAAGGACAAAGCCGCCAAGAAAGAGCTGGAGGCTCTGCTCGATGGCGAGGCTGACAGCAACGATACCTTCCTCGAGATCAACTCGGGCGCGGGCGGGACCGAGAGCTGCGACTGGGCCTCGATGCTGGCGCGGATGTATGTGCGTTGGGCGGAGAAGAAGGGCTATACGGTCGAGCTGCAATCCGAGACCGCGGGCGAGGAAGCCGGGATCAAGTCGGCGGCCTACAAGATTTCCGGTCACAATGCCTATGGTTGGCTGAAATCGGAAAGCGGCGTGCATCGTCTGGTACGAATCTCGCCTTATGACTCGGCGGCCAAGCGGCATACATCGTTCAGTTCGGTCTGGGTCTACCCCGTAGTCGATGACAATATCGAGATTGAGGTGAACCCGGCCGATATTCGGATTGATACCTACCGGTCCTCGGGTGCGGGCGGTCAGCACGTGAACACCACGGACTCGGCGGTGCGGATCACGCACATCCCGACCGGAATTGTTGTGACCTCTTCCGAGAAGTCGCAGCACCAGAACCGTGATATCGCCATGAAGGCGCTGAAATCGCGACTCTACCAGCAAGAGCTGGACCGTCGGAACGCCGATATCAACGCGGCGCATGAAGCCAAAGGGGATGCGGGTTGGGGCAATCAGATCCGGTCTTACGTCTTGCAGCCTTATCAGATGGTGAAGGACCTGCGGACCAATCATGAGACTTCGGACACTAAAGGTGTGTTGGATGGGGATCTGGATGGGTTCATGGCGGCGACACTGGCGTTGAACGTGGCGGGTAAAAGCCGGTCCGAGGCGCAGGGCGACTAAGTCTGGGCAGGGGGCGCTGCCCCCGCCGCGGCAAGCCGCGACTCCCCCGGGATATTTTTAGCCAGATGAAGGGGATCCGGGTGGTGCTTGGCCATTCGGGAAAAGATGTATTTAAACAATGGGTTTTATTGGTCGGGGTGCGCGGCTAGGCTGGATCTGAATTCAATGGATCGAGGCGATTGAAACCCGGATGGATGTCACTCAGCTTTCCGCAAAGGCGCTGGTCGATCAGCTGTCATCTGGTGCTGATTCATCGGTCGAGGTGATGGCTGCGACGCTGGAGCGGATCGAGGCCGTGAATGGAACGGTAAATGCGATTGTGGCGCTGCGCGATGCGGATGACCTCATGGCCGAGGCGGCGGCATTGGATGCGGGTCCCAAGCGGGGGCCACTGCACGGATTGCCGATCGCAGTGAAGGATCTGGTCAATGTTGCCGGGATAGTGTCGTCGCAGGGATCACCGCTGTTTCGCGATTTTGTGCCCGAACAGGACGATCTGATTGCAGCGCGGATGCGCGCGGCGGGGGCGATTTTGATTGGTAAGACCAACACGCCCGAGTTTGGGCTTGGCTCGCACACGTTCAACCCGGTCTATGGCGCGACTCGGAACCCCTATGACGGCGCGCGTACCTGTGGCGGGTCGTCTGGCGGCGCGGCGGTTGCGTTGGCGACTGGGATGGTCGCGTTGGCCGATGGCTCGGATATGATGGGAAGCCTTCGAAATCCGGCCGCGTGGAACAACGTTTACGGATTTCGCCCAAGTTGGGGGCGGGTACCTTCGGAGCCCGTTGGAGATGGGTTTCTGCATCAGTTGTCGACTTTGGGGCCGATGGCGCGTAGGCCTGAGGATTTGGGGCTATTGCTCGACGTGATCTCGGGCGCTGATCCCCGGTCCCCTTTGGTCTCGGATGCCGGGCACGTGGGTCCCGTTCAAGCCGCTGATCTGCGCGGGGCGCGGATCGGCTGGTTGGGAGATTGGGGCGGCGCATTTCCGTTTGAGGACGGCATTCTGGACCTTTGCCGCGATGCTCTAAGGGTTTTCGAAGACCAAGGCGCAGTGGTCGAAGATGTGTCTCCGCCCTTCGATGCGGAAAAGATGTGGGACAGTTGGGTTACTCTGCGGTCCTGGGCGGTGGCAGCGGGACTGCAGCCGTTGCAGGGCAAATCAGAGGCCTTGAAGGACAGCGCGCAGTGGGAGTTGCAGCGTGGCCTGATGCTATCCGCGATGGAGGTGTATGAGGCCAGCGTTACTCGGTCGGAGTGGTTCCGGCGGGCGGCTGAGCTGTTTCAGGACTACGATGCTCTGGTTTTGCCGGCCGCACAGCTCTGGCCGTTCGAAATCGAGACGCAGTATCCGCGCGAGATCAAAGGACGGGTGATGGATACCTATCATCGCTGGATGCAGGTAACGGTGCCGGTCAGCTTGATTGGCTTGCCCTGTCTTGCTGCGCCTGCCGGGTTCGGAGCGGAAGGCCTGCCAATGGGCTTTCAGCTATTTGGGCTCAAAGGGTCGGATGCGCGGCTGCTGTCCATAGGGGCGGCGTATCACGAGGCAACGAGATGGCCGCAGCAAAGGCCCGCGATGAGATAGGGCGAGATGGAGAGGAGAAACAGATGGAAAGACCTTTCGGAGCGCCTCAGATGCGCCCTGTTGACAGTGGGATGCTGAAACAGGCGATGCGGCGGGCGTGGGTTGACCTCCGCAGGGCGCCGCTGTTCGGCTTGATATTCGCGGGGTTTTATGTGCTGGCGGGCTGGGCGATCGCCTGGGTGACACTCCAGTCGGGAACAAGCTATTGGCTGGTCCTCGCCGCGATCGGGTTCCCTCTGATCGGACCGTTTGCCGCGGTCGGACTCTATGAGGTGTCGCGTCGTCTGGAGGCCAGGGAGAAACTTGATTTTAAAGCAATATTCGGGGTCGTGCTGCAACAGAGCCGTCGCCAGTTACCCTCAATCTGCGCGATCATCGTGGTGATGTTTCTGTTCTGGTTCTTTCTGGGCCACATGATCTTTGCCCTGTTCATGGGGTTGTCGACGCTGACGAACGTATCTTCGTCACTTGAGGTATATCTGACGTCGAACGGGTTGATGATGCTCGCCGTTGGGTCTGCTGTCGGAGCGATCTTTGCCACGATCCTCTACATGATCACCGTGCTGTCCATCCCGATGCTGTTGGACCGCGAGCTGGATTTTGTGACGGCAATGATCGAAAGTTTCTCCTACGTAAGGGACAACTTTCCGGTCATGATCGGGTGGGGCATTTTCATCGCCGTGCTGACGTTTGTCGCGATGGTGCCGTGGTTCTTGGGACTGCTTTTGGTGCTGCCGCTTTTAGGTCATGCAAGCTGGCACCTGTATCGCCTGATCTGCGAGGATGACCCGAGCTAGCGTCGTTCGTCGGGCCTGTGGGCCCTTATCAGCTTGCGTGCGGCGCCAAGCGCATCTGTTGCATCCTGCCCCAGCCAGGTCAGGGTTACAGGGCGCGCGTCGTCTTTGTCCGGGCGCGTGTAGCTTGTGCCTTGCCAGAGGGTATCTTTCTTGCTGACCACATAGACCCGGCTATTCTGGCCATCACGACCGGAAATCAGCATGTAGACAAAATCGCCGGAACAGCTCGCTATACCGCGCACCTCTCGTGCCATGGATGGGCTGCCGGGCATGACGCTGCGCGGTGTAAAGCCGCGGATCAACGTGCACTGCGGCAGCCGTTTGGCGTGCAAAACGATGGACGTTCGGGTGTCCGTCGCCGCATAAAACCCCGGGGGAAAGGTGCAGTCGTGGGTGGCTTGAGCGCCCGAGCCGAGGAATTGCGTCAGAGTGGCGTTCACATGATGCGTATTGGCATCCGGAATGTCGTCAAGCGGGGTCAGAACGATGCGGGCATCCACATCAAAGAAGCGACACATCCGGTCCAGAACATCCGCGCGCGGAAAGCTCTCGCCCGCAAGGTATCTGTTGAATTGAGTACGGTTGATGCCCAGTTCGCGGCACAATGCAGAAATCGAAGGGTAGTTTCGCGCCAAGCGCCTGAGGTTTGCGCCGAACATGGCGCGAAGTTCGTCCGGGCTGCGCGTATCCTCTGGCATCGGTTCCCCCTGCATCGGCGGTTTCAGTCGTGAAAACAGCGGTGCAGATCGGCAGACCGGATGTGTGACCGAAATCGTAAAGATGACCCCAAAGCAACGTTTCCCCACGCCGCGTTGCACCTGAGATGCTAATCCGACGTTGGGTAAAGGCAATAGGTATTTGTCTGCTGGGGGTGATCTTTACAGTTTATTTGCAGGCTTTTTTGCACGAAGTATCAAATAGATACTTGCCGTAAAAGCGAAAGGTCCCGGCGATGCCCTGCCGGGACCTTGCAATTGTTAGTCGCCGCGCAACAGGGCAGCAACGCCAGTTCTGGCGATTTCGACCAGCCCCAGAGGGCGCATCAGGTCAGCAAATGCGTCGATTTTGTCGGGGGCACCCGTGATCTCGAAAATGAACGAGTTCAACGTGCTGTCGACCACATTGGCGCGGAAGATATCGGCCAGACGCAGCGCCTCGACCCGTTTGTCACCTTCGCCAACGACCTTAATGATCGCCAGTTCCCGCTCAACCGAGGGGCCTTCGACCGTCAGGTCATGGACCTCGTGAACCGGTACGATGCGGCCCAGCTGTGTCTTGATCTGTTCGATCACCTGCGGGGTCCCGGTGGTCACGATGGTGATGCGGCTGAGGTGTCCAGTATGGTCGACCTCGGCCACAGTCAGGCTTTCGATATTGTAGCCACGGCCCGAAAACAGGCCGATAACGCGGGCTAGAACGCCCGGTTCGTTCTCGACCAGAACAGCAATCGTATGGCGCTCCTGCACGTCCGAAAAGGTCGGGCGTAGGTTATAAGCCGAATGGCGGGTAGAACCTTTTTTGATATGTAGGGCAGACATTTACGTCCCTTTCATCATCTTGCGAAAACCGGGCGTCGGGCGCCCGGTCAATTCCGACGAATGTTGTTAAACCAGAACCGAACCTTTGGAATCGATCACGCCCTGCGTTTCGGCCTCGCCCAGCAGCATCTCGTTATGGGCTTTGCCCGACGGGATCATGGGGAAGCAGTTCTCGTGCTTTTCAACAAGGCAGTCAAAGATCACCGGACCGTCGTAGTTGATCATCTCCATGATCGCGTCGTCCAGATCGGCGGGGTCGGAGCACAGGATGCCCTTGGCCCCGAAGGCTTCAGCGAGTTTGACGAAATCGGGCAGGGCCTCGGACCAGGAATGCGAGTAGCGCTCACCATGCAGCAGCTCCTGCCACTGGCGGACCATGCCGAGGCGTTCGTTGTTCAGGATGAACTGTTTGACCGGCAGGCGGTACTGCACGGCGGTACCCATTTCCTGCATGTTCATCAGCCACGAGGCCTCACCCGCGACGTTGATCACCAGCGCGTCGGGATGCGCCATCTGCACACCGATCGAAGCCGGAGTGCCATAGCCCATCGTGCCCAGACCGCCTGATGTCATCCAGCGGTTGGGGTCCTCGAACCCAAGGTATTGCGCGGCCCACATCTGGTGCTGACCAACTTCGGTCGTGATGTAGCGATCGTGGTTTTTCGTCAGCTCTTCAAGGCGTTGCAGCGCGTATTGCGGTTTGATGGTCTTCTCGCTGTTGGTGTAGGCGAGGCAGTTGACCTTGCGCCAGTCGGCAATCTGCTCCTGCCACTTGGCGACCGAGGCCGCATCGGTCTTGCGACCGCGCGATTTCCAGACCTTCAGGATATCTTCCAGCACATGCGCAACGTCGCCGACGATCGGGATGTCGACGCGGATCACCTTGTTGATCGACGAAGGATCGATGTCGATATGCGCCTTTTTCGAGTTCGGCGAGAACGCGTCGATACGGCCGGTAATCCGGTCGTCGAACCGCGCGCCGATGTTGATCATCAGGTCGCAATCATGCATCGCCAGGTTGGCCTCATAGAGACCATGCATCCCCAGCATGCCCAACCAGTTCTCACCCGAGGCCGGGTAAGCGCCAAGGCCCATCAGGGTCGAAGTGATCGGGAAACCAGTCGCATCCACCAGCTCACGCAGCAATTGACTGGCTGCGGGGCCCGAGTTGATGACGCCGCCGCCGGTGTAGAAAACGGGTTTCTTGGCGGTCTCTATCGCAGCGACCAGTTCGGTGATCTCTTCCAGATCGCCCTTCAGAACAGGCTGATAGCGAGAGGTCGAGGTTTTAGGGCCGGTATAGTCACCCGATGCAAACTGCACGTCCTTGGGGATGTCGATCAGCACCGGACCCGGACGGCCCGAGGTGGCGACATGGAACGCCTCGTGCATGGTTTCGGCCAGAGAATCCGTGTCCTTCACCAGCCAGTTATGCTTGGTGCAAGGGCGGGTAATGCCAACGGTGTCGGCCTCTTGGAACGCGTCCGAGCCGATCATGAAGGTCGGGACCTGACCGGTCAGAACAATGATCGGGATCGAGTCCATCAGCGCATCCGTCAAACCGGTGACCGCGTTGGTCGCGCCGGGGCCGGATGTCACCAGCGCAACGCCGGGTTTGCCCGTCGAGCGGGCATAGCCTTCGGCCGCGTGGACCGCGCCTTGCTCATGCCGCACCAGGACGTGGCGAATGTCGTTTTGCAGAAAGATCTCGTCATAGATCGGTAGGACGGCGCCACCGGGATATCCGAATACTGTGTCCACGCCCTGATCCTTGAGGGCCTGAACCACCATCTTTGCGCCGGTCATCTCACGTGTCATCTGCTTTGCTCCGTTCGCGACATGTGTCTTGCGTTTGCCAAAAAAAAGCCCCCGAGTTTTTCGGAGGCGCATGGGTTCGATTGTGGTTTTCCGTTACCGGCCCATACGCGTGTTTCCTACGATTACGACTAGCGTGTTCATCGCCAGAGGCTCCTTATCAGCTTGCAGGGGACATTATGTTCGGCACGACGGAGCGTCAACAGTCAATCGTATGAATTTCATGACCGGATTGATGAATTTTGCGACATTTTGTTGCGCAAAATGCCGCATGTCGGGAATTTCCGGTAAAACAGAAGGGGTCGCGTGGTGTTTTGACGGATTTCTGAGTTGTCTAAATCCGCCAACGCGATGTCTGAAATGAACCAGAAGCGCGTCATGTGCTGCGGCAGGCTACCCTGTATGAGGGGCAAATAGGGAGGTCGGCCTTGCTGCAGGAACTCGTGGATTTGGGGCGCTATCCGATTGATCGTCCGGACTCGACCGCGTACCGCCAGTTGATCGGTGATCTGCGCCGGGAACTTGAGCATGACGGCTGCGCGGTTTTGCCGGGCTTTGTGCACGAGGCCGGTTTGGGGCAGTTGCTGGTAGAGGCAGATGCCGTCGCGCCCAAGGCTCATCGGTCTTTCAACCGTACGAATGTTTATTTCACCAAGGATGACCCAAGTTATGGGATCGGGCATCCGGTGCGTCGGTTCTATGATAGGTCGAATGCGTTTGTGCCCGCGGACAATTTCCCTAGGTCAGGTCCTCTGCGGCGCATCTACGAGTTCAACGGCTTTCTGCCCTTCATTCGCGATGCGCTGGATGAGCCTGAGGATCGGTTCTTTCGCTATGATGATCCGCTGGCGGATGTCATCATCAACGTCGTGGAAGAGGGGCAGGGGTTTCCCTGGCATTTCGACACCAACAACTACACGGTGACTCTGGCCATTCAGAATGCCGAGACAGGCGGCGCGTTTGAATATGCCCCGGATCTGCGCAGTTCTGATGACGAGAATTTTTCGGCGGTAAGGGCTGTTCTGGACGGCAATATGCAGGCCGTTCACCGGATCGACTTGCAGCCTGGTGATCTGCAAATTTTTAAGGGTCGCTATGCCCTGCACCGAGTTGCGCCGGTTGAAGGCGCGCGCAAGCGCTACGTTGGCATCTTCTCGTTTGTGGACACCGAAGGCATGTGTGGCGGGGTTGAGAGGACACAACAACTCTATGGTAGGGTTCTGCCGCATCACTACGCGCGAGAGGGCCGCCGGGCCGATGAATTGTTGGACTGAATTGCCGACACAGGTAGGCTAGGGCCCATTCAGAGAGGGCTTTGGCATGGCACGAGTATTGCAACTCACTCCGTTTGTTTTGTGCTCGTCGTTGCAGAACCAGATTGATTTCTATTGTGAGCGCTTGGGATTCAGCTGCGGGTTTCGACAGGACAATTATGCTTTTCTTTCGCGCGGACCGGTGGCTATTCGGCTGCTGGAATGCCCGCCGCGAGACGATGGAAAGCTGCTGGGGGAAGAGCAGTCTTTCTATATCGACGTCGAGGGGATTGATGCGCTTTATCACAGCCTCAAACCGGGGTTGAATGATCTGCCCGACGGGCGCGTGCGCCCTCCGTTTGATCAGCCGTATCAGCAACGCGAGTTTCACGTCATTGACGAGGATGGGACGTTGATCTTTTTCGGTGAGGATATCAGGCCGCGCGGGTAACCCTCCCGCCCACCGTCAACGCGCCTGCGGCGCGCCTCCTCTGGTTGGGCCGGGCAGCGCGTGCCGCGCTGCGGGTGGCTCAGAAGCCGACGCCGGTGCCCTGCAAAACACCGTGTTCCAGCGCATAGCGGGTCAGGCCGGCTGTAGAGGAGATGCCCAGTTTGCGTTTGATATTCTTGCGGTGGGTTTCGACCGTCCGGACAGAGATATCGAGTGCCAGGGCGACTTCTTTGTTGGATTTGCCCTGCGCAAGTTCCAGAAGGATGGTCTGTTCGCGCCCGGTAAGGGCTTCGCGGGCGCTGTCGCCTTTGGGTTTCAAAGACCCGCTGGCGCCGGTGCATAGATATTGCTTGCCCTTCATCACGGCATCAATTGCCTGTTTGATCTCATCCGTGGGGACGTCTTTCAGCACATAGCCTTTGGCCCCGTGGCTGAGAGCGGTCGAGATGTATTCGGGGCTGTCATGCATCGACAGGACCAAAATGCGGGTCTCGGGCAGGCGTTCGAGGATCAGTTCGGTCGCGCTCAAGCCGCCGAGGCCGGGCATGTTGAGGTCCATTAGGATCACGTCAGGGGTCAACTCGGCCGCATGATCAACCGCGGCCTGACCGCTGCCCAGAGTGCCGACGACCTCGATCTCATCATAGCTTTCGAGGATTGACTGGATGCCCTCGGCCACCATGGGGTGATCGTCGACGATGAGGACTCGGATGGTCATGTTCCGGCCTTTCGGTTCGGTGTTGCGTCTTCCTGCGGCGGCAGCAGGTGGCTGAGGGGCAGGCTGACTTCGATCACCGTACCCCCGTGCGGGCCGCGTGATGACAGAATACGCAGCGTGCCGTCAAGCTGTTCGATCCGTTCCTGCATGTTGCGCAACCCGATGCCGGTGCCGCTCTGATCTGGTTCAGAGCGCAGCCCGCGCCCGTCATCAGTGATCCGCATGGTCGCGCCTTTCTTGTGCCCGCGCAGATCGATTGTAACATGCGAGGCGTCTGCGTGGCGCTCAATATTGGTCAAAGCTTCTTGAGCGATGCGGTAGAGGGCGATCTTGCTGTCCTGATCCAGCCGGTTGCGGAAGACAACGGTCGAAAACTCGGTTTCGATCCCGGTGCGTTCGCGGAAGTCATCTGTCAGCGCCTTGAGGGCAGGGCCGAGGCCCAGATCATCCAACACACCAGGGCGCAGGTCGCGGCTGATGCGGCGCACTTCGGTGATTGCCGTGCCAAGGTGATCAATGCCCTTGTCCAATGGGGCCTGCGCGCCGGCGTCGTCGCCTCGGGACAAGCGCCTTCGCGCATTGTCTAGCGCATAGCGGACACCGACAAGAATCTGGCTGATCCCGTCATGCAGCTCGCGCGCGACGCGGCCGCGTTCTTCTTCTTGGGCGTCGAAGACCCGCTGGGTTAGCTCTTTCAGCTTGGCATCTGCAAGCCGACGCTCGCGTATGTTCAGCAACATGCCCGAGGCGAAGACAATCAGAACCGAGGCCACAACGATGGCGCCAATATACATGAAGGTGCGCTGGACCCGGTCTTCGACCTCGGCGCGGGCATTGGCAACGGTGGCCAATATGTCGTCGATGAAGACACCGGTGCCCACGGCCCAACGCCAATCCTGCAGGCCCACGACATAGGCGATCATCTGCGCCTCTTCCCCGGTCGAAGGCTTTTCCCACATGAAACTGTGCCAGCCTGCACCTTGGCGTGCGAGACGGATGAACTCATCCACAACCGGAGTACCGTCACTGTCGGTAAGTCCGTCCCAATTGCGGTTGATGAACTGGGTCTGGCGGGGGCTGACCAGGTTCGTACCGTCATAGTCATAGACAAAGAAGAACCCGTCCTGCCCGTAGATCATCGCTGAAAGGATCTGGGTGACCAGCGTTTTGGCGACATCATCGTCTGGTTCAGCGCGCCCGTAGATATAGGCAAACCCGTTGCGCGCCTGTGTGACATAGTTCTTCAGTTCTTCCTTCTTGGCCTCGATCAGGCGTAGCTCCAGCGCCTGTATCTCGCGCTCGGATGTCGCACGGGCCTGATAGGCAACCAGAAAGGCAATGGCCGCGACGGCAACGACCAGAGGGATGGCCGCAACCAAAGACAGTTTCTGCGCATAGGTCAGCGAAACCAGATGTCGGAGTCTTTGCATGGTCGAATCGATACGCAAGCGGCGGCGAAAATGCAAAAAGATTGAGCGTTTCTGGGGGTAAATGCCCACGGGAACGTGGGATGGCTGGCTTTTTTGCCGATTTTATCTGCGAAAAACGGGCAGAATTTCGGGTTTCTACGCAGTAGTAGGTATTCCCTTTCATATCGCTGCCTCTAGGCTCCGATCCATTGAAAGCGACAGGCCCGGACACCTCCGGGTGATGACTTATGAAGGGGAGGAACACTCATATGGATCGTCGTTCATTTCTGAAGAAATCTGCTCTGGGCGGCTCGGCTGCTGCGGCAACCGCTCTGGCGGCACCGGCTTATGCTCAGGGTCAGCGGACCCTGACCATGGTGACCTCGTGGGGTCGTGGTCTGGCTGGCGTGTTCGACAGCGCGCAGCGCTGCGCCGATAGCATCAACGCGATGTCCGATGGCAGCCTGAACGTAGAAATCAAAGCTGCAGGCGAGCTGGTTGGCGCGTTCGAAGTGTTCGACGCCGTTTCGTCCGGTCAGGCCGACATGTACCACGCGGCAGACTACTACTTTGTGGGTCAGCACCCAGGCTACGCCTTCTTCACCGCTGTTCCGTTCGGCATGACCGCGCAGGAACTGGTGAACTGGTACTACCACGACGGTGGTATGGAGCTGCATGACGAGCTGGGCTCGATCTTCGGTCTGAAATCCTTCCTGGCGGGTAACACCGGTGCGCAGGCAGGCGGCTGGTACTCGAAAGAGATCAACGGCCCCGAGGATTTCCAGGGTCTGAAGTTCCGCATGCCGGGTCTGGGTGGCCAGGCGCTGGGTAAACTGGGTGCATCGGTTCAGAACATTCCGGGTTCCGAAGTGTATCAGGCGCTGTCTTCGGGTGCGATTGACGGCACCGAGTGGATCGGCCCCTGGGCGGACGAAAAAGCGGGCTTCCAGGAAATCACCAAGACCTACTACACTGCGGGCTTCCACGAGCCGGGCGCAGGTCTGTCGCTGGCGACCAACCGCGACGTGTTCGACGAACTGACACCGGCCCAGCAGAAGATCATCGAGATCGCAGCTGCCGAAGCGCACCAGTGGAACCTGGCGCAATTCCTGGCGAACAACGGTGCAGCCCTGCAGCGTCTGCAGTCGGGTGGCGTGAAGGTCATGGAATTCCCAGACAGCGTTTGGGATGCGTTCGGTCAGGCTTCGCAAGAGGTTCTGGACGAGAACATGGGCGACGAGCTGTTCAAAAAGATCCACGACAGCGCAATGGCGTCGATGGCATCGTCCTCGGGCTGGCTGAACCTGTCGTCGGGTGCTTACACCGCTCAGCGCGACCGCGTTCGCGGCTAATCCCAAGCGAACTGACCAAACGGTTTCCCCGCAATCGCGGGGGAGCCTTTCTTGTTGCATATGCGCGGACCCATCATGCCGCTATAATTTGAAGTGCAACTGATGTGACCCGGGGACAACATGCAGGACGATAACGGTATCTCGTTTTTCGGCGCCCTGTGGAATGGACTGATCTGGTTCATTCAGAACATTGCCGAAGCCTTCTATAATTTTGGATATGCGATCACGCATCCGCAGCTGTGGCTGGATTGGTCCGACAAAGAATCCATCATGCGCTTTGTCTACTACGGAGGCTCGGTCGAGTTCTTCTTCGTGGTTTTCACGCTGTTTCTGGTGCTGACGGCCATCGGCCTCTACTACCGAAACGTGATGTGGGGCATGGTGCGCGGGCTCGAGGCCTTCGCCAACACGACCGGGCGGTTCTTTGCCTGGGCGGGTTTGCTGATGGTGATCCAGCAGATCGTTATCGTGTTTATGCAGCGTGTCTTTGCCCGGCCTGATATGTCTTTTGGTCTGGGTATCCCCTTCAATCAGGACATCAGCTGGTTTGCCGAAGAGCTGAAGCTCTATAACGCGATGGTCGTTTGCCTGTGCTGCACCTACACCTTCGTGCAGGGTGGGCATGTGCGGGTCGACCTGATCTATGCCGGTATCAGCCACCGCGCCAAGCGGGTGGTCGATATGTGCGGAGCGGTGTTGTTCATGATGCCGATGGCCGTGCTGACCTGGATGTATGGCTGGTACTTCATGTGGCGGCACCTGATTGTACCGAAACCCTCTGCCAGTGACACACTGGACAGGCTGGTGGCCAAGTCGCGCGCCCTGCGCTGGAACGTGGAAACCATCGGCTTCAGCCCGAACGGTTTCAACGCGTATTTCCTGTTCAAAATCCTGCTCGTGATCTTTGCGGGCATGGTGTTCCTGCACGCGGTTGCCTTCCTATGGCGGTCGTATCTGGAATACGTGGAAGGGCCAGAAAGCGCCGGAAAATACCTCGACAAGGATAGCCTTGGTGAGGGTGAAGAAGCCTACGAAGGCGCACATTAAGGACGGAGACCAAGAAAATGCTATTCGGACTTGATGGCGTCGAGATAGGCCTCATTATCGTATTCTTTTGCCTTTTCGGAGGCATTCTTTCAGGCTTCCCGGTGGCCTTCGCCATCGGTGGGGCAGGTGTGATCTCCTTCGGGATCATCGCCGCGCTGGACAGCGCTGGATTGCTGATACACCAGGCGATTGACACTGGCTCACAAGCTTACCGAGACCTAGTGAATTCGGGGGTCAAACCCGATACGGTCTCGGTTTTCCGATACCCGGACTTACCAAGGATAGGCGAGCCGGTTTTCCCCTCGGGTTGGGAAACCGCGTTGGACCGGAACGTATCCTTCATCGTCAACCGCATGAACGAACGGGTTCTGGCTGGTCAGTCGATTGAGACCCTTCTGGCCGTGTTGATGTTCGTCCTGATGGGCATCACGCTGGAGCGTTCCAAGATCGCCAATGACCTGCTGACAACGATGGCACGTGTCTTTGGCCCGCTGCCCGGTGGTCTGGCCGTGTCGATTGTTGTTGTGGGTGCGTTTCTGGCGGCCTCGACCGGGATCGTTGGTGCGACCGTGGTTACCATGGGCCTTCTGGCGCTGCCGACCATGTTGCGAAACAACTACTCGCCCGAGTTGGCGACAGGTGTGATCGCGGCCTCGGGGACACTTGGGCAAATTATCCCTCCCTCAATCGTGATTGTTCTTCTGGGTACGCTGGCGGGTGACCTGTATTCGACGGCACAGGAAGAGCGTGCGGTTGAGGCGGGCTGTACCGATGCGCTGACCTTTTTGGGGGAGCCTGCGGTGGTCTCGGTTGGAACATTGTTCCAAGCGGCTTTGTTGCCGGGGATCATGCTGGCGCTGCTCTATGCGCTCTATGCCTTTGGTTATGCGCTGCTGAACCCGGACAAGGCTCCGGCGGTTGAGCTGTCGGGTGGATCTGGTGAGACGATCACCCGCTCTGAGGGTCTGACCTGGCTGCTGGGTGCGCCGGTTGCGATCATCGTCGGTGCGGTGCTTCTGGGCAGCGCAGGTGTGATCGGCAGCCAGAACATCTCGGTCTCGGCCTTCTCGGATGTGGGGCAGGGTGCGTCTTTGCGCACGAATGTTTCGGCTGAGTGTCAGGCCTCGATGATCGAGCTGCATGGCCAATCCGCCTGGGATCAGGCCGTGGCCGAGCAAGAGGCAATCGACGCCGCCGGTGGCGTTGCCAGCGCTGAACGTCTGAGCGAGGAGGAACTCGCCGCCGCCCGTGACGCCAAGATCGCCAATGCGGCTCCTATCGGAACCGGTGTTTCGATTGTGGTGGTGCTGTTGGCGCTGACCTTGGTTCTGGGTCGTGGCATCGCGCCGTCGCGCTCGCCGCAACCTCTGATCGTTGGGGCGATTGGCCTGTTGTTGATGCTGTTGGTGGATATTCTCTTCATCCAGCCGACAACCTCATCCGGGGCGACATTCGTTTTGCTGGCAATCCCCTTCGCCATCGCGATCTACGGTTGTAAAGAGGCCGCCGCACGCTGTGCCACCAACGATCTGATCCGAGTGGTGTTCCCACCGCTGGTCCTGATCATCGCGGTGCTGGGGTCGATCCTTGGCGGTGTCACCAACCCGACGCCTGCTGCGGCACTGGGTGCCGGTGGTGCGATCATGTTGGCTGCTTACCGAAAGCTGCAGGATCAGGGCCGGTCCGGTAGTGTGATCATCTGGTCGACCTTTGCAGTCATCATCTGTCTGCTGATGGGCGTGAATTTCGATCTGCGTATCAATCAGGGCAATGTCCCGGTTGAGACCTGGATCGCGTTTATCATGGCCTATGCGACATACCTGTACGCGCTGTTCGGTCTGTTGTTCGGCTGCTGGGTCCTGTTCTCAAGCGGCGTTCTGACGCCGGTGGTGCGCGAGACGGCGAAGGTGACCTCGATGGTGTTTACCATCCTGATCGGGTCGCAGCTGCTGAACCTTGTAGTGATCTCCTTCGGCGGTGAGCACTATATCCAGCAGTTCCTACGCAGCTTTGACAACGAGTTCACGGTCTTCCTGATCGTGATGCTGGTCCTGTTCATTCTGGGCTTTGTGCTGGACTTCCTCGAGATTATCTACATCGTGATCCCCATTGTTGGGCCGGTGATCTATGGCGGGTCGTTCGATCCGAAATGGGTGACTATCATGGTGGCGGTGAATCTGCAGACCTCGTTCCTGACACCACCCTTCGGGTTCGCCTTGTTCTACCTGCGAGGGGTCGCCCCGAAAGAGGTGACGACAGGCCATATTTATCGTGGCGTCGTACCGTTCGTGATCATTCAGGTCGTTGGTATTGCGATTCTATGGTTCTTCCCGACCATTGTGACCATCGTGCCGGATCTGATCCCGAACTGATCACTGAGTTTAGTCCAAATGAAAAAGGGGGCCTGCAGGGCCCCCTTTTGCTTTCTTGCTTGAGGTTTAAGGCGAAGAGCTTGCGCGGACTTTGCGAGTGTTATTTTCGACCGGATGAACGGGATCAGGCGAACTGGATGAGGTCCCAACGATTTCCGAAAGGGTCCTGCCATACCGCGACTGTGCCATAGGGTTCAACACGGGGCTCTTCTTCGAAATGGACACCGTTTGCCCCCATTGCTGCGTGATCGCGTTGGAAGTCATCGGTTTCCAGAAAGAACCCAACACGACCTCCGGTTTGGTTGCCGATAGCGGCCTCTTGTTCGGCCCCGTCGGCTTTGGCCAGCAGTAGGGAGGCCTCGCCCAAACCCGGCGGCGTGACGAGGACCCAGCGTTTTCCGCCTCCCAGATCAATATCTTTGGAAAGAGTGAAGTCCAGCGTTGCAGTGTAGAAATTGATCCCAGCGTCGTAATCAGGCACCACAAGGGTGACAGCGTGCAGGCTCTGTTTCATGAAAGGATCAGCCTTTGGTGGGGTGGCGGTCGGGCAGTTGGATGTTTGCCACCTGCTCGGCTATTGGAGCCGAGGCGAGAGGATGGTGCGAGGCATCTGCGAAAGCTTCGGGGTTGGAGATTTTCTCCCAGTGCCCCTGAACATAGGCCTCTAGCCCCGAAAACTTGGCTTTATAGCCCATTTTGGGACTGCCCGGGACCCAGTAGCCTAAGTAGATATAGGGCAAGCCGGCCTCACGCGCGATCTCGATATGGTCGAGGATCATGTAGGTGCCCAAGGAGTTCTGCGGCTGGTTTGGATCGTAGAAGGAATAAACCATGCTAAGGCCGTCATCCAGAACATCGGTCAGGCTGACGGCGATCAGGTTTCCGGTCTCGGGGTCGGAATATTCCACTACGCGGCTGCGGATCGGGGTTTCCTCGATCATTGCGGCGAACTCGAAAACGTCCATATCGGCCATGCCGCCATCGGCGTGGCGGGTATCGAGGTAGCGCCGGAACAGCTCGTACTGATCGTCGGTGGCCCAGGGCGAGGTCGCGCGGCGCTCTAGGTATCCGTTGCGTTTGGCCGCGCGTTTCTGGCTTTTGGTCCGGCGGAAGGCCGACACGTCGATCCGGGCGGAAAGGCACGCAGCGCAATCAGTGCAGGATGGGCGATAGAGGACGTTCTGCGACCGGCGAAACCCTTGTTGGGACAGCGAATTGTTCAACTGATCCGCGCCTGCGCCTTGCAGAGCGGTAAAGAGTTTGCGCTCCATCCTGCCCTCAAGGTAAGGGCAGGGCTGGGGGGCCGTCACATAGAATTGTGGCGCAATTGGCAGCGTGTGTCGCATGAAGGTCCCATGTAGCCTCGGACCGGATGATAGCAACGGATTTTCAAGCCGCCAAGTGATTCAAGTGTGTTGCGTTCAGGCCCGCTGGTTGATCATCTACCTCGCGGAACCAGTCTGCATCATACCCCTTGTCCCCTACAACTTGGCCTGTGGCAAGCTGCCCAGAAAAGCCAACGCACCTTTGGCGTCACTCATCTGCCCGGCTGACAGGAAGAACGTCAGCGGTCTTCCCCGGCCGTCACAAACCGTGTGCAACTTGCTGTTCAGGCCGCCTTTGGTTCGACCGATGGCCCTCGGGCGAGTCCCCCTTTTGAGAGGCTTGCCGCCGTTCGGTGCGCTTTCAGGTGGGTGCTGTCGATCATGATGGTTTCACCGTCCGGTGCCGGTTGTGCCAGTTCCCGGAAGATACGAGCGAAGACACCAAGTCGGGACCACCTGACAAACCGATTGTAAGTGTCTTGTGCGGCCCATACTCAGCCGGAGCATCTCGCCAGCGCAGGCCATTGCGAATGACGTGGATAATGCCACTGAGAACCTTACGGTCGTCGGAACGCGCCATCCCGCGCGGTTTGGGGAACAGGTGCTGGATGCGTTTCAGGTGCTGCAGGTCGAGCCAGAACAAGTGCGACATAGACAATCCTCCTGCCGCCCTTGAATCACGACGGTGTTGCCGATGGAATCGGCCAATGCAATGGCCGCTCAGAACGGCGAACCGGTCATCCGACGAAAAGCCTCAGATGACCGAGTCGAGCCCATAGCGGAAGTGTTCTGCTAACAGCCTAACAGGTTTGCGCTCTGCGGATATGCTGAGGGAGACAATGCAGATCATGCAAGCTAGTATCAAACGAAACAGGAGTTATCACTTGAAACGTCGCCTGGCTGCTGTGCTTGTTCTTGATATCGTCGGTTCAGCCGAGCTTACCGCCGCCGACGAAGAAGGCATGCATGCACGAATTATGTCTTTGCAGGACAGTATCATCGCTCCCCAAGTGTCGGCACGGGAGGGGCGTGTAGTCAAGTATCTTGGCGACGGTGCGTTGGCTGAGTTTCCGTCGGTAGTGAATGCGGTTCAGGCTGCGACCGACATATTGCTGCTGAACAGGGCGCACGAAGAGACGTTGCCTGAAGGGCAGCGAATTCACCTACGAGCAGGAGTGAATCTTGGTGATGTTATCGTGCAAGATGGTGACGTTCACGGAGAGGGCGTCAATATCGCCGCGCGACTGGAAGGGCTGGCGGACCCAAATGGCTTATGCATTTCGGCGCTGGCTTATGAAGGACTGGGGCCGAAGCGAGCACATGAGTTTGCCGATAGTGGTCCATACAAGGTTAAGAATATCGACAAGCCTATTCGGGTGTATCGGTGGCGGATGGGACACGATAGCAGTGTTGATTTGCGTATAGTGGAAGTTAAGCCAACCATAGCGATCGCTCCATTCAGACATGGCTCCATCCGTAGTGAAATTGAAGAGCTGTCCAGCGGTTTGGGCGAAGATATAGCAATAGCGATCGGCACCGTTGCGCAGCTTACGGTGGTTGACGAGAGCCGCAGTCTCGAGCCTCCAAGATATAGGTTGAGTGGCAGTATCCGCTCCGCAGGAGAACGTGTGCGGGTGCAATGTATGCTCGTCGATCAGTTTTCAGGCGTGCAGGTCTGGGCGCAGCGCTACAATCGGTCTGGCAGAGATTTGTTTGAACTGCAAGATGACCTTGCGCAGAAGATTGTCATCGATGTGCATACGACACTAGGCGCTGGCAGCTATACGAACCGTTGGCAACAGGGCACTCACAACTTTGAAGCTTGGCGCCTGAGCGCAAGAGCCTTTACGGAGTTCCAAAAATACTCTCCGGATGCGATGGAAAAATGTATTGGCATCTGGACGGAAGCACTGAAACGCGATCCCGATTTCCCGACACCTCGCATCGCGAGATCCTATTGCAGAGCGCGCATTGCACTCTGGTCGCCTGAACGCGCTGAGCACCTCCTATCCGCGGCCGAAGAGGATTTCACTATCGCGCTTGCAACCTCGGAAGAGGATGATAGCAGACCATATTCGTTGCTTCGGGCGATCCGTATAGCTAGGAACGATCACGACGGAGCCGTCGCGGCAGCTACCGAAGGACTGGCGCGTGAGCCGTCAAATCCGGCAACGCGAGCGACGGTGGCCTATGCACTTTTTATGGCGGATCGCAGTGAGGAAGCCCTGACCGAGATCCGAAAGGCAACATCTGAGATCGCGAATTACCCAGGTTGGTTTTCAATGATTAAGATACTCAGCTTGCTGTTTACTGGCGAAGTCACTAGCGCTCGCGAAGAAGCAGAAGCCATCGTGGCGCGCCAACCGGACTTCTATGCGGGCCGTCCCCTTCTGGCTGTTTGTCATGTGGAAAGCGGCGCTATTGAAGCGGCAAAATCCGTAGCTAGCATCGCTAAGGCACGGGACAGCAAGTTCTCGGTTGACACACTAGTGTCATCTTTCGGTTTGAAGAGTGCGCAAAACAGGGAGCGACTGCGCTCGGCACTTGTTAAGGCTGGGTTTTAGACGCTCAATCAAAATTTCCGATTAGCTGCCTCGAGCACAATGTCGTTTCATTGTGGCCCACGACCTCCGCTCAAAGAGATAGCCCCGCCTTATGCAAACCGGTAGCCAGCAGCTCGAAATCTTCCGGTCGACGCCACATGCCTTCAAAGCCTCGAGCAAGCATGGAAATGTTTTCTTCGACCAATTCAATTCCTCGGCTTCCAAACTCATCTCTACGTTCCGAAACAAAGTCCTTCAAGGCTGCCCCAGCCTCAGCTTGTCGTCCAAGGTGTGCATAAGAAGCCGCCACGAAAGCTGCGGCTAAGGAGTTGAGGCGAGCCTCGCCAATTAGCAAGCCAAGCGCAGCCTCGAAGTTTCCAAAAAAGAATTCCACTTGTCCCATTATCCAATCTATGGCCGGCGGATGTAGCGGGTCCAATCGCATCGCTTCTGATACGACCTCAAGCGCCTTTTCGTGCCTACCCAACATAAGAAATGCATAGCCACACCATGCCATGGACTCCGCTTCGTTTTCGATCAGCGCTAGCGTTCTCTCAAACTGTGCGTCAGCTTCATCCCAGAGCTTGGCGCAAAGATAGGCAAACCCAAGCTGGTCCTGGATGTAGGGGTCCCGGTTATCCAGCGCCGCGCCCTTCCGTGCAATGTTTAATGCGTGGTCAGGAGCATCTGAGTCAGCCAATCCCAACCAAAGGTCGATTACATAGGTGTCCGAGAGGTACATATAGGATCGCGCAATAGACGGATCGAGTGCGACTGCCCGTTCCAGCAAAGCGCGAGCTTTTGCCGTATCTCTCGCATTTAAACCGTCGCGAAGAGCCTTGCTTCTCAGCATCAAGTCATAGGCCTTCATCTCGTTCGCTGGTTTCTGCGCCGAGCGTTCGACAAAATCGTGTTGCACTCGCCCGGGAAGTACCGCCACGATGCTGCGGGTGACTTCGTCCTGAACGGATAAGATGTCTTCCAATTCGCGGTCGTAGCGTTCCGACCACAACTGCGCACCAGTGTCGGCATCGGCGAGCTGTACGGATATCCTTACCCGGCTTCCAGCTTTTCGGACACTGCCTTCAACGAGATAGTCAGCACCTAGAGCTGTGGCTATATCAGCCGGATCCATGTCTTGTGCTCTGAACCGGAACGACGCGTTCCTCGAAACAACCTGAAGGGTACGAAAGCGCGACAAGCCAGTGATAATGTCTTCCGCGATGCCGTCGCTGAAAAAAGTTTGCTCCGGGTCGTTGCTCATGTTGTGTAGCGGCAGAACTGCGATGGCGGCTTTATTGACGGCTGCCGGTTTCGGCAGTTCAGCGTTTTCTTGTTTTTCTCCCGCGATGCGCCAAGCGCGCAACGGCTCAGAAACGTTTTTTACGGAATGCGTGCCTGTGTCCTCCCAGGCAACCGGAATTCGGTTACCGACAACGCGATAAACAGCGTCGGACACGAGCACACCTCCCGGGTCCGCAAGCTGCTCCAATCGCGACGCCAGGTTAACGCCAGAACCGAAGACATCGCCATCCTGCATGATGATGTCACCGAGATTTATGCCGATGCGGAATTGTATCGAGTCGGGTTCTTCCGGGGAGGTCTGTTGCCATTCAACCGCACAGGAAACTGCATCTGCGGCAACGCTGAAATAGGCCAGAAGGCCATCACCCATTAATTTGACGACACGCCCGCGGTGACGTTTTATGAGAGGTGCAATTGTCTCATCTATTCTAGCAGACAAGGCGGAAAGTGTGCCTGACTCGTCTTGCTCCATCCGCCTCGTGTAGCCGACCATGTCAGCCGCTAGAATTGCTGCAAGTTGGCGCTCCACATTATTCCTCCTGTCTTCTGCATATCGGTCGTAGAGCAACAAAACCATGCGAAACTGACAAACCGGCATCGCAAAAGTGCAATAGCGACCGAAGTGTCCGCGCAGCGGTCGCTCGCGACATTTCGGCGAATGACCGCACCGAACCCACATTGACCGATGCTGCTCGATGCCCCGACAACAGCAACGCGCAGAAAGCGGCCCTTTCTGTCATTTGCATACCTAAGTCTTATTGATCATAGACCTCGCTAAACAAACGTCAGACAATCTTGACACGGCCACACGACACGCCGCAACTTATGTGATCTGGAGATACAATTGGAACGTAAGCTCGCGGCAATAGTGGCAGCCGATATTGTGGGTTTTTCACTCATGATGGGCGAAGACGAAGCGGAAACTGTCAACACGGTCAGAAAGCTGCGTGCGGAGACTCTTGACCCTATTCTTGTGGAATATGGCGGTGCTATCCTTAAATCCATGGGCGACGGATGGCTGATGGAATTTCCCAGCGTTGCGAGTGCAGTAAATGCAGCGATGCAGATCCAGGATCGTGTTTCAAAGCATCTGTCAATCGCACTGCGTATTGGGGTGAATATCGGCGACGTCACTAAAACAAACGAGGACTTTTACGGCGACGGGGTCAATATCGCTGCGAGGCTGGAAGGACTTGCACCTAAAGGGTCTATCCTGATTTCTGATGCGGTCTACGCAAGTCTGGACGGAACGCTATCTCCCTCGTTTGAGGATTTCGGTCTGTGCGATCTCAAGAATATATCACGAGAGGTTCGGGTCTGGATCCGCAATATGACCGAGGACGCGAACTTAAGGGCCGTCGGAAACGTACGGCGTACGTCTTCAGCATCTCCGTTCCTCGCCGTTGCACCTATAAAGACGAACCAATCCGACACTCAAATCAATGAGATTGCGAATTCACTGACGGCAGACCTTGCCACTTTCTTCGGTGGCCTTGCATGGCTGTCCACTAGCATCAACGAAGACCCTCCAATCGGCGCGTACATACTTCAAACCAACCTTCGCGCTCAGGGTCAGCGGATCAGACTAGAGATTCGACTGACGGACCGACAAGGCATGACGATTTGGAGCGACAAATCCGATGGCAACCTCGAGGACTCCTTCGACTGGCAGGACCGGATGTTGGAGCACATTTCTGGTACAGCTGCCGACCTGATACTCGAAGCGGAAACACTAGCACTCGCGTCATTGCCTGACGACGAATTGCTTCCTGAACAGTGCCTTTTAATGGGCATGATGGCCTGGAAGACATTCTCGAACGAGTCATTTGAAAAGGCCGCCGGATTTCAAGCGCGCGCTATTGCAGCGAAACCTGAGATGGGCGATGCTTACGCAGAGGCGATAATTGTGACTTGCGCGTCTTATTCGATGGGCCCTAGCGCTGTCATGAAGGAATACATGCGCAAGATACCTGACTGGGTCGAAGCCGCAAGACCGCTTGCTTCCGGTCATGCTATGTTGACCTTGGCAATTGGGATCGCTGATTACCTGTCAGATCGCCGTATTGCGCCGTTGAACCAGACGGTTTCCTTGGTCCTTCGTTTGGCACCTTTCGATGCGAGGCTTCTAAGCTTTTGCGGATGGGCACATCTATGGTCGGGAGACGCGCAAACAGCTTTGGATTGCTTCGAAAAGAGTATTCGCTATGGAAAGCTGGGACCGTTTATTGTCGCGTCACACGGAGGCGCTGCAACAGCTTTGGTGCAGTTGGAACGACCCAAGTCAGCAATCGAGCACTGCGATACAGCCCTGAACTTGGCGGACAGTTACCCGACGCTCTATTCAACAAAAGCCGCTTCGCTTGCAATGCTGGGTAAGACTGAAGAGGCAGAAGAGATTATGTCAGCTTATTTGAGGCTCATTCCGGATCGTACATTGAAGGGTTGGAGGGCAACCAACGATTATGGAAAATCCGAAGGTGGCGAAAAGTGTTTTGAGGCTTTGCTCAAAGCGGGCCTGCCCGAGGAATGACACTGTGGACCCTGTCTCCCAAACGGTAGCAAAGTCCGATCCGTCCGCATCTCTGAATTTGCAAAGTTCAGTTTCAAAAGTCTGCTTAGGGCTGAGACCAGTCCCCACCTGCCATTGAGCCTATGGCAACTTTGTCCGCAGAATGGTCATTCGTCGCAACTCTGTTCAATGTCTGCTTCGCGGACTTTTCTGTCGTTCGCTTACCAGAAGCCAAAGCCCGCTTTACGCACCTTGCAACAGCAGCAAAAAATACCTCGCCCGGAAAAAGGTCCGCTTAGTCCGCACAGTGGTTATTCGTTGAAAATTACTCAATGTCTCGTGTCCAGACTAAAACGCCTTTCGCTTTGGCACTGAATTCTTCAAAAATTAAAAAAACGAATGCCTAGAGATGAACTGAATAGATCGACCACTTCTCGGAAAATCCCTTGAGTTCATGCTCTCCTTCATCCGTCAATGTGTGCCCTGAGCCAGCAACCAAATCACGCACAGTTCTGGAGACGAGTAACTGATCTGCTTCAGCCAGTGCTGATACGCGGGCGGCCAGATGGACAGCCACACCTGCAATTTCGTTGCCGCGAAGTTCACATTCTCCTGTATGCAAGCCACAGCGGACTGAAAGCCCTAAACCACGAGCTATGGTAACGATTTTCTTGCCGCACGATATGCCCCTTCCAGGACCGTCAAAGGTTGCCAGCAGTCCGTCGCCGGTTCCTTTTACCAGTCGCCCTTGATGCTCAGTGATGGCTTGTGAGCACAGTTGATCATGTTGGTTGAGCAGGTCTTTCCAAGCGGCATCACCAAATTGATGGGCCAGATCCGTAGATCCAACAATGTCGGTAAACAAAATAGTCGCCAAAACTCGTTCACTCGGAGGCCGGGGCTTCTCACCGGTGACAAAAGCCTGAATTTCTTCAATCGTCGCTTCGGAGTCTCCAACCCAAGGAAAATGATCGTCACCGGGCAACTCCTTGAACTGGGCACCTGAAATCCGATCAGCAATCCAACGCCCTTCTTCTACATTCGCGTCTCGATCACCCGTGCGGTGTAACACGAGAGTTGGCACGTGGACGGCGGGGAGAACGTTGGTCAAATCTATCTCGGTATTCATCTTGAGCAGAGTCACAGCCGCACCGGGACTGGCGCTTCTCCTGAGGTAAGCGCATGTCCGTCGCATAAAAGCCTCATCATTGGCCTTGCTGGGCGCATAGTGTGCCAAGTCCATCAAGTTTCCCCACTCTCGTTTAACGAACTCACAGTCCTTTTGGCGGTCTTCCGGAGTGGGTGCCCAAGGATAGTCCGCGCTCCATATGCGCTTGCCGAATGCGCCAAACATAACAAGCGAAGATGTTCGATGAGGGTGTGATGCGGCAAAGAAAGCTGCCAAGTTGCCACCTTCGGAAAACCCAATCAGCGCCGCGCGCGAAGAATTGGCTGCATCCATTACCGCTAGAAGATCATCTGCGCGCTCTTCAAGAGTAGGCAGTTGATCGTTTGAAACCCTGTCTGAAAGACCAGTTCCTCGCTTGTCAAAAATGATCAATCTCGCAAAGGAAGCAATTCGGGATAGGAAACGGCTGAGTTCCGGGTATTCCCAACACAGTTCCACATGTGAAACCCAACCCGGCACATAGACCACATCGAAGTCACCTTCACCGACCACTTGGTAAGCGATGTGAGTGTCCCCGCTCTTTGCATATTTGGTTTCTACTGGGTTCATCTCAGACAAGCGCCCTGCAGTTCGAAAAGGTTGATCCAACATATATACAGAAATTTCGTCCGAGAAATTGTGTTTCTTGGCAGTAAATCTGGGGAATAAACTAGCTCGCCAAAACTTCCGCATTGGGCTCGAAGCGGACGTGCTCGCGCCGTGCCCATCTCAACTCAAGTACGAATACTTTCGCTCCAAGTTCTGGCTCCGCCAAAAGGAATAGCCTGAAGTCCAGAGACTGCTCGACGTCGCGAACGGCTGTGGTTCCTTTCGTGGCGAAGTGTCGTGCCGAGAGGAAAACATGTTTAGAACGAAAGCCTTTTCGTGCAAGCATTGCAATCAAATGATCGCTTGAAATCAGGCTAAGGAAAAATGAACGGCGCTCAATCACTCGTAAAAACCCTGTTGAACAATGGGGTGGATACTGTCTTCGCAAATCCCGGCACCTCGGAAATGCACTTTGTCGCTGCCTTGGATGAACACCAGGAGATGAATTGCATTCTTTGCCTGTTCGAAGGAGGAACGACGGGTGCGGCGGATGGGTATTTTCGAATGAAACGTGATGTTGCGGGCACGCTGCTGCATCTTGCGCCTGGCTTTGGCAACGCATTTGCCAATCTGCACAACGCCAGGAAAGCAGGGTCCGGGATCGTGAACATCGTGGGTGATCACGCAACGCATCACCTCCGGCACGAAAGCCCTTTGAAGGGAGACATCCTCGGTATCAGCCAAGCGGTCAGCCATTGGACGCGAGTATCATTCAATGCCTCCGATGTAGCTACGGATGGAGCGGCAGGGGTTCAAGCAGCCCGCGCGCAAAACGGCCAGATCGCGACCCTTGTCCTGCCTGCCAACACAGCTTGGAACGAAGCGAACGCAGCGGCAAACCGTTTGGACAACCGAGAAAGCCTCCATCGACCGTCAATAGGCGAGATAGAGGCCGCGGCAGCCCGTCTTGTGACGCCGAACGCCGCGCTGATGATTGGCAGATCAGCCCTGTTTGGACCGCAGCGTGAACTAGCTGGACAAATTGCCGCCGCGACGGGCTGCCGGTTATTGGCCGATACTCTGATACCGCGCATTTCCAAAGGCGCAGGAACAGCGAAGCTAGACCAACTGGCCTATCCGATATCGCCCAAGATCGCTCAGCTTGAAGCAACGTCTTCGATCACTCTGCTTGGCACAGACAGGCCAGTCGCCTTTTTTGCCTATCCCGGGAAACCAAGCGTACCCGAACCTCCGTATTGCCCCATTACCGAATTGTGTACGCCCACAGATGATATCGAGTGGACGCTGCAAGCGCTCGCAGACGCGGTCGGGGTCACAAGCAAAACGGTGGCAAAAACCCATCCGCTCGATCTGCCGGACATTCCCAGCGGGCAGTTGACCCTCAAAAAAGTTGGTTTGGCGTTGGCAGCACTGATCCCGGAAAACGCGATCATCTGTAATGAGTCCGTCACGTCCGGGTTTCATGTCATACCACCGACAGCTACCGCCCACCCGCATGACCTACTCGCAGGCACCGGCGGCGCGATTGGGCTGTGTTTGCCTTGCGCAACGGGTGCGGCCATCGCGTGCCCGGACCGACAAGTTATTGCCCTGACTGGGGATGGTTCGGCCATGTACACGCTACAATCTCTGTGGAGTATGGCGCGGGAAAATCTCGACGTGACCGTTATTGTGTTTGCAAACCGCGGCTATCAAATTCTGCGCGATGAACTCACAAATGTCGGTGTGGCGAGCTATGGTCAGAATGCTCAAGCTATGTTTGACGTGGAGAACCCGATACTGGACTGGGTATCTCTGGCGCAAGGCCACGGTGTTCCTGGGACACGCGCAGATGACATGGACAGCTTTGCGAAGGCGCTCTCTGCCGGTCTCTCCAGCGACGGGCCATCTCTGATCGAAGTTGTGTGTCCCACGCCAGCATGAGTATTGTAACACGGAACCTGAAGAGCAGATGAGACTAGGGGTTCAAACTGCGGATCGGTATAAGTTGATGCTGTGAAAAGACTTTGCGGTGGTTCAAACGACGGTGCAATTGCCGCTTTGTTCGCATGGCAGCCGTTCTTCAGATCGGCTCGAATGACCGCTCCTAGCCCAAAATGACATCACCGCAATCGGGCTTGCTGAGCACAAAACGATTGCGTTTAATTGTAGGGCCACAGAGCGTGCGGGTCCCGGGGAGAGCTTCAGAATGCCGACCACATTGCGAATTTTCATTCCTACGGCGATCCGGGCTGTCATGGAGCACCTCACGCCGCGCGTGGAAGCAGCGACAGGCGTGCGGCTAATACAGGAGGTTGAACTTAACCCACTGATACCGGAGCGACTCAGAGCGGGCGAGCGCTATGACATCGGTCTGACCAATCCACCTTACGCGAAGGCCTTGATCGATGATGGCTTTGCAGACGGAGGCAGCCACCGTGCATTCGGGCGAGTCTCACTCGCGGTTGCGCGCAAAGGCAGGACACATGCCCAAATGATAGCGGACTCACATGGTATCGAAGTGCTTCTCCGCAGCGCGAAAAGCATAGCCTATGCAGGCGCTGGCACGAGCGGACGCACCTATCTGGATGTGATGGAGCGCATGGGACTAACTGACTCCGTCTTGCCGCAAAGCCATGCGATGTCTGGGGGCGTGCCTGCGGCATCGGTTGCGACCGGCGAATACGAACTCGCGATTGCCCCTCTCACAACAGTGATTGCCACATCTGGAGTCGTTCCGGTAGCGGTGTTCCCGGAGCATCTTGGGACACAAATCGACATGTCAATATTTCGGAACGCCGTATCCCCAAACATAGCTTCAGAAGTGATCGAATTCCTAACCGATCACGATATCGACGATAAACTCGCCGTTGCGGGAATTGCGCGTTTTGAATTGATCTGATCGCAATTTGAACTTTCGGCAAAATCGCGTACAGATAGGAAAGGCCCGTTAGTCCGGTTTGTCCGCAGAGTGGTCATTTAGAAGACTTGCCATGAGAATGTCGGCTCTGAGCCCAAAGCAGACGTCCGACTTTGGACTGAAGTAATTTAGTTGTACCATAGATTGCGTCAGCAAGTGGGAGGAAGCTGTGCGTCTAAGACTATTACCCGCATTAAGTTTTGTATTTGCATCGATTTGCTGCGTCGCAGCTTCAGCTGGTTCATCCGCAGAGAGAAAGTTCTATTATCCAAACACAGAGCCGCTCGGCGAAGCGGAGATGCGAGTTATCTCGCTAGGAACTGGAACACCCAATTTTCGACACTCCCAAGCGTCAGCGTCGTGGTTGGTTGAGCTTGGCAATGGCGACAAGTTCCTATTCGACGTCGGAACCGGTTCGTTAGCTAATTTGGCCGCATTGGAAATCCCATACACTTATCTCGACAAGGTGTTCATTAGCCACCTGCACGTAGATCATATTGGAGACCTCGATGCACTTTTTGTGGGTGGCTGGGTGTCAAACCGAACCGTTCCACTGCAGGTTTGGGGACCAAGTGGCTTAAAGCCAGAATACGGGACCGCAGCGGCCATGGATGGCCTCCTGAAAATGTTGGCCTGGGACGTGGCTGGCCGGCGCGGGAATATGCCCTCGGCAGGTGGACACCTTTCGGTGACAGAGTTCGACTATTCTCAGACACAAGTAGTGTATGAAAGCGACGGTGTCGTCATTCGATCTTGGCCCGCGATTCACGGCATAGATGGTTCAGTGTCCTACAGCTTGGAGTGGAAAGGACTAAAATTCGTCTACTCGGGTGACACCAACCCGAACAAGTGGTTCGTGGAGAACGCTAAAGAAGCGGATCTTGTCATTCACGAATGCTACTTAACGATCCAACAATTTATCGATATCAAAAACTACGACCCTGAACGCGCCAGGCTAGTGGCAACGGTGGTTCACACGCCACCAGACGCGTGCGGAAAACTATTCGCGATGATCGAGCCGCGCCACGCGATTGCATACCATACATTTGCCGATTTCGACATTGCTCCCGACACAATTGCAGCAATCCGAAATACTTATGACGGCCCGCTCACTTTGGCTCAGGACATGCTTGTTTGGAATGTTTCGGAAGATACCGTAAGTGTTCGGGAGATCGTCGGATCAGACAGCCCATTGCCTGTTGACCCCCCAACACCTGCTGGCCCACCTGACCCGAGCGAAAGAACAGAGTTGTCAGATTGGCTTAATGCAGGTCGCCTAGATCTTAGCGGAGACTAGCCTGCAATTTGCTATAGTGAATTTAGCGGCTGCTTTGTCCGCAACGCGGTCATAGCCGTGTTTTCTACCAGTGTCTGCTCTTGGATCAAAGCAGCCGTTTACGCTCCGACCTGTTAATAGGTCCAGAGCCTAGACATGCGCACATGAGCTCGGCCAAATAAGGCTTTGCATTTAAGAAATTGCGTTAGCAACCTATAGCACGAGGATTTGGTTTTCTTCCCCGCCATGCGCCTCTGGTCATCAAAAATCCAACTGCTTTTTGCCTCAATGTGTTTTAACCTCGGGACACGATGTTTTTCGCACCCAATGGGATGGAAACCGGACAAAAAGGACAACCCATGCGCTTGCTACCTGCACTTATTGCAACGGCTCTTTTCGCAACTGGAGCGGTTGCTCAAACAATTGACAGAATCTCAAAAAACAACGAAATCCGATTTGGTTTTCGAACAGATGCTGCTCCATTATCTTACGTTAACGACCAAGGTCGGCCGTTTGGCTTGTCACCGTTGATTTGCGACCAAGTGGCGCAAAATCTTGCGAAGAAACTGGAATTGCAGGATCTAAACGTCCAGTTCATTCCCGTGGACGCCAAGGATCGTTTCGAGAAAGTCGCCTCCGGCGAGGTGGATATGCTTTGTGGGGCCGCGACCATAACACTTTCCCGTCGCGAAGTCGTAGATTTCTCAATTCCAATTTATGTCGATGGCACGTCCATATTATTACCAATTGAGGCCGAGGGCACAATGAGCGCGCTGGTGGGGAAGAAGGTTGGCATGAGAGGCAGCACAACGACAGAGGCATCCGTTCTCAATTCCTTTGAAGCGGCAGGTATAGAAGCAAATATGGTGCGGTTCGCTTCACACCCTGATGGTATCAAGGCGTTACGAGACGGCGAAATCGATGCCTATTTTGCAGATCAGTCGATTTTGTTGGTCAACTACATTGCTGCCGGACTAAAGGGTAAATTTAAGTTGTCCCAAGAAATACTGACGATAGAAAAGCAAGGGTTAGCAATACCGAAAGGAGACTATGACTTTCGATTGCTTGTGGACCGCATTTTGTCAGAAATGTATGCTCAAGGCAAAATGGAGGAGATCTTTCGCATTGCTTTGCCAGGGATCGAGCCCAGCGAAGCATTGAAAGCTCTCTACGTTATCGCCCCTACCAATCCTTGAGACGTATTGCATCAAACAGTTTTGTTGCGTGTCTATTGCCCTGAGCGATTGAGACCTGTTGGCTCGGATAGCGGTCGTTCAGGAGACTTCCACCAAGCGTCGCATCGACGCCGGAGCGCAAAGTCGTTCTTTTGCATAGAGGGCGTAAGACTTCCCCTTTCGAAACTGTCATTTGGTTCGCTGACTTCCCGGTTGAATCAATGTTTTCATGCCAACATTGACCAGAAGCAAATGGAACATACACCGACCAAGTTTACATTTGTGGAAGCTTCTTATTCAGACGAGTTGCATCGGCGGTCGCTGTTAACCTTTTACGTCGTGTAGTGGGCTTCTTCGCAAGTTTGATCCATCTCAAAACGTTCCGCCTATACGATGGGGCGAGTTCTTTCCACTTCTCGTGGTCTAAAATGGCCGATAAATCCTCGGGCACGGAGAGCGCGTCAACATCGTCAAAAAAGTTCCAAAGTCCCGACTTGCGGCTTGCAGAAACCGCCGCTTCGCCGGCTGGATGCATGCGGCCCGCATTTCGTAGACGCTCAACGCGATCTTTGTAAGTCTTTGACCAAGCTTGTTGTTTGCGTGGCGCAATCAGTTGCGCTGTTCGGGCGTCGTCCACAACAAATCTACGACCGTCTATCCATCCGTGAGCAATGAGCGCGTCTAGAACCTCTTCTTGGCTTACGTACCTGTCGGTATACGCCGCCTTCCAAGTGACAAGTCGGACGCTTTTGCTCGCCGCATGGTTCTCCGCAAACCAAGACCACAATTGGTCTGAAGATGTGATTTCAAGCAGCTCCATAACTCTAAGGTAGGCACCACACTCCAAAAGTCACTGACCGGCATTTGGCTATTAGTGGTGCTTGAGAACCAATTGAAACTGCGGGGAGCGCACTACAACACCCACAATCCCGACGACCGTATAGTCCGCATAGCGGTCACTGATGCACTGCGCAGCGAACGTCTGCATCGAGCCCAAAGCAGAAATTGCTATTCGGAAACAAAGTCTGCCTTTCTGAACCCTAGATTTGACTTCAACTGATTGCCTCCCCAACTACTGCAGTTGCAATATATCCGGAACGCATAGCTTTCTTTGTTCCGGCATTTTGTCTGCACCATCCGATCGTTTCAGTCGTTTCGGACCGTCTTTAACCTTGATCTTCGGCTTTGCTAGTGGGCCCTTCAAGGTCACGGGCCAGGGACTCTTCGATAGAGGTTCGCCAATCTTACGGGGCTGCAGATTTAGGTCCAAAACCTTGCCCGCCACATCAACACCGCCAAAGACGACAACTTGGACATGGTCTGTCTCCAATGTGGTTTGTTTCGTCGAAATACTTCCATTTGAGATACTAATCGGCGCACGCAAACATACGATTGGAGCAACCTTTTGCTTCTCTTTGGTAAACACCCAAGGTAGCACCCCTAGCCCTGCCAGATCCAATAGTTGCGTCTCGATCGAGCCATCACGCATTGAAACAGTAGCATTACCGTTCATGCTGTTTGCAAAATGCTTCGGTGAATCGGTTCCGCCGGTCACCGAAAAATCTGCATAGATCGTACCGCTCGCACCCTTTTTGAAGTTCAGGTTGTGAAGAATATCATCCAGCTGCCAACCGCCCGCTTTGCCGGTCAACGTGAGTAGATGCGCGTCGTTCGAAAGATCCATCTGCCCGCTAACGTCGAAATGAGCACCTCCATATTCAAACTTCAAAGGTCCGGCCTTTAGCTCATTTTCGTTGAGCGTCAGTTCGCTCTGCAAACTGCTGATGCCCTGGGCTCCTTCGATGTGCCGAAGGTCAACGTCGACATCCATATCCATACCGGACAAGAGAATTGAGCGCCCGATAGGTTTAAGCGTTACATCTCTTAACGCACCTTGGCCGCCCTCGTCTTCTTGTTTAGTTTCTTTCTCTTCCGGCTCTGGGCCGCCTATTTTCCGCAATTGTACGGCAGCCTGAACGATAGTTCGGATCTGATCTATCTTAATCAGGTCACTCTCAATGGAACCCTGAAGCACCGGGTCGTTTGTTGCATCATCAAGATCGGCCATAATCTGCAAGATAGAGTCGGCGACCTCAACATTGGCACTCGCGTTCCAATCAGTGCCTTCGCTAACAAGGTTGATTTCAAGACGAGCCTGCCCGGTTTCCACACGTGCAAGCGATAGTGCCTCCAAAAGGTCCTCCCCGGATGGGACTGTGACATCAATTGCCAAATCCAGGTCCTCGAATTTGAGTACATTCTTAACAGTGCCATGCACCTCAAGGTTCCAGACCTCCGTATCGCTTGTCTTTCCATCCAAATTTGTCAGCGAAAGCTGATTGATGTCGCCGTTCAAATGGAAGTCACCGGAAAACCTGCCAAGCTGGTCGTCTGGTCCCAACAATTCTGGCGAGATCAAACTGCTTGCCGGTATATCCATCAGGCCTTCTGCTGATATGCCTTGCAACTGAAGCGCGTCATCGACCGAACCGTTCAAAATGATAAACGGATCGGCTGGGTTCCCAATTCTAAGGTTGATGTTTCCGACTTTTAAGGCGCCTTCTGGCGTTCTGGAAAGCTCGGAGAACTTAATCGGGGGCGGGCCTTCGCCGGACGTGTCCAACGTGAAACCGTTGGTCTTTATGACCATTTGTCGCTGCGGCACCTGCCCAGGCACGCTGTCGATAACCATGTCGACCGCGATAAGTTTAAGATCATAACGCGATGCAGCAGGGGCTGGTTCGGCATCTTCAGGGTACAACCGAATGCGGGTTGTCAACGATACGTCTTCCGGATTTCCCAGTTCCCCGATCTGCCCCGTCAACGAAAGGCTTTGCCCGCCATCTATTTCCGCCAATACAGATAGGTCATCAATCCGTGCTACGCCGTCGACTGATGTAAACGTTGCGCCAATACTCCCTGTGCCTTCCAAAACGCGGCTCAGCTTCAGGATATCGAGAAGCTGGCCAAGTTCGGCAATCTCTAAGGTCGTTGCCACTTGCAGACCGTTCTCTTGAGGGACTTCCTCGGCGACAATCGAAGTCTGTTCGAAGTTCACCGCCAACCGAAACGGGTCTTTCGTGGGGAATGTCGCGTTCAGATCAAACCTCTCTCCGTTCAGCGAACCGGCCCCGACTGCCGTCGCAACATCAGTTTCCGTATCACGCTTTAAGAGCAGCTCAGGAAGCTGCAGGTCCAACTCAAGTCCGTTTAAATTGTTCTTATAAAGAATGGCGATATCAGTCAGATCAATTTTGCGGTCCGTTAGAATTCCCGCCAACAGCGGTGTCGGGGATTTTGTAGGTTTCCCGACTTCAGTTTCCGTTTGGGAAATAGACTGCCAGTTTCCGATGCCATCTTTGTCCGTGATCAGGTTCAGGTGAACACCCGAGAGCGAAAGACCACTCAGTGACATTTTACTGTTCCAGAGGTCGCGTGCGGAAACTTCAAACTCAATCTCATCGATTGCCGCAAGGTTCACACCAGCATTCCGAGAACCGGGTAGTTCCAGCCCTGCCGCTGACACCTGCAATTGCCGACCAATACCCAGACGCACTTCATCTTCAATTCTAACCTCTTGGCCAAGTTTCTTAGAGATCAGATTTTCGACGAAAGTAGTTCTGACCGAGGAAAACAACGCAGAAGACAGGAAAAGCCAAGCTGCAAACACTGCGACAAACGCGACTGCGCAACAAATCAAAATACCTTTTGCAACGTATCGCACGTTCTTCTCCTAAAATTTCGATTCATCCAATGGGCAGCCTAGACCATTTAATCATTTAGTTAAGGGAATATATGTGGTCGGTAGATGATCCAAATTCCGAATGAACTTGACTATATTGCTGATATTCTAGCGTGTTTTGTCGAACCGCCAGGGTTAGGCCTCATAGCCAATAGATAACGAGTGCTGCGAGGGCGATTGCTGACAGGAAGACCTTTGGGCACCTGTCGTAGCGGGTTGCCACACGCCGCCAATCCTTCAACCTGCCGAACATGATCTCGATCCGGTTGCGCCGTTTGTAACGACGCTTGTCGTACTTAACCGGTTTCTTCCGCTACTTCCGGCCAGGGGTGCAGGCGAGCACCCCTTTGTCTTTCAACGCTTCCCGGAACCAATCGGCGTCATAGCCACGATCCCCGAGCGGCCAATCGACATCCGGCAGGCCGCTCAGCAGTGCCCGCGCACCAATGTAATTGCTGACCTGACCGGCGGTGATGAACAGGTTGAGCGGACGTCCCCGGCTGTCGCAGATGGCATGCAACTTGGTGTTCATGCCGCCCTTGGTGCGACCCCTCTCGGCAGCATCCTCCGGATGCACCTGCCGGGCAATGAATCAGGCGTCCACGCCCCCTTTTTTGACGCCCAAACTGCTTGCGGTACGGTGGGCCTTCAGGTTGGTGGCATCGACCATCACAGTATTCTCTTCACCGTGTTCGGCAGCCAGACCGGCCATCATCCGGGCGAAGATGCCTTGTTCGTGGCGGCATTCGAACCAGTGGCGTTTGCCACTCACCTCCACCGCTTCCAACGGTTATAGGGCGTTTCCGGGGCTTACGCGGCCCCACTGGGACCACGATTCCCTTCAACTGTGTGGGCCATACGCCGAAGGGGCATCGCGCCATCTCAACCCATTGCGATTAATGAAGATAATGCCGCTCAACACACGTCGATCATCAACGCGTGGTTTGCCCTGGGACTTGGGCAAGAAAGGCTCAAGACGCGCCACCTGCGCATCCGTCAGCCAGAAAAGATCAGACATGGTCACCGCTCGATTTTCGAACCGTGAATCACGCAGCAAAGCGGAAATCAATGGGTCCTGACCCTAACCGTACTGATGGCGCGCCGCCGTCCATCGGTATCCGTCACCGGCTGTTTCCAGATATCCCAGACCGGGAAGAGAGATGTGCGACCCGCCCATCATTATGCGATCCGCAGCAACCATATCCATAGTCTTGACGCGGGTTTCACGTGCCAAATCCTGATCAGTGTCAAAGCCAATGGTCACGGCGGGCATAGCGAGTTGCACCGCTGGAACATGAACAATGTCGGCCGCAATAAGCAGGACATCGCCGTCACTTTCGAGCATCAGGCCCGTATGGCCGACGGTGTGGCCGGGCAGCGCTATAGTCGAGAGCCCAGGAGCGATTGCGGTTTCTTCAGCGCCAAAAGGCTCAATCCGTTCGCCAAAACCATCGAGGGCGGAGCGTGCAAGGTCAAACGCAGCTTTGAAGGCATCAGGAGCCTGCGCCTGAATCTCCTCGCTGGTCCAGAAATCGATGTCAGCGCTCGCTACCCGGAGTGTCGCGTTCAAATAAGGATTACCAACTGGCGAAACCGTGCCGCCGATGTGATCGCCGTGCAGATGGGTGAAGACCACCGTGTCAATAGCGGCCGGATCAAAGCCGAGGGCGTTCATCACGGAGGGCAACTTGCCAAGGGTCGGTCCGAAGATTTCGCCGGTCCCCGCGTCGACCAATATTTTTCTATCACCAATTTCGACCAAAAACGCATTGACCGCGCTCGGATGCGCGTCGGTGGCTATGTGCGCATTGTCAAGCAAGGTCGCGAACTCTTCCGGTGTTACACCGGAGAGCATTTCAGGTCCGATCGAAATGAACCCATCGGACAGCACGTGCACCGTCGCCGAGCCCACCTGGTAGCGCCGCGCCGCTACGAGGCCCTCCGCTCCGAGGGGCGCGACGTTCCACCCCAATGCAGCGAGGCCCGAAGTGATGCCTGTTCCGGCCAAGAATACGCGTCTGTCCATGATCATTCTCCCAAATTTCTCGAGACTACCCCTCACTGTTGCTACCCTAGCAGTAATGGGGACGGCGTGACACTAAGGTTGAATGCGGCGCCCGTTGAAAATTCAGTGATCAGCCAATCGCCGCTCGGTCTAGGCGAGCTCTGCAAAGGAAATCCATTGATTGCCGCGCAATCGACAAAGGTCCGGTATCACTGGCTGCGCTGCAACGCCCAAATGTTCTGGCGAACGACCGCTTTGGGCCGTCCTGAAGATAGCGCTCTAGTCCTCAAACGAAGATGCTGCGCTTGCCTAAAGGTCTGCCTTAAATCCAGGCCGGACGTGTCGAATGCGCTTCAACCGACTTTCTTGGAGTACACGTGCGAATTCGTTGTTGAAAGGTCAGGTGATAATTCGAAACCTGCCTTTTCAAGCACCCGAGCGCTTGCCGGGTTTTCAATGCTGACACCTCCCAGCAGCCTCACCGGGCCGTCCTTTTCTGCCGCTGACACCAAACCTTGGACGAGTTCTGTTGCGACCCCCTGACCCCAAGTTGCTTCACCGAGCAAATAGCCAATATGAAGTTCTGGCGCTTGCGAGTCACTGGGATCGGACGCCAAAATCAACAGTCCGACTAATTCGGAGTTGCGCCTCCAGTTGACAAGAAAAACGTCGCTTTCCTCAGCGCGTTCGTCCACCCAAGAAGCAATGTCGTCATCTCCGCTCAGGTGCAGAGGTGATGGAAGATGCTCAAGCACACGGCGTGACAATATCGCGGACAAAGCAATCTCCAGCCCTCGGCGCGCCTCCCGGTCTTCCAATGTCGATTGCCAACTGTGAGCCGAAAGCCTTTCAGTGAGGAACGGATCCATGTGTCAGGTACCAGCATTTGAACTGAAGATGTCGTGAAGATACCGGATCACGGTGAAAAGTCGAATGTCCGTTTCGTCCGCAATTCGGACATAAAGCCTATTTTGCTGAATGCCCGGTCTCGGTGAAAGCAGACATCGCACAATATCACCTCGTTTTTCGACTTAAATGTCTGCTGCTGCCGGGTGCGGGTACTGTTGTGCGCTGAGTGGATGGCGGCAAAGTCCGCACCACGAACCGGTCTAATCGCTAATGCCGTCGGATGACGACTTTGAGCCCAAATTGGATCGGTTTATTTTCTTCCTACTTGGAAGTTAGCCATTTTCGTTTTGGGATGTCGTGACCGGCAGGCGATTTCGGACCAATTCCACGAACCACTCGACGCCCGGCACGATTGCATCGTCGTTAAAGTCGTATTCGGGGCTATGCAATGGGGCGCTATTTCCGTTTCCAATATTGACAAATGCACCCGGAGCTAACCTTAGCGCCTGTGCGAAATCCTCAGAAGCTCCCATGCGATGCGCTCTAGAGTTGGTTTTGCCAGGTCAAAATACTGCTTCTGCGGCTACTATTGCGTGCTGAGTTGCACGATCGTCATTAACTAGGGGGATAAACACCCGATCGTAGCGTATCTCGACAGAGCAACCATGAGCTTTGGCTGTACCTTCAGCGATACGGCGCATGGTTTCTTCGATCTGCAAACTAACGTCGTCACTGAAATGACGGCAATCGCCCTCTATTGTGGCCTCGCTGGCGATCGCATTCTTCACGTTGTCACCCTCTATCGACGTAACGGAGACTACAGCAAGTTCAGCTGGGTCAATCACCCGAGCCACGATAGTTTGCAGTTCGCTCACAATCGAACAAGCGCATAAGATTGCATCTTTACAATCGTGTGGACGAGAAGCATGTCCACCACTACCACGCACGACGATCCGCAATCCATCTTCCGCCCGCATGAAAGGCCCGGATCGCACTTCAAACGATCCCACCGGCAATCCGGGTTTGTTATGTAAACCGTAGATCTCGTCGAACGGGAAACGCGACCCGAGGCCGTAACGGATCATCGCGTTCATTCCCTGACCCCATTCTTCAGCGGGGTGAAACACAAATTTTACGGTACCGTCAAAACCGCCTTCACTGGCCAAGACCGCCGCCGCACCCAGCAGAATGGTAGTGTGCCCATCATGGCCGCATGCGTGCATGAGCCCTGGTTTAGCCGAGGAGTAGGACAGATTAGTGGTTTCCTGGATCTTCAAGCAGTCCATATCAGCGCGAAGCGCGATTGTGCGGCCGCCGGTTCCAAGGCGCAACGTTGCAACAACGCCCGTGTTGCCTACAGCCGTTTCAATCTCCTCGATGCCAATCTCACGTAGTCTTTGGGTAACAAAGCATACGCTGTCCTCTTCTTCGAAACCAAATTCAGGGTTTCGATGCAGGTGTTGTCGCCATTGACGCATTGTCTCGTCGAGTTCAGCGGAAACTGAGTAGTCGTTCATGTGATCTATCTTTCGTCACGTTCAGCGAAACAGCAATAGCTTTAAACCAAAGCCGTCTTTGTTCGCATTGTGGTCGTTCGCATGACTTTGGTGATTGTTCGCACCGAGCCTTGGGAAGGCATCATTATCCAAACAGCGCCTAGACCGTTTGCCCGGTGTAAAACACCTAGACATCATGTAGTTTGATCACTGTTGATGGAAGGAGGCACAAATGAAAGTTATTAAGCCAAATCAAAGAAAAGTCGCCAATGTTTACGACGACGCCGCCTTTTCACCTTACGATCCTACAGGATTGAATGAAACTGGCACCCATTTCATTCAATTGAATCCCGACTCAGAACGAGATGTTGGCTTTTACATCTACCGAATGGCACCCGGTTCCCGGTCGACACCCCATCGACACGGGGGAGCGGAAGAATTTCTTATCGTTGATGGCGAATTGATAGACAACGACGGAACCATCTACAGGCAAGGCGATGTCGTCTGGCTCGCAGCCGGGACGGAGCACTCGTCTTACACGGAAACCGGATGTTTGGTGGCCGTCTATGCAGAAGCTGCGGAAGAAGCGCCGGGCAATGACAATTAGGCCAAGTCAATTTTTGGCGAAAGCAGTTATCGCCGCCAAAAGAACGGGTTTTACTCAACAAAGATCGGCAGCTTGGTCTACTGTGCGGCCATGATATTCCTTTGGGATAGTGTATTGAGACCAAAACATCTACCGATGTCTACTCCTGCAGAGGCTTTTTGATATCGGGTCACAATTGCCACCGGATTTCCTGTTTCTGGCCGTTGCCCGACGCAATTTACGAATACTCTTCTTGTGTATGCGTCGTTTGTTGAATTCTATTTTACCAGTTTTCCAAGCATCTCGCATGAAAAATCCATAGTAGCCAGTCCATTCAAACGTAAGGTCTAGCGAGGCGGGTATCCGCTGTGGCCGAAAACTGGTAGGGTGGTTTCCCTTATTAGTTTTCTTTTCATCGCTTGAGCATAGTCTTCGTAACCATTCGCAATCATTGCAAATGCTGCACTCCCATGGATAACCTCACGCTCAAAATATCTTTGAAGCTCATTTTGAGTTAACCATTCACCCACGTCGCCTTTTTTTTCTGGCTTCGGATGCCCCACTACCAAAGCATTGACTGTTACGTTCGTAAAAATATTGAGCTCGTAAACGCGCTTAGGAGGTGGGCCTATGTTGTTTTTGCCATCTCCCGACACGTCCACGGTCTTTTGCCAGCAATCCTTTTTTCCTTCGAGAAGTTCGCCTGCAAACATTAGTGCAGTGCTAAGCGCCGTCTTTAGGCCTGCACGCTTCTTTCGATACGACCGAATTCGATCAATAGCGGCGTCGATCGCATTCTGACTGTCTAGTATCGTCCAAGGTTGAATCAAAAACTGATGATTTTGGGAACTCCATTCAAAGACAGCAAGGTGAACTGGGGTTTCAGGGTCCTTCAAAATAGTTGCCCGTACTTCGGTGTTGTTCAGTGCGTAGGAAAGACCATTCAATTGTTGCGCATATTCAACTTCGTCTACGGAGCCAGATACATCCAACGCAAGTACAAGCGCCAGTCGGCACGGTTCTGCTCGTACAAGCGCTGGCATCAGCAACGATGAATACAGTAGCAGGATGGTTAGTCTACGCATGCCCGATCTTCGCAGGTTTTTGTTCAATAGCTAGTGGTTTGCGTGGACCGGTTTTTTTGGTCTTTTTGAAGCCTCTGGGTTTTGACGAAAGTAACCTCGTTTTGACGTCGAACCGCAGGTTGTGTTTGTTGCTGTCTGTTTGTGGCCGGGAGACACTTGTTGAGTTGGTGGATAACACCCACGACCTTTCGCAACAGGAAAAAATCGTTCTACAATTAAGTTGATCTGAAAAAGGAAGGGCTATGAAGCTTCTAGTATTGCAGCACGCGACCGTCGAACATCCAGGTGTTTTTCGCAATTTCCTTAGAGAGGACGGTCACAGTTATGATGCGGTCGAACTGGATCAGAAGCAACAATTGCCTTCACTGGACGGATACGAAGGTCTGTGGGTGATGGGCGGTCCCATGGACGTTTGGCAGGAAGACGCTCATCCATGGCTGAAAGACGAAAAGGCTTTCATTCGCGAGGCCGTAGAAGTCAGAGGTCTGCCTTTTCTAGGCTTGTGTCTGGGGCATCAGTTATTGGCCGAAGCCTTGGGGGGAAGCGTGGGGCCATCTGAGACACCTGAGATCGGTGTTATGGACGTTCAGCTTACCGAGGAAGGAGCTTCTGGCGTCATACTGGATGGTTTGCCGGATCGCTTTCCATGTCTTCAATGGCATTCGGCAGAGGTTACGCAGATGCCTCCGGGGGCAACTTGCCTTGCAACTTCGCCAGGCTGCGCCGTTCAAGCTATGAAATGGGGGACGCGTGCCTATTCTGCGCAATTCCACATCGAAGTAGAAAAAGACACGGTTTCCAATTGGGCCGAAATCCCCGAGTACCGGTCAGCATTGGATGACGCTATGGGCGAGAACGCTACCGGACGTCTTGCTGCCGATGTTTCTAAGCATATGCCGGAGTTCAATGCTATGGCAGAACGACTCTACATCAATTGGATGCAAACGTCTGCGCAGGCTCAGTAATCAGTCAAAGTGTTGTGCTCGACCTGGCTCGAAACGAAGGAAGACGAGCGTTCTGTTTTGGCCAGCCTTGTCTTTGATAGATATAGCATACACACCTTTTTCATGCGCCCATTCCCTTAGGTCGTAGCTGTCGGGGTGGTTCACCTGCTCATCTGGCTTCAAAAGACTGCCATTTCTGCATTTCGTCAGCGTGGTCCACATTGCCGAAGCCTGATCTTCTGCGGAAGGGCTCCTATAGGCGTGGCTCCAGTAACAGGAAACTCCGGTTGTCGAAAAAGACGATAAATAGGTTGCGCAAACTGCGCCTTCGGGTGCCGTACCCGAAGCGGTAAAGCGGTTCAACGCGTCGACTGTCTCGCATTCACTTGCCAGCGCAAGAACGGGTAGTACGCCAAATACTCCGGCGCAGATTGCGCCGAGAGACCTTAGGTTTGGACTGGGCAAGCGCACTACGCTTCCGCTGCACGCATAAGCGACAAACGTGCAGTTTCTAGATGCTCTTTCATTTTGACAGCGGCGCGCTCGGGTTCACGTGAGCGCAATGCGTTGAGAACTTCACGGTGCTGCGCATTGTATTGTTGGATAATCTCTTCTTCGAGTGTGAGATGACGCATGCGGGTCCACTCGTCCAAGGATCGCACTGTATTAATCTGACTAATCAACCAAATTAGAAGGTTGTTTCTCGTCGACGCGGCCAACCTGCGGTGAAAAGCCGTGTCTGCCTCGGCAAATAAAACAGGGTCGGTCTGAGCCGCCTCCATTTGTGTGCAAAGCGCTTCCAGTGCCTCAAAGTCTTCTCGCCTACCGTGCAGAACGCTTAGGCGGCAGATATGTGGTTCCAAAGCAAAGCGGGCGTCGATCAGTTCCAATGGAGTAGCTTCTTCAACGGCCGGTGGAACAACATCCTGTTTTGCGGCCGTAACATAAGTGCCGCTCCCGGCGCGGGTTTCCAACAACCCTTCCTTCTCGAGTTGGTAGAGCGCGTCGCGCAGCGTGTTTCGCGCGACCCCTAGCTTTTCCGCCAATACTCTCGACGGCGGCAACCGCTCGAATCGCTGAAATTCTCCTTCTTCGATCGCACGTCTCAGCTCTGTTGCAACGTCGGAGAAACTTCGTCTTCCCATTTGTGATCCATTTTATAGTCCAATAATAAACCAATTTTGCAGTTTTTGGCCCAAAAGGCAATTATTGGTTCAAAAGTTGTTGATTTTGGCTTGCGGTGCGGCTCTTCTTCTTAGCGTGACCCAATGACGAGGAAACTCATGGCATTCCCTCAACATGCAGACTACGTGATCATCGGTGCAGGTATCCATGGCATATCTACGGCTTGGAAGCTGGCTGAAAGGTTGAAAGAACGTGGCGAAGAAATTGAGGGCCGCATTGTCGTTTTGGATAAAAGCGGTATCGCTGCAGGAGCTTCTGGGATTGCCTGCGGAGTAGTTCGCAACAACTATTTCCAGCCTGCAATGCGCAAGCTCATGGCCCATTCGGTTGATGTCTGGGAAAGTGATCCAGAAGGGCTATCGTACCACCCCGTCGGTTACATGCAAATTTCTTCCGAAAGCATGCGCGAAGACGTGGGGTCGATTTATGCACAGCAGCAGGCGATCGGTTATGAAAGCGTCTTCATTGAAGGTGAAAACGCCTGCACGTCGTACATGCGTGGCTATTTTGGGGACTGGCAAGCCCAAAAAATAACATCCGTATTGCACGAAAAGCGTGGTGGTTTTTCTAATCAAACCAAGACAATGTACGCGCTTGCGGAAAAGGTCGAAGCGCTTGGTGTCCGCATCATTACCGGGGTCGAGGTCGTCGGTTTCGAAGCCATGAACGGGTCTGGTGCGATTCAGGCCGTTGAAACGGACAAGGGCAAAATTTCATGTGAACGCGTCATCATCGGCGCTGGCCCCTGGGTCCGCAACTTCTGGTCAATGCTCGACTTGCCCGGCCAGATTACTGTTAAGGATCTGCAAGGTGAGGTGCACGAAGGCGTAGATATGTGGCGCTTTTGGCAACTTGAAGAAGGCGTGCTGAATATTGATCCGAACATCGGGCGGGCTGATGACGGTAGCCTTGCGCCAGTCATACATGTGGATACCGATGCGCCCCTGAAATCGACCGTCGATGGTTCCATCATCACAGAAGAGATGTGGGGCATCTATTACAAGCCCGATTGGCATTTTGGAGGTATCCAGGGAGGGGCGAGCCCCTACAAAGTGGAAACACCCGTAGACGAAGTGCAAATCGATCCTTACGGACCGTCTTCTCCGGAATTTGTTTCAAGCCATGAATTTGCTCATATGTGGGTGAGTGCACTCGCCCATTGTCAGGCGCGCTATGAAGGTATGATGCCAAAGTACCACAAGGAAGCATCGGGAGGGATCGGCTGTTTCACGGCGGACAGTTTCCCGGTTTTCGATCATTTCCGAGAAAACGTCACGGTGATTGCAGACAGTAACCACGGTTGGAAAATGCTGGGTGTTGGTCACCTGATTGCGGACGAAGTGCTTGGGGAACGACAGGAACTTCTGGAGCCGTTCCGATTTGATCGGTTCGCCAAGGGTGAACTGCACCCTGTGTCCAACAGCCCTTATCCGTGGAGTTAACAGAAATACCAAGTTCGCATTGAAGAGCGCCGTAAGAGTGCTCCGTCAAGCCAGCAAGGAGATAGAAAGTGGCCACCGATCTTGAAAGATTTGTAGACGCGCCGGGACGCGATGAGAAAATCAAGCAGGTACGGGAAATGATCAATGCCAAAGGCATTGAGTATCTCTACCTTCAATTCGTGTCGGTCACTGGAAAGATCATGGGTAAAGGTATCCCAGCTGATCACTGGGAAACCGTTGCCAACAAAGGATTCCAGCTTGTCTACGGGGCGACGGTAAACCTCTTCACGGATCGTGCTGGCAACTATCTTGGATATGGTCCGGAAGCAGCTGAACTTGTAGGCATTCCTGAACCGGAAACGTTTATGCAACTGCCCTGGGCTCCTACGATCGGGCGTTTCTATTGCACATTGTTCCGGAACCGAGAGGAAAAAGAAAATCCGGGTGGTTATCTTACTTCAGATTGCCGCGGAAACCTGCGTCGGTTGCATGAAGAATTCACCAAAAAACACGGAACAAAGTTGCGGATCGGCACTGAGCCCGAAATGATGTGGCTGAAGTTTGACGAAGACGGCAAACCACGCGACGGGTTTTCAAAACCATACTGCTATCACATCGACCAGTTCGAGAGTCTAAGACCTGTTTCCATGCAGGTGATCCGATATGCTCGCCAGATGGGCTTGGATATGATCCAAGGCGACCATGAGGATGCGCCGGGCCAGCTTGAACTGAACTGGATGTTCGACGACGTGTTGCGCAACGCCGACAGGTTGACGACATACCGCCAAATCTGCGCGCAGGTGGCGCGCGAGAACGGAATCTTTGCCTGCTTTATGACTAAACCTTTCATGGGTGTTTCAGCCAGTGGCTGTCATCACAACATGAGTCTTTGGAGAGGCGGCGAAGATGAGTTCGTTCGCACCGGCAACGATCCGGACGATTTGCCAGGGATGAAAGAAAACTACATGTACGTGAAGGGTGGTGAGAACACGTTCATGCCCGACACCGATGATCCTCAGATGCCCGGAAAGGAAGGGTTGAAGGCCATCGGTGGGGTTGTCACCCATCTCCAGGCTTTGACGGCCATTGGGTGTTCCACTGTGAACTCCTATCGGCGCTTGTGGGATACAGGTTTTTGGGCTCCTGTATTTGCAGACTGGGGTTTTCAGAACCGAACGACTGGCCTTCGCGTTTCGGCGCCGGGACGTTTTGAGTATCGCTCAGTCGACTCGATGGTGAACCCATACATTATGGGTTCAACTCTATTGGCGGCCATGGATGACGGGCTGGATAACAATCTCGATCCTGGTGAGCCTGAAGAACGCAATATCTATGAGGCGATGGCCGAAGGTAAAGAAGTGAAGAAGCTTCCGATGTCCCTTGGCGAGGCTTTGGATCATCTGGATGCAAACGAGGTGGTCAAGCGTGGCATGCCGGGCGAGATGTACCGCCTTTACGAAGAGTACAAACGCGATGAGTTTGCACGCTTCATGTCTACCGTCACCGAATGGGATAACGAAATGTATATGGAGTGCCTGCCTTAACCGGAGGCTTTTGGGCGAGTCTCGCACGACGCCAGCCCAACCATCAAACCAGCTAGTTGAAGAATTTGCAGGAGGAGCGCAGGTCAAATGTGCGGAATTGTTGGACTAATTCATCTCAAAGGAGCGTCGAATGTCGGCGGTGAGATGACGGCAATGCTTCAGTCGCTTAAGCATCGTGGACCGGATTCAACCGGCTATGCAGTCTATCGCGAAGACGCAGAAGACTATGTGATGCGGGTCAAGATTGCGGAAGCAGAGGACATGGATCGCGGTCGCGGCATCCATGACGTTCTGGAAGAGCGTCTGGCTCAGGTCGACGCGATCCTTGAAGAGCATGGCGCGAACGTAAAGCACAAGGAACGCGTACGTCCTTATGCGCTGCGCTATGTTTTGACCCACAACGGAAATACAGGGGAGATGGCGGAACACATCGAGGAGATCGATGATGTTGAGATCCTCTCGCTTGGAAACGGTTTGGAGCTGATCAAGGATCTCGGCGATGCATCCGTTGTCGCCGAGGCCTATGGCCTGAGTGATTTTCGGGGCACGCATGGTATCGGCCACACTCGGATGGCAACAGAGTCCGACGTCGATATCAAATCCGCGCATCCCTATTGGGCGTTCCCGTACAACGACGTCTCGGTCGTTCATAACGGGCAAATTACAAACTACTGGATTATGCGTCGCGAGATGGAACGGAAAGGGCACCGTTTTATGTCGAACTGCGACAGCGAGTTGCTGGCAGTCTACACGGCGCACAACCTTGCCAACGGCGTAACGCTGGAGGAAAGCCTGAGGCGTTCGATTGATGAGATCGATGGTGTTTTCACTTATCTTGTTTGCACCAAGGATCAATTGGGCATGGCCAAGGACACAATGGCTGCCAAACCGCTGGTCCTTTACGAGAGCGACGACCTAATCGCAATGGCCTCTGAAGAGGTCGCGATCCGCGCGATCCTGCCTCATGAAATCGACACTACCGATCCCTACGACGAGGAGGTTCGCGTATGGCAAGCGTAAGCGATGCAGACCTGAAGGGAATGACCCAAGAGGAACGGGTCAAAGCTTTGGGCATGACAACGGATCAGCTAACCGGGCGGTCCATGTATATCGAATTCGACCCGGATGCGACCGAACGGTTTGCCTATCCCTGGGCACCTGACGTTGATTTCAACAAACGGACTGAGCTTGATTGCGACGAGATGACCGCGACGGAGGTCAATGCAAATATCCGGTTGCTGATGGAAGAAGGTTACGGTTCCATTGTCATCAAGAACCCGCGCGGCATGCACAGCCTTGGTGTTGGGATCCTGAATAAACTCAACCTGATCGTCGAAGGTTCGACAGGGTATTTTGCGGTCGGCCTGATCGATGGGCCCAACGTGCGGATCAATGGACGCGTAGGCTGGTCCTGCGGCGAGAATATGATGTCCGGCACAGTGATTGTGGAAAAAAACGCTGGGTCCACATTTGGAGCAGCTATTCGTGGCGGTGATCTTGTGTGCCGAGGTTCTGTTGGATCACGTACTGGCATCGACATGAAGGGCGGGACGATCATCGTAGGCGGTGATACTGGTGCGCTTTCTGGTTTCATGATGCAGCGCGGCCGGATGGTTGTTTGCGGCAATGCCGGAAAGAACCTCGGTGACTCGATGTACGACGGCACGATCTACATCGGGGGCGATATTCAGTCCTTAGGCGTCGATGCGGTTGAGGCTGAACTGACCGACCTCGACAAGGCTTGGTTGACGAGAAAACTCACCCAGTACGGAATGATGCCAGACAACGGTGTCGATCACTTTACCAAAGTAGTCGCGGGCAAACAGCTCTGGAACTACGACAACCTCGAACCGAACGAGAAAAAGCTCATCCTCTAAGGGACGGCCTTGCTCGCCAAGGATGCCCGATAACCCTTTGAAAGGTATAAAACATGGCAGATGGAAACCCGCCAACCAAGAAAGTTCTCGATCGTGATGTGAACCGTATCGGAGACAGCTTCATTTTCCCGCCGCGGGTCATGGACGACATTCACATCAAGTCCGAACTTGGCCGTTACAGAATGCGAGGTTTCTCGCTGTTCAAAAAAATTCCGCACTGGGACGATCTGACTTTTCTTCCCGGCACACTGACGCGCTTTGTTATCGAAGGTTATCGCGAGAAATGCGAAACAAAAACGGTCATCGGACCGCGTGCGAAAAGGCCGTTGGAACTGGATATTCCGGTCTACATAACAGGCATGAGTTTTGGTGCCTTGTCGTATGAGGCGAAAACTGCTTTGGCGCGTGGGGCGACGATGGCGGGTACCGCCACCTGCTCGGGCGAGGGTGGTATGATCCCTGACGAACGTCGGTATTCGTCGAAATGGTTCTATCAATGTATTCAGTCGCGCTATGGGTTTAATCCTCATCATCTGGTGCTTGCAGACGGTTGCGAGTTCTTCATCGGACAGGGATGTAAGGTTGGTCTAGGTGGCCACCTTATGGGGCAGAAGGTGACTGACCAAGTTGCCGAAATGCGCTCGTTGCCCGCCGGTATCGACCAACGTTCGCCAGCTCGCCATCCAGATTGGTTAGGGCCGGACGACCTCGCGCTGAAAATCCAGGAAATACGCGAAGCGACAGACTGGCAAATTCCGATCCAACTGAAACTTGGCGCTGCCCGAGTCTATGACGACGTGCGAATGGCCGTAAAATGCGATCCGGACTCGATATACATTGACGGTATGGAAGGTGGCACCGGCGCGGGTCCACACCTTGCGACCGAAGATACCGGGGTTCCCGGTATGGCCGCAATCCGTCAGGCGCGCAAAGCGATTGACGATCTTGGAAAGCGGGGCGACATCACTTTGATTTACGCTGGCGGCATCCGCAACGGTGCGGATATCGCTAAGGCGATTGCTCTCGGCGCGGACGCAATCGCGATCGGGCATTCGGCGATGATGGCGCTCAATTGTAACAAGGACATCCCTGAGGCCAACTACCCCGAGGAAATCGGGGCGGAGCCAGGTTATTGCTATCACTGCCACACAGGCCGTTGCCCGGTTGGCGTAGCAACGCAAGATCCCCTTCTGCGCCAACGCCTTGACCCTGATGAAGCGGCAGAGCGTGTCTACAACTTCCTGCATACTCTGACGATTGAGGCGCAGCTGTTTGCCCGCGCTTGCGGAAAAACGCATCTGCATTCGCTTGAGCCTGAAGATTTGGCGGCACTGACCATGGAAGCTTCAGCTATGGCCGGAGTCCCATTGGCTGGCACAAGCCACACCGTCGGCGTCGAAGACTATCATCACCTTTAAGGAGACCTGAGCTATGGCCGGAACACAGTATCGAGGGTCTGAAATCAAGGACGTCAACCAGTTCATCAATGATGCGGATGGATTGGAATCAGAGCGTGAGAAAGAAATTGGGCAGCATATTGGCTACCGATATGATGTGAATCTTGTGCCGGATTACAGCCGGCTTACGCCTTTCCTCAAGGACTACATAGAATTCATGGGCTGGGACGACTTGAATTGGCTCGAAGACATTCACATGGGTTACGAGGAAGGTAAACCAGCGGTCTTTGACCGAAACATCAACGGATGGGTTCGAATACCAGACAGCATCGAGCTTCCCGACAATCAGCAGGACCGTGACATGATTGCGCGAGAGCTATTGTTGAAGTTTCAAATGTCCGACCGTCACCCGTTGGTCATGCTTAGAAAGGCTTACAAAAAGTTCTAATCCATGCCGCGCCAGCTAAATATCGCCTGCCTCCAAACCCGGCCCATGCCGACCATGGAGAGTGCTTTGGCCGAGGCTTTGCCGATGGCTGAAGCAGCAGTTCGAGCCGGTGCTCAAATGCTATTTTTGCCCGAGTATTGCGGCGGGTTAGCATCAGATGGCAAACGTTTGTGCCCACCATCTCAGCCGGAATCGAAACACCTTGTACTGAGCAAACTGCGAGAATTTGCGGCCGAGCGGAAAGTTTGGGTGAACATTGGATCCATCGCTGTAGACGGACCGGACGGGAAGATCATCAATCGTGGCTATATGCTCGATCCTTCGGGCGAAATTCTGGGGTACTATGACAAGATTCACCTGTTTGATGTGGATCTTGCTGAAGGCGCTACCTATCGAGAGAGCGACACCGTAGCGCCGGGGGATCGTGCCTGCATTTACGAGACCTCTTTGTGCAAAGTGGGTCACACGATTTGCTATGATCTCCGGTTTCCCGGGCTTTTCAGGGATCTTGCGCAGGGAGGCGCGGAAATACTGTGCTGCCCAGCGGCTTTCACCAAAATTACAGGAAAAGCGCACTGGCATGTTCTTAATCGAGCGCGCGCCATTGAAAACACGTCATTTGTTGTTGCCCCATGTGCTGTTGGTCCTGTTCCTGGTGGCGGGGCGAGCTATGGGCATTCCCTTGTAATCAGTCCGTGGGGAGAGGTTTTAGCTGACGGCGGCGACATTCCTGGCGTCATCCACGCCCAACTGGATCTCGACCTTGTTCAAGCCACGGCAGTGCGCGTTCCCAGCTTACTTCATGACAGGCCATATCGAATAGAAGACACAAACAAAAAGGACGTCGCATGAGTTCACTGGGTACCGTCCTAGGAGAAAGCTATTCCGCTTCGCCGCTGCGCCTTGCTTTTCTCAAGTGGCAGTGCCGAGTAAGGCAGATAGCGATGCGCGACAATCAAGGTCGCCCAGATGATGCGATTACACCGGCTCTTTTTTTGCCAAACCACGACGAACCGCTTGGGCACATCATCACCCTGCTGAACAAGGCTCCGGGCTATTCGGTCACGCCAGAAATGCTGCACATGGCGAAGAAGACGAATGATCCGGCTCAGCGTCGTGATCAGGCGGTACGGTTCTTTTCCGCGACTTATTACCAAAAAGCGGCGGAGTTTTCAGATATCCTAACAGCCACCTTTCCACCGGGGTCACAAGGGGCAGCCTCCATACGTGACGCGAACATGGTTCGCCTTCGTTTCGAGGCGTACATGCAGGTGTTTGATCTGTCTTGCAAAGTCTGGCGACTGGCATCAAACAACCCACTTTATCAGGCGACTATGGCGCACAACCGGTTGTTCAATCCGGCCTTGTCAGAAGACACAGAGGTTCTGGGCTTTGAGCCGGACTGGAACGCCAGTTCATCAGAACCAGAGGTGCGCTGATATGGTTCCGGGATACGTCATTGCACAGATACGCGTGACGGACGCTGAGACGTATCCCACCTATGTCGCAATGGTTCAGGCGATCGTAGAGAAGTTCGGCGGTGAATTTCTTGTGCGTGGAGGTCGCAACGAAAGTCATGAGGGTAGCCCACATGGCGATCGGCACGTCGTAATTCGGTTTCCAAGCTATCAGGCTGCAAAGGACTGGTACCATTCCGCGGACTACGCTGAGGCCAAAGCACTTCGAATGTCCGCTTCCAGCAGTGTTCAAACCATAGTCGAGGGGGTAGAATGACCAAACGTATCTGTATTATCGGAGCAGGTCCGTCTGGGCTTGCACAACTACGTGCATTTCAGTCAGCCGCCGAAAAAGGCGCGGAAATCCCAGAGATTGTCTGTTACGAAAAACAGGCAGATTGGGGTGGGCTCTGGCGATACACTTGGCGCACCGGACTGGATGAGCACAGCAACCCCTGCCATGGGTCAATGTACCGTTATCTTTGGTCGAATGGACCCAAGGAAGGGTTGGAGTTTGCGGATTACACCTTCGAAGAACACTTTGGAAAACCCATTGCGTCCTACCCACCGCGTGCTGTCCTGTTCGACTATATCGAAGGCCGGGTAAAAAAGGCGGATGTCCGAAAGTACATTAAATTCAACACCGTTGTGCGAGATGTGCGAACGGTTGAAGACGGGTTTGAAGTAACAGTTCGTGATGCCCTAAGTGATACTGAAGAGCGAAGGATCTTTGATCAGGTCGTGGTAGCATCAGGGCACTTTAGTTTCCCGAATGTACCGCATTATCCCGGTTTTGAGTCCTATAAAGGTCGCATCCTGCACGCACATGACTTTAGGGACGCTGTGGAGTTCGAGGACAAGGACATCCTAATCCTAGGAACATCCTATTCTGCTGAAGATATCGGCTCTCAGTGTTGGAAGTACGGATGCAAATCAGTAACGGTTGCACATCGGACAGCGCCCATGGGTTTCAATTGGCCGGAAAATTGGGCGGAAGTCCCGGCGCTGGAGCGAGTGGACGGAAAAACCGCGTACTTCATTGACGGAACCTCTCGTGAAGTAGATGCGATTATTCTATGCACTGGATACAAGCACCATTTCCCATTCCTTCCGGATGATTTGCGATTGAAGACGGCTAACCGACTGGCTGCAAACGACCTTTATAAAGGTGTCGTGTACACAGGAAATCCCGATCTCTTTTATTTGGGCATGCAAGACCAGTGGTACACATTCAACATGTTTGACGCGCAGGCTTGGTGGGTGCGGGACGTGATAATGGACCGTATAGCATTGCCTGATGCCGCAACAATGGAGGCGGATTGGCAGAAACGACAGGCCGATGAAGACGCTCTCAAAGATGACTATGCCTGCATCGCTTATCAGGGCGCTTACACTGGCGAGCTCATAAATGAGACCGACTACCCCTCATTCGACATCGAAGCAGCAAACCAGGCTTTCTACGAATGGAAAAAGCACAAGAAGCAAGGAATTATGGAATTCCGGGATCATGGCTACACCAGCCCAATGACCGGCACAAAGGCGCCCCCACACCATACGGTCTGGAAGGATGCGCTGGACGACAGTCTTGAGGACTACCTGAAGACTTGAAAAGGGCGAGTAAACCCTCGCCCTGACCGGGCGTAGCGGCATCGCCGAAACAACTGGGAGAATGAAAATGAAAAGACTGACTTTATTGGCCTCTGCAAGTGCGTTTGCAATATCGGGTGCTGCAGCGCATGCAGCCGACAGCGAAGATCCGATCGTAATCCCGATCCACAATTGGTCCAGCCAAATTGTGATGTCGAATGTCGTTGGTCAGATGTTCGAAGAAATGGGCCTGAACGTTGAGTACGTCACTACCGACAGTCAGGCTGTGTACGAGTCGGTCCGCCTGGGCGACGTCGCGTTAGAGCTTGAAGTCTGGGAAGGTGCATTCGGCGCTTCTTTCCGCGAGGCGCTTTCCAAAGGAGGGCTGCATGACGCCGGTGACCATGACGCCGTAACGCGCGAAGACTGGTGGTATCCAATGTGGACCAAGGACGCTTGCCCCGGATTACCGGATTGGGAAGCTTTGAACGACTGCGCTGCAGTGTTTGCGACTGCTGAGACAGGCGACAAAGGACGTTACCTTGATGGCCCGGTCGATTGGTTGAAACACGGGCAGGAGCGGGTCGAGGCGCTGGGTATGGACTTTGTCGTTGTGAACGCGGGTTCTGCTGCGGCACTCTGGGCCGAAATCGGTGCTGCAGAGGCTGAAAAGAAACCCGTTGTTGTGTTCAATTGGACACCAAACTTTGCCGAGGCTGTCTGGCCAGGTGAATTCGTTGAGTTTCCTGCTTGGGAAGACGGCTGTGACACCGATCCTGCAGTAGGCCCAAACCCGGACGCCCTCTATGACTGCGGTAATCCGGCCACCGGCTATCTTAAAAAGGCGGCTTGGGATGGTATGAAAGACAAGTGGCCAACAGCGTATTGCGTGCTGACAAAGATATCTTTCACCAACCCTCAGATCGCTGAAATGGCGAAGTTGGTGGATACTGATGAGCTGGAACCGGATGAGGCCGCGGTCGAATGGCTTGAAGCAAACCGCGACGTTGTTGATCCGTGGGTTCAGGAATGTTCGGGCTGATATTTAGCTAATTTGACAAACACACCTGTCCCGCGAGACCATGTGGGGTAGGTGACCGGACGACAGGGGAATGGCATGGCACCGGTAATTTCGGCCAGAAATGTTTGGAAGCTATTCGGGGCTCACCCAGAAAAGTACCTGCGATCTATGCCGGAGAGTCATGGTTTCGACGATATTCGTGCCGACGGGTATATTGCCGGTGTCAAAGATGTATCTGTAGATGTCGGCCAAGGTGAAATGCTTGTTATCATGGGGCTTTCCGGGTCTGGGAAGTCAACTCTGGTTCGTTGTTTCTCCAGGTTGCACGATATAACTGGCGGCACCATCGAGGTCGAGGGTCAGGACATTATGTCATTGGCGGAAAAAGACCTGATTGAATTGCGCCGGTCCAAAATGGGAATGGTGTTTCAGTCTTTTGGCCTGTTGCCGCATCGAACGGTTCTTGAGAACGTTGCGTTTCCATTGGAGATGCGAGGGCAAGACAAACACACGCGGCGCGAACGTGCGTTGGAAGTCGTGCGCTTGGTCGGCCTTGAAGGGCGCGAAGATTATTTTCCGCGCGAACTGTCGGGTGGGCAGCAACAGCGGGTTGGTATTGCTCGATCTCTGGCAATTGAGCCGGATATCTGGTTTTTGGATGAACCTTTTTCGGCACTCGATCCTCTGATCCGCCGGGAAATGCAGGACGAGTTTCTGCGTTTGCAGGAGATTCTGGGTAAGACGATCGTTTTCATAACCCACGATTTCGACGAAGCTCTTCGGTTGGCGGACCGGATCGCAATTATGAAAGACGGCGCGATCGAACAATGTGATACGCCGGACGCGATCGTTATGAACCCCGCAACCGAATATGTTCGGAAATTCACTGAGGATATCGACAAAGCGCGTGTTGTTCATGCCCGCGGCTTGTCGCGACCGATAAATGGTCATTCACTGGAAGGCGAACCAGTGGATTCGAAGGCCACAATTCAGGATCTGGCGCGACAATTGGTTAACGAAACCCGCGAAGAGATTCCGGTGGCGGACAATTCTGGAAAAGTTGTTGGCGTAATGCAGCGCTCAGAAGCACTCGATCTTTTGTTGGGGGCTGGTTGATGGCCGTCACGAACGCCTCCGAGGTCGGCGCAAGTGCCTACGATGGTGGTCGTCGAGATCCGGTTTTGTTGGCATTGATTGGTACTGCACTGGTTTTTATCATGGCGCATGCATTCGGCGTGCTGCCACCTTGGTTACAGCGGATTCCAGAGGCGATGATCCCGCCAACTGCAGAGGCACTGGACGCTGTTTTCGCCTTTGTTCAGAATGATTTGGGCCTTATCTATGTGACCAGATTCATAGCAGAGGGACCACTTGAGTTCCTTTTGGATGCAGCCGCAAACCTGCTTTATGGAAAACGCCGCTGGCCCATGCTGGGGCCGATCCCATGGACGGCAATTGCAGGTGCGGTGACGGTACTTGGCTACTACCTCGGCGGCTGGAGGCTTGCCGCTTTGGCGGGGGGAACGTTTGTCTGGACTGCGCTAATTGGCCAATGGGACATTGCAATGCAGACCATGTCTGTGTTGGTCGTCGCGGCTCCGATCGCATTTTTGCTTGGGCTTTTGTTGGGTATTGCTGCTTGGAAATACGGTTGGGTGGACACCGCGATCAAGCCGATCCTGAGCGTGCTTCAGACGCTTCCGTTTTTTACCTATCTGTTGCCAGCGGTGATCTTCTTTAAAGTTGGCCCAACCGCTGGGGCTGTTGCTACCATTATCTATGCTATCCCACCCATGATATTGATGACTACGCTTGGTCTAAAAAAGGTTAGTCCGGAAGTTGTTGAGGCGGGTAAGATGTCTGGCTGCACTCGATGGCAGATGTTGACGCGTGTTTATTTGCCTGCAGCACGCACCGAGATATTGGTCGGTGTGAATCAAGTTATCATGCTGTGTCTCGCAATGGTTGTACTGACGGCCTTTATTGGAATGCCGGGCCTCGGAGCAAAGTTGCTGGCCATGATGGGTAGCTTTAAACTCGGCCGTTCTTTTGAGATCGGTGTGACCATCGTTTTGTTCGCAATAATGCTCGATCGATTGTCAAAGGCGTGGGTTGTCAAACAACCGGAGCACTTTGAGAAAGGTACGCCCTGGTGGAAGCAACATGCTTATCTCTTGGTCGGCCTAGCCGTCTTTTCCGTGTTCTGTATCGTCGCGCAATTCGTTGATGTTTTTGCCGAAATCGGCCGACGTCAATCATTCTCTAAAGGAAAAGAGATTGACGCTTTAATTAAAGGTTTTTTGGCAATAGATGCCGTGAATGCCGTGACTGAATGGTTGCGCTGGTTCTTAAATGTCAAAGTTCTGATACCATTCCGAAACTCGCTTCTTTGGATTCCAACACCCGCGTTCATTTTGCTGATTACGGCGCTGGCGTATTGGCTTGGTGGCAAGCGGCCCGCTATTTATGGGTTCGTTTTCTTTACACTTGTCGCGCTTTCGGGCTGGTGGGACCGTTCCGTTATCACGCTCTATACGGTGATCTCTGCCGTCATAATTTCAATGTTGATCGGTATTCCCTTGGGTATATTTGCTGCGCGTTCCTCAAAGTGGTCAAACCGTATTTTGCTGGCTTGTGATACGGCGCAGACATTCCCCAGTTTCATATACCTTATCCCAGCTATTATGCTGTTCGGCGTTAATGACGTTGCGGTTGTGTTTGCGATAGTAATCTTCACTACTGTTCCGCTAACGCGATACACGATTGGAGGGTTGCGCACAGTTCCGCCAGAAATAACCGAAGCGGCTGATATGTCCGGCGCGACACGTCGGCAGAAGCTATGGACGGTTCAGTTGCCAATGGCCCTGCCGACTATGGCAGTAGGATTTAATCAGGCAATAATGTTCGCCTTCTTCATGGTGATCATTGCCGCCTTCATTGGGACCCAGGACCTAGGTCAGGAATTGCAGCGGACGCTGGCAGGCACTGAGCTTGGTAAGAACATCGTACTGGGGATGAACGTTGCGTTTATGGCACTGACATTTGATCTGGCTGTCATGGCGTGGGCCGAGAGGCGCAAAAAAGTACTGGGGCTCGGGTGATGATATGAACAAGCCAGAGTTTATCGAGCATCCTTGGGAAAGACGTGGGATTGTCTCACCGGGTCTCCCGATATTGCCACATGGTGTTGAGCGACATCCTGTTCCAGGAGGCGGATCACGAGCGGTTCCGGTCTTTCGCGGCGACGAGATTAGCATCGTCGACAAAGAAGGTCTCCAGCAAGGAGAACTGGTGTTTTTTGCACCCGACCGAACTTCGGATGCGGCGATGCTTGGGGCCATCGGCAAGGGACGGCCCATCTCAACGATTGAAACGCTGGCAAATGGTTCACGCTCCGGTGCAAATGTGCTCAAAGCGCTCGCAGCATCAGGGTTCAACATTGAAACTGGGGATGCGGTAAGTGTTTTTTCCGAAGGATCAAAGCCCGGGGATACGACAAGCTTTACCGCGGAATGCGATGGTTTATTGATCTGCGCAGCTCCGGGCAAGCCGATGAGCCCAGAGGCCCAGAACGCAACGACCGAACTTGTCTTGTACATCCGCCGAGCCGACCCAAAACAGGCCAAAGAAACGGTCGGACCACCCGATCCGCTGGCCGATCCCTTGCAGGACCTTAACATCCAACCAGGGCACGCGTCGGCCTACGAAGTCAAAAAAGGTGAGTACATCCAAATTTTGGACGTGAAGGGCAGGGAATGTTCTGACTTTCAGGCCTTTTCGTTGCGGGCGCTCGACAACGGCCTTGAGCGCGAGATAGACCCGACTACAACCCGTAGCTTAATGGGAAGCCTCTACCCCAACCCGGGAATTTTCTCGAAATACTGGTCCGTTGATCAGGAGCCGCTGGTTGAGATCGTACAGGACACCTGCGGACGTCACGACACGTTTGGTCTCGCTTGTACCGCTCGCTACTATGAGGATCTCGGCTACCCAGGGCATATCAATTGCTCGGAAAACATGAACGCGGATCTGGCCAGATTCAACATTCGGCCGCGCGGAGGCTGGCCAGCGATCAATTTCTTCTTCAACACGATGCTCGACGATACAAACGCGATAGGGATGGACGATCCCTGGTCGCGGCCCGGCGATTTTGTGTTGCTCAGAGCATTGTCTGATCTGGTTTGCGTAAGCACCGCGTGCCCATGCGATGTCGATCCGGCAAATGGATGGAACCCGACGGATATCCAGGTCCGCACATACAGAGCCACCGAGGATTTCAAGAGATCCGTTGGCTATAGAAAATCTGCGGAGGCGGATGTGGAAGAGACAAAGAAAACCGCGTTCCATGAGTGCTTTGCACGCCACACCGAAGACTTCGTAGAATATAATGGTTACTGGCTTGCAAACACGATCCCCAAGCTTGGAAGCATTGCAGAGTATTGGGCAGTGCGTGAAAAAGCAGCTGTCATGGATCTGTCGCCACTGCGGAAATACGAAGTGACGGGGCCAGACGCAGAAGAGCTGATGCAGGCCGGCGTTACGCGGAACGTCAAGAAAATTAGTGTCGGGCAGGTCAGTTACACCGCCATGTGTTACGAGCACGGCGGGATGATTGACGATGGAACGATCTATCGTTTGGGGGACAACAATTTCCGTTGGATAGGGGGCAACGACACAAGTGGGTTGTGGCTCAAGGAACAGGCCGCCAAGCGGGGTCTGAACGCCTGGGTGCGGCCATCAACAGATCAGCTTCACAACATTGCTGTGCAGGGGCGCCATTCCCGGGACATACTTACGAAAGTCTTTTGGACGCCGCCAACCCAACCATCCGTAGAGGAACTGCCCTGGTTCCGCATGACAATCGCACGCATTGGCGACTACTCCGGAACTGCGGTTGTGATTTCCAGAACCGGTTATTCAGGTGAGTTGGGCTACGAAATTTTCTGCCATCCAAAGGATGCGGTCGAGGTGTTCGACGCTGTCTGGGAAGCCGGTCGGGAATATGATCTCGCGCCGTTGGGCCTGGCTGCGCTGGACATGATGCGGATCGAAGCAGGACTCATTTTCGCAGGAAGCGAATTTGACGACACGACTGACCCGTTTGAAGCCGGTATCGGCTTTACAGTGCCACTGAAGTCAAAGGAAGATGACTTTATTGGTCGCGCTGCATTGGAAGAGCGCAAAGCGCATCCGCACCGAAAACTTGTCGGATTTGAGATCGAAGGAGGGACGGTGCCCTCGCCCGGCGATTGCGTTCGGATTGGCAAGGCGCAAGTCGGCGAAATCACCTCTGCCGTTAAGTCGCCGGTACTTGGAAAGGTGATCGCACTTGGCCGAGTTGCAACTGCACATTCCGAGATCGGAACCGAAATCCAAATCGGCCAGCTTGACGGCCAGCAAAAGCGATTGAAGGCTCGTGTTGTAACGTTCCCTCATTTCGACCCCGAAAAAGAGCGGGTTAAAGGTAACTACGGTTGAACCTGTTCACACAGGATGCTGTTCCGGGGCGTCCTTATTGGTGGGATGGTGTAGCGTGGCCCTCTCCTGAAGGCAGGCTACCAAAGAAAACGGATGTTCTTGTAATTGGTGCCGGATACACTGGATTGTCTGCGGCCATTGCGGCGCATGATGCAGGCGCTCGGGTTTTGGTCATAGACAGCGGTCAGCCAGGACAGGGTGCTTCGACCCGAAACGGAGGTATGCTAGGAGCCCACCCGCGTGTCGGCTGGGACACGTTGGCAAAACGCTATGGCCCGCTGGTCGCTGACGCTCTGTTCTCGGAGGCTTCAGATGCGCTGAGGTGGGTCAAAGACCTGTTAAATAAAGAGCAAATTAGTTGTGACTACGAAGAATGCGGGCGCATTCAATTGGCCTACACTTCGGGCCAGTTCGCGGCGCAACAAAGGTTGGCTAAGCAGGTTTCGGAAAAAGGCGGTGGGCCGTGTATGATTCTGAGCCGCGATGAGTTGCCGAGCAATATAGTGACGCCGCTCTATAAGGGAGCGATCCTGTTCCCAACACACGGCGCGTTACATCCTGCGAAGTATCTGCTCGGTTTGTTGAGTGCTGCATCCCGCCGGGGCGTTCCTGTCCTTTCGAATTGCCCGGCGGTAGATATTCAAAAGGCAGGAGCAACTTGGCGGGTTTCAACACCGCAAGGGAGCATCTCCGTCGACAAAATTATCCTCGCAACCAATGGCTATACAGGTTGGCAGTTCAAATGGTTCAACCGTCGTGTCTTTCCAGTGCCGAGTTTTGTCATAGCAACAGAAGCGTTGGCGCCTGAGATATTGCAGGCGCTAGCACCCGGTCGCCGCATGTTGGTAGAAACAAGAAGACACCACTGCTACTTCCGGGTGTCCCCTGACGGATCCCGTTTTTTGTTTGGTGGTCGCGCAGCTTTGGTGGATATCGACCTTTCTACAGCCGCGCGCCGCCTGCACAGAAAAATGGTGGAGATATGGCCAAAACTACGGGAGGTTCGATTATCCCATGTATGGACCGGTAACACGGGTTTTTCCTTTGGCCAGTTACCACATGTCGGCGAGCGAAACGGTATTCACTATGCTATGGGATACTCCGGCGGCGGAACTGTTTTGGCCCCATGGCTAGGTCGCAAGGCAGCGCTACGCACCGTAGGTGCGCTAGACGGTGAAACGGCATTTTCGCAAACGACTCTTTCTTCGCGTTGGTTCCATCGTGGTGGTCGGCCTCATTTCTTGCGTCCAGTTGATCTGTGGTACCGTCACTGGTTAGATCGAAGTGAGGACAGAAACGCAAACCGCTAGTTCGCCCACTTGGGTAAGACGGACATCCGTTGCGGGCTGGTATTGCCGCTGTCAGGCAAAAAAACCGGTTCTTCCACAAGTTCAATAGTTTCCCAGTGACGCAACCAGACGTTCAGCGCCGCCATCATATCTGTTCTTGCGACCAAGTGTCCAAGACAATGGTGTGCGCCCCCTCCAAAACCAAAATGCGGCTTTCGGCGGACGCGAACATCGAATTGGCCATTGTGACCAGTTTTCGGGTCAGTCGCAGAAGCATGTACTAAAATGTGTACGGTTTCACCCGAACGAATTGTGACATCACCAATAGTGACATCCTCCAAGGCTTCGCGGGTCGCCCAAGTCGTTGTAGGGCGCATTCTGATTACCTCGTCGACGGCATCTGAAACCGCTTGCGGGTTGTTCCGTAGCCAGGCCCACTGCTCCGGATGTAGCGAGAACAGATGTGCAGCGAATGCCAATTGCGCGCGGGTGGTATCCACTCCACCAAAGATGGAAATCACGGTCAGATCAACTATTGCCTGACGATCTCCGTATTCTTCTGACATTAGGCGAGATACAAAACTGCCGCGCGGCGGTGCATCGATTAGTCTAATTGCCAGTTCCGTTAACCGATCTACCGATGTGTTGACATCTGTTTGGTAGCGGACTGCTTCCGGACCCATCGCAAGCCCAAGACACGTTGCATCTGCCGCAAGTCGTTCAGACATATGCATCGGTAGTCCCAGAAGCGCCGTTATAGCCTGTCCTGCGAACGGCTCGGTGAAGCGATCGATTATTTCAAAGGGACCCGATCCCCGTAAGGATTCACACAGTGCTTCAGCGATTTTAGTGAATGTGGGTTCCAGTGCGAGGATGTGTTCCTTTGCAAGCGCATTCTGAGCGATTTTCCGTAACGCGGCATGGTCGTCACCCTCCAGCGAGATGACACTGCGTTTCCAGAACTCTGCAAAACTGCCTTCAAGACCAACCGTTTCTGGCCAAGCATGGCTGCCTTGACGGAACCTACGGTCTCGCAAAATCACACCGGCTTCTCGGTGCCGAAGAACTGCATAGCCGAACGGCGTCTGAGCGCACCAAGATGCTTCACGCGCGGCATGTACTTCCGAAGACCTTGTGGAAAACCCCGGCTTCTTGAGGTCAAGAAAGGGAAGAGTTCGATCCATTGGTACCCAATCAGAAAGGGCCGCACATTTCGTGCGGCCCTCCGTTTAGCTAGGTTGCGTTTATTCCTTTAATCTTTTGTAGGCATCATGTTCGTGCCTTTGCCCGCTCCACAAGGCAAACAAGCAAATTAGAACCGCAAGTACGAACCAGAGCATCGGTGTGGAACCTCCAGCACCCATAAAGATCGGACCGTTCATTTCGTCCACGTTTGCTAGGCTAAATCCCATTACTTCGTCTCCCTATTATAGACATTACTCGGCAGGGTTGGCCGAAGGTGTAATACCTTCGGGGTACGCCTGCATTGGCACTTTCGTTAGGTCGAGGCCCGCTATCTCGGCCTCCTCAGTTACGCGCAGCATTCCCAATTTGTTGAGCACCCAACTGATGACGTACCCGGGCACGAAACCCACAAGGAAAAAGACCACGGCGCCGACTATTTGGCCAAGCAGCGAAACGGTCGCTACGTCGTCTCCTTGAATTGCAGGCAGTCCTGCACCCCAGATGCCAAACATGATGAGACCGAACAGGCCAATGGTGCCGTGAACGGTGACCGCTCCGACAGCGTCGTCGATGCCCCGGTTCTCCAGCCAAGTATAGCAAGGCTTGAGCAGAGCACCGCCAGCAAAGCCCATCACAAACGCCAGGGACGGGTCATATACATCCAAGCCTGAGGCGGTGGCGATGATGCCTGCGAGGGCGCCTGACATCATGAAGAAGGGGTCCCTAGCGATGGCCCATGCACCAATGATCCCGCCTGACATGCCCATCAAAATGTTGAATGCTAACGAGCTCAGTGTCATTGGCGTGCCGTAGATGGTGGTGGCTTTATCAGCATACCAACTCCAGGCTTCACCTGGAACGATTACGCAGGCCATCAAGAACCCCCAGAAGCCAACGATGATCAGCATCAGGCCTGTAACTGTGAATGGCATGTTGTGACCGCCGATATGGTTGGCCGTTCCATCCTTATTGAATTTTCCAATTCTCGGACCGAGGTTGATGAGCACACCAAGAGCAAAGAAACCTGCCACTGCGTGAACCAACCCTGCCGCGCCAAAGTCGTGTACACCCCATTGGGTGACCAACCAACCGTCTGCGTGCCAGCCCCAAGCCGCAGCGACAACCCACGCGAAAGAGCCCAGAACGACTGCAAGGATTACAAATCCCACGACTTGGATCCGTTCGATAACCGCGCCCGAGAAGATCGATGCTGTGGTTGCCGCGAACAAAGCGAATGCGCCCCAGAACACACCGGTTGACTGATCGTCCAGGTTGGGGCCAGCACTATCGGACCATGGCCAAGCGAACGACGCGTATGTGGCGCCGGAGATCCCCATGGCACCTTCGGAGAAAGTGATCCCGGTTGGGAAGCCCCAGTAGACCCACCACCCGAAGAAGTAGAAGGTGGGCATCATGAACGCAAAGGCGAGAATGTTTTTTATTCCCGAAGCAAGCACGTTTTTTTGGCGCGATGCGCCCATCTCATATGCCAAAAACCCGGCATGGATGATGACCATCAATGGTATCGTGAGGTAATAGTAGGTTTCTGCAAACATCGTGTTCGTTACAGAAGTCGATGCTTCCAGTTCCGCGACCTTGGCCGCCAGTTCTGCTAGTTGCTCTTCCATGTTCCCAACCTTGCTTGGTTCCCGACCGTGCTTGTTCACCGCAGACAAGTTTCAATAGTCTGCGACAAAATGCTACACTAAACCAATTTGAAACCAGAAGTAAAAAAATTAATCCAAAACTAAACCAAATAAAAGCGGGCAGAATGACGCTTGGGAACCGGTGACTGTAAATTCTATGACTACTGTGGCTCCTTGTGGCGTTGTGAATTCAAGTCTTGCTAACCCGATTGGGTCCATCTCCAAGCTACGACGTTCCCGAATTTTGTGATTTTTCAATCCGCGCTAGCAGTCAATTTTTCGGCACAAATTGGACATACCCGATGCCGTTCCTTCAGGCTAAATTGACTTCATGTTTTGAGTGCAACGTTGTCATTTGGAAGAACTCAGATAAAGCGATTGCGCGAACTAAAACTGTATCTTTGGGTCAACGATGGAAGAAATACTTCTTCAAATCAGCGCGTTAGAAAGAAGGCGGCTGGAAGGTGAACAGATGTTTCAGAGCATCCGAAAGTCTTTGCTCTTGAAAAGCTAGACATCTCAGTTGTGTGTGCCTCACCGAAGCCCGGAGAAATTAACGAAAAATTCAGTACGCAACGGAGATTGGGGCTCTCACGATACCTGACGTAGAGGAGCAGGTCGCTGAATTATTGGTTCAAGTAACTGCAATGGTTTCTGATTGTATTGAAATCCTGCTGGGTTCTCGAGGGATTTCCAGCGCGAAAGGAGACAGTGAGTTTCGAGAAATGAAACCAAGAAGTGTTGAGCTTTTGATGGCGCTCATAAACGACAGCACATGTGAGGAAAACAAAAAACTATCGGCAAATTCGGCATACCAGAAAGTGAAGGAAGGCGAGATTGCGCTGGAACAAAACCGGCCACCTGCCTTAAGAATTTTGCCCATTGACTTGGCGATTCAGGAAGTTGAGGTCCTAGTCTACGAAAACGCGGGGCTTTTGAGAAAGAGAGTCTCTGTGGTTGTGGAAAACGGGATTCTTAAATTCGGAAGTCTGGAGGTATCCAGCGTGGAGAATGTTAGTGGGGGGGCTTTGTATCGGTTTTCACTTGAAATAGGTTCAAAAAGACTGCCGGGAGATTTTCTCACGCTCATTGAAGGCGCTTTCGAGCTTGTTGATATCTCAACAGTTGCAGCCCGATATGAACTAGGATTCGAACTCGATGGTACACGTTACCGCTTTGGAGTCTTAGACGTTCATTAGGTCTTGTCAGAAGAACTTTGCTTGAGCGGGGTAGGGTGGTTGCGTAGCTTTTACCCATGACCAGGCCTGCCTCCTTCAAGTACTTCAAAACCAGCCCCGAGGTCATCCGCCTTGCGATGATGCTGTACATCCGTTTCCCGCTGTCGCTTCGGAATGTCGAAGACATGTTGCACGAGAGAGGCATCGATGTGAGTCACGAAACTGTCCGATATTGGTGGAACAGGTTTGGCCCGGTGTTTGCTTCTGAGATCCGAAGAAAGCGTCTTTAGCAATTGAGTGCATACTGCAAATGGAAATGGCATGTGGACGAGGTTTTCGTGAAGGTGAATGGCAAGCGGCATTATCTTTGGCGGGCCGTTGATCACGAAGGCGAGGTACTGGAAGCCGTTGTTACCAAACGCCGAAACAAAGCTGCAGCACTGAAATTCCTCAAGAAATTAATGAAGCGACACGGTAAGGCGGAAGCCGTCGTCACGGATCGCTTCGCATCGTATCGGGCCGCTTTCAGAGAGCTTGGTGCTACCAAAAAACAGCAGACGGGCAGGTGGCTCAACAACCGCGTTGAGAATTCGCACCTGCCTTTCCGACGAAGAGAACGCGCGATGCAGCGTTTCAGGCGCATGCGAAGTTTACAGAAATTCGCTTCCTTCCACTCGTCCGTCTACAACCACTTCAATCAGGAAAGATCGCTAGCCAGCCGAGACACCTTCAAATTGACACGCAGCGCCGCTCTTAGCGAGTGGCGTCAACTTTGTTCCGGATAGGTACGCGGTTTTCGCAGCAAACCGAGACTGGTTCTGAATTTTTCTGACAGCACTTGGCAACTTCTTCAATTGTACTTTTTGCGTCCAATGTGCGCTTACATCATGTTGACTGGAAGATGGGTATTGTCCACTTCTAAAGCAGCCAGATAGAAAACCTATCTCAAGCTCTACTCAAACAACAAAGCGCCGCTTAGGTCAAAATGCTTCGGGAACATTGCCCGCAGGAATCGAAAAACGATTCTCATTGCTTCGTCGCGGTCAAATGAATCCGGGTGGAGTAGGTAATCGGTCCACATGCCTTCCAGCATTGCGAGTGTGCCGTGTGTAGCGTCCCTAGCAACTTGATTAGGGCGTTCGGTCCCGGCTTCTTTCGCAATTCGAGCGAAAGCGTTGAAAACTAGGTTCCGAAGCTTAGCGTCGCGGGTATCTGAAAACGCAGCGATTGCTGTTCTATTTCGGGCCTCGCCTCGAAACGCGTACCAAATGGAAACGTTTTTCTTATTGAGAATGGTTTCACTTAAGTCGCCCCGAACAATCATCTCAATATGTTCCTGTCCGGTTTGCCCGGTCGTTTCCAACAAGTCATAAATTCCGTTGTAGTATTGTTCGGAGGAGTAGCGGGCGGCTTCGTCAACCAAGTTGTCCTTGCCGCCGAAATGAAGATGAATCATGCCACGGGACAACTCGGCGCGTTGAATGATTTCACTAACGGAGGTTTCGGAAATCCCTTTTTCTGCGACCGAGTCGAGTACTGCCTCGATCAGGGAAAGGCGGTTTCGCTCGCGTATTTCTTGTCGTCTTCCAGTCATTGGATCAGGCGGCTCTGTTTGTTTTCAGTCTCTTGCGGTGCCTTCTAACGGCCAGTGTGAAATTGGCCATCCCCGGTTGCGAATTTATCAGTTGACACAACTAGTCCAAAAATTCCAGATTTAAATGGACGATTGTCCATTTTGTGATCGACATGGTCGCGCCACCAAAAAAGCAAAGTTCAGCAGGGAAGCATGGCCGGAGTACTACGAAGTGAAACGGGCAAGGGCCTCGCACTGAGCGCACCTGCGACGCTCTACGTCGGTCTGCTTGTCGCCGTGCCGCTTTGCATTCTCGTCGCATACAGTTTTTGGACCCAGAACTATGTCGAGATCGACCGGACCTTGACTTGGGCAAACTACCAAGAGGCGTTTACCGACCCATTGGTTCGACACCTAATGTTCCGTTCGGTCGCAATTGCAGGCGCGGTGACATTGGCGACGGTCGGCTTGGCCTATCCGATTGCCTACTTCATCGCGTTTCGGACGCAGAAAAAAACCCTCTGGCTATTGCTGATTACCATCCCGTTTTGGAGCAGCTACCTGCTGCGGGTGTTCAGCTGGAAATTGATCCTTGGCTTCAATGGGGTGATGAACTCAGCATTGATTTCGCTGGGGCTGATACAGGAGCCGCTTACATTCCTGCTCTACAATGAATTCGCTGTTGTCCTTACACTTGCACATGCCTGGGCGCCGTTTGCGATCCTGCCGATTTATGTGTCGCTGCAAAAGATCGACCGCAGCCTCTTGGAGGCCGCAACCGATTTAGGGTGCAGCAAGTTGGAACGGTTTGTGCGCGTAACTTTGCCCCTGACGGTGCCAGGGATCATCGCCGCTTGCTTGATCATTTTCATCCCCACGGTTGGCGACTATGTCACGCCAGCCTTGGTCGGCGGTTCGCAGGGAAAAATGGTGGCCAATTTGATCCAGGTTCAGTTTGGCGCGGCCAATAATTGGCCATTGGGTGCAACCCTGTCTCTGCTTGCCATGCTTTCGGTCGGTTGCGTCGCAATCCTGTTTGTGGTGGTCGTCACCGCACTGGGGCGGAGGATCAGATGACCAAGGCTATTCGTATCCCATGGTTGCTTGTTTACGCGATCGCCTATCTGGTGTTTTTGTACCTGCCAGTTCTGCTCTTGCCGCTGTTTTCATTTAATGACGGAACCATCGTGGCTTTCCCGCTAAAGGGGTTCACGTTGAAGTGGTACGCGCAGTTAGGTCAGCAAGACACGTTGCTGCAGGCGATGGTCAATTCGCTGATCGTCGGCAGTGTGACTGCCTTGATGGCGACGTCTCTGGGCCTGTTCGCCGCGCGCGCCTATGTCCGGTACCGTTTCAAAGGACGGGAATTCTCCGAAGGTCTGGTCATGCTCCCGCTGGTCGTGCCCGGTATCATTGTCGCCAGTTCGATGCTGGTACTGTTCATCAGCGTCGGGTTGAAACCTTCACTGACAACCGTGATTCTTGGGCATGTGTTCGTGGCTTTGCCCTTTTCCGTATCGATCATGAAATCGGCCTTTGACGACTTCGACCAGTCGTTGGAAGAGGCTGCCTTCGATCTCGGCGAAAGCGTTGTGGGAACCTTTCGGCGTGTCACTCTGCCTATTGTTGCGCCCGGCATCATCGCCAGCATGCTGGTGACATTCACCGTGTCGTTTGATGAATTTGTCCTGGCCTTTTTCCTATCCGGGAACAGCCCGACATTGCCGGTCTATATCTGGAGCCAGATCCGCTTCCCGGCAAAATTGCCCAACACGTTGGCCCTAGGATCGCTGCTTTTGCTGTCCTCGGTGCTGCTGTTGTTGATCGCCGAATATTTCCGCCGCCGTTCCATCCAATCGTCAGATTGAAGCCAAAGGAAACGAATAAGATGAGCGAACAGAACATCATCGAAATTCAGGGCGTCGAAAAACGCTTTGGTTCCTTTGTGGCTGTGTCCGATCTGAACCTGACCTTGAAAGAGGGTGAGTTCTTTTCGCTGCTTGGCCCTTCGGGCTGCGGCAAGACGACGGCTTTGCGCATCATCGCGGGTTTTCAAGATCACGAAGAAGGCGAGATCCGGATCGATGGTCGAACGATGGGAGAGGTGCCTGCCAACAAGCGTCCCACCAATATGGTGTTCCAAAGTTATGCGATCTTTCCGCACCTGAATGTCGGCGACAATGTTGGCTTCGGATTACGCAAGACCAAGCTTTCGCGGAAGGAAATTAAAGAACGCGTTGCCGAGGCGCTTGAGATGGTTGAACTGGGCGGCCTGCAGGACCGTAAGGCCAACGAGTTGTCGGGAGGTCAGCGGCAACGAGTAGCGCTCGCCCGCGCGCTCGTCATGCGACCCAAGGTTTTACTGCTAGATGAGCCTTTATCTGCGTTGGACAAAAATCTGCGCGAAGCGATGCAATTGGAAATGCGCCGTCTTCAGCAGAAGCTTGGAATAACTTTTGTAATGGTCACGCATGACCAATACGAGGCGATGACTATGTCCGACCGTATAGGCGTCATGTTTGCGGGGCAGCTCAAGCAGGTGGATAAGCCAGAGGTCCTGTATTCCCAGCCTTGCAACCGTGAAGTGGCCTCTTTCATCGGCGGAATGAACTTTCTGGATGCCGAGGTGACAGCTGAGAACTCTGAATCGCTGGAGGTTAATGTTCAAGGATTTGGGCAGATGACAATCGGGGTGAACCCCAACGTTCAGGTGCACGATAAGGAGCTTCTGGTCGGCGTTCGGCCCGAACAATTGGAGATCAGCGCAGAAAAACCGGAAGGCTACGACGCCTATGTTCAAGGCTTGGTAACGGACGTCGCCTTCTATGGTGAGAGCGTCCATTATTATGTGCGCATCGACGGATTGCCCGAAAGCATCGCCGTCGCAGTACCAAACTACTTTCACACGGTCGATCACACGCGCGGCGATACCGTCTGGCTTGGCGTTCAAAGCGCCTCGGTGATTGACTTGGGTAAACGTGAATCTTTGGGAGGAGACAAATGAATAAAACAGCATCACTTATGGCAGCAGTAGTTGCCACCTTTGCCGCCAGCCAAACTCTGGCGAACGCCGCTGATCTGACCGTTTTTGACTGGTCCGGATATGAGGATCAGGGCTTTTACGGCGACTATGTCGAAAAATACGGCGGCGCGCCTAGCTACACCTATTTTGGCAGCGTGGAAGAAGCGTTCACAAAGCTTCAGTCCGGTTTTGAAGCTGATTTGGCCCATCCCTGCACGGATGCCCTGAGAAAGTGGGTAGCGGCAGACATGATCAAGCCGATTGACACCAGCAAGCTGGAAAACTGGGACAAGCTGATGCCCAAGATCAAAGAGGTCGATGGCATCACCATTGATGGGCAGACCTACATGGTTCCGTTCGAATGGGGCAATACTGGTCTTATCTATCGAACAGATATGATTTCGGCAGATGACGTTTCGCTGCAATTGCTTGCCGATCCTGCATATCAGGGCAAAGTCGCCATTCCGGACGCCGCTTCCAGTGCCTTTGCAATGGCGGCATTGGCAACCGGCGCCTCCAGCTATACCGATATGAGTGACGAGGAATTCCAAAAAGCGGCGGACTACCTGCGCGCGATTCATCCGAACGTGCGCTTTTATTGGTCTGACGCCGGCCAACTGGATCAGGCAATTGCCAGCGGTGAGGTCACGCTGGGTTGGGGATGGAACCAATCGGAACTGAACCTGATCTGGAACGAAACGCCAGCGGTCATGATGCGTGATGTAGACAAAGGTATCGCGACTTGGGTCTGCGGCTATGTGCATCTGAAATCTGCCAAGCAGTCGGATGAGCAAGTCTATGACATGCTGAACGCGCTCAGCTCTGCGGCAAGCGGTAAATACATCATTGAAAGCTGGGGTTATGCCCACGCCAATGAAGACGCTTTTGCACAGGCAGACCCGGAGCTGATCGAAACCTACGGGTTTTCGGATGTGGACAGCTTCTTTGAAGGCAGCCTGTTCTTTGACGCTGTTAACCCCGAGCTGGAGGCCAAGATGTTGAAGGAATTCGAGCGCATTAAAGCTGGCTTCTAAGGGCACTCTTACAACACACCCGGGAATGGTGGGGAGGTAGAAATCCTTCCATTCCCACGAACCAATTTCCAATTTCCTTGGAGGAAGCGCGGCAATGTCAGGCGCTGACGAGTATTCTGTTCTCTTCGAACCGGTCAAGATCGGGCCAGTAACGGCTCGAAACCGGTTCTACCAGGTGCCCCACTGCAATGGTTTGGGTCATTTGCGACCTCAGGCCGAAGCTGCCATGCGGGCGATGAAAGCCGAGGGCGGTTGGGCAGTGGTGTCTACTCAGGAGGCCGAGATTCATCCGACTTCGGATTTGTCTCCTTATTCTGAAAACCGAATTTGGGACGATCAGGATATTCCCGCACTGCGTCTGATAACCAACTCAATTCATGAGAAGGGCTCGCTCGCGGCAATCCAATTGGCGCATAACGGGCACCATGCCCAAAACCACCTGACCCGCGCGCCTCTGCTGGCCCCATCAGAACTTGTCTTGCAGACTCCATACCCGAAACAGGCAAGGGCAATGGACAAGGCTGACATTCGAGAATTTCGCAAGTGGCATCGCGCGGCGGCTCGTCGTTCGCGCGAAGCCGGGTTCGACATTGTGTATGTCTATGCGGGGCATCACATGACATTGCCTCATCATTTTCTGCTGCCACAGTTCAATGATCGGACGGATGAATATGGAGGTTCGTTGGAGAACCGGGTGCGACTTACCCGCGAGCTTCTGGAAGAAACCAAGGAAGAGGTCGGAGATGATTGCGCCATTGCCCTTCGGTTCGCGGTTGATGAAATGCTCGGGTCAGAGGGGATGCAAGCGCAGGAAGAAGGCCGTGCAGTAGTCGAATTGCTGGCCGAGCTTCCAGACCTTTGGGATGTTAATGTGGCGGATTGGAGCAACGACTCTGCTACGACCCGGTTCGAGCCCCGCGACGGCTTTCAGACCTCATATATCGAGTTCGTGAAACAGGTGACTTCTAAGCCTGTTGTGGGCGTCGGGCGCCTTACGTCGCCGGACTTGATGGCGTCACTGGTCAGGAAGGGCATCCTTGATTTTATCGGCGCGGCGCGACCATCCATCGCCGATCCGTTTCTGCCCAACAAAATTAGGGAAGATCGCATCGAAGAAATACGTGAGTGTATCGGTTGCAATATCTGTGTTTCATCCGACTCTCTCGGCGTCCCAATACGCTGCACTCAAAACCCGACTATGGGTGAAGAGTGGCGGAGGAAATGGCATCCTGAGATCATTGAGCGTCGGGTAAACGAGGAAGCTGCGCTTGTTGTCGGCAGCGGACCAGCCGGACTTGAATGCGCCATGCAATTGGCGCGGCGGGGCTACGAGGTAACTCTGGCGGAAGCAAAGCAAGAGTTCGGCGGCCGTGTGATGCAGGAAGCTGCCCTGACCGGGCTATCCGCTTGGAAGCGCGTGACAGATCACAGAATCTACGACCTGCAACAACGCGGGAACGTTCAACTGTTCACCGACAGCCGTTTGTCAGCAAGTGAGGTCATCGAGTTGGGTATACCGAACGTCTTTGTTGCAACCGGCGCAAAATGGCGGCGAGACGGGCGCGGGAAATCTGCATTTCACGGTGTATCAATCGGTTTAGGTTCTCAGATTTTCACTCCGGATGACATTGTGGCCGGAGTCATGCCGCAGGACGGCCCGATTGTGGTCTACGATGATGATCAAGCCTATCTCGGTGGAGTCTTGGCTGATCATTTGGCTCAGGTTGGGCGAGAGGTTGTCTTTGTAACGCCGGCCTCAATAGTTTCGCCGTTTACCGAATTGACGTTGGAGCAGACTAAAGTGCAACGCAGTCTGTTGGAAAAAGGCGTTCGTCTGAACCTGTCCCAGACCTTGGCCGGTATCGCGCCCGGCCAGGCGACATTGCAGTGCGTCTACACGGGGCGAGAGAACTCCATTGAATGCAGCTCTGTGGTACTGGTGACGCAGCGAATGCGAGAAACCACTCTTTACGACGAGCTTTGCGGTTTGACGGCAAGTCCGCTGAAAACGTTGGAATTAATCGGAGATGCCGCAAACCCCGGCTTGATCGCGGATGCTGTATATTCGGGTCACATGGCTGCCCGGAATTTCGAACGTAACGCGGACGACATCGACCGTGAATTCTTCCGCCGGGAAGTCATTTCCCTTGAGTCTGCATGAGGTGCGCAATGCCAAAAGATGACCTGCAAGTAATGCGCGATTTGATGGACGCGCAACAGGAAGGGTTCGCCCTGCCTCGTCACTTCTATACGTCTCAAGCAGTATACGAGAACGATATCGGCGCGTTCTGGAACCGTAACTGGATCTGGGTCGGCCATGTTAGTCAGGTCGCAGAACCGGGGGACTTTTTCCTGTTCGACTATGGGCCCGAGTCCATCATCATCGTTCGGGATCGCGAAGGTGAGGTGCGCGCGCATCTGAACGTTTGCCGCCACCGGGGATCGCGGGTTTGCATTGAACGGAAAGGCAAGGCACGCAATTTCATCTGCCCCTATCATGCGTGGACTTTTGATCTGAACGGCAAGCTACGAAACGGGCGTTCAATGGGGTCGAATTTCGACCCGGGCCAATACGGATTGCTCCCGGTTCAGGTGAAGATATTCCAAGGTCTGATTTTTGTCTGCGCAGATGAAGACGCCCCGCCGCTAGATGCTGCGTTGGTGCAATTGGCCCCACTGTCAAAACCGTTCGAATTTGAAAACCTGAAGGTCGCTCATGAAGCCTCATACCCAGTTCCAGCAAATTGGAAACTGGCTTTGGAGAATTACCTGGAATGCTACCACTGCGCGCCGTCTCATCAGGACTATTCGCGCAGCCATTCGTTGAAAGACCCCGCTCAGGTTCTGGAGTTCAGCGGCGCACTTCATGAGCGGATGAAAGAAGCCGGAGTGCCCGTTGAGGAGCTGGACCTGACCGGAGATAACGCGCTCGCCCCGGGTGCAGATGTCTATTGGCGCCGCTACCCGCTGTTTCCCGGCTATTTGACCGGTAGTAAGGATGGCGCTTCGCTGGCGCCGCCTTTGGGCGAACTGAAAGGTCACGATGGCGGTGCCACCGATCTGGGGATCGGGACGCTGAACTACTTCCTTGTTTATGCAGATCACGTGGTTGGCTACCGGTTCGTCCCACGCGCGCTGCAGGAAACGGATATTCAGATCGTCTGGTATGTGCGCGGCGATGCTGAAGAAGGTCGGGACTATAACAAGGATGCCATTACATGGCTCTGGCATGTCACGTCGCTCGATGATGAGCGGATCATCCGTCACAACCAGGAGGGCGTGAACTCCCACCGCTTCGTGCCGGGACCGCTGTCCGAGATGGAATGGAGCATTCCGGGTTTCTATCGCAATTACTTCAGCATGATCTGACACGCTCAGAATTCGGAGAAATACTATGACAGAGTTAACGCAGCGCAGATCACGACGGCGCGGTGGTGGGCGTGAAGCACGTGCAGCAGTGCGGACCAGCAATGTCGCTTCCCAAGCAATCTGGCCGGGCATTTCGGGTGGACGATACAGGCCTCTTTCAGACGCGGACATGTCGCGTATTCATGAAGCCGCCCTTGGCATTCTGGAGCGTACGGGTGTCGGTGATCCAACGCAGGAAGTTCTTGATCTAGCGCTACCCAAAGGGGCAACGGTGAACGAGTATGGTAGGCTGTGCTTTCCTCGCGCGTTGATGGAAGACATTTTGGCTAAGGCGGCCAGCGAGTTTTATGTCCATGCACGCGGATCGCGGGCCGGTAAGGATGACATGCACTGCACCAAAGACAAGGTGTACTATGCGAACTCCGGCACCGCTGTGACAACGTTTGATGCGGAAACACGCAGTTACCGGCCGTCGACGCTCAAGGACATTTACGACTTTACCCGATTGGTTGACCGGCTCGACAACATCCACATGACAGGTGATACGGTTCTGGCAACGGATGTGCCGCAGGACTACGAGCATGACATGAGCATGCTCTACGCCATTCTGGCGGGTAGCGAAAAACCATCTTGCCTGACGTTCCGCACTCGAGAGCACATTCAGGACGCGATTCATCTGTTCGATCTGGCATCAGGCGGGGAGGGTAAATTCCTCGAGAAACCCTCAGTCATTTTTGGCGGTTGTCCCATAGTATCCCCGCTCCGGTTTGGGCGGGAAAACTTGGAGATCCTGATTGATACAGCGAAGATGGGGCTTGTCTGCGATTTAGCTGTTCCGCCACAGGCTGGGGCGACGTCGCCTGCGCCTCTGGCCGGGACTTTGGCGCAAGCCGTAGCCGAGACCCTATCTTGCGTCGCAATTGCCAACCTGATTAACCCGGGCACCCCCGTCGTCTTTGCAGCTTGGCCGTTTATTACTGACCTGCGAACTGGTTCATTTACGGGTGGCAGTGGTGAGCAAGCATTGATATCCGCGGCGGCTATCCAAATGGGCAATTTCTACAACCTGCCGACCAGCGTTGGTTGCGGCATGACGGATTCCAAGATTCCTGACGCACAATATGGTCTGGAAAAGGCGTTGACTTTCGCATTAGCGGCTCATGCTGGGGCCAACAGGCTCTGCGAATTTGGCGGTATGCTCGGCAGCCTGATGGGTTGCAGCTTTGAGTCCATGGTCATCGACAACGAGGCCGCGGGTATGATCTCACGAACCCTGCGTGGTATCGAGGTGAGCGACGACACTCTGTCGGTTGACGTCATCCACGAATGTGCAATTGATCCCGGTCATTTCCTCGGCAACACGCAGACCTTGCAATACATGGAGACTGAGTATGTCTATCCAACCCTGATGGATCGGGAGCTAACCGATACTTGGCAAAAAGCCGGTCGTCAGGATATGTTTGAACGGAGCCGGTCAGTCGTGAACGACATTCTATCCAATCACTATCCAAACTATTTTGGCAGCAAGGCGGATGCGGAGGTTCGGTCCAAGTTCCCGATCAAATTGCCACCAGAGGTGATGCGGGCAGGTTAAACGCAGCGCACTTAAGCGAAGGCATAGCAACCATGAAAATCGCGATGGCGCGCCGAGGCAGTTCCTAAGGTTTAAACGTACCCTGCTGCTTTAGGTCTTCGGTTGCCAGCTGGATACCTTTTTCAAGGACGTCGAACATCTGGTTCAACTCGCCTTCGGTAATGATCAGAGGTGGGGAAAACACGCACATGTTGATGATCGGCCGCAGAATCAGCCCGTTCTCCTGACAATGATGATCAATCAAAGCGCCGACAGATTTATCTAGGTCCAGTGCATTATCTGCTTTTGCGTCTGCAACACATTCGACGCAGCCAACGAGCCCCATGCCGCGCGCATCACCGACGAGCGGCAAATCTGCCAGAGCCTGGAGGCGCTCTTCGAAGAGCGGCGTGATTGCGCGGACATGTTCCAGAACGCCGTCGCGCTCCATGATTTCAATCGTCTTCAGGCCTGCCGCCGCGCTTACTGGATGGCCTGAGTAAGTGAAGCCGTTTGAAAACGTAGCGTTCTGCGCATTGTCTCCGCTTACATCTGCAATCAGCCGGTCAGAGATGATACAAGCCCCCATGGGTACGTACCCAGACGTCATGCCTTTGGCGCAGGTTATGATGTCGGGCTTAATCCCAAAGACGTCTTCTGAAGCAAACCAATGTCCAAGCCGCCCAAATCCGGTTACGACCTCGTCTGAAATATACAGGACATCGTATTTCCGGCAGATTTCAAGACAGCGCTGATGATACCCCTGCGGAGGCACAATGACGCCACCAGAGCACAGTATCGGTTCAGCGATGAAGGCAGCGACCTTGTCTGCTCCGGTTTGCAGTATCATGTTCTCCAGATCTGCAATTTTTTCGTCCAGAAAGTCATCGACCGTCTGATCGGGGCGACGTATATACGGATTCACGTTCGGCAAAAACCGCGTCAGGTCCGAGGCTTGGTCCAACCACCCTTTGTCGCGCTCTTTTCCGGATACCGAGGCCGCCAAATAGGTCGATCCGTGATATGCTTTCTGGCGCGAGATCACGATTTTCTTTTGAGGTTTTCCCAACAGGTTATTGCAAAATTGTACAAACCGCAGAGCGCTATCCACGGCCGTTGAACCACCGGTCGTGAAGAACACATGGTTCAAATCGCCCGGCGTTCTCTTGGCGATTTCATGTGCCAAACGGGCCGGAGTTGAGTTGGCGTTGTTGAAGGGCGAAAAATACGCCATCTGTTTCGCCTGCTGAGCCATCGCATCGGCAATCTCGTTGTTTCCATAGCCCAATTGAATGCACCACATGCCAGCAGGGCCGTCTATCAGGCGCTTTCCGTCCTCTGTGACGACATGAACGCCAAGGCCGCTTTCGGCAAAGGTTCGTTCATTTTGGCCAAGGTGTGACATCCCTTCCCAAGGGTGCAGGAAATGTTCGTTGTCCCATTCTCGTATGGACCGAAAGTCGGAGTTGAAAAGGGTCATGCAGCACCTTAATGTAATATAAATCACAAAATGAACAAGCATTCATTCAATGTCAATCCTTGAACTGTCTTAACGCTAAATGCGAGAAGACAAAGGCGACTACCCCAGTGAAGGAGAAATAAGATTAATCTCGAGCGTGATACACCAACCAATGCCCGAGACCTGGGTAAATTGCAGAACCGAAAGCTGCTGATCCAATCGGCTGCGGACGCCATTTATAGATACGGAATACGCGGAACAACTTCGGCAAGAATCCAAGAATTGTCGGGATTATCGCAAGGGATGGTCAACCTACACTTTGGTTCCAAGGAAAAGCTGCTGCTTGCAGTGGCTGAGGAATTGTCAGTCCGATACGCGGAGCAGTGGACGGCCATTGCAGTCAATCCAGAGTTAGACCCGGCAGACAAGCTAGTCTCTATTATAAAGGCAGATTTCGACCCACTGGTCCTAAATGCGCGGGACGTCGCGATCTGGTTTTCCTTTCGGGCTGAAGCGCTCTCGAACCCGAACATATTTCCTTTCATCGACTCGCGCGACAAAGGTTTCCGCGCGGTGATCCTGGAGTTGTTGGAACAAATAAAGGGTGAAGGCGAATACGAGGATGTAAGCGCCAAACTTGCAACAGACGCGTTGGTTGCTTTGTTGGAAGGGCTTTGGACCGACTACCATTTGCACTCAGATATCTTCAACCCCTCCGAGGCTTTGAAGATCTGCCTGTTTGTGCTGCAATCGATGTTTCCTAAACACTTTGGCACTCGGTCGATCCGCGGGAGTAGGTGACTGGGAACTAGCCACGGGCAATCACGAACCCGTCCGAGTCTTGTGGTTCAATCGGCGCAAGTCGTTGATCATTGCTTTGGCCAGAGAGACGCACATCAGTAGCAAAACGACGCTGAACGGCAATGCCCCGATGATCATCGAATTGGTCAATGCTTCCAATCCGCCGCCGCCAGCGATCAGCAGAGTTCCAATTACAAGAGTCAGAAGAACACCCCAAAGGATACGATGAAGAAGGCCGGTGTTTTCAGACCCGCCGGACATGATCGTGTTCATCACAAGGATGCCAGAGTCGGCGGACGTGACAAGGAATGTCATGGTTAAGAGCACACACATGACACTCACTACCGCGAGCAAGTTGCCCGATATCATTTCCCCCAATGTGACGAACAGGGTTGCCGTCGTTGAAGCTGCGAGGATTGATCCACTTGCATTCCCATTTAGTTCCAGATCGATGGCCGCTCCACCCAGAATGGCCATCCACGCGAAACAAACGAGGGACGGGGCAATGACCGCGCCAAATATGAACTCGCGTACGGTTCGCCCTCTGGAGATACGCGCTAGGAAAAGGCCGACAAAGGGCGAAAACGCGATCCACCATGCCCAATAAAATGTAGTCCATCCGGCCTGCCATCCGAACAACCTGCCTCGTGTGCCCGCGTCATAAGCTGCAGTCTTGGTCGCGTCAGAAAGATCGGCTGTATCGTTGCTCAAACCCTCAAGATAGGTTGCTTTTGTTCCCCAGGGATCAGTTGCACCCGCGAAGAGTTCGCCGACAAAGGGCGCAGCCTCAGCTGGCAATGCGGAGCCAAACTCGCCTTCGGAAATCGGTCGAAAAGCTTGGAAACTCAGCGGGACAAAGTTTTTGATATAGTCAACCAGTGCTGTGGCGTAGGTCGTCGCCGCAAAAGCGAATGAACCATAAACAATGAATACCGCCAGCAATACCAGTGAAAAGAGAAGATTAATATTTGACAAGTATTTGACACCACGCCCCACGCCAGAGACGGCTGAGAGTGTCGACATAATCATAACAACGATCAACGCCGTAATTAGGCCGGCGGTCGACGGGATCACTTTGGTTACTTCTTTTTCAACAAGCCAATTCGCACCGGTAATTAGAAACGCACCGTCCACCAATTGAGAAACGCCATAACCGATCGTTACCGCCACGCCGAGTATTGTCGCAACGACGCCGAGTACATCGACCACATGGCCTGCAACACCGTTTGAGTATTCTCCAAGCAATGGGGTCAGTGCGGTGCGGATTGTTAGCGGCATGCCTCTTGTAAACGCATAATAGGCAAGGCTAAGGCCGGTGACGACGTATATTGCCCAGGCGTGAAATCCGGTGTGCAAAAAGGTATAGCGGTAGGCTCCATCAATAGCGTCCTCGCTTTTGGGTGCGACTTCCCCGGAAATAGTCAATGGATTTGTTTCCCAAAGGCCGAGTGGTTCGGCGGTTGCATAGACCATTAGTCCCACGCCTAGACCCGCCCCAAACATCATCGAAAACCAAGAGAAGTTTGAAAATTCCGGTTTCTCATCTTCTAAACCCAGCCTCATCCGGCCGGTTGAAGGTATGAGCGCGATAAGGAAAAGGAAAAATACAAATAATCCAACGGAAAGGTTGTAGAATGTGTTGAACTCGGCCAGCACTCCTGACTTCCAGGATCGCAGTGTATCGTTCGCAGATAGTGGCCAAACCAGCGCCCAGAGAACGAGCAGAGAAACCGAAAGTTTGCTTACCAGCGCAATCGGCAGGCTATATCCTTTGTAAAAGCCAGTTCCCTGAGTTCTTATTTTGAGTTCTGTGAAAGGTTCTTCAAGCGCCATGTTTTCCCGGTCTTACATAAATTGACTGCTTTGCACGCCGCGGTGTCAGTCGCTGGGTTTCAGACTATTTCAGTTTCAGCCAGATTAGGAGTGTAGCAGCGGGATTGGTCTTGTCAGAAGAACTTTGCTCGAGCGGGGCAAGGTGGTTGAGTAGCTTTTTCCGATGACCAGATCTGCCTTTTTCAAATACTTTAAAATAGTCCCGAAATCATTCGGCTGGCTGTGATGCTGTACATCCGTTTCCCGCTCTCGCTTCGGAATGTCGAAGATCTGCTGCATGAGCGAGGCATCGATGTGAGCCACGAAACTGTCCGATATTGGTGGAACAGGTTTGGTCCAATGTTTGCAGCTGAGATCCGACGGAAGCGTGTTCAGCAACTGCGCGCCTTCTCCAAATGGAGGTGGCACGTTGACGAGGCTATCGTGAAGGTGAATGGCAAGCGGCATTATCTTTGGCGGGCTGTTAATCACGAAGGTGAGGTGCTGGACGCCGTTGTAACCAAACGCCGAAACAAAGCTGCAGCACTGAAATTCCTAAAGAAATTGATGAAGCGACACGGTGAGGCCGAAGAGATCGTCACAGATCGCTTCGCTTCCTACAAGGCAGCGCTCAGAGAAATCGGCGCGCTCGATAAACAACAGACGGGCAGGTGGCTCAACAACCGCGTCGAGAATTCGCACCTGCCGTTTCGTCGACGCGAACGCGCGATGCAGCGTTTCAAGCGCATGCGAAGTTTACAGAAATTCGCCTCCGTCCATTCCTCTGTCTACAACCACTTCAACCAGGAAAGATCGCTAGCCAGTCGAGACACCTTCAAGCCGACCCGCGCCGCCGCTCTTAGCGAGTGGCGTCAACTTTGTTCCGGATAGGTTCGCGGTTTCCGCGGCAAACTGAGACTGGTTCGAATTCGTCTGACAGCACCCTGGCGATTTTCACGCAAGGGGGATTGGACCGGATCACCAGACCGGGACAAATGACCCAACCAGACGCACAACGGAACCGGATGACCAATTGACCCGTGATCAAGTGATCATCCTGAAAATGGGAACCTTGAGGGAATCTCAGACGCAAAATTAGAGACAGCTATAGGTATATCAAAAAGCTATAAATATACGTCAAACCTCTGACATTGATTGACAATCCAGATAGCCAGCAAGGGCGGTGGGCGATTAGGCGCGCTGATTGATCATGACTGTACCAAGGAAGGCATCCGTCAGACCCTGGCAGCGCGCGCTGGTCAGCATCATGATGACAGATACGATCTGAACCACGAAGAACGCCATGCTGATGAAGTATCCAGCCGTATGGGCCACGGCCTTGCCCATATCCATACGTTCGCCGAACGCGTCGCGCAACTCGATCCCCATGAACCGCATGCCAAGCGTGGCAGACCCGTTCGAGATCGTGATGACCCGGTAGACAAAGCTGATCACGGCATAGATCAGCGGCAAGAAGAACAGCCCGGCCCCAAGTGTCAGGAAGACGGGGACGATGCACAAAAGTGAGATAAAGGCGATGTCGAACAACCATGCGACAAAGCGCTTGGTTGCGACGGATTGGTAGAACTCGGGTTGAGTATCGGGATCGGGCAGGTGGTTCATGGTCTGGTTTCCGAAAGGGTAGGTCGTGTTACCCTGTCCCGAATTGTCGGGACAGGGCAAGTCAATTCAGGTCGGTTCGCCTTTGGCGTCTTCTTCGTGGTTTTCACGGGCGCGTTCATCCATGAACTGGTCGAACTCGGCTTTGTCCTTGGCTTCGCGCAGGCGGCGCAGGAAGGCTTCGAAATCCTGCTGTTCACGCTCCAGACGGGCCAGGGTGTCGGCCTTGTAGGCGTCGAATGCGCTGTTGCCTGATGGCTTCATTGCACTCATGTGACTGTGCCAGGATTTGCGGCGGCTGCAGGACTTGCTGAACATGCGTTTGCTCCAGATCATATAGGCCAGAAGGGCGAGGCCCACGGGCCAGAAGAAGATGAACCCAAGAACCATGGCGGCGATCCAGGCGCCTTTGCCTTTGTCGTCCATCCAAGCCTCGGCACGATAGAGCCACCCCGGATTTGCGGGTGCGGCGGGTTCGGACAATGCGGTCATGTGGTCTCTCCTGGGGTTGATGTAAATTCCTTTCACATGATCTAGATGGGGAGCGCTTGCGGGGTTGCAAGGGGTCGATGTGAAAAAGATTTACATTTTCGGATTTGGTTGACGGCGCTGGCCTCGGAAAGCAGGGTGCGGGCATGATGACTGAGAACACAACCGCACCAGCACTCGCAGAGATAGTGAAGCTGGAAAAGCAGGTATGGTCTGCTCTGGTAACAGGCGACGCCCACGCTGACAGGGCGCTTCTGAGCGCTGATTTCCTGGGTGTCTACCCCTCGGGCTTTGCAAATCGGGACGACCATGTCGGGCAGTTCGCTGAGGCTCCGACGATGGCTGAATTCAAGTTGAGTGAAGAGCGCCTGCGGATTTTGACACCGGATATCGTCTTGTTGTCCTATCGGGCAGACTATGTGCGACCGGGCGCAGATGAGTGGGAGGCGATGCTCATATCCTCTCTTTGGGAGCGTCGGGCAGGCGCTTGGATCAACAGTTTCAGTCAGGACACTCCGGTCGAACAGGAATAATGCGTTTGCCGCATTGACCTTGCCGCCCAGCGGTGCGCAGGGTCCGGGTATGACTGAGATTTTGACCATCAACCGTCTGCCGCACGCGTTCGATCAATCCTTGGGCGATGAAACCCGCGCTTTGCTTGCCGATCTGACGACTGAGCAAGGCGATCTGATCGCCGGAACTGCAGGGTCCAGCCCGTATCTGAAGAGCCTGATCGAGCAAGAGAGAGAGTGGCTGCCGCAGGCCTTGCAACAGCCAGACCACGCTTTGGCAGAGGTGATGGCGGCTGCGCGTGCCCTGGCACCGGATCAGCTCAAGCCGGGTCTGAGGCTGGCCAAGCGGCGGATGGCTGTTCTGACCGCATTGGCCGATATCGCGGGCGCTTGGCCGCTGGAAAAGGTCACGGCAGCGCTGACCGATTTTGGCGCTCTGGCGTCTGATGTGGCCGCAAAGGCCGAGATTGCCGCTCTGATCCGCCGCAAGAAGCTGCCTGGAATGTCCGAGGATGATGTCGAAACCGCTGCCGGGATGGTCATTCTCGCGATGGGCAAGATGGGCGCGCATGAGCTGAACTACAGCTCAGATATCGACCTGATCGTTCTGTTCGATGAGACGCGCTTTGACCCGGATGATTTTTACGAAGCCCGCCACGGAATGGTCCGGGCCACGCGCAATTTCTGCGCCACGCTCAGCGACAAAACCGCCGACGGCTATGTGTTCCGCACCGATCTGCGCCTGCGGCCCGATCCGGCGGTGACCCCGGTCTGCATGGCGATGGAGGCGGCCGAACGGTACTATGAAAGCCTTGGTCGCACATGGGAGCGGGCCGCCTATATCAAAGCACGCGCCTGCGCGGGGGATCTAGCGGCCGGAGAGCGGTTTCTGGATACGCTGAAACCCTTTGTCTGGCGTCGGCATCTGGACTTTGCCGCCATTCAGGACGCCCATGACATGCGTCTGCGCATACGTGAAAACAAAGGCACGGGCGGCAGCCTCTCGATCCCCGGCCATGACATGAAACTGGGTCAGGGCGGCATTCGCGAGATCGAGTTTTTCACCCAGACTCGGCAGTTGATTGCAGGTGGGCGCGACCCCGATCTGCGCGTGCGCGGTACGGTGCCCGGGCTGGCGGCTCTTGCGCAAAAGGGTTGGGTGCCGAAAGAGGTTGCGGAAAAGCTGACCGATCACTATCGCGCGCATCGCGAGGTCGAACATCGCATTCAGATGATCCATGATGCCCAGACCCACAAGGTCCCTCAATCTGACGATGGGATCGAACGGGTCGCCTGTCTGATGGGTCTCAGTAGCGGCGATCTGACCAAGGATCTGACCCGTCGCCTGACCGAGGTGCATGAGCTGACCGAGGGCTTCTTTGCACCGGGCGCTGGGCCAGCGCCGACGCCCGCACTTGAGGTGACGTTCGACCAGAACATCCTCGCCCGCTGGTCCACATATCCGGCGCTAAGGTCACAGCGCGGGCGGCGAATCTTCGACCGGTTGAAGCCCGAGCTCCTCTCGCGCCTCGCCAAAACCGCGCAACCCGATGAAGCCCTGCTGGCGTTGGACGGGTTTCTGGCAGGCCTGCCAGCAGGTGTTCAGTTGTTCTCGCTTTTTGAGGCCAACCCACATCTGATCGACCTGTTGATCGACATCGTCGGCACCTCGCATGCGCTGGCGTCACACCTGTCGCGCAACGCTTCTGTTTTTGACGCGGTGATCGGAGGCAGTTTCTTCAGCGATTGGCCCGGTTTGGAGGTTTTGCAAGCCGAGTTGGTGGAGGCACTGGCGCAGGAAGCCGACTATGAAACGCAACTCGATCTGGCGCGACGCTGGTGCAAGGAATGGCATTTCCGCATTGGCGTTCACCACCTGCGAGGCCTGATCGACGGGGCGCAAGCGGGCCGACAATATGCCGAGCTTGCGCAAGCCGTGATCGCCGCGATCCTACCCTATGTGACAGACGCCTTCGCACGCAAACACGGCCCGGCACCGGGGCGCGGAGCGGCCATTCTGGGCATGGGGTCGCTGGGGGCAGGGCGGATCAACTCGCAATCTGACTTGGATATGATCGTGATCTACGATCCGCTCGATCAGGACATGTCCGACGGTCCCCGCCCGCTGGCCACGCGCACCTACTACGCACGGTTCACGCAGGCACTGATCACGGCGCTTTCGGCGCCGATGTCTCAGGGGCGGCTCTATGAGGTCGACATGCGCTTGCGCCCCTCTGGCAATCAGGGGCCGGTGGCCACCAGTTGGGCAAGTTTCACGCATTACCAGCAGGAAGAGGCCTGGGTGTGGGAACATCTCGCCCTGACACGCGCTCATGTCGTCGCCGGAGACGCGGGCTTGGCTCAGGACATCGAGACCTTCCGAACCGAGCTGTTGTCGCGCCCTCGGGAGGCAGACAAAGTTCTGCGCGAAGTGGCCGAAATGCGTACACGTCTGGCAGCGGCCAAAGCCCCGGCAGGCGTTTGGGATGCCAAAAACGGCCCGGGCCGGATGATGGATATCGAGTTGATGGCCGAGACCGGAGCGCTGATGGCAGGCCTCGCAAACCGGGATGTGAAGTCTGGCCTCGACGGGGCGGTCGCTGCCGGTTTGTTGGATGTCGCGCAGGCACAAACATTGAAGGACAGCTACGATTTATGCTGGTCGGTACAATGCGCGGCGCGGCTGCTTTCGGGCAAGGTGATCGAGGCGGATAAGATCGGCGAGGGCGGAGCGGCCTTCCTGTGCCGCGCCACCGGGTTCGAACAGGTCGAAGCGCTGCAATCGGCATTGCAGGACAGCTATTCCACCGCCGCCGAAATCATCGGCAGCGTTATCAAAGAGGATGAAGATGGCGCGCAGCACTGATCCGAACGACCCCAAGGGCCTGATCCGCGAGGCGTATAACATCGAAGGCATCGCCATGCCGGAATGCCGCAGCATCTTTCTGGACTGGGCGCTTAGCCTGCCCGATGGCGTAGATCAGAAACAGGCTCTGGCCGAGTTGCATGCGGCCTATTCCGCGCAGGAGCCCGATCATCCCATGACGCAGGTGATGACCGAAGGGCTGCAGGCCGCCCAAGCGCCTAAGCGGCGCGGGGGCTGGCGCTCTCGCCCGCGCTAGGGGGGTTTTCCTTCGGGCTGTTCGCGACTATGAGGCGGTCATGACCCAAGCCGATGACCGCCCCCGTATCCGTCTGAAACCCAAAGCCAATGCGCGCGGGCTGCGCCATGGTTTCCCATGGGTCTATGCCAATGACATCGTCACCGACCGGCGCACGCGCAAAATCCCCGCCGGGGCGCTGGCCGTACTTGAGGATGAAAAGCGCGCGCCGATCGCTCTGGTCGCGGTCAACCCTGAGTCGAAGATCATGTGTCGCGTTCTGGATCGCGATATAGAGACCGATCTCAATGCGGACTGGTTCGAGTCCCGCCTGCGCCGCGCGCTTGAGATGCGCGAACGCCTGTTCGAAGCGCCATACTACCGTCTGATCCACGCCGAAGCCGATGGGTTTCCTGGTGTGATCATTGACCGTTTCGGCGATGCCTGCGTGATCCAGCCCAACGCCGCTTGGGCCGAAGCACATCTGGAGGTGCTGACCGACGCGCTGGTCAAGGCGACCGGCGTGACAACCGTTTTGAAAAACGCCTCGGGCCGGACCCGCGGGTTGGAGGGGTTGGACGACGTGAACCAAACCCTGTGCGGAACCGCGCCCGACGCGCCTCTGCCTGTGCCCATGAACGGCGCGACCTACATGGCTGACCTGACAGGCGGTCAGAAAACCGGCCTGTTCTACGATCAACGTCCCAACCACGCTTTTGCGGCGCGTTTGGTGCATCCCGATGCTCAGGTTCTGGACGTGTTCAGCCATGTGGGCGGCTTCAGCCTTGCCATGTTGGCCGGTGGGGCGGCACAGGCGCTATCCATCGATGGCTCTGCCGCCGCGTTGGACCTGGCCACCAAAGGGGCCGAAGCAAGCGGATGTGCTGACCGGTTCCAGACCCGCCAAGGCGACGCTTTCGATGTGCTGACGCAACTGGGCGAAGAGCGCGCGCAGTTCGATGTCGTCATCTGCGACCCGCCCGCCTTTGCGCCTTCGAAACAAGCCCTCGACGCTGGCCTGCGCGCCTATGAGCGCATCGCCCGCGTCGCCGCCCCACTGGTCAAATCCGGTGGCTATTTGGGCCTCTGCTCCTGCTCTCATGCCGCAGATCTGGGCCGCTTCCGCGACGCTTCGTCCCGCGGGATAGGACGGGCCGGGCGGCAGGCGCAACTGATCCACACCGGCTTTGCCGGACCCGATCATCCGCAACTGCCGCAATTGGCCGAAAGCGGTTACCTCAAAGCCGTATTCTACCGTCTGTGAAGGCGGTTCTGGATACCTGCGTCATCTACCCGACGGTGATGCGAGAGATGCTGCTGGGCGCGGCCAAACTGGGCCATTTCACCCCCATCTGGTCCGCGCGTATCCTCGAAGAATGGGCCCGCGCCGCCCGCAAACTGGGCCCCGAAGGCGAAGCACAGGCCCGCGCCGAGATCGCTCTGGCCCAAGCGCACTGGCCCAAAGCCGAACGCAAGGTAGCAATGGGTATCGAACAACGTCTCTGGCTGCCCGACAAGGCCGATATCCACGTTCTGGCCACGGCCATCGAGGCCTCTGCGGATGTCATCGTCACCGTCAACGCCAAGGACTTCCCCAGAAACATCCTGTCCGAAGAGGGCCTTGAGCGCCGTGACCCAGACAATCTGCTCCACAGCTTCTGGCAAACCGACCCTACGGGCATGACGAACGCGGCCAAGGCGGTCCTGTCCGAAGCCAACCGCCTATCGGGCGATCAATGGACCCTACGCGCGCTCATGAAAAAAGCCCGCCTGCCGCGCCTGGGCAAAGCCCTGACCACCTAAACGGGATCCCCCTTCATCTGGCTAAAAATATCCCGGAGAGCGCGAGAGGCTGGCCTCTCGCTGTACACCCTCAGCCACGCGCCCAACGCTGCTCCAAAGCCTCCAAAGCCGCAATCCGCTCATCCGTCTTTGGATGGCTCATCAGCCACGCAGGCACAATTCCGGCACGCTGCTGCGTCAGGTCTTCCAACTTGTGGAACAGAGATTTCTGCGGCGCGATCCCAATCCCGGCCTTGGTCAGCAAGGCGGCGGCATATTCGTCGGCCTCATACTCATCCTGCCGAGACAAACGCGACGCCAGCAACGACGTCAACGCATTCGCAATCATGGCCCCGATGAAGGGAATGAACCGGTTCAACACCATGATCAACGCGGTCCGCATTGCGTTCTGGCCTGAGAAATCAATCATCCGCCGCTTCGCATGCCCCAAGGCCACATGGCCCAGCTCATGCGCAATCACGCTCGCCATCTCCTCGGCCGAGACCTCACCGTTGCGAAACTTGCGATAAAACCCGCGCGTGATGAATATCCGCCCGTCCGGAGCCGCCAAGCCGTTCACCGGATCAATCTCGTAGATATAGACCGGCACCCGCGCGATATTCAAAGCAGCGGCCAACCGGTCTGTCATCCGTTTGAGGGCAGGGTCAGCCAGTTCGGTCGACTTTTGATCCAACTCACGATGGGTACGCCAGATGGAAATCCGGTACATCACAAGGCCATAGGCAATCGCCAGAAGGATCGGAGTTAAGCGAAGCATGACATAGATATGGGCGGCTCACCCAGTCTAGGCAAGCCGCAATTGCAGTTAAGTCCTAGGTCAAAACATGCCCGGAATGCTGAACCTACCGACCCGGCAAAGGAAGCTGCAAGTTCGAATGGAATTCAGATAGCGACGATTTCGTCAAAGTGGCACCTTTTGAAGCCTCGAAAAAGGCATGTTCTGCCTCTTTCTCAGCGACCAATGCATCAACTCTCAAATCCCTGACATCCGCGCGCAGGTCGTCACGTGCCTCTTCATAGGTTTCTGCGTCACGCAGTTCATCCTCAAGCGCGCTCAGGTCGTCTTCGTAATTGGGGTCTGAAGGATCAAGCGCGGCGATGTCGTCGGCGATGTCGTCGCTGCTACGGCCGTCATAGCTTTCGTTCAGGTCACGCAGCTCGCGCCGCGCTTCATACAGATCTCCGCGCAGGTCATAGTAGGTTTCCGCAGCGGCCTGATAGGTCGCGATCTTGCCGACATTGCTGTTGGGAGACGCGTTGCGAAACGCCGGAGCCGCCGCTTTCGACGCGTTCAAATTGCGCAATTTGTCCGAGCCATACGGGTCGGTAATCGCAGCCACAAGCGGATCGCGGTAGTAGCGATACCGATCCTTCTTTTGATGCGAATAGGTGTCATATACATCCCGCTTTTCATCCCACAGTTCGTAGGTCGCATCGTCTTTGGTGTATCTGTAACGATCAGGATCGTAGGGCACGGGCTGGATTGTTACTCCATCCTTGTAGCGATGCCGCGGCTGCGGCAGATCCAGGTAACCGTGGAACTGAGACAATGTGCCTTTGGTCACTGTCCGGCCTTTGGATGCGTCAAAGAACGCGGTCTCTGCGTCTTGCAGGGCGTCGCGGGTTTCGTGGCGCAAGTCCCTAACATCTGCGCGCAGGTCGTCACGCGCTTCTTCATAGGTTTCGGCGTCACGCAGTTCGTCCTCAAGCGCGTTCAGGTCGTCCTCGTAATTGGGGTCCGAGGGATCAAGCGCGGCGATGTCGTCGGCGATGTCGTCGCTGCTACGGCCGTCATAGCTTTCGTTCAGGTCACGCAGCTCGCGCCGCGCTTCATACAGATCTCCGCGCAGGTCATAGTAGGTTTCCGCAGCGGCCTGATAGGTCGCGATCTTGCCGACATTGCTGTTGGGAGACGCGTTGCGAAACGCCGGAGCCGCCGCTTTCGACGCGTTCAAATTGCGCAATTTGTCCGAGCCATACGGGTCGGTAATCGCAGCCACAAGCGGATCGCGGTAGTAGCGATACCGATCCTTCTTTTGATGCGAATAGGTGTCATAAACATCCCGCTTTTCATCCCACAGTTCGTAGGTCGCATCGTCTTTGGTGTATCTGTAACGATCAGGATCGTAGGGCACGGGCTGGATTGTTACTCCATCCTTGTAGCGATGCCGCGGCTGCGGCAGATCCAGGTAACCGTGGAACTGAGACAATGTGCCTTTGGTCACTGTCCGGCCTTTGGATGCGTCAAAGAACGCGGTCTCTGCGTCTTGCAGGGCGTCGCGGGTTTCGTGGCGCAAGTCCCTAACATCTGCGCGCAGGTCGTCACGCGCTTCTTCATAGGTTTCGGCGTCACGCAGTTCGTCCTCAAGCGCGTTCAGGTCGTCCTCGTAATTGGGGTCCGAGGGATCAAGCGCGGCAATGTCGTCCGCAATGTCGTCGCTGCTGCGGCCGTCGTAGCTTTCGTTTAGATCCCGCAACTCGCGCCGGGCGTCATAGAGATCTCCGCGCAGGTCATAGTAGGTTTCCGCAGCGGCCTGATAAGTCGCGATCTTGCCGACATTGCTGTTGGGAGACGCGTTGCGAAACGCCGGAGCCGCCGCTTTCGATGCGTTCAGGTTGCGCAACTTGTCCGAGCCATAGGGGTCGGTAATCGCAGCCACAAGCGGATCGCGGTATCTACGCTTGTCAGGGTTTTGTTCGTCGTATCGCTTGGTGCGATAGTCCGAGCGGGCAACCGGTCGCGGGGAGTATTCGACCGGAGCAATGGACGCTTTGCGGTAGGCTTTGTTTACACGTTTTCCGCTGGCCTTGGGTTTCACGCGTGAGCGTTTGCCGAACAGTTCTTCCACATCGCGTTTGAACTCTCGCCCAACGTTCGCCAGGGTTGTTTTCTGAACTTTTCCGCTTCGCGACTTATTGTTGGAAGGTTTTTGGGACTTCGCTTTCTGTTTGTTGCCGGTTCCGAATACGTTGCGAGAGCGTTGAGTTGTGGACTTGGCTTTTTGCTTTTTGCCATTTCCAAATAGGTTGCCAGAGCGTTGGGTTTTGGACTTCGCTTTCTGCTTGTTGCTACTTCCGAATAGGTTGCGAGAACTCTGGGTTTTGGATTTGGCTTTTCCATGATCCTTACCGGCATTTTTTGCGCCGTTGCTTTTGCCAGATTTTCCCTTTTCGCCGCTCTTGCCCCCGTCTTTTCCTCCCTTACCGGAATTACCCTTGCCACCTCCGTTGCCCCTTCCGTTCCCTTTGCCTTTGCCGTTGCCTTTATCGTTTTTTGCGTAAGCCGCATCCGGCGCAAAGGCAAAAGTCGCAACGGCACCGGACGCCAGCACCAATGCAGAAATGGTCAAAAAAGATGTCAGGTAATTGCGAAGTTTAGATTTGGTCATCTCAGCCCCCCAGCGTCGATCCATCTGGGTTATACCACGAATCTCAAAAATGTGGGGAGTATCGCGTCGATTGTTTCCTCTGAAGCTATTTCGAGGGCAAAATCTACGACTTTGTCTTGTTTTTAGCAGCGTTGATCTACTTCAACGCGCAGCGATGTCTAGCGAGTCAACTCTCGCATGCCTTGTTCCAACCCAGCCAGCGTCATTGGCACCATGCGGTCCTCGAAAATCTCTTGGATCATGCCGATGGAGTGGGTGTAGCCCCAGTATTTCTCGGGCACCGGGTTGATCCACAGGTTTGACGTCCATTGCTCGCGTGCGCGTTGCAGCCAGACTTGGCCCGCCTCTTGGTTCCAGTGCTCGTTGGCGCCGCCAGGATAGGCGATCTCGTAGGGGCTCATCGAGGCGTCGCCCACGAAGATGCATTTGTAGTCGCCGCCATAGGTGCGCAGCACCTCGTGGGTTGGGATCTGTTGGTCCCAACGGCGGCGATTGTCGCGCCAGACGCCTTCATAGAGACAATTGTGGAAGTAGTAGTATTCCAAATGCTTGAACTCGGTCCGCGCGGCCGAGAACAGCTCTTCAACCACCTTGATATGCGGGTCCATGGAACCGCCGACGTCGAGAAAAAGCAGGACCTTGACCGCGTTATGACGCTCGGGGCGGGTTTTGACGTCGAGATAGCCATGTTCGGCAGTTGCGCGGATTGTGCCGTCCAGGTCCAGCTCCTCTGCCGCGCCCTCGCGCGCCCAGCGGCGCAGGCGCTTCAAGGCGACCTTGATGTTGCGCGTTCCCAGTTCAACAGTGTCGTCCAAGTTCTTGAATTCGCGCTTGTCCCAGACTTTCACCGCGCGCTGGTGGCGGCTTTCCTTCTGGCCGATCCGCACGCCTTCGGGGTTGTAGCCATAGGCCCCGAACGGAGAGGTCCCTGCCGTGCCGATCCACTTGTTCCCCCCTTGGTGACGGCCCTGCTGCTCTTTCAGGCGTTCGCGCAAGGCGTCCATCAGCTTGTCAAAGCCGCCAAGGGCTTCGATCTCGGCCTTTTCCTCGTCCGAGAGGTGTTTTTCGGCCATCTTGGCCAGCCAGTCCGCGGGGATGTCGACCGCCTCTAGCACCTGATCGAAACTGATCTCACCCAGCCCCTCAAAACTGGCGGCAAAAGCGCGGTCGAACTTGTCGATATTGCGCTCATCCTTCACCATCGAGACGCGGGCGAGGTAGTAGAACGCCTCGACATCATAGGTGGCCAGGCCCTTTTTCATCCCCTCCAGAAAGGTCAGATACTCCCGCAGAGAGACCGGGATGCCTGCTTTTCTAAGGTTTTCGAAAAAGGGCAGGAACATGGGCTACACCAAGAACCGCACAAGGATCAGCGACAGGATCAGGCCCAAAAGCGCAAAGGCTATGCCGTAACCGGCCGCATACTGCGCCATGTCGGCCCGGTTGCCGTTGCGCTTGCGCGCGGCCATTACGCCCAGGATCGCACCCAAAACAGCCATTCCCACTACTACGAGCATTCGTCTGTCATCCGCCTGTATTGTTTCTTGACGTTCCAGCGTCGCCCTCTGCCAGAGACCGGGCCACCAGATCCGAGCCAAACCCGTATCGCGCCCATCCGATACTGTCCAGCCTGACGGCACGTGCCTGCTGCTCCTGTCCGGCTTGTTTCAGAGCCTCGGATTTCAACAGCAGCAACGTCGCCAGAAGTGAGGCGTTCTCGGCTCGTGTTATCACGTCAATTGCGGAGTTCAGATCGGGCAGGATTTCGGGCCCTCTGTCCTGCGCCAGTGCAAAAGAGGCGGTTTGGGCCGTGACATGCGCGCGGTGAACCTCGGTTCCGGGGGTGGCGTTCAGGAATTGCAGCGCGATTTGGTAGTTCTGCAAGGCGGCGGCGGGATCGCGAAACTGGATCATGCGGCCCATCAGGTAGTGTGGATAGGCGCGGCGGTGGTCGGTCCAGCCCTGTCGCCGTCCGATCTCGGCCGCTCGTTTTGCCGCGCGCAGTTGTCGGGGGGAACCGGGGCCGGGGCCGAGGGCTTTATTGATCGCGTCGACCCATTCGCGCGGGGTTTCAGTCAATGGCTGCACCGGCAGCCGGTCGCCGCGTGGGTTGAGGCGGCTGAGCAGGCCGGGGATAACGGCCTCGACCTGTTCACGGGTCATCCCCGAGCGCAGTTCAGGAGAATAAGCCATCCGCAGGATCAGCATGTCGAACCCGGTCAAAACGGTGTGAATATTGTCGTCGTTGAACACGGAATCTGGCAAATGATACAGGTCGTTGAGCGGCCCCAGCGCCTGCGCCAGTTCCTCATGCAAGCAATCGCGGATTTCTTGCGGGCTAACATCTGCAGGGATGAAAATGCCCAGACGCTCGCGCCGTTGCAACTCGGTCCAGCTGCTCTTGGGCTTGCGGCGGTCGCGGCGGTATTCCTCGAGGCTCGATGAATTGGGGACCACGAAGCAGGCAGCATTGGGCAGGATGCGTTGGATGTCGCGCTGGGTGACGGCCTCAATGGTGATGTTGGCCTGACCTTCGGGAATTTGCCGGATGTCGATCCTGGCCTCGCGTCGAATGCGGGTAAGCAGGCTGGTCAGGTCGCGCTGCATGCTGGCCGTAGGGGTGCCGGTCAGGCGCACAGTGACGGGCGTTTCGAACCGGGTGAAAACCGGCAGCTCCACACCACTTTCCAGCGCAAAATGCAGGTCCAGGAAATCGGCAGCTATGTTCGTATTGGATCGCGCAGGGGGCGTTGGCCGCGACGCCGAGAACGACTTTGTGGGGGGCAGGGATTGCTCAACGACCTTGACGTTGTCCGGCAATTCGATCCGTTCGACCGTTGTACAGGCTGACAGCGCCAACACTGCAACGAAGGCGACAAACCGCTTCATGCGCGATTGTACTTTATGAACGGCGTCAGGGCGCCAATCCGATCATAGAGCTGGCGCGCGGTGTGATTGAACTCCTGCGTTAGCCAATAGACTGACGGAGCACCCTGACGATCGGCCTCATCATAGACTGCCTGTACCAAGGCGCGCCCGACTCCGGTTCCACGCGCCTCAGGGCGGGCGAACAGGTCTTGGAGATAGCAGACATTTTCCACCTTCCACCCATGGCGGTGAAACAGGAAATGTGTCAATCCGACTAGCTTGCCGTCCTGTTCGGCAACAAAGCCCGAGAAATCCTGCGGGTCATTGCCCAGCAGACGTTCGAATGTCGTCTCGTAGATCGCGTCGGGCAGGGTGGTTTCATAGAACGCAAGATAATCACGCCACATTTCAGCCCATTGGGCCTTGTCCTCAGCGGTCAGTGGGCGGATTTTGAGGTCTTTGGCCAAGCGATACGTCCTGCTTATTTGGTTTCTAGGATGCTGACACCCGGACCGCCAAGAAGCAAGCCGCGCTCACATCCTGTTCAACGTCGACTGCGTGCCATGAAGGCCAATCGCTCAAACAAATGCACGTCCTGTTCATTTTTCAGCAGCGCGCCGTGCAGTTTGGGCAGCGCATTGGCCCCGTCGCGTTTGAGGTCTTCGGCGCTCAGATCCTCGGCCAGCAGCAGTTTCAGCCAGTCCAGAACCTCGGAGGTTGAGGGTTTCTTTTTCAGGCCCTGAGTGTCGCGAATTTCGTAGAATTGCGTGAGCGCGGTGGTCAGCAGCGCGTCCTTGATACCAGGATGATGGACTTCGACAATGCGGCGCATCGTGGCTTCATCCGGGAAGCGGATATAGTGAAAAAAACAACGGCGCAGGAAGGCGTCGGGCAGCTCTTTTTCGTTGTTTGAAGTGATGATCACGATCGGGCGGTTCTTTGCCTTGATCGTCTCGCCAGTCTCGTAGACGTGGAACTCCATTTTGTCGAGTTCCTGCAGAAGGTCATTGGGAAACTCGATATCCGCCTTGTCGATCTCATCAATCAGCAGAACGACCTTTTCGTCGGCCTCAAACGCCTGCCAGAGCTTGCCCTTGCGGATGTAGTTCGAGACGTCATGCACACGCTCTTCGCCCAGCTGGCTGTCCCGCAACCGGCTGACGGCGTCGTATTCGTAAAGGCCCTGCTGCGCGCGCGTGGTGGATTTCACATTCCACTCGATCATGCGCAAACCCAACGCGCCGGCGACCTGTTTTGCCAATTCGGTCTTGCCAGTGCCGGGTTCCCCTTTGACCAGCAAGGGGCGCTCCAGCGTGACGGCGGCGTTCACGGCGATGGTCAGATCATCGGTGGCGACATATTCGGCTGTGCCTTGAAAACGTGCGGTCATCGGGTCCTCTTGCTGTTTCCGGCGAAACTGTGGTGTCCGGGTTACAGAGCGATGGGGAATTTGACAAGCCGGGCCGCTGCGTCGGTGAATCAAATTTACCAGCGAGTCCAACCGCTTTTGCATGATTCGCAGGCAGGTGTCTTTCTCGAGGGTTGAACAATGCCCTGAAATTGCCTGTCGATTTTCACAGAAAAACAAGGATTTGTTGTTTTAAGTCTCATATTTAGATGAAGGCTCGCGACGGGGCGTTCGTTCTACGTTTGTGTAGTGACATTCCAGTGCCCGTCGGCTAAACGCTGCGCAGAAGGGAGAGCCAAATGTCTGGTGAAGCAACCGTGACCGACGTTACAGGCCATACCGAGGGAGCAAATATGAAGCAGGAAGTTTTTCTGCCGGAGGACTACCGTCCGGCCGAAGATGAGCCTTTCATGAATGATCTGCAGCTTGAGTATTTTCGCCGCAAGCTGCTGGACTGGAAGACAGAACTACTCGCAGGCAGCCGCGACACGATCGAAGGGCTGCAGGACAACACCCGCAACATTCCGGACGTCGCCGACCGCGCCAGTGAGGAAACCGACCGCGCGCTGGAACTGCGCACACGGGATCGTCAGCGCAAACTGGTGGCGAAGATCGACTCGGCCCTGCGCCGGATCGACGAAGGCGAATACGGGTATTGCGAAAAAACAGGCGACCCAATCTCGCTGAAGCGTTTGGATGCGCGCCCGATCGCGACCATGACGCTCGAGGCCCAGGAACGGCATGAACGTCGCGAAAAGGTCCATCGCGACGATTGATCGTCTTGATAAAGTGAATAATTCAAACGCCGGGGCCTGTCGCTCCGGCGTTTTTGCGTTAAGGCAAGGCCATGAAGATCAATGGTTTGAAGTTTTGCGTGGTTGGCGGCGGCATTGGCGGCCTTGCGGCTGCGTTGGCCCTGCGCCAGCGCGGGGCGCAGGTGATCGTGTTAGAGCGGGCCCCAGCGCTGACCGAGGTTGGAGCAGGCCTTCAGATCAGCGCCAACGGGATGTGCGTTCTGCGCGCCTTAGGGGTTGCGGGGGATCAGCCCAAGGCCGCACAATTTTCGCACGGAACTGTTTTGCGCGACTATCGCAAGGGCCGGGTGATCAGTCGTATCCCAGCCCCGGTGGCCGGCCCGACATTTTACTATCACCGCGCCGATTTGCTGGAGGTGTTGCGACTGGCTTCCGAAGAGGCAGGTGTCGACATACGCCTTGGTGCGCGAGTGCAGACGGTTCGCAAACACCCGTCCGAGGCCGAGATTGTGTTGGATAACGGTGAGCGCCTTCGCGCCGAATGTGTCATTGCCGCAGATGGCGGGCGCAGCGCTCTCCGCCCGATCCTGAACGGCCCCGAGGCCCCGGCCTTCACCCACCAGATCGCCTGGCGTGCGACGGTGCCATGGGAGGACAGGGTAGAGAGGCCGCAAGCCTCACTGACTATTGGGCCGGGGCGCCATGTGGTCACCTATCCGCTGCGCGATCAACGCCTGATGAACGTTGTCGCAATTGAAGAACGCTCGGACTGGCAGCAGGAAGGCTGGCGCGTAGAGGGCGATCCCAATGACCTGCGCGCCCGGTTTGCCGATTTTGGAGGGCCGGTTAGGGATATTCTGACAAAGGTCGAAGAAACGCATCTGTGGGCGCTGTTCCTGCGTCCGGTGGCCGAGAGATGGCAGAACGGACGCTTGGTCCTGTTGGGCGATGCCGCCCATCCGACGTTGCCCTTCATGGCGCAAGGGGCCTGTCTGGCTCTTGAGGATGCCTGGGTTCTGGCACGCTCTTTCGACAGCCAATCGGGTGTGAGACAGGCTCTCGCAGCCTACGAAGCCGCGCGCCAGCGTCGCGCGCAACATGTGGTCGCTGCGGCATCTGCTAACGCGCGCAACTTCCATCTGCGGGGTCCTATGCGTCTGGCCGCGCAAGCGGTTCTGGCAGCAATAGGTCCGCGCCTGACGCGGAAATATGACTGGATCTACAACTACGACCCGACCGTCTGATCTCAGATGTCCAGATCGACCCAAACCGGCACGTGGTCCGAGGGTTTTTCGTGCCCGCGCACCTCTTTGTCGATTTGACAGTCTTGCATCAGATCCGCGGCCTGAGGGGTCAGTAGAAAATGGTCGATGCGAATGCCGTCATCCTTGTTCCATGCTCCGGCCTGATAGTCCCAGAAGGAATAGTGGCCCGCACCTTGCACGCGGGCACGGAACGCTTCGGTGAACCCAAGGTTCAGGATCATGCGGAACGCAGCCCGGCTTTCGGGGCGGAACAAGGCGTCCTCGCGCCATTCATCGGGGCGTTTTGCATCTTCTGCTTGGGGAATGATGTTGTAGTCGCCCGCCATTAACGCAGGCTCTTCGCTGGCCAACAGGGCACGGGCGCGATCGTACAGACGCTCCATCCACGCCAGTTTGTAGTCGTATTTTGGCCCGGGCGTTGGGTTTCCGTTCGGTAGATAAAGGCCACAGACCCGCAGCGCCTGCTTGCCGACAACAGTTGCTTCGATCCAACGCGCTTGTTCATCTTCATCGTCACCGGGCAAACCGCGCGTCACATCCTCCAAAGTTAGCTTCGAGAGGATTGCGACTCCGTTGAAGCTCTTCTGACCATGTGTTTCGACATTGTACCCGCGTTCTTCGAAGATTTCTCGGGGGAAGTTCTCGTCGACGGACTTGATTTCCTGCAATAGAACCACGTCCGGCTGGGCTTCATCCAACCAACGTGGCAAGGCTTCGGCCCGCGCTTTTATGCCATTGATGTTGAACGTGGCGATTTTCATGCGCGATCCTCCAAAGCTGTTGGCAACCTATCGCCCAGAATGATCCCATCGGCAAGGTGGTGGATGGGGTTGCGAGGCTCTGTTTCGCGCTCCGAGGTATTCTTGGCCAGATGAAGAAACGGATCCTTAACCAATTTTGTTGTAGCAATGAGATGCGGTACAGGCGGAGGCGCCGATGACCGCGCCAAGTGAAGCTCTCCGGCTTTCAGGTCGGAGAGTGGAACCCTGCTTCATCTGGCTGAAAATACCTTGGGGGTGTGGGGGCAAAGCCCCCACGTGGTTTACATGGAAAACGACGTGCCGCATCCGCAGGAGGACGTGGCGTTGGGGTTTTCGATCACGAACCGCGCGCCGATAAGTTCCTGGGTAAAATCAATGACTGCATTTTCCAAAAAGGGCAGGGAGATCGAGTCTACAATCACCTTTTGGCCTTTGCCTTCCAGCACAAGGTCGTCCTCTTTCGGTTCGTCCAGCGCGATTTCGTATTGAAAACCGGAACATCCGCCGCCTTCAACGGCGACTCGAAGGGCCTGACCCTGATTGGCAGCACCGATTTCAGCAAGGCGCTCAAACGCTCGTTCTGTGACTGTCGGAGGCAGATTCATGCCGGACTCCAAAGGTTTATTTCCCAACCAACGTACAATATATGAAACCTATCGACAGGCGACAAGGACCAGACTTTTGAACAGAGCGGGTTTTGCCTCGGATCCAGGCCGCGCACGGGGGCGGTTGGTGCCTGAGGAGAAAAGCAGTTTCCGGTCATGCTTCCAGCGAGATCGGGATCGCATCATTCATGCCAGCGCGTTCCGGCGGCTTAAACACAAGACGCAAGTTTTTGTCGAACATGAAGGCGATAGCTACCGCACCCGCTTAACGCATTCGATCGAGGTGGCTCAGGTTGCGCGGACAATTGCGGGGGCTTTGGACCTGAACCCGGAACTAACCGAGGCCATCGCGCTTGCGCATGACTTGGGTCACACGCCTTTTGGTCATACGGGTGAGGACGCGCTGCACGCGTTGATGGCGCCCTATGGTGGTTTTGACCACAACGCGCAGGCCATCCGCATCGTCACCAAGCTGGAGCGCCACTATGCCGAGTTCGACGGCTGCAATCTGACTTGGGAATGTCTGGAAGGGATCGCAAAGCACAACGGGCCGGTGACCGGAGAGCTGCCTTGGGCTCTGGCCGAATGCAATGGCGGATTTGATCTTGAATTACACACGCATGCCAGTGCCGAGGCGCAGGTGGCGGCCCTGTCGGACGATATTGCCTATAACAACCACGATCTGTTGGATGGGCTTCGAGCCAACTTGTTCTCTGACGATGAGATCCAGCAACTCCCGATTGTAGGAGAGTGCTATGCGGCAGTTGACCGGGCCTATCCTGGGCTTGATCCGTATCGCCGCCGGCATGAGGCGTTGCGACGGGTTTTTGGTGTCATGGTCTCGGATGTGATTGATACATCGCGAGAGCTTATTGCCGGATCGGGGGCGCAGTCGGTTGAGGATATCAGGCACTATGGCGCTCCGGTCATTCAGTTTTCTGCCGGGCTTTGGGTGCAACTCAAGGAGATACGCGCTTTTCTGTTTGCGCGGATGTATCGCGCGCCCAGTGTAATGGAAGTGCGGGGAAAAGTGGCTCGCGTCGTCGAAGATCTGTTCCCGATCTACCTGAATGATCCCAAGCAGATGCCGACCCGCTGGCATGACGATATCGAAGCGGTGCTGGATGAGACCGCGCTGGCGCGGATCGTGTCAGACTACATTGCGGGCATGACTGATCGGTTTGCGCTGCAGGATCATAAGCGCCTTACTGGCCAGTAACTATTCGATCCCGATATAGGCCAGCGCCCAGACCTGCTGACCGGCTTGTTCCTGCGCCAGATCAGTGTCGTCGATTGGGGGGAAGACGATCATGGTTGGGCCGTAGCCGCCGATGCCCATTGGGCTACCATCCGCATGGGTCGCGACAATAGGGCTGTGGGCCTCAATACTGCTCCAAGGAATTTCGGCCTGATACCCGTCCAGTGCCATGGGTTTGGCGGTTTTTCCCTCAGCTCCGGCCATTGACATCACCGCCGACAGAAGAGGGCCAGAGAACGTGATCTCACGTTTGTTGCCTTCGGGGCCGTAGGGGATCGTGATTTCGGTCTGATCAAGCGCATCCAGCATCGTGGCGTCGAAACCGGCAGCTCCGTTATGCGTGACCTCCAGATACCCAAGCAGACCGCCGTCATTCTCGCCGCGCGCTGGCAGGTTGGTCTCAGAGACCGCGCCGCCCAATGTCAGCAGAACGTGCCCTTTGGGCGCGGGCATCTCGGCCCATAAGGGAGTCGCTAGGGCAAGGACAAGGGGCAGGACTAGGCGCATGGGTCGTCTCCGGTTTTGCAATACTGCCCAAATTAGCTGTGTTCGTGGACAATCCAAGCCCAAACCGATGCCTTCCATTGACCTTGACGCTTTGCGTGGTAAACCGCCGGGCAAGCAAAAGGACATCCGAAATGAACCTGTTTTCCGAGATCCGCGACCTTGTACTGGACGCGTTGGCGCAGATGCAGTCCGAAGGCGCTCTGCCCGAAGGGTTGAGCTTTGACAACGTGGCGGTCGAGCCGCCGCGCGATGCCGCGCATGGCGATATGGCGACCAATGCGGCGATGGTGTTGGCAAAGCCCGCGAAGATGAAGCCGCGCGACATTGCGGACGCTTTGGCGGCCAAGCTGGCCGCCGATGACCGGATCACCAGCGCCGAGGTTGCGGGGCCGGGGTTCCTGAACCTGCGTCTGGCGGCAACGGTTTGGCAGGGTGTTCTTGCGCGCGTGTTGGAGATGGGCACTGACTATGGCCGCTCGACCATGGGGCAGGGGCAGAAGGTCAACGTGGAATATGTCTCGGCCAACCCGACCGGTCCGCTGCATGTGGGTCATACGCGCGGTGCGGTTTTCGGGGACGCTCTGGCGAGCTTGCTGGCCTATTCCGGCCATGACGTGACGCGCGAATACTACATCAACGACGGTGGCGCGCAGGTGGATGTGCTGGCGCGGTCCGCCTACGAACGCTACCGCGAAGCCAATGGTCTGAGCCCCGAGATTGCCGAAGGTCTCTATCCCGGTGACTACCTGATCCCGATCGGTGAGGCGCTGAAAGAGAAATACGGCGACAGCCTGATCGACAAGCCCGAGAGCGAATGGCTGGAAGATCTGCGCAATTTCGCCACCGACGCGATGATGGACCTAATCCGCGCCGACCTGAAGGCGCTGGGCGTCGAGATGGACGTGTTCTTCTCGGAGAAATCCCTCTATGGCACGGGCCGGATTGAAGCCGCTCTGCAGTCGCTGACCGACAAGGGCCTAATCTATGAGGGTGTGTTGGAGCCACCTAAGGGCAAAAAGCCCGAGGATTGGGAGCCGCGCGAGCAGACCCTGTTCAAATCGACCGAACATGGCGATGACGTCGACCGCCCGGTCAAGAAATCGGATGGTGCATGGACCTATTTCGCCCCGGATATCGCCTATCACTATGACAAGGTCAGCCGTGGTTTTGATGCGCTGATCGACGTGTTTGGTGCGGATCATGGTGGCTATGTCAAACGGATGAAGGCCGCCGTTTCGGCGCTGTCCGATGGCAAGGTGCCGCTGGATATCAAGCTGACGCAGTTGGTGAAGCTGTGGAAGAATGGCGAGCCGTTCAAGATGTCCAAGCGGGCGGGGAACTTCGTCACCTTGCGCGACGTTGTCGATCAGGTCGGGCCGGATGTGACCCGTTTCGTGATGCTGACGCGCAAGAACGACGCGCCTCTGGATTTCGATTTCGACAAGGTGCTGGAACAAAGCCGCGAGAACCCCGTGTTCTACGTGCAATACGCCCATGCCCGCGTCATGAGCGTGCTGCGCCGCGCTGCCGAGGCGGGGATTGCTGCCGACGATGCGACCCTCGTGGGCGCGGATCTGGGCAAGATTGACCATACCTCAGAGCTGGCTGTGGCCAAGAAACTGGCCGAATGGCCACGCTTGGTTGAGATCGCGGCCCGCACCAACGAGCCACACCGCGTCGCCTTCTATCTGTATGAATTGGCAGGGGATTTTCACGCTCTGTGGAATAAGGGCAACGAAGAAACTCAGTTGCGTTTCATCCAGGATGGCGATGTTGCCACAAGCCAGTCGAAAATCGCCTTGGCTCGTGCCGTTTCTGTTGTGATTTCAGCAGGCTTGGGTATTCTTGGCGTTACTCCGGCGCAGGAGATGCGGTAACCAATACCGCCCGAACCGCCGGTCTGAGGCAGACAAGAAATGACCCGCGCGCCTTAATTTCAGGCGCAATCGGGCGGTGAGGCGGACATGACGAGTTACGATTACTCGGGGCATCAAAGCCCCGGGCAGATGCATTACCCGAATCAATCCCACGCCGATGATGGGTATGACTACCCAGACGAAATGGCCGACCATACAGCGCCGCGCAGCGGTTTTGGCGTTGGCAAGGCGATGAATGTGCTTGGGGCGGTTGCGTCTTTGGCGCTGGTCGTCGGGATCGGAATCTGGAGCTACAAGCTGGTGATGCGCGATGTCAGCGGCGTACCGGTTGTGCGCGCCGCCGAAGGTCCGATGCGCATTCAGCCCGAAAATCCGGGCGGGCGCCCCGCAGATCATCAGGGTCTGGCCGTGAATGCGGTTGCTGCGGAAGGCTCGGCAGCCGCCCCTGCGGATCGTCTGATCCTGGCTCCTCGTCCGGTCTCGCTGACAGATGAGGACCTGCCCGCCGGTGAATTGAAGCCGACCAAAGCTGTTCATGTCGTCGAAGAGCCTATCTCGAACGAAGAGGCCGCGGCGCTGCGGCAGAACGCAGTGGACGCACTGGTAGCCGAACTCGCGGGCGAGGCGGCTCGTGCCAATGATGAACAAACCGAGGATGGCGTGCAGCTGGCGTCTCTGGTGACGCCCGAGGAAGAGCCTGCGATTGACCCGGCGGATTTCGCCGCAGCCCTGCCAGACCCGGCCATTGCCGAGCTTCCGGGCGTGCGCCGCTCATTGCGCCCACAGACCCGCCCGGCCCGCCGCGCGGTGGTCACCGATACGTCTGAGGCAGCAATCAACGCGGCCGTCAAATCCGCCGTTGGGTTGGATGTAGACCCTGACACGCTGAGCAAAGGCACTCGTCTGGCGCAGCTTGGCGCTTTTGAGAGCGCGGATGTCGCCAAATCCGAATGGGCGCGTCTAAACGGTCAGTTCGGTGAGTATATGGATGGAAAACAGCGCGTTATCCAGAAAACCTCAAGCGGTGGCCGCACCTTCTACCGGTTGCGTGTGCTTGGCTTTGATGACCTGAGCGACTCGCGCCAGTTCTGTGCGGCGTTGGTGGCCCAGGGGGCCGACTGTATCCCGGTGGCCGTCAGGTGACGTTCGGAGCCGCGATTTCTGACGCAGAAGCGCTGCGGCTAACCGATGACGAAAGGGCCCTGTTCCGTGAGATGAATCCGTTTGGGTTCATCCTGTTCGCCCGCAATATCGAAAGCGCCGATCAGGTTCGCGCGCTGTGCGATGATTTTCGCGAGGCTGTAGGGCGGAATTGTCCCATAACGATTGATCAGGAGGGAGGCCGCGTTCAACGTCTGCGCGCCCCTCTGGCGCGCGAATGGATGCCGCCGCTCGATCATGCTGAACGGGCCGGAGAACAGGCCGAACGCGCCATGTACTTGCGCTATCGCCTGATTGCGCATGAGCTGTTTGAGTTGGGGATCGACAGCAACTGCGCCCCGATGGTGGATGTCGCGCGCCCGGAAACCCATGCCTTTTTGCGCAACCGGTGCTACGGCAGTGATGCAGAAAGCATCGCTCAATTGGGGCGCGCCGTGGCACAGGGGCATCTGGATGGCGGAGTTTTGCCCGTAGTCAAGCACATGCCCGGTCACGGTCGGGCCACGCTGGACACACATTTCGACCTGCCGCGCGTCGACCTGCCGCTCGAAGAGCTGACACAAACCGATTTCGCCCCGTTCAAGGCTCTGAACGACCTGCCAATGGCGATGACCGCTCATTTGGTGTTCGAGCAGATCGATCCGACTCCGGCCACGATCTCGGCCCCGATGATGAAGGTCATCCGCGAGGTGATCGGCTTTGGTGGGCTGGTCATGACCGATGACATCACCATGAAGGCGCTCAGCGGGTCTGTGCCCGAGCGCGCTGGACAGGCCTTGCAGGCAGGCTGTGATGTCGTGTTGCACTGCAACGGCAGCTTTGCCGAGCGTCGGGATGTGCTTCAGGCCGCAGGCCAGATGACTGAGGCGGCGCAGGCCCGCGCAGATCGGGCCTTGGCCATGCGCAAAAAGCCCGCCGAACTTGACATCGAGGCCACTGAGGCTGAACTATCTGCCCTAATGGGCGGGCAGGTATATGAACGATAATCTTTTCAGCGAAGATCCGGTTTCGGTCGCCGACCGGCTGGCAGCCGAAGCGCTGATCGTTGACGTTGACGGGTTTGAGGGCCCGTTGGACGTGCTGCTGACCCTATCGCGAACGCAAAAGGTCGACCTGCGGAAAATCTCGGTTCTGGCGCTGGCGCAGCAATATCTGGCTTTTGTCGAAAAAGCGCGCGCGCTGCGGATCGAACTCGCCGCCGACTATCTGGTTATGGCAGCCTGGCTGGCCTTTCTCAAATCCCGCCTCCTGCTGCCGCCTGACCCGGATGATGAGGGGCCATCGGGCGAGGAACTCGCGGCCCACCTGGCGTTTCAGCTTGAGCGACTGCAGGCCATGCGTGACGCGGCCGCTCGGCTCATGGCGCGGGACCAGCTCGGGCGTGATTTCTTCAAGCGCGGGCAAGCCGAGGACGTCACCCGTATTCGCACCGTGACCTATTCCGCCACGCTGTTGGACCTGATGCAGGGCTATGCGCGTATCCGCACCCGCGATGAATTCCGCCCCTTTGTGATGGACCGCGACTCGGTGTTCACGATGGAGCAGGCGCTGGAGCGAATGCGCCCGCTGATCGGGTTTGCCGGTGCCTGGACCGATATGGAGACCTATTTGCCCGACGGATGGGACGGTGATCCGGTGCGGCGACGCTCGGCTACGGCGGCGACTTTTGCGGCCTCGCTGGAGCTGGTGAAGGAAGGACATATGGAGATCAAGCAAAGCGACACCTTTGCCCCGATCCATCTGCGCAAGAGGACCGAGACCCGTGACTGACGCCCCCGAAGAAACCGGCACCCTGTTCGAAGCGCCCCCTTTGGCCGAGCAGGAGCGGATGGTCGAGGCGGTGCTGTTTGCCAGCGCCACGCCGGTGACAAATGCCGATCTTGAGGCGCGGATGCCGCATGGTAGCAATGCGGCGCAAGCCGTTGAGTTGCTTCAGAAACGTTACGAGGGCCGCGGTATACGCGTGGTCAAGGTTGGTGAGGCTTGGGCAATCCGAACCGCCCCGGATCTGGGCTTTCTGATGCAGAAGGAAACGGTTGAAACCCGTAAGCTGAGCCGTGCGGCGATCGAAACGCTGGCCATCGTGGCCTATCACCAGCCCTGCACGCGGGCTGAGATCGAAGAGATTCGCGGTGTCTCCGTCTCGCGCGGGACGATCGACCAACTGCTGGAAATGGAGTGGATAAGGCTGGGCCGTCGCCGTATGACGCCGGGCCGCCCGGTGACCTTTGTCGTCACACCCGAGTTTCTGGATCATTTCGGGTTGGAGAACGCCCGTGACCTGCCGGGCCTCAAGGAATTGCGCGCCGCTGGCTTGTTGGAAAATCGCCCACCGCCGGGTGCAATCCCGCTGGGTGAAGGGCGCGAGGACGAAGTTGACGAAAATCAGACCGAACTCTTCGAAGAAGAGTGATCAGACAGCCCTTTTGTCGCCGCATAGATACCCTATGTTTAGGTGCAGGAAACGGAGTTGAGCAATGAATGCAAATCGGATCATCGACATGATCGTCCGCCAGGTCACGCGCCGACTTGTCAACAAAGGGATCGTAAAGGGGTTTGATGTGGCCAGCCGTATGGGCGGTTCGTCGGATGCGGACAATAGCCAATCAAAAGGGCAACCTGGGCCGGGCCAGTCGCAGAACATCAAACAGGCCAAGCAGATGACCCGTCAGATGCGCCGGTTCATGCGGTTTTAGGTAGCCGACTTGAAGTGTTTGGACAGTTTCAACCCCTGTCCCTGATAGTTCGAGGCAATGCCCGCGCCATATAGCTGCGTGGGCATTTCGGACATTTTCTCATAGACCAAGCGCCCGACGACCTGACCGTGTTCCAGAACGAATGGGGCCTCGTGGCAGCGGACCTCAAGCACACCGCGCGATCCGGCACCACCTGCGGCCGCATGCCCAAAGCCGGGGTCGAAGAAGCCCGCATAGTGAACACGGAACTCACCGACCATGGCCAGATAGGGGGCCATTTCAGCCGCGTACATTGGTGGTATATGCACCGCCTCGCGACTGACGAGGATATAGAACGCGCCGGGGTCGAGGATGATGCAGCCATCACTCGTGCGCACCTCTTCCCAATAGTCTTGTGGGTCGTATGCGCCGATCCGGTCTAGATCAATCACGCCGGTATGCGGCTTTGCGCGATAGCCGACCAAATCAGTATCAGGCAATTGCAGGTCGACCGAAAAGCCCAATCCGTCCTGAATGACGGCAGGTCCATCGACCAGCGGGGATTCGGTGTGTAGAGCGGTCAATTCGGCGTCGGTCAGAACGGCTTGACCCTGACGGAAGCGAATCTGGTTCAGCCGCATGCCGGGCCGTACAAGAACTGAGAAGGACCGTGGACAGATCTCAGCATAGAGTGGACCGGTATAGCCTGCAGGCACCCGGTCGAACTCGGTGCCGCCATCGGTGATAGTGCGGGTTAGTAGGTCCAGCCGCCCGGTTGAGCTTTTGGCATTCGCCACCGCGCTGGTCTCGGCTGGCAGGGCGAGTGATTCCATCAACGGCACGAGATAGACGCAGCCTTTCTCGAGCACGGCCCCGTCGGTGATGTCGATCTGGTGCATCTCAAACTCGGCCAGACGGTCGGCGACCGATCGCCCTTCACCCGCAAGGAACGAGGCTCGGACGCGGTAAGCCACTGTTCCCAAACGCAGATCAAGGCTGGCGGGTTGCACCTGCGCCGGGATCACATCCGGGCTGGCACTGATCTCACCGCGTGTGATCATCGCTTCGATCTGCTGGTTTGGGCATACACCTGTCATTTCGATCCCCCCTGATGCCAGAGCGGGATCTGGCCTGTCTGCCATAAACGTCGGTGTGATTTGGTCGGGCTAGCAGGACTCGAACCTGCGACCTTCCGTCCCCCAGACGGACGCGCTACCAGGCTGCGCCATAGCCCGACGTTGGAGTGTTCATAACGGTTTTCCCGGCAGGGGCAAGAGGAAAACATTGCCTTTTTTCTATCCTGCCGCCCGTGTTTCCACCCGGTTCAACCATGCGCGCAAATCCTTTGCCAGGGGCGCGATACGGCTGAGCAGTTCATCGTCGAATTCAGACCGATTCCATGCCAGTGAAGCGATGCCTCCAACCAAAGGCGCAGCGTCCAGCTCGGCTGGTTCTTCGCTTTCCTCTGGTGCCTCAGCCACTTGCGGTGCGTCGAGGTCCATCGGGATTTGTTCGGTCTGCGGGGCAGGTTTGGCGGAAAAGGGAACAACGGTGCTGTCCGTTTCCTCGACCGCAGGCTCATCCAGAGACGGTGAGAGCGCGGCGACATGGGCAACGCCCTGTTCGCGCAAAATCCGCTGTACGCCCTTGATGGTGATCCCATCCTCGTGCAGCAGCTTTTTGATACCGCCCAGCAGACGCATATCATTAGGGCGGTAGTACCGGCGCCCTCCAGCCCGTTTCACGGGCTTGACCTGGGTAAACCGGCTTTCCCAAAAGCGCAGGACATGGGCCTGTACTCCGAGCCAATCCGCAACTTCACTTATGGTGCGAAAAGCGTCGGGAGATTTACTCATGTCCGCGAGGTCCTAGGATTACTTGCGATTCCCGGCGGCGACGCGATCCTTCATCAGGTGCGACGGACGGAAAGTCAGCACGCGGCGGGGTTGAATGGGAACCTCTTCGCCGGTTTTGGGGTTGCGACCGATACGAGCGGTTTTGTCCCGAACGCTGAACGTGCCGAATGAGGAAATCTTCACCTGCTCACCGCGCACCAGCGCGTCGGACATGTGGTTCAGAACGCTTTCCACCAGCTGCGCGCTTTCGTTGCGTGATAGGCCAACTTCACGAAAGACGGCTTCGCTGAGATCCATTCGGGTCAGTGTTTTGTCGCTCATACCTTTTCCCCTGTTGCTGTCAAAGCATAAGGCTGGGGCAAATTCACTGTCAATATCAATGAATTGCAGGTGGGGGTGTAAGCTGAATTGCGCCGGTTACCAGCGCAGAACAACCGCGCCCCAAGCCAGCCCGCCGCCGATGGCTTCGGTTACGATCAGATCGCCTTGCTTGATTTGCCCGCGCTGTTTGCCAACAGACAGGGCCAGAGGGATCGACGCGGCCGAGGTGTTGCCGTGATCCTGTACGGTGACCACGACATTCTCCATCGGCAGGCCCATCTTCTTGGCTGTGCCTTGAATGATGCGGATATTGGCCTGATGCGGCACGATCCAGTCCACGTCCGAGGCTGCCAGTCCGGCGCGATCCAGTGCTGTATTTGCGGTTTTAGCAAGTTTTTCAACGGCATGGCGGAAGACTTGATTGCCCTGCATGCGCAGGTAACCGGTGGATTGGGTGGACACGCCCCCATCCACGTACAGTAAATCCTGATACCGCCCGTCCGAGTTCAGGTCGGTTGCCAGAATGCCACGGTCGTCCGAGGTGCCGGCGCTGTCCTGTTCCTCAAGGATCAACGCACCCGCACCGTCGCCGAACAACACGCAGGTCGAGCGGTCAGTCCAGTCCATGATTCGGGAGAATGTCTCGGCCCCGATGACCAGAACGCGTTTGGCCTGACCAGAGAGGATCAGCGCGTTTGCATTGCTCAGCGCGAAAACGAATCCGGCGCAGACGGCCTGCACATCAAAGGCAAAGCCGCGCGTCATGCCAAGGCGGGCCTGAACCATCGTCGCTGCCGACGGAAAGGTCAGATCAGCGGTCGAGGTCGCAAGGACGATGGCGTCAATGTCGTCCGCCTCTAACCCCGCGTCTGCAAGGGCGGCTTTTGCGGCATTGGTCGCCAGATCCGAGGTGGTTTCGCCTTCGGCAGCAAAGTGGCGGCGTTCGATGCCCGACCGGGTTCGGATCCATTCATCCGTTGTATCCAAAGTCTGTTCAAACTCGGAATTCGGGACAACACGTTCGGGCAAATAATGTCCGACACCTACAACGACTGAACGGCCTGCCATGTTTGAGGTACTGCCTTTTTGTTATTTTTCCGCCTGCGGCGCGGCATGCGCGGCATCTTGTGCAAGCTGGGCCGTTGATGCAACCCGTGCTGCCAATTTTTCGGCAAAACCTGATTGGGCCAGCGTAAAGGCCAGCTTGACTGCGGCTGACACTCCGGTCGCGTCTGCGCCGCCGTGGGATTTCACCACAGTTCCGTTCAGCCCCAGGAAAACCCCGCCGTTCACGCGGCGCGGATCGATGCGCTTTTTCAGACGATTCAGCGACGTGATCGCCAGCACCGACGCAAGCCGCGAGAGGGGGGTGTATTTGAAGGCTTCGCGCAGAAGATCGCCGATCAGGCTGGCTGTGCCTTCGCCGGTCTTGATCGCGACATTGCCAGTAAACCCATCGGTCACAATGACATCTGCCTTGTCGCCGGGAATATCGCTGCCTTCGACAAAGCCCACGAAATCGAAATTCGCGGATTCGGCGAAGTCGGTGATCATGGCATGCGCTTCTTTCAGCTCTGCCCGACCTTTGTGTTCCTCGGTGCCGACATTCAGAAGCCCGATCCGAGGGCGCTGCAGCGCCATGCCGTTGCGCGCGTAAGAGGCGCCCATCAGCGCATATTGCAGCAGATCCTTGGCGTCGGCGCGCACATCGGCGCCGACATCCAGCATCACGTTGAACCCCTGAGGGTTGCGCGAGGGCCACAAAATCGCAATCGCCGGGCGGCTAACACCCGGCAGTTTGCGCAGACGCATCATCGACAGCGCCATCAGCGCGCCGGTGTTGCCACAGGATACCGCGCCATGGGCATCACCCTGACGTACGGCCTCAAGCGTTGACCACATCGAGGTCTGCTTGCCGTTGCGCACAACCTGGCTAGGCTTGTCCTCCATCGTGACGACGTCGGGACAATCACGAAAATCGACGCGCCCATCCAGGACGCGCCGTTTAGCTACGAGCTTGCGCAGCTTGTCTTCCGGACCGTGCAGCAGAAACCCGATATCGGGGTTCTTCTTCGCCGATTGCGCCAAACCTGCAACAACAGCTACGGGACCATCGTCCCCCCCCATAGCATCAACGGAAATGATGATCCGTCCGGCGTGCGTGGGTTGTTCCGTCATGCGAAGGCTTGCGCTCGATCAGGCTTAGGCTGCGTCTTCGTCCAGGTCGATTTCGTCGGCCTGAGCGACGACTTCACGGTCGTCATAGTGGCCGCAGGATGCGCAAACGTGGTGCGGGCGCTTCAGCTCGCCGCAGTTCGGGCATTCGTTCGGGTTTGCAGCAACCAGAGCGTCGTGTGCGCGGCGGTTGTTGCGACGCGACTTGGAAACTTTGTTCTGTTGGACGGCCATGGTCTCAACCTTTGTCTACTGAGGGTCAGCAGAATCGCCGCCGACCGGGTTTCATATTTCGTTTATCGTGGTTTGACGCGCGTTTAGGGTACATGCCCCACGTTGTCCAACCCTAAATCCGATGAGCGCGCGAAAATACTGCGATTCTCGACATGTTCAAGCGATTTTTCTGACCGCTTGCTATGACAGGAAATCTCTGCCCTGTCACTCGTCTTTTTTCAGCGCATCGCGCAAACCTGCCAGTCCGGCGAAGGGTTTGGCATCTTCGTCCGTCATCGCCTGTTTGCCCGGCTCTGTATAGTCGGCCTGCTCCAGTTCCGCACCCTCCTTGCGAGGATAGAGGGGGAGGGCCAGCGACACCGCCTCGATCATCACCTGGGCCGGGTCAATTTCGGCGCCCAGGGCCTCGGTTTCGTCACCTTCGGGGATTTCGAACTCTTCATCCTCGGGGTCTGCCCATTCGGCCAGAAAGGTACGAGTGACGGGGACGTCGATACGTGTGGTCACCGGTTCCAGTGTCACGACGCAGGGTTGTACGACTGTTGCGCCCAGTTTGGCAGTTAGGACCCAGTCCTTCTTTCCTTCGGCCTCAACTTGGCCGACAAAGCTGAGCTTGCGAAGGCCCAGCAGGTCAAGCTCGGCTTTGATGTCATCCAGTTCCGTCGCGTTTGGGCGCAATTCGAAGGATGTGGGCGTGTTTTGGGGCAGGTCGGCCACCCGCAGAGATGTCGTGTTGCTCATTCGTGACCCTTTCCTGTGTTGAACCGGGGCATCGGTTTCTGTAAGCGGATAGGGGCCGTTACGGATCAAGGCAAGAGGGTGTATATGGTGATGGGTGTAAACAAGGTGAAACGAGCAGCGAAATCGCTCGTCTTTATTGCCTGTCTGGCTGCGATTGCGGCCTGTACGCCAACCTTCAAGAATCACGGCTATATTCCGCCTGCCGAAGATCTGGCCGAGATCAAAGTGGGTGTCGATACCCGCGACACCGTGGCCGAAGCCATCGGCGCGCCCGGCATTTCCGGCGTTGTGCAAGATTCGGGCTATTACTACGTCGCCTCCCGCGTGCGCTTCTATGGCCCCAAACGGCCCGAGGTCGTCTCGCGCGAGTTGGTTGCCATCAGCTTTGACCAGCGCGGCGTCGTCCGCAATATCGAGAGGTTCGGTCTGGAGGACGGAGTCGTCGTGACCCTTGAACGGCGCGTGACCGAATCCAGTATCCAGAACAACGGCTTCCTGCGTCAGCTGCTTGGTAACATCGGCAACTTCAACCCAGCTAACATTCCGGGCGCCACCAACTAAGTCACAGGACTGTCGTGTCGTCTTCACAAGGCGGTCACATCTGCCGTGATAGCAGAGCCATAAGGTTGAAATCCGGTCGGCAAGGGCGGAGGATGCGGTCATGGCTGTTTTGTTGAGCAAAGGGCGCTTTCGGGCGCGTCTGGCGCAGAGTGACGAAGATCTGGCGGCGGCGCAGGCGCTCCGAACGCGGGCGTTTGGCACCGGCGCATTGGATGCTGACGCGTTCGATCCGGTTTGCGCCCATGTTCTGGTCGAAGACCTGCAGGACGAGGGCGCTCTGGTCTGTTGTTTCCGTATGCTGACCATTGATAGCGGGGCTGAGATCGGGCGCAGCTACTCGGCGCAGTTTTACGATCTATCCAGCCTCAAGGGGTTCTCGGGCCGTATGGTCGAGATGGGGCGGTTCTGTATCCACCCCGACTGGACAGACCCGGACATCCTACGTGTGGCGTGGGGTGCGATGACGGCCTATGTGGACCAGAACGGGATCGAGATGCTGTTTGGATGTTCCTCATTCGCAGGGACCGAGACGGCCGAGTATCTGGACGCGTTCGCGATGCTCAAACACCGTCATTTGGCCCCGAAACGCTGGCTGCCGCGGGTGAAAGCGCCGGATGTGTTTCGGTTTGCGTCCAAGCTGCGTCGCAGGCCGGACGTCAAGAAAGCGATGCTGCGAATGCCGCCATTGCTGCGCACCTATCTGATGATGGGCGGCTGGGTTAGCGATCATGCGGTGGTGGATCGGCATATGAACACGTTGCACGTTTTCACCGGGTTGGAGATTGGGGCGATTCCCCCGGCCCGCAAACGGTTGCTGCGGGCTGTCGCCGGGTAATTCCGGATTTTCGACGAGAAGAAGGTGTGGGCGTTGACGCGCCAGCCCTGCCGGTTTAGCTGGCGGGCATGGCGAGAATTCCTTTGTTGCAGATGTCCGGCATTTCCCTGACCTTCGGGGGTGATCCAGTGTTTTCCGGTTTGGATCTGGTGGTCCAGCCGGGTGATCGAGTAGCGCTTGTGGGGCGCAACGGCTCGGGTAAATCCACCTTGATGAAAGTGATGGCGGGGTTGGTTGAGGCCGATCAGGGCGAGATCGTTGTGCCGCCCGGAAAATCCGTTGGGTATATGGAGCAGGACCCGGGTATGGAGGGGTTCGCGACGCTGGGCGATTATGCCTCAAGCGGGTTGGAGCCGGGCGAGCTGTACAAGGTCGAACGCGCCGGTGAGGGCTTGAAATTCGACCCATCGCGCCCCGTTGAGACTGCCTCGGGCGGGGAAAGGCGGCGCGCGGCCTTGGCCAAACTGATGGCCGAAGCGCCGGATCTGATGCTGCTGGACGAGCCGACCAACCATCTGGATATTGAAGCCATCGCTTGGCTGGAGCGCGAATTGGGCGCTACTCGGGCCGCCTATGTGCTGATCTCGCACGACCGCGCGTTCCTGCGGGCGTTGACCCGCGCAACCCTGTGGATTGATCGCGGCATGGTGCGACGGCAGGAGCAGGGCTTCGAGGCATTCGAGACTTGGCGCGACAAGGTCTGGGAAGAGGAAGATCAGCAGCGTCACAAGCTGAACCGCCTGATCAAGTCCGAGGCGAAATGGGCGGTCGAAGGGATCAGCGCACGACGTAAGCGCAACCAAGGGCGGGTGCGCGCGTTGCAGATCCTGAGGGCCGAAAAAGCGGCGCAGATCAAACGTCAGGGCTCGGCGGCGATGTCGCTTGAGGCGGGGCCGAAATCCGGTCGCAAGGTGATCGAGGCCAAAGCTCTGTCGAAAGCCTATGGCGACAAGCAGATCGTGCGCGGCTTTCATCTGTTGGCGCAGCGCGGCGATCGGGTTGCCTTTGTTGGGCCGAACGGGGTGGGCAAAACCACTCTGTTGAAGATGCTGCTGGAGCAGGAAGCTCCGGATGAAGGCACCGTGACGCTGGGCACCAATCTGGAGATCGCGGTGTTTGACCAAACCCGCGCGCAGTTGGACCCTGAGATGAGCCTGTGGGACAGTCTGACCGGAGACCCCGAGATGCGGGTGTCGGGAAAGGCCGATCAGGTCATGGCTGGCGGGCAGCCCAAGCATGTTGTGGGTTACCTCAAAGAGTTTCTGTTCGATGAACGCCAGGCAAGAGCGGCTGTTAAGTCCCTGTCCGGTGGGGAAAAAGCGCGTTTGCTGCTAGCGAAGCTGATGGCGAAGCCGTCGAACCTGCTGGTGCTGGACGAACCGACCAACGATCTGGATGTGGAAACTCTGGACCTGCTGCAAGAGCTGTTGGACGACTATGACGGCACGGTTCTGCTGGTCAGCCACGACCGCGACTTTCTGGACCGTGTCGCCACCACAACCATCGCGATGGAGGGCAATGGCCGCGCGACCGTCTATGCGGGCGGGTGGTCGGACTACATCGCTCAGCGGGGTGATCTTGCCCCTAAGAAAGAAGAGAAAACAAAATCTTCCAAGCCAAAGGTGAAGCAAGAGGCCAAGCCGAAACTAGGCCTGTCCTTCTCGGAGAAGCACCGGCTGGAGAAGCTCCCGGCCGAGATTGCGCGGCTGGAGGCCGAGATTGCCAAGCTGGAAGAGCTGATGGCAGACCCCGACCTGTTCACGCGCGAGCCGGTCAAGTTCCAGAAAGCCACCGAGGCGCTGGTCGAACGGCAGGAGAAACTGTCGGTCGCTGAGGAAGAGTGGCTGATGCTGGAGGAAAAGGCCGAAGGCGGGTAGTAAAAGACCCGAAACTCGTTTCCTCAGAATTTCAAGGTCGTCTTATGCGCTTCCCCGGATTGGGCGTGCTGGGTTGCCAACGACCGTTCCATCGGGTGCGACAGATTTGGTCACGACACTGCCCGCGCCTACAATGGCCCGGTCGCCGATTGAGACACCAGGCAGGATTATAGCGCCGCCGCCAATCCAAACATTCTCTCCAATCGTGACCGGATGCGCGACTTCAAGACCGTCTGCGCGCAGGGCGGGGTCCTTGGCGTGTTCAGCGCAGTAGATCTGGACGCTAGGTCCGAGCATTGTGTCGCTGCCGATCCTGACAGGCGCGGTATCCAATACGGTACAGCCCGCATTAAAATAGACACGATCGCCCAGAGATAGGTTGAATCCATAGGCGCAATGAAACGGGGCTTCGATGAAGCACATATGCCCAGTTTCGGCGAAAAGCGCGTGCAGCTCGGGCGCGATGGGGCCGCGATCATCCGGTTGGCATGTGTTGTGGGCGTAAACGGCGCGACGGGCTGTCTGGCGCAAGTCTTCCAGTTCCGGATCGAGGCAGGTGTACCACGCACCCGCCGCCATTTTCTGCCGTTCGCTCATGTTCTTAGGGTTAGCGCATCCTTAGGGCGCCGTCGATGCGGATGACCTCTCCGTTCAGATAGCCCATCTCAACGATGAAACCGGCGAGGCGTCCGTATTCCTTTGGATCCCCCAAACGGGGCGGGTTCGGGACGTCGGCGGCTAATTGCGCCTGCACCTCTTCCGGCAGACCGGCCAGCATCGGCGTCATGAAAATACCGGGCGCGATGGTCATCACCCGGATACCGGTTGAGGCCAAATCGCGTGCCATAGGTAGGGTCATACCAACCACGCCGCCTTTTGAAGCCGCATACGCCGCTTGACCCTTTTGCCCGTCGAATGCCGCGATTGACGCGGTGTTGATGATAACACCACGGGCCCCGTCCGCGTCTGGCTCATTCAGGGCCATTTGGGCTGCGGCAAGACGGGCCACGTTAAAACTGCCCACCAGGTTGATGTCGATTGTGCGCTGGAAAGCGTCCAAAGGGTGCGGGCCGTCGCGCCCGACGGTTTTGATACCGTCCGCAATACCGGCGCAATTCACGGCAGCGGTGATCTTGCCCATTTTGTCCGAGGCCAGCTCGACCGCTGCTGCGACCGAGGCTTCTTGGGTTACGTCGGTCTCAGTGAAATGCCCTCCGATCTCGGCGGCGACCTTCGCGCCTCGCTCGGCATCGCGATCCAGCAGCGTGACCTGAGCGCCCTGCGCGGCAAAGTGCCGGGCGGTGGCTTCGCCCAAACCGGACGCGCCGCCGGTGATGATGGCTGCGGTGTCGGACAGGTTCATGATGGGCCTCCTCGCGGGTTAATGAACATACGTTCAATAAACAGTTTAGCCGCGTCCTGTCTATAGGTTTGGCTTTGGACCCCGCGTTTGGTTCTGAAGAATTCCTCAGAAACCCTTCAGATCGGCTTCACGGAAGATCGCCAATTCGTGAATGAACAACCTGACGCGGTCGGGTGTTTTTTCGTCAGGAGGTGCTGAAATGTTAAAGAGTACAAAGCAAAAACTTGGCGCGCTTGCGATTGCGCCGTTTGTCGGGGTGTTCATGGTCGGAAGCGCAGCAGCCGCGCCGGAAACTTGCAACTGGAAAACAGCGCGTGATCTCGCCAATGCCGGAGATTATGCGGGTTTGTGTGATTGCGTGCAGGTTACGCCGAGCTTTCTGGAGCGTCTGCAGAGGCGGGCCGATTTCGAAGCCACCCTCAGCGTTACAGGTGCGCAATGTCCGGGATTGGCCACGTTGCTGACCGATTTGCCCACGGCGAGTGTGCAGGCCACTTCGAACCAAGGCGAAGACAGGTCTTCCAACGGTCCGGGCAACATCGGCGGAGGCGGTCCGGCGGGTGATGGTGGCCCAGGCGGCAATGACGGCCCCGGTGATGGGGGCGATGGTCCGGGTAACGGTGGCGATGGCCCCGGCAACGGTGGCGGCGGTGACGGCCCCGGCAACGGTGGCAATGGCGGCAACAACGGCGGTCCCGGCAACGGTAATGGAAATGGTGGAAACCCCGGAAACGGTGGCGGCAACAACGGAGGTTCAGGGCCGGGCACCGGTAACGGTGGTGGTAATAATGGTCAGGGCGGCGGCTCCGGAAACGGCGGCGGCGGCAACGGAAATGGTGGAAACAGCGGAGGCGGCAAAGGCGGTGATGGAAAAGGCGGCGGTACAGGCGGCGACGGCAAAGGCGGCGGCAAGAACGGCGGAGGAAAGGGCAAGAAGTAGCCCATCGTGACGCAGCCCCTGAGCCTTTTGTAGGTCGCCACATCCGGCGACCTACACCAGCATATCAAACTCCGGATACAGCTAGCGCCATCTCGGTAATTTACAGCGCCAGCGGGTAGGTGACCGGTTTAGCGCCAGTCGCTTTAGGCATCTTCTTTGCTGCCGATGCCGGTAATTTCGACTTTGCGATCCGCTCGCTAGGTTTGCCGTCTTTGAAAAAGCTGTCTACCCGCCAGCTTGCTTTCAGGGTTCTCGGCAGCTTGCTCAACATGCGCGAGGTTTCCTTCGACGCACTGCTCCACCAGGGTTTCATGCCGCCGCTGCACTTCGCATGAAACCGGACGCGGACCCGATAGCCCGAGGCTTTCTCTTCTTTTCTGAAGTCCTGCAAGCTCTTGATCAGTTTGGATTCAAAGGCGCTGTAGTAGGTCGAATTTGAGCTGGCAGACATGGGCGTCAGATTGACATTGGTGCCGGGCCCGCCAAGTTTTTCGCTCAGGATGTGGCCTTTGATGTATGTCTGTGCCTGCAGTTCCGAGTAGTCGGACAGCATCTGAATTTCTGTCAGCGCCAGAAGCTCCAAAATCTTGTCGACCGAATTTGCCTTGGCAAGCTTTTGGAGCGTCGACTTACTGGACAGAGCCTTTTGCACCGCAGCCAGATCAATCAGGTCCTTTACATCCCAGCGCGAGTTGAACCGCTCGACAATCGCGCAATGGCCGGTAGCCGGAGAGCTTCCCTTTTGCTTCAAGCTGTCGGTTGTCAGGATGCAGGTGACTTCGTCTGCGCCGGTTGAGAATTTTTCGCCTTCAAATACAACGTCGGCGCGGCGGGAAGAAGTGAATTTGTTTGCAACTACCATGTTCAAATCATACTAAAACGCTTCAATAGTCAGCAGTTTAGCATAGATTTGGGCTTCAACGAAATAAGGCGCTACGGGCGCAGGTGTTTGCTCTCGAAAACGAGAAAGATCACCCCAGCTGAACCAGAGCGTGGCGTTTCTTGCCTGCGCTCAGTTTGATCGGAGAGGACAGTGCGCCTGCGTCAATCATCAGGCCTGCATCCGTCAGCGGCGCGTCGTCCAGCTTGGCTCCGTTTTCCGAGATCAGACGCTTGGCCTCTTTCCCGGACTTGGCCAGACCGGATTTCACGATCAACTGCACGATCGACATGCCATCGCCCAGCTCATCCGCGCTGAGCGTGAGGGTCGGAAGGTCTCCGCCAACTCCGCCTTTTTCGAACACCTCGCGCGCGGTGGCCTCGGCTGTGGCAGCGGCTTCGGCACCATGCAGAAGGGTCGTGACCTCATTGGCGAGGCGGATTTTGGCTTCGTTGATCTCGGACCCCTGCAACGCGCCCATGCGGTCGCACTCATCGACCGGAAGCTCGGTGAAAATCTTCAGGAAACGACCTACGTCAGCGTCGGTGGTGTTGCGCCAGAACTGCCAGAACTCATAAGGCGACAGCATATCGCCGTTCAGCCAGATCGCGCCGCCTTGCGATTTGCCCATCTTGCGGCCGTCGCTGGTGGTCAACAAAGGCGTCGTCAGGCCATAGATTTCCTGATCCAATACGCGGCGGGTCAGGTCGATACCGTTGACGATATTGCCCCACTGGTCCGACCCGCCCATTTGCAGAACGCAGCCATAGCGGCGGTTTAGCTCAAGGAAGTCATAGGCCTGCAGGATCATGTAGTTGAATTCCAGGAAGCTCAGCGATTGTTCGCGGTCCAGCCGGGATTTCACGGACTCAAAGGACAGCATTCGGTTGACCGAGAAATGCCGCCCGATATCGCGCAGGAAATCGAGGTAGTTCAGGCTGTCGAGCCATTCCGCATTGTTCAGCATCAACGCGCCGGTGTTGCTGTCGTCATAGGACAGGTACTTGGCGAAGACCTTCTGCATCCCGGCGATGTTGGCGTCGATCTGTTCGGGCCCCAGCAGGGGGCGCTCGTCCGAGCGGAACGAGGGGTCGCCTACCTTGGTGGTGCCGCCGCCCATCAGGGTAATCGGCTTGTGGCCGGTCTTTTGCAACCAACGCAACACCATGATGTTCATCAGGTGCCCCACATGCAATGACTGCGCAGTGGCGTCATAGCCGATATAAGCCGTCTGAACCCCGTCGATCAGCGCGTCGTCAAGGCCTTGATAATCGGTGCAGTCGGCGAGAAAGCCGCGCTCGATCATCGTGGCGATGAAATCCGATTTGGGGTGGTAGGTCATATCGTGCCCTCGGGGTTACTGTTGCGGGGCACTGTATAGGCGGCGGCGTGGGGAAGGGGAAGGTGCCTTTTGCGCTGAAAAACACCTAGGGTCAGCGTCGCATACATGGCGCGCGGGGCAGAATTCTTTGCAGCTTGGGCGCAAGGCGCTTGCCTTGTCTGCCATAGGCGGGGCAGGTTGGCGCCGTTGCACGCTCTGATTGTTCAGAAGGCAGGTGCAACGTCTGATACAGGCAGGAGGCAGCCGTGCGGCAGTCCAACAAAACAAACGGGCCGATCCGTGCGCTTGGGGCGATGTCCGGAACGTCAATGGATGGCGTGGATGCGGCTGTGGTCGAAACCGATGGTCATCGGATCTTCAGCTTTGGTGAAACCGGCTATCGCGCCTATTCCGAGGCTGAACGTGCAGTAATCCGGGCCGCTATGGGGCAATGGCAAGGCGCGGATGTGGAGGTCGCGGGCGAGTTGGTGACCGTGGCCCATGCCGAGGCCTTGTCGGAATTCGAAGCGGTGGATTTGATCGGCTTTCACGGCCAGACCCTTGCGCATGAGCCGCGTGGGCGGGGCACCTTGCAGGTGGGCGATGGCGTCGGGCTGGCGCAGGCGCTCGGTTTGCCGGTTGTCTGGGATTTCCGCAGTGATGATGTGGCTTTGGGGGGCGAGGGCGCGCCTCTGGCCCCGTTCTTTCATTTCGCCTGTGCCAAATGGATCGATGCGCAGGAGCCGCTGTGTTTCCTGAACCTCGGCGGTGTCGGCAACTTGACCTATGTAGACCCGTCCTTTGATGGCCCTGAGGCACCGGGGGCGTTGCTGGCTTTTGACACCGGCCCGGCAAATGCGCCTGTCGATGATCTGATGCAGGCCCGTCTGGGCCAGCCGATGGATCGCGACGGTGCAGTGGCCCGAGGCGGCACCGTGGAAACCGGTGCACTTGAGCTGTTTCTGGCCGAACCATTCTTTGCGCGCATGCCGCCCAAATCCCTGGATCGAAACGACTTTGCCGAGATGGTGCGTCTCGTGCAGGAGTTGAGCGATGCGGACGCGGTTGCGACCCTGACCGCGATGTGTGCGGCGGGTGTGGCGCAGGGGATGCAGCATTGCCCGAAACCACCCACGCGCGTGCTGGTGACCGGCGGTGGGCGGCATAACCCCGTTTTGATGGAGATGCTGCGCGTTTCGTTGGATTGCCCGGTTGAGCCGGTCGAGGTCGTGGGGCTGGACGGCGATATGCTGGAAGCTCAGGCCTTCGCCCATCTGGCGGTCCGCGTGGCGAGGGGTTTGCCGACCTCATGCCCTGGAACGACGGGGGTGCAGGCCCTGGTGGGCGGCGGCATTGTCAGCCGTGTCTCGGTGGATCAGGCCAGCTAAGCTGGAAACTCGGACCAAGTGGTTCAAAAGCGGGCATAAATATGCAACGCTTGTGTAAACTTGTTTCAACAAAGGTCTTGTTTCATGGCGACAAAAGCGGAACTGGAAGCCGAACTTGAGGCGCTGCGGGCTCGCAACGCGAAGTTGGAGGAGCGCGCGGAGGTGGGCGCCGAAGAAAAGGCCTCGACCAAGACCAGCGATGAGATTCGGCGATTGCTGAAAGAGCATGGCGTTGATCTATCCGGGGCCGAGGCCATGGGTGAGGAGGTCGTTGCCGAGTTTGGTCGATTGCAGAAGGATTATCCGATTACAGTTCTGCTGATTGCGTTCTCGCTTGGGTATGTGGTCGGTCGGGCCAGCAGATAGAGAGGGTTAGATGAGCAGACTTAGCAGAAATCTTGTAACGATCTATCGCACGGAGCGCCTGATCGCGCGTCGTCGTCTTGCGGTCATGCAGCAACAGACGATCCTGATGGTGCTGGCAGGTATCGCGGCACTGGCCGGTCTGGTTGCCCTGAATGTTGCCATCTTTTTTGCGTTGAACGCGTTGATGTCTTCCGCCGGTGCAGCAGCGGTGCTGGCGGCAGGGAACCTAGTTTTGGCGGCGCTGCTGGTTCTGTTTGCGCGGCGGACCAGTGTCGAGGATGAAATCGCCCCGGCGGTGGAAGTTCGCGATATGGCGATTGCAGACGTTGAAGACGAGATGGAAGAGATGGCCAGTGAAGCACGTGAGGTGGTTCAGGCGGTGAAGAACATTGGGGCAAACCCGTTGGGCTCTTTACCAGCGTTGCTGGTGCCTTTGTTGACTGCGCTTTTGAAGAACCGGGCCGAGAAATAGGTGGGTGCGGGGTTGGGGGCTCTGCCCCCGCCGCGCTTTGCGCGCCCCCCCCCCCGAGGTATTTTTGGCCAGATGAAGTTTGGATCCCTCGTGCTATCTGTTGCGAGGGATGTTGAAACCTGCGGCGGCGAGGTCGAAACCTTCGAATTCGAAACCGGGAGAGACGGTGCAGCTGACCAGAGTGTAGTCTCCGGTGGTTCGGGCGGCTTGCCAGTGGTTTGCGGGAACAATCAGTTGCGGCGCGCCTTTGGACAGGTCGGGGCTGAGAAGGTGGTCGGTGGCAGGGCCTTGGTCGGTTTCGCTGATCGACAAGATCAAAGGGGCGCCTGCGTGGTAGAGCCAGATCTCGGTGGCATCGACGCGGTGCCAGTGGCTGGATTCCTTGGCCTCTAGCAGGAAATAGATGCAAGTGCCCGTGGCACGGCCTTCGTTTTGCGCGCGCCATGTCTCGCGGTACCAGCCGCCTTCGGGGTGTTTTTGCAGGTTCAGGTGGTCGATGATCTCTTGCGCGGTCATGTTTGGCCCTTTGGGTTTGCGCGATTATGCATGGGTTCACACGATCCGCTATGGCAATCATCGCCTAAGGTCATATGTTTGCACCATGCCCCTTACGATCCCCTTTGATAACTCCTACGCCCGTTTGTCGGATGCCTTTTACACGCGGCAGTCTCCGGTCCCTGTGAAAGAGCCTCAGTTGATTGCGTTCAACGAGGGGCTAGCGCGGATTTTGCGCATCTCACCCGGAGATGTCACGGAGATGGCGCAGGCCTTTGCGGGGAATACATTGCCCGATGGGGCAGAGCCTTTGGCGCAGCTGTATTCTGGTCACCAGTTCGGGACTTATAATCCTCAGCTCGGGGATGGGCGTGCGGTTTTGCTGGGCGAGACTGTGGGCGAAGACGGGATACGCCGCGACATTCAGCTGAAGGGCTCCGGCCGGACACCTTATTCGCGGCAAGGTGATGGGCGGGCATGGCTGGGGCCGGTGTTACGGGAATATGTGGTTTCAGAAGCGATGCATGCGCTGGGCATTCCGACCACGCGCGCTCTGGCGGCTGTTGAAACCGGGGAAGCGGTCTACCGCGAAGGGCCGATGCCGGGGGCGGTTCTGACCCGTGTGGCGCAGAGCCATTTGCGCGTGGGCACATTTCAAGTCTTTGCCGGGCGACGGCAGGTCGAAAGTTTGAAACAACTGACCGACTATGCCATCCAGCGCCACTACCCCGAGGCTGAAGGGCCAATGGGTCTGTTGCGGGCCGTGCGTGATGCGCAGGCGAATCTGATCGCGGCGTGGATGAGCGTTGGGTTCATTCACGGGGTGATGAATACGGACAATTCCTCGATCGCGGGGGAGACCATCGACTATGGTCCTTGCGCCTTCATGGACAGCTACCATCCGAATACGGTCTACAGTTCGATCGACCGGATGGGGCGTTATGCCTATTCTAACCAGCCCGAAATCGCAGTGTGGAATCTGGCGCAACTGGCGACGGCCTTGATCCAGCAATACGATGATCCTCAGGACGGCGTCGAAGAAGCGACCGAGATCGTACACGCCATGCCCGATTTGTTGCAGCAGGAGTGGTTGAGCCGCTTCCGTGCCAAGCTGGGTTTAACGCGCGCAGAGGATGTGGATCTTGAGTTGATCACCGACCTGTTGAAGCGTATGGCGGAGGAGCATGCGGATTTCACCAACACGTTCCGGGCACTGGGCGGAGAGACCGCGCGGGATCAGTTCACGAACCCCGAGGCGTTTGATGGCTGGGCTGAGGGTTGGCAGGCCCGCAAGTCGCGCGAGTCGGATCCACAAGGGATTATGGCAGCGGCAAACCCGGCCTTCATCCCGCGCAACCACCGCGTTGAGCAGATGATCGAAGCTGCGGTGAAGGGGGACTATGCGCCGTTCCATCGATTGAACGATGTGTTGTCACGCCCCTTTGAGGATCAGCCCGAGGATGTCGATCTGACACGGCCCCCCAGTGCAAATGAGGTGGTTCACGTCACGTTCTGCGGAACCTGATTGCGTCCCAGCAGCTCAAATTGAAGGCAGGTTTCGGACATGTCGATGGGCAGAGTTGGAGAGATCAGGCCGCTATCGGCCAGCATGACCGATTCCCGTTTCAGTTGGATTTCGCGTCCGGATTCCGATTTCACGTAGGTCCCCGAGGTGCTGCGATCTGTCAGGATCAGCTTACCTGCTTTCATGGCAAGGACCGCATGAAGGCGCGAGATCCAGGGCTGCGGCAATACCACATCACAGTCAGGCGCACGGCCGATCTTGAACTCTCCATTGCCTAAACAACGCCAGACTCGGTCTTCATGGCGCAGGATCAGGGTCAGACCTTCGCGGGGCTGCCAGTTCTCCTCGGTGCGGCCAAAACTCTGTGGCAGGCGCGTCTGCGAGATAGAGTCGGATTCGGGGTGGATCAGGGAATAGGCCGTCTGAGGCTCGGTCAGCCCCTTCAGGCTGAGCTGGCCCAAGGGTGTCAGCGTGCGCCGAAGATCGGCAGGAAGCAAAACAGCGATCCCTTGGCTGAAACAGGCCTCACCCGGATTGGCTGCGGTCGCAAAGCGGGCTGTCACGTTGACGGCCTCGCCATAGATGCCGCGCTTGCCGATCACGATGGGGCCGCAATGCACGCCGACATGAACCGATAGCGGCGTATGTGTCGAAGGCTCAATCAGTTTCAGGGCTGCATTGTAGGCCGCGCTCGGGTTCTCGAAATAGCTGAGAACATCGTCGCCCTTTTGTCCGACCGGAATGCCGCCAAACTCTTGCAGGACCGAGCGCAGCCGATCGATCTCAAGTTGGATCAGGCGCTGGGCTTCGTCATCGCCCACCGCCTTGTAGAGCGGCGTACTGCCCACGATATCGGCAATGATCATCGTGGCGAATGTGGATTCAACGTCCAAGGGCGAGTTTCCTTTTTGCGGCAGTTTAACCCCGCTTGATTTCGTGTAAACTTATTTAATGTAATGCTCATAAACCTTTGAGGGAACGCGCTGAGAATTGCAACACCGCGCCCATTTCTAAGGTTCCAAATCGGTGCCGTTGACTCTGAAAAGCGATATGAAAATACCCTCGGTTCTGCGGCTTGCCAGCTACAATATTCAGAAATGTGTCGGCCTTGATCTTCGGCGTCAGCCACAGCGCATCCTTCAGGTTCTTGAGGGGATGCGCGCCGATATCGTTGTGTTGCAAGAAGCGGATAAACGGCTGCCGCCACGGCCTGCCGCGCTGCCTCAGTTCATGTTGGATGAGGCCGGATGGCAGATCGTCGAGCTCGGCGGGGCAGGCAGTTTGGGATGGCATGGAAATGCGGTGATCTGGCGGGGCGATGCGATCTCGGTCCGTCAGACCGGCCATCACGAATTGCCGGGGTTCGAGCCGCGGGGCGCGGTGCGGGTTGAGTTCGATACCCCCATTGGGCCGCTTCGGGTGATGGGCATGCATCTGGGGCTGCTGTCCGCTTCGCGTCGACGACAGATCACTCACATCCGTCAGTTCGGTGCGGATCTGGAGGATATGCCCACGGTCTGGGCCGGGGATTTCAACGAATGGTCGCGCTCACCTGTGCTGGACAACCTCGTGCCCGAGATGCGGTTTCTGCCTCCGCTTCCCAGCTTTCCCGCCGCCCAGCCTCTGGGCGCTTTGGATCGGATTGCCCTAGGGCAGGGTGTCGAGGTGCATGCGCATGGGGTGCATGAGGATCGCCCGGCCCATATCGCCTCGGACCATCTGCCGATCTGGGCCGATCTGCGCCTTGAAGGATGATCTGCGCGGGCATGTCGAATTCTTGTGGCGCGGCGCGTGCGGACATACTAAGACAGACACCCGAATAGTTTCTGAGGGGCATCATGCCGGATACGATCATTTCGCGTTGTGAGGCCAAAGGCCTTCGCATGACCGGCCAACGGCGCACCATTGCGCAGGTTCTCGAGGAGAGCGCGGACCACCCGGATGTCGAAGAACTCTATGCCCGTGCCTCGGCTTTGGATTCGGGTATCTCGATCGCAACGGTCTACCGCACGGTGAAACTGTTCGAAGAGGCCGGCATTCTGGAGCGTCTGGAATTCGGCGATGGCCGCGCCCGCTATGAAGATGCCGAGAGGGATCACCATGATCACCTGATCGACATGCAATCGGGGGAAGTGATCGAATTCGTCGACCCCGAGATCGAAGCCCTACAGGAAAAGATCGCGGAAAAACTGGGCTATCGCCTGAAGGGACACCGGCTGGAGCTGTATGGCGTTCCCATCAAGCCCGAGTGATCCATCACCAAACGCGATGGGTGGCAACAAGACAATTCATCGCTCGCGATGTGATAGGTCTTGATTTAACGCAATATATACGGTTTTGCTGAAGTGAGAAGGCGGCAATTGGTGCCGCCCGTTTCTTTACGGACAGACCCATGAACAACGTCAACGGCATTTTGCTGGTCATTGCGTCTATGGCGGCTTTCACGCTTGAGGATGTCTTCATCAAGCAGCTTACGTCATCAATAATGCCTGGCCAGATTCTGGTCATGCTGGGGCTGGTCTGTTCTGTCGTATTTCTGGTCATGGCCATCGCGACCCGAAAACGGATTTTTGTGCCCGAGGCGTGGCAGCTTTTGCCGATGATCCGCGCTATGTCCGAAGCCGTCGCTGCGGTGGCCTTTGTGACGGCGCTGGCCCGTGTGGACCTTTCGACCGTTGCGGCCGTGTTTCAGGCAATGCCTCTAGCGGTCACCATGGGGGCAGCCCTTTTTCTGGGTGAACAGGTCGGTTGGCGACGCTGGAGCGCGATTGGCATTGGCTTTATCGGCGTACTGATGATCATCCGACCCGGGCTTGAAGGGTTCCGCCCGGAATCCCTTTATGTCGTGGCTGCGGTCATCGGCGTGGCGGCGCGCGATCTGATAACACGGCGGTTGGACAGCAAGGTCTCTTCGGCGGTGGTGTCCTTGCAGGCCTATCTGGCCTTGGCCGTGGGCGGTGCAGCCTTGATGATCATGAGCGGCCATCCACTGGAAGCCATGCAAAGCGCTGAGGTCTGGCCTTTTGCCGGAGCGGCCTTTTTCGGTGTTCTGGGCTACTATGCGATCGTGATCGCGATGCGCGTCGGCGAAGCCTCAGCCGTTACGCCGTTTCGCTACACGCGGCTTCTGTTTTCGATCCTTGCGGGTGTCTTGGTCTTTGGCGAACGTCCGGACCTGATGACACTGGCGGGGGCGTCCCTGATCATCGGCTCGGGCCTGTATACCTTTCTACGCGAACGCAAATTGGCGCGAGCAATGGCCTTGGCCGCCGCGTAACCCTGTTGGCGCAAACATGACGCTGTTAGCCCTAAAGGGCCGGGAATATACGTGTTAGCGATAACGGAAATGGTTTACTTTTAGTTCCGTGCTGCTATGACGCGTGCAACGGAATGCAGCCACAGGGACCGCCCTCATGAGTACCATCATCGACATTCACGCACGCGAAATCCTGGACAGCCGGGGCAACCCGACGGTCGAGGTCGACGTGATTCTGGAAGACGGCACAATGGGCCGCGCGGCTGTGCCCTCGGGTGCCTCCACCGGCGCCTATGAGGCGGTTGAAAAACGCGACGGTGACAAGGCGCGTTACATGGGCAAAGGCGTGCTCGAGGCCGTTGCCGCCGTCAACGGTGAGATCGCCGAAGAGCTGGTAGGCTTTGACGCGACTGAACAGGTCGCCATAGACCAGGCTATGATCGAACTGGACGGCACCGAGAACAAGGGTCGTCTGGGCGCAAACGCCATTCTGGGTGTTTCGCTGGCGACGGCCAAGGCGGCGGCGGATTTCACCACGCAACCCTTGTATCGCTATGTCGGTGGTACCTCGGCCCGCGTCCTGCCGGTTCCGATGATGAACATCATCAATGGCGGCGAGCACGCCGACAACCCGATCGATATTCAGGAATTCATGATCATGCCGACCTCGGCCGCGAATATTCGCGAGGCGATCCGCATGGGCTCCGAGGTGTTCCACACGCTTAAGCGTGAGCTGTCGGCTGCCGGTCTGGCCACCGGAGTGGGCGACGAAGGCGGCTTTGCCCCCAACATCGCATCGACCCGTGAGGCATTGGATTTCATCCTGCAGGCGGTCGAAAAAGCGGGCTACAAGCCGGGCGAGGAAATTCACCTCGCCCTGGATTGCGCCGCGACCGAATACTTCAAGGACGGCAAATATGTGCTGGCGGGTGAGAATATCTCGCTGACCTCAGAGGAAAACGCCGAGTATCTGGCGACCCTGGTCAAAGACTATCCGATCATATCGATCGAAGACGGGATGTCCGAAGACGACTGGGATGGTTGGAAAGCTCTGACTGATGCCATCGGTGACAAGGTGCAACTGGTTGGCGACGACCTTTTCGTGACCAACCCGGAACGTCTGGCCGAAGGGATCGAGCGTGGCTGCGCCAACTCGATGTTGGTCAAGGTGAACCAAATCGGATCGCTGACCGAGACACTACGCGCCGTCGATATGGCCCACCGCGCGCGTTATACCAACGTGATGTCGCATCGCTCAGGCGAGACCGAGGACTCCACCATTGCCGATCTGGCCGTGGCGACCAATTGCGGTCAGATCAAGACCGGCTCGCTGGCGCGCTCGGACCGGTTGGCCAAGTATAACCAGCTGATCCGTATCGAAGAATCGCTGGGTGAAGTTGCGGAATATGCCGGAGCGTCGATCCTGAAACAGTGATCTGAAACCCGGTGCAGAACTCTGTTAGAGACCCTCTTTCCCCGGAAAGAGGGCCTTTTTGATAGCAAAAGGACGGCTGCGACTGTTAATTCCTCTGGCTAGGAGAATTCGCCTTATTTGCAGGCGTTTAGCGGGTTAACAGATGTTATGTGTGAACTTAATCACACAGCGCTCACGGTTTCGTGTTCTATACTGTCGCCATTACAGAAAGGAGCACACCATGACTGGTTCGAAATTCCTTCTCGTAGCGACAGTTCTCAGCACTGTATTTCTGGCGGCCTGTGCAGGGCCCGGGACCTATCCGATCACAGGGCAAAAGGTCTCCTCCGACGATCCGGTGCAGGAGATGTACTATAACCCGAGTGTGATTTTCCGGGGCGAGTCGCGCTAGAGCGCTTTGCTCATCAGCATGTAGCGCTCGCGTGGTTTGAAGCCGGTGCGCAGATATAGTTTCTGCGTCGCCTCGTGCGTGCGGTCGACTTCAAGGTGCAGGGCCGTCAGCCCGGCCTCGGCAAGCGCCTTGGGCAGTTCCAGCAGGACCTCGGTTGCGATACCTCGACCACGAACGGCGGGGCGGATGTAGATTTCGTCCACGAACCCATCCATGCCGCCGAATTCAACCGACCAGCCGAAGGTCAGGATGATATAGCCCAAAGGCGCGCGGCCCGGGCCAATCAGGTAGATGCAGCCATGAGGGATGCCCTCAAGCAGAGGCATCAGCGCCTCGCGCCGTTGGTCGGCGTCTTGCGCGATCCCCTGTTCGGCGTGGAACGCAGAGACAAGCCCCATCAGGCGGTCCAGATCTTCAGGTCGAGCCAGTCTTAAAGCGGCGGTCATAGGCGGGCCAGCCTTCCCGTGAGAAGGGTGAAGAAACCTTGGGCGTCCACGTCGCCCATGAACATAGCATTCGGTTTTCGGTCTGTTACACGCCACCAGTCAGCGACTGTCATGCCCAGCGTCAATTCTGACTTGGTTTCGATCTCAACATTAATGTGGCGACCCGAGAACAGTTCTGGCTGAATCAAATAGGCGGTAACGCAGGGATCGTGCAAAGGTGCGCCTTCTGAGCCGTACTTTTCCTTGTCAAAGCGCTCGAAAAAATCGGTCATTTCAGCAACTGCATGACCGACCTTACTATCCAGCGATCTGAATGCGTCATTGCGATGCGGTGTAACCAAAGCGTCATGGGTCACATCAAGAGGCATGACGACAATATGAGCTCCAGATTTAAACACGATATCAGCAGCTTCAGGGTCGACATAGATGTTGAACTCTGCGGCTGGCGTGATGTTCCCGACCTCGAAATAGGCACCGCCCATCAGCACGATTTCCTGCACCCGGTCGACGATATCCGGGGCCTTCTGGAAGGCGGTCGCGATGTTCGTCAGCGGCCCCAGCGGGCAGAGCGTGACTGTCCCGGGTTCCTGCGTGCGCAGGGTTTCGATGATGAAATCAACCGCGTGGCCCTCGGTCAAAGGCATCTGTGGATCCGGTAGAACGGGACCGTCCAGCCCGGTTTTGCCGTGCACATGTTCAGCCGTGATAAGAGGGCGTTTAAGCGGCCGGTCGCATCCGGCATAGACCGGCACCTCGGTATGGCCCGCCAACTCACAGACAATACGCGCGTTCTTGGCGGTCAGTTCAAGCGGCACATTCCCGGCGACGGCAGTAATGCCCAGCACCTCGATCTCTTCGGGGCTGGCGAGCGCTAAAAGAATGGCGACGGCGTCGTCCTGACCGGGGTCGGTGTCGATGATGATCTTGCGGGGCATTGGAGTCTCCGGGGGGCGTGAAGGTCGGACAGTCGCAAGTGTCACGCGACTTGTCCACCTGATTCAGGCTCCAACTGGCGGGAGTTTGCCATTGGCGCGGTGTTCCTCAGTCTTCACCTCATCCCATAGCGCATCCATCTCGGCCAGATCGCTTTGTGAAGGGGTCTTGCCGCGCGCGGCCAGACGAGCCTCGACCTGCTCAAATCGGCGGGTGAACTTGGCGTTGGTGCGGCGCAGGGCGGCCTCGGGTTCGATCCCCAGATGCCGCCCGAGATTGACCATCACGAACAGCAGATCGCCGAATTCATCTTCCAGCGCGTCGGCGTCCTTGGCGTTGCGCGCTTCCTCCAATTCGGCGGCTTCTTCGGTGATCTTGGCGAGGACATGGCTGGCATCAGGCCAGTCGAATCCCACCCGCGCGGCCCGTTTCTGCAGCTTGTGCGCGCGCAGCAGGGCGGGCAGGTTGGCGGCCACTCCGTGCAACGCGCCTTTTTGTTCCTTGCCCGCGCGTTCGGCAGCTTTGATGGTCTCCCAATCCTTGGTTTGCTGGTCGGCGGACTTTTCACGAGATTCGTCGCCGAACACATGCGGGTGCCGGCTGACCATCTTGTCCGACATGGTGCGGACCACGTCCTGAAAGGTGAAATGCCCCGCTTCCTCAGCCATTTGCGCGTGGAAGACGGATTGGAAGAGAAGGTCACCCAGCTCTCCCTTCAGTTCATCATAGGCCTGCCGTTCGATGGCGTCGGCGACCTCATAGGCTTCCTCGATCGTGTAGGGGGCGATGGTGGCGAAATCCTGTTCGATGTCCCACGGACAACCGCTTTGCGGGTCGCGCAAGCGGCGCATGATTTCCAGCAGGCGCTCGATACCCGCATCGCTGTCATGGATCAGAGGATTTTCAGCCATTGCGAACCCTTTCGTTCCGGTGTCAGATGCATCCATTCCGCAGTCCCGATCAGGAGTCCACCCCAGATGCCCGTCGTCAACCGAATTGCCGATTTTGCCGCCGATATGGCCAAGTGGCGCCAGCACTTGCACACGATCCCTGAACTGGAGTTCGAATGCTACGAGACAGCCGCTTTCGTGGCCGAGCGTCTGCGGGAGTTCGGCGTGGATGAGCTGCACGAAGGCATCGCCAAAACCGGGATGGTGGCGATCATCAACGGACAGGGTGAGGGCCCAACCATCGGGTTGCGGGCCGATATGGACGCATTGCCGATCCCCGAAGAGACGGGCGTTGAATACGCCTCGAAGAACCCCGGTAAAATGCATGCCTGCGGGCATGACGGGCATACCACGATGCTGTTGGGGGCTGCGCGCTATCTGGCCGAGACGCGGAATTTTGCGGGCCGTGTGGCGCTGATCTTTCAACCGGCCGAAGAAGAAGGTGGCGGCGCGGATGTGATGGTGCAGGAAGGCATCATGGACCGGTTCGACATCTCTCAGGTCTATGGCATTCACAATGATCCGGGAAACCCCGAGGGCGCCTTTTACACGACCGCCGGGCCTCTGATGGCTGCTGTGGATACGTTCGAGATTCACGTGCAGGGGCAGGGCGGTCACGGAGCTTTGCCACACCAGACCAAGGACCCGGTGATGGCGGCCTGCGGGATTGCACAGGCGATCCAGACGATTGTCAGCCGGAACCACTATGCGGTGCAGGATCTGGTGATCTCCGTCACGCAGATTCACGCCGGAACAGTGAACAATGTGATTCCGGACACAGCTTACCTGAACGGTACGGTTCGCACGTTTGACCCAACCGTTCAGAAGATGGTGATGGAACGGATGGAGCAGATCGTGGCAGGGCAGGCGGCCTCATACGGGGTTGAGGCGACGTTGGACTATCAGATCGGCTATCCGGCGACGATCAATGACACCGAGAAAACAGCCTTTGCCGCGGATGTGGCGCGCGAGGTCTCAGGCGAGGACCGCGTTGTCGACAATATGGGCCGCGACATGGGGGCCGAGGATTTCTCATACATGCTGCAGGCGCGTCCGGGGGCGTATCTGTTTCTGGGTCAGGGTGAGGGCGCCGGGCTGCACCACCCAAAATACAACTTCAACGATGATATCGCACCGGTCGGGGCCTCGTTCTTTGCCCGGATCGTGGAAAAGGCGCAGCCGCTGGGCTGAGGGGACAAGACATGGCACTGGAAGACGCAAAGCATCAGGTCGATGAGGCCTTTACCAACCCCGACCTCAAGGGTCTGTCCTATGAGAACACGTTCGGCGGCGCGACCTCGTTCCTACGGCGGCTTTACACTAAGGACCTGAAGGGCGTGGATATCGCCGTCACCGGCGTGCCTTTCGATCAGGCGGTGACGAACCGCCCCGGCACAAGGCTCGGCCCCCGTGCGATCCGCGAGGCGAGCGCCCTGCAATCCCCCGATGCACCCTATGGTTGGCCCTTTGACGCGCTGAGCGAGCTGGCGATCGTTGACTATGGCGATATGGCCTATGACTACGCCAATATCCCGGCCTTTCCGGATACGCTGACCGATCATATCCGCACGATTCTGGCGGCTGACGTGGCCTCGGTCACCTTAGGCGGCGATCACTATATCAGTTTTCCGATCCTGAAAGCCTATGCCGAGAAATTCGGGCCCATGTCGCTGCTGCAATTCGATGCGCATACGGACACCTGGGCCGATGATGATATGTCCCGCGTCGATCACGGGACCATGTTTTACAAGGCGGTGAAGTCGGGGATCGTGGACCCGAAACGCTCGGTTCAGGTTGGTATCCGCACCAGCAACGAGGATACGTTGGGCGTCAACATCATCGACGCGCGCGAGGTCTACGAAGCCGGCCCCGCTGCCGTGGCGCAGAAGATCAAATCCATACTCGGCGACCGCCCCGTCTATCTAAGCTTCGATATCGACGGCTTGGACCCAGCCTTTGCGCCGGGGACCGGGACGCCGGTTTGGGGCGGTTTGTCCTCGATTCAGGCGCAGATCATTCTGCGCGACATCGCCGGGATCAACATCAAGGGCGGAGATGTGGTCGAGGTTTCTCCGCCCTATGACACATCCGGGGCAACAGCCATCGCCGGGGCGCATGTGGCCACGCAGATCATCTGTCTGCTGGGTTGGAACCGGCTAATGGCCGAGAAAAAGTAAACGGGGATCGATGTGTGTTAACCAATGGTTAGCCAAGTTTCCGGTATGTGCTGAGAAACGTGATCTGATGGGATGGGAACCAACTGCACATGACTGAAAAAAATCAACCGATCAGTGGCAATGATCTGGCGCGGTTCTCCGGGCCGAACACGTTCATGCGGCTGCCGCAGGCGACCTCGCTGGCCGGGCTGGATGTGGCGTTGTTGGGGATACCGATGGATATCGGCACCTCGTGGCGGTCGGGCACACGGTTCGGCCCCAAGCAAATCCGCAGCGAAAGCGCGATGATCCGGCCCTACAATATGGCTACATCAGCAGCCCCGTTTGATACGTTGCAGATTGCGGATATCGGCGATCTGGCGATCAATACGTTCTCGCTGTCGGAAAGCCTCAAGATCATCAAAGACAGCTATGACGGTATCCTTGCGCAGAATGTGATCCCGGTGGCGATGGGCGGAGATCACTCCATCACCCTGCCGATCCTGCGCGCGATTGCCGCCAAACACGGGCCGGTCGCCCTTGTGCATGTGGATGCCCATGCAGATGTAAACGACGAGATGTTTGGCGAGCGTGAGACCCACGGCACCGTCTTCCGCCGCGCCCACGAGGAAAAGCTGATCGTCCCCGACAAGACCTTTCAGATCGGCATTCGCGGTTCGGGCTATGCCTCAACCGATTTTACCGAGGCGCAGGGCTGGGGCTTCCAGCAATTTCCCGCGTGGGAGTTGTGGCAGCAGAACCTCACGCAGATCGGCTCGCAAATCCGCAAGACGGTCGGCGATCACCCTGTCTATATCACCTATGACATCGACAGTCTGGACCCGGCCTACGCCCCCGGCACCGGCACGCCCGAGATCGGAGGGCTGACAACCCCGCAAGCCCTGCAGCTGATCCACGCGCTGCAAGGGGTGAACGTGGTGGGCTGCGATCTGGTGGAGGTGTCTCCGCCCTACGACCCGTCGGGGAACACGGCCCTTACGGCCGCCAATCTTCTGTTCGAGCTTCTTTGCATCCTGCCCGGTGTGACGTCACGGTAGTTGGCCGGGTTCGCCTTGAAACGGCATCTGTTCCGCATAGGGTTCAGGAAAAGGACAGGAACGGAATGAAACGCATGCTGATTTTGGGTGTTGTTGGTCTGGTGATTGCGCTGGGGGCCTATATCCGGCTTGCGCCCTCCGATCCGGCGGACTGGCACGTTGCCCCTCAGGCCGAGACCAACCAGGATCTGCAAGGTGGCGTACTACGCGTGGTCGAAACAGGGCCAGAGGGGTTGGCGAGGCTGGATGCCATTGCCCGCAACGCGCCCCGCACAACTGTTCTGGCCGGGTCGGTGGGTGAGGGGCGGATCACCTATATCACCCGCACCAAGATCATCGGCTTCCCTGACTACACCACAGCCCAGCAGGACGGAGACGTGTTGCGCATTCATGGCCGCTTGCGCTTTGGTCGCAAAGATTTCGGAGTGAACAAGGCCCGCGTTAATGGGTGGCTGGCGCAGATGTAGGCGTTTAGGACGCGGATGTCTTGAGGGTCTGATCCAGATCGGGCCAATCCAAATCCGAGGACAGGCATCCTTCCTGCACCTCGCGCCACATCGGCACATTCAACGACATCTGGCATTGCGCGGTGAAAATTCGGCCATCAACCTGCAGGCAGATCATTTGCCCCAACTCGATCCGCGAACCTGATTTGTCGGTGCAATAGCAATCGCGAACCTTGCCATCTGGCCCGACATAATCGGCCATGGCGGGTAGTGCGAGCAGCGAAAAAATGAAAACCAACCCCTTCATGATCGAAAGCTTAGCACAAGGCTGGCCCTTGACCAAAGCCCCAGATTGAGAGACACCCGCCGGATGATCCCCGAAGAACGCCTTGAGCAGATAACCCAGCGATTCCAATACCTCGAAGCCGCCATGGCCGATGGCGCCTCGGGTGGGGATATAGCGACCCTAGCCAAAGAGTATTCCGACCTCAAACCGGTGGTCGATCAAATCCTGTCCTGGCGTCAGCTGGTCTCGGATCTGGCCGAGGCCGAAGCGATGCTGGCCGACCCGGATATGAAAGAACTGGCCGAAGAGGAAATCCCCCAGCTTCAGTCCCGTATCCCCGAGGCCGAACATGCGCTGCAACTGGCGCTGCTGCCCAAGGACGCAGCAGATGCGCGACCGGCCATGCTGGAAATTCGTCCCGGCACCGGCGGGGATGAGGCGGCGTTGTTCGCCGGAGACCTGCTGCGCATGTACCAACGCTATGCCGAGGCGCGGGGATGGCGGTTCGAGATCATCGAAGAACAGGCCTCGGACCTTGGCGGCATCAAAGAGGTCGTTGCCCATATCAAAGGCGACAATGTCTTTGCGCGGATGAAATACGAATCCGGCGTGCATCGTGTGCAGCGCGTGCCCGAAACCGAAAGCGGCGGGCGAATTCACACCTCGGCTGCAACGGTCGCGGTTCTGCCCGAGGCCGAGGATGTAGACATCCAGATCGACGCCAATGACATTCGCATTGATACGATGCGGTCGTCCGGGGCCGGGGGGCAGCACGTGAACACCACCGACTCGGCCGTGCGGATTACCCACTTGCCGACCGGTCTTGTGGTGACCAGCTCTGAGAAATCGCAACACCGAAACCGCGAGATCGCGATGCAGGTGCTGAAAACACGTCTCTATGATCTGGAACGGCAGCGGATCGACAGCGAACGCTCGGCAGATCGGGCCAGTCAGGTGGGCTCGGGCGATCGCTCCGAGCGAATCCGGACCTATAACTTCCCACAAGGCCGGATGACGGATCACCGTATCAACCTGACGCTTTACAAGCTGGATCAGGTCATGCAGGGCGATCTGGATGAGGTGATCGATGCCCTGACTGCGGATGATCAGGCCCGGCTGTTAGCCGAGATGGCGCAATGATTGCGGCCCTGACCGCCGCCAAGGCGATGGCTGCCGCAACAGCCCGCCTGCGTGCTGCCGGTGTCAATGACCCGGCCCGCGACGCGCGGGTCCTGCTTGCCCATGCGGCCCGAATTGAGGCCAGCCGCGTCACTCTGATCGCGCCCGAGGAGCTGTCGCCCGACATCGCCGAACGTTATGAGCAATTGGTGTCGCTGCGCGCGATCCGGGTGCCTGTGTCGCATCTGCTAGGAGAACGCGAATTCTACGGTCGCAGTTTCCGCGTCAGCCGAGATGTGCTGGACCCGCGACCGGAGACCGAAACGCTGATCGAAGCCGCGTTGAGCGAGCCATTTGACCATGTTCTGGACCTCGGGGTCGGCTCGGGCTGCATCCTGGTGACGCTACTGGCCGAACGCGCCAGTGCCACGGGCCTGGGTGCAGATCTGAGCGAAGCGGCCTGTTTGCAGGCCAGCGCCAACGCGGTTCAGCATAACGTACAGGACCGGGCCGAGATTTTGCGCTCGGATTGGTTCGAGCGGATTGAAGGACAGTTCGACCTCATCGTCTCGAACCCGCCCTATATCGCGCTTTCCGAGATGCAGGACCTGTCGCCCGAAGTGCGCGAGCATGAACCGCGCATGGCTTTGACCGATGAAGGGGACGGTCTGGACGCCTATCGAACGATCGCGGCGGGTGCACCTGATTTCCTGATGGCGGGCGGGCGCTTGCTGGTTGAAATTGGGCCGACACAGGCCAAGGACGTGTCGGCCTTGTTCGACGCCGCTGGCTTGTCGGATATCCGAGTCATCCCTGATCTGGATGGGCGCGACCGTGTTGTTTTGGGCAGAATCCCGGGTTGAACGCAGCGTTAGAGGCCGAAAAGCGCCGCTCTTTGTAAAAAAGCTGCGAAATATCCCAGAAACCTCTTGTCTGAGGCGGCAGGACATGTTTACTCAGAACTGGTCGGAGAGGTTGACGCTGGTTCAGCGCACCCCTGACGCCAAGCCCAAAAAAGCCGATGACACGTTACGGGACAGGCCTCTGAGCAGCGTAAGGTACGGGTTGATCGGCAGCGAATTGATAAGGCTGACGTAAAGTAAGATGAGATCTTCCAAATCCCGCTCGCGGGCCAAAAATAACCGCAATCGTCCTTCTGGCGGCAACGTCGTCAACCGGGTGTTCGACAGCTCGGGCCCCGAGGGTAAGGTGCGTGGCACACCGCAGCAGATCATTGACAAATATAACCAGCTTGCGCGCGATGCACAGCTGTCCAATGACCGTGTCGCGGCTGAGAACTTTCAGCAACACGCCGAACACTATCTGCGGATGCTGAGCGAGGCACAGCGCGAGATTGAAGCGCGCCGCGAAGAGCAAGAGCGCCAGAACCGCGAACGTCAGGCCGAACGCGATCGTGAACGCGCCGAGCGTCAGGAGCGTGAAGCCGCCCGTCAGGCCGACCCGGCCGAGGCGCCGCAGCCTGATGTGATGGATTTCAGCGCGCCCGAGCCTGCGCCGGAAAGCGGGTTGGTCGAAACCCCTGAGAGCAAAGACAAAGGTACTCAGGCCCCTGAGAAGAAGGAAAAGCCCGCGCGCAAACCGCGTGCGCCGCGCAAGCCCAAAGCTGCACCTGCGGCTGAGGAGGCACCAAAAACCGATGGCGACGCGCCCGAAGCGGCCGAGTAAGCCCTGCACGGATACGAAGAAAGCCCCGGTTTTATCCGGGGCTTTTTTTGTTACGCCTATGTTTTTTTGACTTCGCGTGCGAGGGCGCAGAAAGCCTCAAGCGGGACCTGCTCGGCCCGATCGGTGGGCTTGATGCCGGCTGCGATCAGGCGATCTTCGATATCAGGCGCCACACCTTTCAATGAGGCACGCAGCATTTTGCGGCGTTGATTGAATGCCGCGGCCACGACGCGTGAAAGGGTGCTGGCATCGGCTGGATAACGCGGCTCGGGCAGGGCGGTCAAGTGAACCACCGCGCTGGAGACTTTCGGTGGTGGGGTGAACGCACCGGGAGGCAGGGACATGGCGATGCGCGCCTCGGCGCGCCATTGGGCCAGAATCGCAAGGCGACCATAGGCTTTGCTTCCGGGTTGGGCGACGATGCGTTCTGCCACTTCGCGCTGGAACATCAAGGTCAGGCTCTGCCAGAAGGGTGGCCATTCCGGCGGGGTCAGCCAGCGCACCAGCAGCTCGGTGCCGACGTTGTAGGGTAAGTTGGCCGCGACGCGGATGGGCGGGGTCAGGTGTTCCAGCGGATTGATTTCCAGCGCGTCGCCGTTGATCACCTCCAACTGGCCCGGATAGGCGGTGGCTATGTCATTTAGGGCAGCGATACAGCGGGTGTCTTTTTCCACCGCTACGACCTTGCGCGCGCCCTCAGAGAGCAGCCCACGGGTCAGCCCTCCGGGGCCGGGGCCGATTTCCAGAACGTCACAGGTGCTGAGGTCTCCGGCCTGGCGCGCGATCTTGGCGGTCAGGTTCAGGTCCAGCAGAAAGTTCTGGCCCAGCGATTTGCGGGCGGACAGCTGGTGGGTCGCGATGACCTCACGCAGGGGGGGGAGGGTGTCGATAGCGCTCATGATCCGGTTACCGTGACGCGTTTGGGGTGGTCAGCGCCAGAGATTTTTTGCCTCCGGCGGGGATATTTCCAGCCAGGTGAAGGATCAAGTGCTTTGTGCCATCTTCTGCGCGAGTTTCAGCGCTTCGATTAGGCTGGTTGGGTTGGCGACGCCTTGCCCTGCGATGTCCAGAGCAGTGCCGTGATCGGGCGAGGTGCGGATGAAAGGCAAGCCCAGGGTGACATTCACGCCCCGGTCGAAATCCAGCGTTTTGATCGGGATCAGGGCTTGATCGTGATACATCGCGATGGCCGCGTCATAGCGGCTGCGTGCGGCTGCGTGGAACATGGTGTCGGCGGGACGTGGGCCAGTGACGCTGTAGCCCTCGGGCTGCAGGTTCGCCAGCATCGGGGCGATCCAGTCCAGCTCCTCGGTTCCCATTTTGCCTCCTTCGCCCGCATGTGGGTTCAGACCGGCCACGGCGATGCGCGGGGCCTCAATACCGAATTGGGAGCGTAGGCCGGTGGCGGTGATCTCGATCGTGTCGTGCAGCAGGGCCGGGGTCAGTTCTTGCGGGACACGGGAGAGGGGGATGTGAATGGTCGCGGGTACGACGCGCAGTTGATCGCTGGCCAGCATCATAACCACCCGTTCACGGCCCGCTAGAGCCGCCAGAAATTCGGTGTGGCCGGGGTAAGAGAAACCCGCACCGTCGATGAGCGCCTTTTTATGGATCGGGGCCGTACACAGTGCAGAAGCCGCGCCGGATTGCACAAGGGAAACGCCCTGTTCGATGGCATCAATGACCGACGGTGCATTGGCTGGCGTGGGTTGGCCGGGCGTGTTGGGAGCTGGGAAGTTCAGTTGCAAAACCGGTAGCGCGGTTTGGGAAACCGAGATGGCCTCGGCCGGGTCGTTGATCAGCTGGGCCTGTGTGTCTGATGGCAGGTGCGCGACATCGCCGATGTAGAAAAAGGGACAGGCGTCGCGCAATTCCGCCCACGCTTTTGCGGCGATCTCGGGGCCTATGCCCGCCGGATCGCCGCAGCTGAGCGCGATGGGCGCGCTCATTGTTCGATTATGCTGGCGTCGGCGCGCAATTGTTCCAACAGGCTGTCAGCAAAGGCTTGCAGGCGCTGTTGCGTCAGCGCATTCGCAACATCCGCGCGCGAGGTATTTTCGCCGAGATTGCGGGTGCGGTTGCACAGCATCAGGAACATCAGTGTTTGGCCGTTGTTGCGTGTCAGCGTGGTCGAGACGTCGTTCGGGTCCAGCTTCGCCAGCTCGACCGCGATGTCGCGCGGGATCTCGGAAGGGGCAGCGTCGACACGCTCCAGCACCTCGGCCGGTTGCTCCTGCGCGATACCGTAAAGGTCATCACAGGTGTCGATCTCTTCGCGCAGTTTCGCGGCGGCGGCCAGTGTTTCGGCGCTACGGCCGCCGGCCATGTAGTAAATGGCGTAGTCGATCTTGGAATAAGAGGGCGTACCGGTTGAAACTTCACGCAGGCCGCGCATCTGGAACAGAGCGATGGCGTTGGGTAGGGCGATCGGGCTAGTGATCTCACCATTCTTCAAGCCCAGAACCACGGGCTGCAGTGCTGGGGGTAGGCCGGACAGGTTCAGCCAGTCGAGGCGGCCGCCATTGCTGCGGGTTTCTGCAGCCGAGTATTGCGCCGCCGCCGCCGAAAACGCGTCAAACCCTTCGAGATTGGCGATTTCTTCAGCGAGAAGCTCGGTCTGGGCGAGGGTCTGTTGGTTTACAGGAATGATGATTTCAGACAGCAGAACCTGAAGCCCACCACCGCCGCCCTGACCCAGAGCGCGGTTGATCTCTTCCTCGGAGGGGTTGGCCTGAGACAGAAAACGCGCGCTGATATAGTTGCGCCATGTTAGCTGATCGGCGACGAAGTCGCGGACCGTTTCGGGGTCTACGCCCTCATTGGCCAGCAATTGCAGGAACTGCTCGGTGCTGAGGCGCCCTCGGGCCGCGAATTCATCGACGCCGGCCTGAATCGCCTCAGGCGGGACCTCGATCCCGGCTTCTCGCACGGCTTGCTTGCGCAGACGGTCGTCGATCAGGGCCTGCCGGACCTCGGCCTCGGACCCGCCAGAGATACCGAGTGCGTTTATGAATTGCTGGCGCTGCTCCAACTCATACCAAGTTACCACGTCCTGATTGACCCGGATCGCTGGCGAAAACAGGCTTTGCGCAAACGTCTGGGGCGCGGTGAAACTCAGAATCGTAGCGGCCAGAGCCGGAAGCACCAGCCGGATCGAAGCGGAACGAAGAAACCGTGAGAAAGTTGATATCAACTGCATGTTCTCTTGTAAGTGTTACCAGCGCCTTCGAGGGCGTATCCTGTCAACGATACGGTAAAGCCGAATTCGGTCGAAGGCTCAATAGTTGATGTTGAAGTAAAGCGCCGCCTTACGGACATGTTAACCCGAACGCATTCGTTCTGGTAGGTCACGCCGAGGCCCAGGCGAATGGGTTCGGATTCGTTGAGATCATAGCGGGCCTCGGCCCGGGTCAGCCAGTTCTGGTCGACCTGATAGCGCCCGCGCAGCCAGATCTCAGAGACCTCCTCTTCGATGTTTTCAGCCGGGTCGGGTTCCAGCCAGATATAGCTGCCGGTGAAGGCTGAACCTTCTTGCGCCCATTCTCCACGCAGCTCGGCCTTGGCAAAGCTCAGGTCACCGTTGATAATTCCGCGACCTGCCAAAGACCAGCCATTGGCGGTTTTGAGCTGACCGGCCAGCAGGATATCGGACGATGTGCCCTGCAATCCCGAAGTCAGAGTGAAATCCGGATCGGCATCCGCACGAAAGACTTGGCCCACCGTGGCAAGCGCCTGCCAGCCTCCGCGACCATAGCGCGCCCAGTTGACGCCGACAGCGGCGGTTGCGCCGTCCTCGCGGCGATCCTCTGCCGGAAAGCGCGACAGAGACAGTAGGTTGCCCTCGTCGAATTCCTGAAACGTGCTTTCGTCGATCGGCACGTCATTGTCGGAAACATTGGTCCAGCCGAACTGAACGATGGGTTCCAGAAACTGCGTCGCCCCGGATTTTTCGCGGCGTGTCATCGGATAGCGCAAGGTCAGAGCGGCGCGAGGGGTTGTCCGGGTGGCTTGCGTGGGGAAATTGCTGTCGTGGCGGATGTTGAACGCATCAATCGAGGCGCCGAGCAACGCATCAGCCCGCAATCCGGTGGCAAAGGTCCAGCTGCGCAGCCATTCGGCGTCAAAGGTTGTGCGCGCCACGTCGCGTCCGACCACGTCTTCATCGCTGGTGCGCTCATGCGCGTGGGCGATGACGTTTACCCGAACCTCTCCACCGACGGAGGTTGGGAAATAGCGCTTTTGGAAGTTCAGATCGAAAATGCGTGAGGGGATCTCGTCCTGATCTTCGCTGTCACGCAGGGTCTTGTAGTGAATGAAGCTGGTCCGGAACGCCGTGTCGCGCTTGATCCGTTCCAGTGCAACTTCGCTGCGGAGGCGGTCGAAATCCGGCAGGCCGTAGTCAGCAAGATAGGAGTCGTCCGAAGTCGTGCGCAAATCGAAGGTAAAGCGATAGTCATTTTTCAGGTCGAACCAGCCTTCGGCGAACAGATAGCCGCGATCTTGATCCGGTTGTATGTCGTCTCGGGTCTGCGCGCCGTTGATCTCGATCCGACCGTTCACGAAAGCCTGTCGATAACGATAGCCAAGCGTTGTGGTTTTGGACGAAAGATAGGGCGTCAGGGTCAGGTCCTTGTGGTCGCCAATTTTGAAAAAATACGGCACCTGCACCCCGGTTCCAAGCTGCGAGGTGGTGCGAATGGACGGCACCAGAAAACCGGTCGCTCGCTCCAGCGTCGGGTCGGGCAGGCGCAGATAGGGGAAGTAGAAAACGGGAACGTCCAGCACCCGCAGCTGCGCCCCTTCAAAGTAAAGCTGCCGCTCTAACGAGTCGTGCGTGACCTTGCGCGCCCGGATCTGCCACAGAGGCGGACGGCCATCGGTGCAGACATGGCACGAGGTCGCGGCGATCTTGCTGAATTGCGTGTAGCGCCCTCCGGCGCGGCGGGCCTGAACGGATGCAATTTGTACCTGCTGCTCGAACACCATCCGCGCGCCCACCAGCAGGCCATTCTGAAACCCGTTGTCCAGCTGCGCCGACTCCGCCAGTACAGTCGTTTGCCCACCCTGATCAATGCGGACTGGGCCATCCAGCGTTAGCTCTCCGGTTTCACGATCATAGACGATGCGATTAGCGCTGAGTTTGACGTTGCCCTGAAACGCCTCGACATTGCCTTCAGCCACCAGCTTGCGTTCGGGCGTGATAAAGATCTTGTCGGCAACAAGCAGCGCCGGTTCTTCCTCTTGGGCCGGGCTTTGGGTGACGGTCGCATCGGACAGATTCTGCGCGGCTAGTCCAAGGGGCAGGGTCAGGGCCAGCAGGCTGGTCGCTGCAAACGGCAGAAAACGTTGCATCAGCCGTCCTCCGCGTGCAGCAACAGACCAAGCGAGAGCAGGATCGCTGCAAATGGCGGTGCCCATGCGGCGACATAGATGGGAAGCTGGCCGTTTTCGCCAAGAATCTGCGCGAAGTTGCGCACGAAATAGATCGCGAAGCCCAACAGAACAGCCGTCAACACCGCCACACCGGTTCCACCAAAGCGCACATGGCGCATGGTGAATGCGGCTCCGATCAGGACCATGGCGACGAGAAACAGCGGCCGGGCAAGTTGGACATGCAGCCAGACCTCATATTGCTTGGTCGAAAACCCGGCCTCACCCAGATCGCGGATTAGCTTGGGCAGATCATAGACCGAGACCGAGTCTTGTTTACCCAGCGTGTCCAGAATGCGTTCCCGCGTCAGTGTGGTCGGCAGTTCAAGACGTTCATGCGAAACCGCGTTTGTTTCGGGGTTGAGGTCGTCTCGCAGCGGCCAGAGTTTGGCGTTGGTCAAAACCCAGGTTCCGTTGGTTAGTTCGGCTCGTTCGGCCACGATCTGCTGGTTTGGCTTGCCGCCGCCTGAGAAGGTAATGATGGTCACATCATCGAGACCCAAAGTATCCCCGTTCGATGTACCCCTGGCGTGGATTACGGATTGGCCATTGTCCGAGCTTTGACGCAACCACAGCCCCTCCCGGCTGATCGACAGGGCAGAACTGCCATCGTCGCGATAGGCATCCGATAGACGCTCGAACTCTTCCGAGGTCGCGGCGGCGATCGGGTTCAGCAAAGCAACGGCCAGAATGCCGATCATCAGGGCCAAGGTCACAGGCGCAACCAGCGCCCGCAGGCCCGAACGTCCGGTGGCGCGGGTCACCACAAGTTCTGAAGTGCGCGCCAGCCCAACAAACAGCGCGATGGTGGACAGGATAATCAACAGGGGCAGCATCTCGCTGATCGCGGCAGGGGTGTTCAGCAGTGTCAGACCCAGCAGTTGGCCGACGGACAGGTCGTAGTCGTCAAAGCGGCGCAACTGTTCGATCAAGTCGATCAGAATCATCAGGGTCAGAAAGATGCCGCCGATGACCACAAAGCTTTGAAGAAAGCGGCGCGCGAAGTAGCGGTCGAGGATCACGGAAAGATCCTCTCAGGGCTTGAAACGCAGGGGTTCACGCCCGGATCGCCATTGCATGTCATCATGCGCGACAGCGAATGCCTGCCGTTTGGTGCCACTTAGATCTCCCCCGAGCCTGCCGTTTATTTTTGCAGGACCTTAATGCAAATGGCGGGCGGGGAAAACTGCTATCTGGTCAAGCCGCGCAGTGCGGGCTAGGTCTTGGGGAACAGATTTTGAGGAGTTTGCTATGAGCAGTCTGGTACCAATCCGTTTTGAGGCATTTGACGTGGATGCCATTGCGCAGGCGGAAGGGCGCGTGGCAATCATCATTCCCGCCGATGGCAAGATGAGCCCCGCCGTGCGGCGTGCCAACAAACTGACCCGTGGAGCGGTTGCTCGGTTGGTGGAAAGCGATCGGTTCGAAAAGGTGAAAACCGCGGATGTGATCTCTCTGGCGTGGCCGGTTGGTATGGCCGCGCAAGTGTTGGATATCGTGGTTCTGCCGCGCCGCCCTGAAGTGGATGAGGCGCGCAAAGCGGGTGCTGCATTGGCAAAACTGGCCGGCGGAAAAGACCTGTTGGTGATGGCGGGCAATCAGGTGCGCGTGGAAGATATGGCGATGGGCATCGCTCTGCGCAGCTACGATTTCGACGTCCACAAAACCAAGGATAGCGATGCGGCGGGCTCGGTCACGATCAGCCACAGCAAGCATGATGAGGCCGAGGCTGCCTTCGCCCCGATGTATGCGGTCGCCGACGGTGTGCGGATGACTCGCGACTTGACGAATGAGCCTGCAAACATCCTGACCACCACTGAATTCGCCGATCGTCTGGACGAGATGAAATCGCTCGGCCTCCAGGTCGAGGTGCTGGAGGAAGACAAGCTGGCCGAATTGGGCATGCGCACATTGTTGAGCGTGGGGCAGGGCTCAATCAGCCCGTCGAAAGTTGTGGTGATGCAGTGGAACGGGGGCGACAAGGATGATGCGCCGCTTGCTCTGGTCGGCAAGGGCGTTGTGTTCGACACCGGAGGGATCTCGCTGAAACCGGCGGGTGGCATGGAAGACATGACCATGGACATGGGCGGCGCAGGCGTTGTGGCCGGCACCATGCGCGCGCTGGCCAAGCGCAAGGCCAAGGCCAATGTGGTCGGTCTTGTGGGGTTGGTCGAGAACATGCCCTCGGGCAATGCAACCCGTCCGGGCGACGTGGTGAAATCAATGAAGGGCGACACGGTCGAGATCATCAACACAGACGCTGAGGGTCGTTTGGTCCTGTGCGACGTGATGTGGTACGCGCAGGAGAGGTTCAGCCCTGTGGGCATGATCGATTTGGCAACCCTGACCGGGGCGGTCATCATTGGACTTGGCCATGAGAATGCAGGAGTGTTTTCGAACAACGATACCTTCTGCGATGCCTTCCTGAAATCGGCCAAGGCTGAGGACGAAGGCGCATGGCGGCTGCCCTTGGGCGCGGCTTATGACAAGCAGCTGAAATCGCGAATCGCCGATATGAAAAACGTGGGCGGACGGCCTGCAGGCTCGATCACCGCGGCACAGTTCCTGCAACGCTTCGTCAAGGAAGAGACGCCTTGGATTCACCTCGATATCGCTGGTGTCGCCTCGGTCGCGGCTGAGACGTCTTATGCCCCCAAAGGCGCTACGGGCTGGGGCGTGCGCGCGCTGAGCCGCTTTGTGCAGGACAATTTCGAGTAAACCCATGGGGGCCGTCTATTTCTATCACCTGACCCGTCAGCCGCTGGAGCATACTTTGCCGGTCCTGCTGGATAAGGCGCGTCAGGCCGGATGGAAGATTGCCGTGCGGGGGACTGATCCTGCGCGGCTGGACTGGTTGGATGAAAAACTGTGGTTGGGACCCGAGGATGGGTTCCTGCCGCATGGACGGGCCGGTGGGCCGCATGATGCGATACAACCGATCCTGCTGACCTCGGACATGCAGGCCGCAAATGATGCCAGCTGCGTGATGGCGGTGGACGGGGCCGCGATTGACCCGGACGAGGTCGCCGCGCTGGACCGGGTTTGCATTCTGTTCGATGGCAATGACATGGAAGCCGTTCAACATGCGCGCGGCCAGTGGAAAGCACTGACCGGCGCGGGGTGTTCAGCGCAATATTGGTCCGAGGAATCGGGCCGTTGGGAAAAGAAAGCCGAAGCCTAGCGCGCGGCTGTTGCGGAAATCAGGAGAGCGACAAATGGAAATGAAGCCTTTGGGCCGCACCGGGATCATCGTGTCTGATCTGTGTCTTGGGACGATGACATTCGGATCGCAAACCTCAGAAGCGGACGCGCATACGCAGATGGACGTGGCGCTGGCAGCCGGGATCAATTTTGTCGATGCCGCCGAGATGTACCCGGTCAATCCGGTCGCCAAAGAGACGATTGGTCGGACTGAGGAAATCCTTGGCAACTGGAATGCGGTCAATGCTGCGCGCCGGGGGGACTATGTTATGGCCACCAAGCATTCCGGTGAGGGGCTTCGCTTTGTCCGCGATGGCGCGCCGATCACCGCTCAGACGATCCCCGAGGCCATCGAGGGCTCACTCAAGCGATTGAAGACCGACTATATCGACCTCTACCAGTTTCACTGGCCCAATCGCGGCAGCTATATGTTCCGGCAGAACTGGAAGTTCTCCCCAAAAGGGCATAACACCGATGAAGTGCTGGAGAATATGCAGGAGTGTCTGGAGGCGCTTCAGGTTCAGGTCGACAAGGGCAATATCCGGGCCTTTGGATTATCCAATGAAAGTGCCTGGGGGACAGCACAATGGCTGCGTTTGTCCGAGCAGATGGGTGCACCGAGGGTGGCGTCGGTTCAAAACGAATACTCGCTGCTGTGCCGGCTGTTTGATACGGACATGGCCGAGTTGAGCGTTCATGAAGATGTAGGCCTGATGGCGTTCTCGCCTTTGGGGACGGGTTTGCTGACCGGCAAATATCAGGGCGGCGCCATTCCCGAAGCCTCGCGCATGTCGCTGACGCCCGAGCTGGGGGGGCGCAAGTCCGAGCGGGTTTTTGATGCCGTTGACGTCTATTTGCAGATCGCTGCGCGGCATGGGCTGGACCCGACGCTCATGGCGCTGGCTTGGTGCCGGACCCGGCCGTTCATGATGTCAGCCATATTTGGCGCAACGACAGTGGCGCAGTTGGAGCATATCCTGTCTGGCGTTGATCTGCGCTTGTCGGATGAAGTTCTGTCCGAGATCGAGGCGGCGCACAAAGCGCATCCGATGCCGTATTAAGACGTTTCGGGTTTTTCCCGAAGCGATCTAGGGGGCTCTGCCCCCGCCCGCGCGTGCCGCGCGCCTCCCCGAGGTATTTTTGGCCAGATGGAGTGGATCCGGTCAGTGATGGGTGGGGTGCGCGCTGTCTTGTCTGAGGTCACGGGCTGATAACCCGTGGGCCGTGCGGAAGGCGCGGGCGAAGCTGGATTGCGAGGTGAACCCGGTGGCTTGGGCCACGTCCATCAGCGACATGTCGGTATCGGTCACCAGTCGGCGGGCCTCGGCCATGCGCAGCTGCAGGTAGTGGTCCTGCGGCGTGGTGTTCAGGCGCAGGCGGAACTGCTGCTGCAGGGTGCGGGGGCTGGTGCCTAGCCGGTCGGCGATATGGGCTAGTGGCAGCGGATCGTCTAGCGCGGCCTCCATCAGGCTGTTGGCTTTGGAGGTCAGCGCGGAGTGGTGGTTCGCCTTGGGCATGTCTGTTTTGGTCTGGGTTGGAGCGCCTTCGGAAAGGAACTGGTTTGAGACACGTGCGGCAAAGCTTGCGCCATGACGTGCGGCGATGATGTGCAACATCATATCGACCGCGGGGATCGCTCCACCCGAGGTCAGGCGGTTTTCCGAGATTGCGAAGCGGTCTGCCTGAACATCGACCTTTGGAAAACGGCTCGCGAAACTGTCAAGATCGTCCCAACGGGTGGTCGCGTTGTGACCATCGAGCAGGCCAGCCTCGGCCAGCAGCCAGGGCCCTCCGTCTATGCCGGCCATGGTGGCACCCGTGGCCGCGATGCGCCGCAATCCCGCGATCAGGCTGGGGGTTGCTTGGCGGGCCATTTGAAATCCGGCAACGACAATCATCAGGTCGCAGCTTTGCAGACGGGCCAGCGGTATGCCGGGAACGGTGAGCGCACTGGTCAGCATGACCGGCTCGTCCGTTGGGGTCACGTAGTCCCAATCAAAGGCCAGACGATCGGCCAGACGGTTGGCGGCGCGCATCGGATCCACAGCCGAGGCAAAGCTGAGCGTATTGCATTCATCCAGAACCAACAGCGCCGTTTTCAGGGCACGATGTTCCGGTTGCAGTATGTTTTTTGCGGATTTCATCAAGTTCGATTCGCATTCTGACAAGTGTTCCCACAAGGCTGCGCCAGAGGCGGCGGTTACGCAAATCGGATTCCGGGGAGAAGCCTGGGGAAAACTTTGGTCAAAACTGGGTATAACTCCGGGAAAACGTTTTTGCCGTTAAAACGACAGGTATTTCACTGTTCGGACCCCAACCGTCAGCCAGGGCCGGGGCACCGTTTTTCGAACGTCTGGCCAGCGAAATTGTCCCGCTGACCGGATGGGAGGAGCGAGTTGTTTTTGATGGCGCTTCAAGCGCATGGAGCTAGGGCGTCAGCCTTGATTCGGGCCCCGGATCTGGCGGATTGTGCGGCGGACGGCCTGCCAGTCTTTGGCCTCTTGCGTGTTTCCGGCGGCCTCACATTCGCGCATCTTCTGAGCGGCTTCCGCCTCGGCCCGGTCGCCGTGCGCGGAATAGAGGGCGCGTGCATATTGAGCGGTTTGTAGTGCGTCCATTCTGATCATCCTCCGTAGAGTGTCTGCGCGTTCGCGGTGTCACTATACTACAGGATCTGAAAAACCGCACGTTTGAGGCGTCAGCCCTTTGCAATCTCGGCCCGCAATCCGCTCAGGTATTCCGGGAATCGGCGGGCGGTCATCTCAGCCTCGCGGATCAGGGTATCGAAATGTCGGCTGAACACCTCGATCCGGTCGCGGTCGCGGAAGGCCATATAGTGGCTGCCCGCATAGAAGACGCAAAGAAGCGGGCCGAAGATCGTGACAGGTGCAGAATACAGTCGTTTGGCATCGAACAGATAGATGCGCAGGCGAGGATAGTGCTGCTCGCTGAGGTCCAAAAGGTGGTCGATCTGTTCCAGACGGACCGGTAAAGGCAGGCCTTCGTAGTAGCCGGTGCCGAGGGCGAAGCTACGGATTTCATACAAAGGCATGGCGATCTCATAGTCCGACTGGGCGCTGCGCATCCAGGACAGGCGATCCTCGGACGCGCCAATCGCTTGATCTGCTGTGCGGCCCAAATGCGGGGCGTATTCCCATTCGAGGATCGCCCGGGTCTTGAGCATATCGGGCAGGGTGGCGGGTACGTAGCGGATTTTGTAGCCCGCAGCCTCTTGATGCCATTGGAAAATACGCTCATCGACAAGGGCACGGGGGGCCTCGGTCATGGTCAGGGAACTGGCCAGTAGCTCGGCGGCGCTTTCGTGGCGATCCGACAGGCTTAGCAGCCAATCTGCTGAGACGCCCAGAGAAGAAGCGCAACTGCCGACCACATGGGCGTTGGGCAAGCGGGCGCCCTCATCGGTCAGTAGCTGTGATACGGTCGATCGGTCGACACCGATATGTCGGGCAAGGGCGCTTTGGCTGACACCGGTGTCCTCCATCGCGCGGGAAAGTCGCTGGCGAAACTGCACTGCGCGAACTCTTTTGTCGATTTTATCTATCATAAGTAGATAAATATCACCTTTGATGATTTTTGTTAATCATATTCAGAATTCCCAACACGCCGCCCGTTGAGTAACGCTTTTGTGATAACAACAAAAAACGGGGTCCGGAATGGAAACGCGACGAAGATCTGTCGTGAAAGCACTCATTTGGAATGTGATGGGGTTGGTGATGATGACTCTGGTGGGCCTGATCGCCACCGGGTCAGTTGCCGTGGGCGGCGTGGTGGCGCTGGTCAATACCGCCATCGGTCTGACGCTTTACATTGTCTATGAGCGGGTCTGGGCGGGAATCTCATGGGGGCGTCATGGGGAAAGCTGAAACGCCCGAATGGGGCACATTAGCCCTGATCGCCGCATGTTACACCGCCTGGTTGATTGCCACTTTCTACGTGGCAGGTTGGAGCCTGTGGCTCGCCATCCCGACGATGGGCGCGGTTGCCGCCCTTCACTCTTCACTGACGCATGAAGCCTTGCACGGGCATCCGTTTCGCACGAAATGGTTGAACGAGGCGTTGATGGCCCTGCCATTGACCCTGTTCATTCCTTTCAATCGGTTTCGCGACTTGCACCTTGCGCATCATCAGGATTCGAACCTGACGGACCCCTATGACGACCCCGAAAGCAACTACCATGACCCAAAGGTCTGGGCGCAGCTGTCTGGATGGCAAAAGAGGCTGCTTGCCGCCAACAACACCCTGCTCGGGCGCATGGTGTTGGGGCCTGCGATTGGGCAATTTATGTTTCTGCGGGACGAATGGAACAGCCTGATCCATGGAGACCGTTCGGTCGCGCTTGCATGGGCGCTGCATATCCCCGGAGTTGCAGTGGTTCTGTGGGTCGTCGCGCACTCCTCCATGCCGGTTTGGGCCTATGTCATGTCGGCCTATATCGGATTGGGTCTTGTTAAGATCCGCACCTTCCTTGAACACCGCGCGCACGAGAAATCGCGCGCCCGCACGGTGATCGTAGAAGATCGCGGTATTCTGGCTTTCCTGTTTCTGAACAACAACCTGCACGTGGTTCATCACATGAACCCCTCGGCCCCCTGGTACGAACTACCCGCGCTCTATCAATCGGGGAAAGAGCGGTATCAGGACTGTAACGAAGCCTATGTCTACGCGTCTTATGCCGAGATCTTCAGGGCGTATTTCTGGCGGGCGAAGGACCCGGTGCCGCATCCGCTCTGGCCAAAACCCTGATTTAAAGACAGAACGGAGTTCATGAGTTTATGGATTCCAATCACCATCGCCGCCGCCGGTTTTCAGACGGTCCGGTTCATGCTGCAAAAATCGCTGAGCAGCGTGAAACTGTCTGCGGCTGGGGCGACCTTTGCGCGCTTTGCCTATTCTTTGCCTCTGGCCTTGGTGGGGCTGGTCGTGGCCATTCAGGTCACCGGGTTGAGCCTGCCCGAGTTGTCGGCGCGGTTCTGGGTGTTTGCAGTGATTGGCGGCACATCGCAGATCCTTGCGACGATCTGTGTCGTCGCCCTGTTCAAGCAGCGCAATTTTGCCGTCGGTATCACGTTTAAGAAAACCGAAGTCATCCAAACCGCGATAGTTGGTTTTGTGGTGCTGGGCGATCAGGTCTCGACTGGGGCGTTGGGGGCGATTGTCGTGGGGCTGCTGGCGGTGCTGCTTTTGTCCAAAACCCCCGGAGGGGACGGGGCGTGGTGGCAGCATCTGACCAATCGCGCCTCGCGATTGGGGCTGGGCTCGGGGGTGTTATTCGCCTTCTCCTCGGTCAGCTATCGCGGTGCCTCGCTTGAGCTGGGCGATATCGACGCGTGGTTTCGCGCGTTGGTCACGCTGGCCGCAGTGGTCACGTTTCAATTCGTCAGCATGGGGATCTGGTTGTTGTGGCGCGACCGGGCCGAGTTGCGCGCGGTGTGGAACACGCGCCGAACCGGCGTGTTCGTTGGCCTGACCAGCCTGTGCGGATCGTTCTGCTGGTTCTTCGCCTTCACCTTGCAGAACGCGGCCTATGTCAAAGCACTGGGGCAGGTCGAGCTTTTGCTCAGCCTGCTTGCCTCGACCCTGTTTTTCCGTGAGATAATCACCCGGCGCGAGATCGCCGGGATGCTGTTGCTGGGTGCGTCGATACTGGCGCTGGTACTGTCAATCTAAGCGACAGGGATTAACCCGCGCGGCGTTCGTCAAAGCTGAGGGCGATAAAGCTGGGCAGGTGATCGCCCATGCCGACAACAGCCGGGCCATGATCGTCCTTGCGGCCACGACCCCGACCCTTGGGTTCGCGGGGCTCGCGCTCTTTCTTGCCTTCGCTGCGCTTGTCTTCCGCCGCTTTGGCGGGCTTCTCGGCTTTCGGCTTCTCGGGCTTTGGTTCTTCCTTGACCGGGTTGTCGAGGCGCGGAATTTCCTTCTGGATCAGCTTTTCAATCGCATCCAGAGCCTTTTCGTCACGACCCGAGCAGATCGTCACGGCCTTGCCTTCGCGTCCGGCACGGCCTGTACGGCCGATGCGGTGCACATAGTCCTCGGCATGGCCGGGCACGTCGAAGTTGAACACATGGCTAACCGACGGGATATCAAGACCGCGCGCCGCCACATCTGAGGCAACCAGCAGGCGCAGTGAGCCATCGCGGAACCCGTCCAGCGTTTTCATCCGCTGCGACTGGTCCAGATCGCCATGGATCGCGGCGGCGTTATAGCCGTATTTCTTCAGCGATTTCGCACAGATATCAACATCCGTCTTGCGGTTGCAGAAGATGATCGCGTTGGTGCATTTGTCACCTTCGGCGTCGATCAACGCGCGCAGAACCTTGCGTTTGCCGCTGGCTTCACGATCCCGGCGACCGCCTTTAAACATCACCACGCCTTGTTCAATCGTCTCGGACGCGGTGGCCTGACGGGCGACCTCAATCCGGGCGGGCGCGGACAAGAAGGTGTCGGTGATACGCTCAATCTCCGAGGCCATGGTGGCCGAGAAGAACAGCGTCTGACGCGTGAAGGGAGTTAGCGAGAAGATGCGTTCGATATCGGGGATGAAGCCCATATCCAGCATCCGGTCGGCCTCGTCCACGACCATGATCTGCACGCCGGTCAGCAGCAGCTTGCCGCGTTCGAAATGGTCCAGCAAACGGCCCGGAGTGGCGATCAGAACGTCTACGCCGCGGTCGATCAGGGCCTCTTGCTCTTTGAAGCTGACACCGCCGATCAGCAGCGCTTTGGTCAGTTTCAGGTGTTTGGAATAGGTGTCGAAATTCTCGGCGACCTGCGCGGCCAATTCCCGTGTCGGGCATAGCACCAGAGAACGCGGCATCCGCGCACGGGCGCGGCCACGGGCCAGCAGGGTGATCATCGGTAGCGTGAAGCTAGCGGTTTTCCCGGTGCCGGTCTGGGCGATGCCCAATACGTCTCGACCTTCCAGCGCGGGTGGAATCGCACCTTCTTGAATCGGAGTGGGGGTTTCGTATCCGGCTTCCTCAATGGCTTTGAGGACCTTCGGGTTCAGGTTCAGTTCGGTAAACTTTGTCATATATGTCCGATTGTTGCGGACACTTGACCTGGCCCGCGCGTCTGCGTCATGCCGGGTCAATCTGACCATGCGCACCATGCGCGTTTCGGCTTGAGGCGGGACATAACAAAAACGTGGGGCGGGGTCAAATGAACTGAAATCCCGACGGCGTCAACCGGCTAGAAATGGCATTTTTTGCAACAATTCAGCAGCTTCCGGGAAAGTGTTTCGCCACTTTTTCATCCAGATGCAACGGGCGGTGCCGGATCTGACCATGTGCCTCAAGCCGAGCACGGACGTCCGGGTCGGCGGCGCTGAGTTCATCGTAAAACGCGCGCAGCCCATCAAGACCACGGGCGGATTCGATCTGACTGAAAAGCTCGTTCTTGTTCACGCCGCCTTGGTCGTGGGGCAGGTTGGGGGACATGCCGGGTTTGTACGAGCCACGCTCCATCCGGAAACGGAAGTGCCTGAACCAATGCTCCCAACTCGGGGCGTGATGGTGGCACAGCTCCAGCCCTGGCAGCTCGAACTTGCAGGGCAGGAGGGCCTTGTCCTGAAACAGGTTGTGGATGCGAAAACTTAGCTTTTTCAGACCCGTGCGCACGATCAATTTGCCCTGCACATGGCTGAGGAACCCTCCAAGCACATGGGCGCCATAGGTGGGATAGAGCGCCTGCACCAAAGCCTCACGATCCGGGCTTTTGGGGATATGCGCTTTGTACAGGTCTTCGGCCCCGGCAATGGCCTCGATCGGGCGGACCCGAACGGCGGGGATATCTGCGGGCACGGTATCCAGCAACTCCGGGATGGGGGCGTCCGCCCACAGGAACTCATCCACATCAATATGGGCCAGCCAATCCAGATCGGTATTGCGATAGGTATAGCTGGCATGCGTGGATTGGCGCACCTGATGCTTGCCCGGGCGCGTCCTGTTGCGGCCACGCCAAAAAGCGTCATCGCACAGTGTCACCTGTACTTTCGGGTGCTGCTCCAACTGGTGCTTCGCCTCGGGGTTGGGCTCATCCAGATAGAGGTATAGCCGGTCGGCCCCCAGATCGAGGTGGTGGGCCGCGAACCGCAGGATATCCTGCGCGGGTCCTCGCACCATGGAGACAACACCCCATGTGGTCATTGGCGCTGCATCCGGGCGAGACGGCGTTCGCGCATCTTTTTCAGACGGCGAAAGACGGTTCCGGGGTCTTTGTTCAGCTCGGTCATCAGGTGATCCGCCAGCGGGGCGATGGTCGGATCAGTCAGCGCCTTGGTCCAGATCGGCGCGATTAGCGACACGGCCAGCCCACCGCGCTCCAGTGAGAAAGACTGCATCTGCAACGGCAGCGGGGCGGTGCTTTTGCCGCGAAACCAATGGGTTTCCTCGGGTCCGCGTTTGGAGAACAACCGCTCGAACTCATAGAGCTTCATCAGCCCAAACAGCATCCGCAGTGCCTGACCAACTTCGCGCTGGGTCGGCGTGTCGCCGTGATCGGCAAAGGTCTGCACCGACGAGACGAGCCAGCGCAGATCAAGCGCTTCGAGGAGATGCGGGGATTGTTCGGCCCAGAGCCGCCGGAACAAAGCGGGCGCGTGACGCGGGTAGGAGCGTTTGCGCAGATTGGCGATCAACTGGGCGTTCAGAAAGGCCAGTTCCGAATTGCCCACGAACTCGGTGGCGATCTTGGCGCGCTTCTGGTCCCACGCGGTGGCATCGTCAGTTTCAGGGGCGAGGGTCGCGCGTTCGGGCACGATCTGCTGCGCCATTGCGTCCAGATCAACGTCGAGATCGGGCAGGGGGCGGGGGCCGAACACAAAAGGCGCGCGCCTGTTTTCCAGGATCTCCAGCATGTCGGGCAGGCCGCCGGGAAAGGTCAGGTCGTCATCGCTCATGCGGGCAGAATTGCACAGCCGGGATTGGCTGCGCAATCAGGCAGTTGGATCACACCATCATCTCTTTGGTGGCCGTCAGGTTCAGTGCCGGATAGTCACGTACGACCCGGTCGATATCCCATTGCAGGCGGGTCAGATAGACAATGTCGCCGTCGTGGTCATGAGCGATATGCTGTTTGTTGGCATTGACGAATTTCTCGACCTCAGCCTTCTCACCGCTGACCCAACGGGCCGAGGTGAACTGAGACGCCTCAAACCGCACCGGCAAGCCGTATTCCATTTCGATCCGGCTGGCGAGCACTTCAAACTGCAGCGCACCAACAACTCCCACGACAAAGCCCGAGCCGATCGAAGGCTTGAACACCTTGGCCGCGCCTTCTTCGGCAAACTGCATGAGCGCCTTTTCCAGATGCTTGGCCTTCATCGGATCGCCCGGACGGACGGTCTGCAGCAGTTCCGGCGCGAAGGACGGGATGCCGGTCACGCGGATCGCTTCGCCTTCGGTCAGTGTGTCGCCGATACGCAGCTGGCCGTGGTTCGGAATGCCGATGATATCGCCGGCCCATGCCTCTTCAGCCAGTTCCCGGTCCGAGGCTAGAAACAGCACGGGGTTCGAGATCGCCATAGGCTTTTTCGACCGCACATGGGTCAGCTTCATGCCGCGTTTAAAATGCCCCGAGGCCATACGCACAAAGGCCACCCGGTCACGGTGCTTCGGGTCCATATTGGCCTGCACCTTGAAGACAAACCCGGCGACCTTCTTTTCATCCGGGGAGATCTGGCGTGGCTCAGCCGATTGGATCTGCGGCTGCGGGCCATAGGCGCCGATGCCCTCCATCAGTTCCTTCACGCCGAACGAGTTGATCGCTGAGCCAAACCAGATCGGGGTCATGTGCCCTTCCAGAACCGCTTGCGGATCGAGGGCAGGCAGCAATTCGCGCGCCATCTCGACCTCTTCCAGCAGCTTCTCCAGCAGATGTTCGGGCACGTGTTCGGCTAGTTTGGGATCATCCAACCCGTCGATCTGGATGCTCTCGGCCACTTTGTTGCGGTCGGCGCGGTCCATCAGCTCCAGCCGGTCGCGCAGCATATCGTAGCAGCCGATAAAATCGCGACCTACTCCGATAGGCCACGCGGCAGGCGTGACGTCAATGGCCAGCATTTCCTGAATTTCGTCGATGATCTCGAACGTATCGCGGCTTTCGCGGTCCATCTTGTTACAGAAGGTCAGGATCGGCAGGTCGCGTAGGCGGCAGACCTCGAACAGTTTCTGCGTCTGGCTTTCGACACCTTTCGCACCGTCGATCACCATCACGGCGGCATCCACCGCAGTCAGCGTGCGATAGGTATCTTCCGAGAAATCGCTGTGGCCAGGGGTGTCGACAAGGTTGAACCGGAAATCGCCATAGTCGAACGACATCGCCGAGGCGGATACCGAGATACCCCGATCCTTCTCCATCTGCATGAAGTCCGACCGCGTACGCCGTGCCTCACCCTTGGCGCGCACTTGGCCGGCCATTTGGATCGCGCCCCCGTAAAGAAGGAACTTCTCGGTCAGCGTCGTTTTACCCGCATCCGGGTGCGAGATGATGGCGAATGTCCGACGACGAGCGATCTCGGGCGGCAATACGGGTTGGTTCGAGGCGGTATCAAGCATGAGCGCGCGTATAGGCGGGGAAACCCGCCGAAGCAAGACAAACGGACTGGTTCGAATCGGCAAGCTGTGGCAAAGAGAACATATAGTGAACAAATTATGGGAGTGAACCAATGGAATTGAAAGAGATTGCGAACGAGCTTGTAGCCGGTTGCCGCGAAAACCGGACCGCTGAAAATTTGGGTAAACTCTATGCCGCGGATGCTGTCTCGGCCGAGGCGGTGGATGACGTTGGCATGGGGCGTGAGGTTCAGGGTCTGGATGCCATTCGCGGCAAACATGAGTGGTGGGACAGCGCGACAGAGGTCAGCCATGTCTCGGTCAGTGATCCGATGCTACATGGCGACGACCGCTTTGCCGTGATTTTCGAGATCAAGGGCAAGTTCATAGAAAGCGGCGAGAATTTCGATATGAGCGAAGTGGGTGTCTACCACGTGGCCGATGGTAAAATCGTGAGGGAAGAGTTCTTCTACTAGGGCCTGTTGAATTCTGGTCTTCTCTGTCTGGCTGGTGCTAGACATGCGGGCAACAACAGACAGAGGGGATCAGAATGGATCTGGGAATTCGCGGCAAGCGTGCGTTGGTTTGTGCCAGCAGCAAAGGGCTTGGACTGGGTTGTGCCGAAGCTTTGGCAGAAGCAGGCGTTGATCTGGTGATGAATGCGCGCGGTGCTGAGGCACTTGAAGCTGAAGCGGCGCGGTTGCGTGCGGACCATGGCGTCGCGGTTGAGACGGTGGCCTGTGATGTGACCTCAGCCGAAGGTCAGGCACAGGTAATTGAGGCCGCGCAAAGTGTTGATATTCTAGTCACAAATGCGGGTGGGCCGCCTCCGGGTTTGTGGTCGGACTGGGATCGTGAAGATTTCATCAAGGCACTGGATTCCAACATGCTGACGCCGATCGCTTTCATGAAAGCGCTGCTGCCAGGGATGATGGACAAAGGTTGGGGGCGGGTGGTGAATATCACCTCGCAATCCGTGCGTGCGCCGATCCCGGTTCTGGGTCTTTCGAATGCTGCGCGCACCGGGCTGACCGGCTATGTGGCCGGAACGGCGCGTCAAGTCGCCCCGCAAGGTGTGACGATCAACAACCTGCTTCCGGGAATTCATGACACCGACCGCGCCTTGTCGCTGGATACCGGTGTGTCCAATCAACAGGGCATTTCGCTGGATGAGGCCCGCGCGGCCCGGTCCGCCACGATCCCGGCGCGTCGCTACGGCACGCGTCAAGAGTTCGGCGCGGCCTGCGCTTTCCTGTGTTCTCAACATGCGGGCTTTATCGTTGGGCAGAACATCCTGCTGGACGGTGGCGCAACCAATTTGACGATGTAGGAATGGCACAGAATTTTTCTCTGAAGGATCAATTGTTCAACGTGGAAAAAACCCGCTATCTGGCGGGTTTGTTCCAGTCGGCGGACCCGGAATTCGACGCTGAGGCGTTCGAAGCGCAGGTCATGTCGCGCCTGTTGGATCTGGAACTGAAAGAGAGAATGGCCTGGATCGCCGATTGCCTGCAGCAGTCCTTTCCGGGCAATTTGCCAGCGGTCGCGCCGTTGATCCTGCGCGCCTTGCCGCCTCCACTAGACCCCGGCAAAACGGATGATGATTTCGGCGATTTCATCTTTGCGCCACTTGGGGATTGGGTTGTCGCAGTTGGGGCTGAGTATCCAGAACTGGCCTTGGACGTACTGGAGGAACTCACACAGCGCTTTTCGATGGAATGGGCGATCCGTCCGTTCCTGAACAGCCATCCCGATCTGGTCTTGGCGCGAATGCAACTTTGGAGCAAGCACGACAGCTATCATGTGCGCCGTCTGGTCAGCGAGGGCACACGGCCCCGTTTGCCATGGGGGCAGGCGGTGGGTCTTGCGCTGACAGACTCCTTGCCGTTGTTGGATGATCTGCATCGGGACAAAACACGTTATGTGACGCGCTCGGTTGCGAACCATCTGAACGATATTACCAAAAAGAACCCGGATCTGGTTTTGGAATGCCTGCAGCGCTGGCGCGAGGCGGGTGAGCAAGAAGAGATAGAGCTTGAGTGGATGATCTCTCACACCCTGCGTGGGCTTGTTAAGGCGGGGCATCCGGGGGCGATGAAGATGCTGGGCTATGACCCGGATGCGGATGTCACTGCAATCATTTCTGTTGAGGGCGAGGCCCGGATCAATAGCGCTTTGGCGTTTTCAATCGATTTGAAAGGGTCTGCTGATCAACCAGTTTTGGTGGATTATATCATTCACTTTCAACACCCTAACGGAAAGACCTCAGCCAAGGTTCACAAGCTGAAACAGGCCGCGCTGAAGAACGGCGCATTGCGTCTGCACAAACGCCACAAGCTCAAAGGCAATGCGACCACGTTCAAACTGGTGCCCGGCGCGCACCGGCTTGAGGTTCAGGTGAATGGAAAAATCCGCGCCGGTGTCGATTTCGAGCTGCTTGCGGAATAGCTGATCCCTTGCGCCGGACGGGCGGGGTTGCTATCCCCGCTCAAGCCCGATGGAATTGATCGGGAAAGGCAACAGGACCCATCTGTGACAGGCAACACACCTCCTCCTCGTTTGGAAATTCGCAATATGATCCGCCGGTTCGAAGGCCGGGTTGTGGTGGATGACGTCTCGCTAACGGTCGAGGCGGGGCGAGTGACCTGCCTGCTTGGGCCGTCCGGCTGCGGCAAATCCACGACCTTGCGGATGATCGCGGGGGTCGAGATGCAGGACTCAGGTGAGATCTATGTCGACGGCAAACTGATCTGTGACACGGTGTTCCGTGTCCCACCAGAACGCCGCGAGATTGGCTTGATGTTTCAGGACTTTGCCCTGTTCCCGCATCTCAGCGTGGCCGACAACGTGAGTTTCGGCCTGAAAGGCAGTAAGGATCAGAAACGCGTGCGGGTCGAGGAACTGCTAACCAAAGTCGATCTTATGCGGTTCATCGACGGGTTCCCGCATCAACTGTCCGGTGGAGAACAGCAGAGGGTGGCTTTGGCGCGCGCTCTGGCACCGCGCCCCCGGATCATGTTGATGGACGAGCCGTTCTCGGGCCTCGACAACCGTTTGCGCGACGGTATCCGGGACGAAACGCTGGCTATCTTGAAAGAGGAAGACGCCGCCGTTCTGCTGGTCACCCATGAGCCGGAAGAGGCCATGCGCATGGCTGATGAGATCGCCTTGATGCGGGGCGGCAAGATCGTGCAGCAAGGTGCGCCCTACAACGTCTACACGCGACCAGCGGACAAAGCAGCCGTCGCATTCTTCAGTGATGTCAACGTGTTGCAGGCGCAAGTGAATGGTGCCTTGGCCGAGACCCCGTTCGGACAATTCCTGGCGCCGGGCTTTCCGGACGGTACCGATGTCGAGATCGTTTTCCGCCCCCAACACCTCCGGCTGGATTTCGACCGAAACGGCAAAGGGCCTTTGCCCACGGCCACAGACGGCGTCGCCGCGCGCGGAGTGGTTGAGCGGGCCCGGTTCCTGGGCAATGAAAGCCTGGTCGAGTTTCGGATGGACTACGACGTTTCGATCCTGAAAGCGACGGTTCCGAACGTGTTTGTCCCTGCACCCGGGCGGGCGATGTGGCTGACCATCCGACGCGACCGCTGTTTCGTTTTCCCTAGGTAGAGCGCAATTTCCCCGCAAGTGGTGCGCGAAAGCCGCAGATTGCAGGCCTGCATTGCTTGCCGCAACGCGGGGTCGGGTCTATCAAGGGCGAAACGCGGGGGTGGGACGGTCATGCGTATTCTGATTACCAATGATGACGGCATCAATGCGCCGGGGCTGATCACGCTTCAGGCGATTGCAAAGGATCTGTCCGGACCTGACGGTGAGGTCTGGGTCGTGGCCCCAGCATTCGAGCAATCCGGTGTCGGCCACTGCATAAGCTACACCCATCCCATGATGGTCGCCAAACTGGATGAGCGGCGATTTGCGGCCGAGGGCTCTCCGGCGGATTGTGTTTTGGCGGGCCTGCATGACGTGATGAAGGATTGCCCGCCCGATCTGGTGTTATCTGGCGTGAACCGGGGAAACAACTCGGCTGAAAATACGCTTTATTCCGGGACCATTGGTGGCGCGATGGAGGCTGCTTTGCAGGGCGTGCCGGCCATTGCCTTGTCGCAGTATTTCGGCCCACGCAATCTGGGGCTCGAGGATCCGTTTGAAGCCGCCAGTCGCTTTGGCGCCGATTTGGTGCGCCGTATTTTGGACGCGACGCCCACGGAACAGGGCGACTACCGCCTGTTCTACAATGTGAATTTCCCGCCCGTTCCCGCCGATGAGGTTCTGGGCACGCGCGTTGCCCCGCAAGGGTTCCGCCGCGATACGCATTTTTCGGTCGAGCCACACAGCTCGCCCTCGGGGCGGCGGTTTCTGTGGATCAAGGGCGGGTATCAGCACAACCCGACCGCGCCCGGCACGGATGCGGCGGTCAATCTGGAAGGGTATATCTCGGTCACGCCGATGCGCGCGGATCTGACCGCGCATGACACGCTAGAGGCATTGAAGTCGATCGAATGAGTGGACTGGACCCAGAAACCGTCATGCAGTTCCTGTTCGCCCTGCGAAAGCGAGGCGTGACCGATGCACGTGTTCTGGCCGCGATGGAGGCGGTCGACCGGGGGCGCTTTGTCACCGGCCTGTTCGCCGACCGCGCTTATGAGGATATGCCGCTGCCCATCGCCTGCGGTCAGACGATCAGCCAGCCGTCCGTTGTGGGGTTGATGACACAGGCACTGGATGTGCGTCCGCGTGACACTGTTCTCGAGATCGGGACCGGGTCGGGGTATCAGGCGGCGATTTTGGCGAAACTGGCGCGGCGCGTTTACACGGTTGAACGGCACAGGCGGCTGGTCAGCGAGACCGGCAAGCTGTTTGCCGAACTGGGGCTTACCAATGTCACGTCGATGCTGTCGGATGGTTCGTTCGGTTTGCCGGAGCAGGCCCCCTTTGATCGGATCATCGTGACCGCAGCAGCCGAGGACCCGCCAGGCCCGCTCTTGGCGCAGCTGAAAATCGGGGGTATCATGGTGTTACCCGTCGGGCAGTCGGATGCGGTGCAGCAGTTGATCAAGGTGACGCGCACCGAGACCGGTTTGGACTATGATGAATTGACGTCGGTTCGGTTCGTGCCGCTGCTCGAAGGGCTTGGCAAGGACGAGACGTAACAGGTTTTTTTGGAATGGATCGCCGGAACCCCGGATAACAGGGGCAGGTGTTGAGGACAAAAGTCATGAGAGCAGTTACCAAATCAACGATGCGCCGTTGTGCGACCGGAGTTGCGGCTCTGGCCATTCTGGCCGGGTGCGAAGGGCCGTTGGACTACGACCTGCGCGGACAACTCGGCGGGTTTTCCACCACGGATGCGGCGCAATCCGCAACCACCAGCCGCCCTGCGCCCGATGCGCGCGGGGTGATCACTTATCCGAATTATCAGGTAGCCGTGGCGCGCCGGGGCGATACAGTGCGCGATGTGGCGGCTCGGGTCGGCCTGCCGGAAGGTGAGCTGTCGCGGTTCAACGGCTTGCAGACAACCGACACGCTGCGCGAGGGTGAAGTTCTGGCCTTGCCGCGATCCGTAGGGGCATCAAGCGGTGTGGATATTGCCTCAATCGCTGGAAACGCGATTGATCAGGCCCCGGATACGGGCGGGGTGCAGACAACGGTGCTGAAGCCGGTCGAACCGGCGCTAACGCCTGCGCCGGTCGCTTCCGGTCCAGAGCCGGTGCGCCACAAGGTGAAGCGGGGCGAGACGGCCTTTACCATCTCGCGCCTCTATCAGGTGCCGGTTGAAGCTCTGGGAGAGTGGAACGGCTTGGGACCGGATTTCGCCATTCGTGAGGGGCAGTATCTGCTGATTCCGGTCAAGAACCAGGCCGCGCCGCGTCAGGCGGCGGCAGCGGCTCCGGTCGCTGCGACCGAGGTGACGCAGCCGGGGCAGGGTTCTCCGACACCGACACCGCCGAGTGCCACCCAGCCGCTACCGGATGAACAGGTCGCGCCACTGGCTGAGGCGCCCGAGGCGCCGGATGTCACAGCCGAAGCGCCCACCAGAAGTTCGGGCAATTCAGCGCTGTCCTTGCCAGTCGCGGGCAACATTATCCGGACCTATGACAAGGGTAAGAACGAAGGCATCGATATCGCGGCCGCTCCGGGCACGTCGGTCACTGCAGCCGAGGCAGGCACAGTGGCGGCGATTACCGCTGATGCCGATCAGGTGCCGATCATTGTTGTTAAGCATAACAATGACTTGCTGACAGTTTATGCCAATGTCGAGGATATCACCGTCAAGAAAGGTGATCGCGTGCGGCGGGGGCAGAAACTGGCGGAACTGCGCGGCGGAGACAATGCTTATGTGCATTTCGAGGTCCGCAAAGGGTTCGAGTCGGTTGATCCTGAGCCTTATCTCAGGTGACCAGAATGGCCCGTTCCGGGCCATGCCTCCGGCGGGGATATTTTTAGCCAGATGAAGGGCGGATCACCCGTGTGGATCGAAGTCGCTTAGGCGTTTTCCTGGCTCGTCTGTGAAAAGCTCGGGCAGGGGGGTGACGGTTTCGATCAGGTCAATGCGGAAAACGCGAAAGCCGTTGCGCAGCTCGCACCATGCGGTGAGGGTCCAGACGCGGCCCCAGTATTCCATATGGAGGGGGCGGATAGTGCGCTCGGTCAGGGTGCCGTCGATACGGCGATAGGACAGCTGTAGTTTCTGGCGAGTTTTGATGGCGGCGCGCAGCGGGGCCATATGCGCCAACCCACGCGCAGCGTCGGCGAAGGGGTAGACCGCAAATTTCCAAGTATCGGCCTCGGCCACGACCTGCGTGGGTAGGACGGCGTCGATCTTTTCTGCCAGAGACTCGGCTGCGGCTTTCAGGTCGGGATCGGCAGCTTCGGCGACGATGGCCATCCCGAGGTTCAGCGCCTCAAGCTCGGCCGTGGTCAGGTTGAGTGGGGGCAGGGTGATCTGCTCACGCACCATGTAACCCACGCCGCGTTCTCCTTCGACGGGAACGCCCGAGGCGACCAGCGTGTCCATGTCACGATAGATCGTGCGGACCGACACCTCGAGCCGGTCCGCGATGTCTTGCGCGCGGTGTAGTTTACCGTCGCGCAGGATTTGAATGATGTCGAACAGGCGATCAGTCCGGCGCATGATACGCCGTTCTGACCTGTGTCAGGTCATGTTCCATAGTATTGCCTCATGCCGCATCTGCAGGCTTTCGGGGTTGATGGCTGCCATCAGGGCCGGTGCAAACTCCTGTTGCGGGAATTCTGCAGCCGCCGTCTGAGCAGCGTTCATATCTTGCCAAACAACATAGTCCGTCCAGCGGCCGTCTTCCCCTTGGCTAAGGTGGCGATGGGCAAAGCCGGGTGCTGCGCGAACGAAACTTTCGGTCGATTGGCTGAGTTTGACGAAGGCCTCGGGTGAGGTGCCCTCGGCCAGGGTGAAGGTGACGATTTCGGCGACATGGGTCATGTGTTTCTCCGTTGACCAGGTTGCGATACCGCTGTCCTAGCCTATAGTAACTGACATAAACCTGTCAGTTGAGAAAAGCGAGAGCTATGAATCCGCAAGATCACATCAAATTTGCCGCCCGAATTGGAGCAGGTGTCTTTTGAGAACGCGGCTGGCCGCGTAAACACGGGGTCAGAAAAGGGTTCAGGCGCAGTGCGCCTTTGAAAAGGAGAATAAACATGCTCAACAATATCGGACTTCCCGGCCTGCTGCTGATCGCTGTTGTGGTGCTGGTGCTGTTTGGCCGCGGCAAGATCAGCTCTCTGATGGGTGAGGTCGGCAAAGGCATCACCTCGTTCAAGAAAGGCGTCAAGGAAGGCGCGGATGAGCTGGAGCAGGATGCAGCCGAAGTGGCCAAGGACGTCACGCCCGAAACCGAGAAAGACAAGGTCTAAACCCGGATGTTTGATCTGGGCTGGACCGAGCTTTTGGTCATCGGCATCGTTGCCCTGATTGTGGTGGGGCCGAAAGACCTGCCCGTGCTGTTTCGCAATGTCGGTCGGTTTGTCGGCAAGGCCCGCGGGATGGCGCGCGAATTCACCAGCGCCATGAACGAGGCTGCTGATCAGGCAGGTGTGAACGAGATCAAGAAGGGTCTGAACGCGGCCACGAATCCCGTGAACAGCGCGATGGACGGTGTGAAAAAGGCCGCTCAGGATCTGAGCAGCAGTATCGACCCCACTAAGTTCGATCCTGAAAGCGAAACGGGCAAGCTGGCGGCTGAGCGGGCTAAACAGGCCAAGAAGATTCAAGCCACAACCGCCCGCGCTGCTGCCGAGCGAAAGGCCAAAGAAGCCTCTGACGCGCTGGCCAAGGCCGAAGAGGCTGAAGCCGCGCTGAACACTGAGAACAAGACATGAGCAAGACCGACGAAATCGAAGACAGCTCGGCGCCGCTGATCGAGCATCTGGCCGAATTGCGGACACGACTGATTCACTGCGTCGTGGCGTTTCTGATCGGTATGATCATCTGTTTCACGGTTGCGACCCCTCTTTTCAACTTTCTTACGCATCCTTTGTGTGAGGTGTTGAATGAGCGTGGGCAGGATTGCGGGCTGATCTTCATCTCGCCGCAGGAAGGCTTCTTTGTTGCGATCAAGGTGTCGCTGTTGGGGGGCTTCATTCTGGCGTTCCCCTATATCGGGATGCAGATGTGGCGCTTTGTTGCTCCGGGGCTTTATAGATCCGAGAAGAACGCGTTCCTGCCGTTCATGTTGGCCTCGCCCTTCATGTTCCTGTTGGGGGCAAGCTTCGCCTTCTATGTCGTGACGCCGTTGGCCTATGACTTTTTCCTCGGGTTCCAGCAGTTTGGCGCTGAAGGTGAGGCCGTCGTGGATGGCGCCACGGCTGCACCGCTGAGCGTCGTGTTCCAAGGCTCCGCTCAAGAATACCTGAACCTGACAATCAAGTTTATCGTGGCCTTCGGGCTGTGTTTCCAACTGCCCGTGTTGCTTACGCTGATGGGCAAGGCGGGGCTGGTCACGGCTGAGGGGCTTGGTAGTGTACGCAAATACGCGGTGGTCGCCATTCTGGTGCTTGCTGCGCTCGTGACGCCTCCGGACGTGATCACACAGATCATTCTGTTCGTAGTGGTCTACGGCCTTTATGAGGTGTCGATTTTCCTTGTGGCGCGGGTTGAGAAGAAACGCGAAGAACAACTCCGCGCGGATGGCTACTATGATGACGAGGCCGAAGCGGATGAGGACCTGATGCAGGAAGAAGACGGGAAATAATCTCTTGCTGTTCCCAAGACAGGCGCGCCATGACAGGCGCGCCTTTTTCGTTGGAACCCCTTGTTGCCAAAAGCCGAACGTGGTTTGACACCGTTGGATTAAAGCATTTCGGGTTTTACCTGAATCGCCAAGTGACACGAATGTCCCGAGAACGCTGAAGGCGTGACAGGGTATTCGTGTCACAGGTTTAACCCGAAACACTATAAGACCCCGGAGGCCGCCATGGATACCCAAGCCCTGAACCGTATCGCCGAAGCGCTAGAGCGGATGGCTCCGGCCCCTCTGGCGACTCCGGACTTCAATGCCACGCCGGCCTTCGTCTGGCAAGTTGAGCCAGACCGGCTTGAGCCTGTCCCTCAGGTCAACCGCGTTGATCTGGACCTGCTGGTCGGCATTAACCGTTCACGCGATACCTTACTGGACAACACAAGGCGCTTTGCGGCGGGGTACAAGGCCAACAATGCGCTGCTTTGGGGCGCGCGGGGGATGGGCAAATCCAGTCTCGTAAAGGCCGTCCACGGCACGCTGCAAACCGAGTACCGCGGTCTGAAACTGGTCGAGCTCCAACGCGAAGACATGAGTTCGGTCGCGCGGCTGTTGAACCACCTGCGCGCAGCGCCGCACCGGTTCATCCTTTTCTGCGATGACCTGTCGTTCAGCCACGATGACCAGCACTATAAGTCGCTCAAGGCTGTGCTGGATGGCGGCATTGAAGGCCGGCCAGAAAACGTCGTCTTTTACGCGACCTCGAACCGTCGCCATCTTATGCCACGGGACATGATCGAGAACGAACGCTCCAGCGCTATCAACCCGTCGGAAGCGGTCGAAGAAAAGGTCTCACTGTCCGACCGTTTCGGGCTTTGGCTCGGCTTCCACCCCTGTGATCAGGATGAATATCTGGCCATGATCGACCGTTACTGCGCCGCCTACAAGGTGTCGGTCGACCCTGACACTCTCCGCGCGGAAGCCATCGAATGGCAGGCGACGCGCGGGTCACGCTCGGGTCGCGTTGCGTGGCAATTCTTCGTCGATCTCGCCGGACGCAACGGCGTCCATATCGCGTGATCCCAGCTTCATCTGGCTAAAAATACCTCCGCCGGAGGCATGGCCCAACGGGCCATTCCTTACAACAACGCCAGAATCCGAGCTGCCTCATCCGCTGTGCTGGTCAGCACATCGCGATCCTCACCGGGATGAAACCGCGCGCGCACGGCGGTCGGCATCGGGGCGGGCTCGACAATCGACACCTTAGGCCCAGTTCGTTCAGTCTCAACCTGCCAACTGCGCGCAAGTGCAATCTGGGCGGCCTTGGTGGCGCCATAGATGCCATAGAACTTCTCGCCCGCTTTGGGGTCATCAAAGAACACGGCATGCCCGGCCTCACCCAGCAAAGGTGTCACATAAGGGATCAGAACCGAAGTGGCATTAGCGTTGGTGTTCATTGCCTTTGCCCACTCTTTGGGATCAACGAAATGGGCCGGTGTGAGGGCCGAGGTATGAACGGCCGTATGCAGCCACAAATCCACTTTGCCCCATCGGTCATGAAGACCGCGGCATAGGGTGGCCATCGCGTTTGGATCGGTAACGTCCATGGGCGCAAGGGTGGCCGAGCCGCCCTTGGCCTTGATCCGGTCGTCCAGCTCTTCCAGCCCGCCAGTGGTGCGGGCGACGGCGACGATGTGATGTTCGGGGGCCAGCGCTTCGGCCAGGGCCGCGCCCAACCCGCGAGAGGCCCCAGTGACGAGGGCAATTTTGGTCTGATCGGTCATTGCAGCGGTTTGAACGCCCGCGCGCGGGTCGTCAAGAGGGCGCTAGCCCCCTGGAATTCCAATCCGGCGGGTCTGGCCGCTTTGTCGCAGCATGATCCCGTGTTCATCAATGGCGACAACGGTGCCTGAGGCCACGCGGCTGCCCGGCTTGACCTCTTTCACACGCCCCGAAGACAGGCGCATCAACGCGCGCAGGTCGGCTTTCGGGCCAAAGACACCCAGAACCGAGACCGAATTTCTTTTCAACGCGCCCCGCTGCGTGGCCGCGCTTTTGACATTGGCATTTGGCATTTTCTGCGGTTCGAACCCGGTTCGAACCCCTTGAGTGAGTGGTGGTGAATCGCTGCCTACCAAACCGCAAAGTAAATCAAAAGATCACCCCGCTCGCATCAGATCACGGCGAGGTGAGGGGGCCGGAAGCCTTTGCAATCAGGTCATTCCTATCGGCAAAATCCAGCCAAAGCCGTGGCGATGCCCACGGCCTGCGTTGTTTTCTGATTCGCGTTGTCTCTTTAGCCCGACGCCAGTTTCGCCGCGTTCCACGACCCACCAACAACTTGCATGTCTTCGCGCTTTTTGCTGACGCGGGTGCTGTTTTCGAGACTGTCGAGATAGTCACCGCTGACGCTGCCGGTGATGTAGTTGCCGTCAAAGCAGGAACAGTCGAACGCCTCGATCTCTGGGTTGCCTTCTTTGGCGGCCCAGATCAGATCGTCGAGGTTCTGATAGAACAGAGCATCCGCGCCCAGTTCTTCGCGAATCTCTTCGATCTCTTTGCCATTGGCGATCAACTCGTGCTTGGTGGGCATGTCGATACCATAGACATTGGGGTATTTCACCGGCGGTGAAGCGCTGGCGATGTAGACCTTCTTGGCCCCGGCCTCACGGCACATCTGCACGATCTTCTTGATCGTATTTCCGCGCACGATCGAGTCGTCGATCAGCAGGACATTGTGATCCTTGAACTCCAGCGGAATGGCGTTCAGCTTGCGGCGGACGGATTTCTGACGCTCTGCCTGACCGGGCATGATGAATGTTCGACCGACATAGCGGTTCTTTACCAGACCTTCGCGATAGGGGATGCCGGTGATCTTGGCGGCCTCAAGCGCCACGGGGCGGGCGCTGTCGGGAACCGGGATGATCCGGTCGATCTGAAGACCCGAGTCCTGAATCTGTTTGGCCAGCGTTTGCCCCATACGCATCTGGGTTTTGTAGACCGAGACGCCGTCCAGCAGGGAATCCGGACGGGCGAGGTAGACATATTCGAAGATACAGGGCGTTAACTTGCCTTCGACGGCCTGAAACTCGTGCATGTTGCCGTCCAGATCAATCAGGATGGCCTCGCCCGGGTTCAGGTCACGGATCTTGGTAAAGCCGTTGATGCCAAAGGCCACATCCTCAGAGGCGAAGGCGTAGTCATTGCCATCGCCCCCGGTCTCGCGGATTGCAACCGAAAGGGGACGAATGCCGTGCGGGTCGCGGAAGGCCAGCATGCCAACACCGGCGACAAGGCAGATGACCGAGTAAGCGCCTTGCACACGCTCCATCGTCATCTTAACTCCGGCAAAGATGTTGCGGATGGGCTCGGCGTTTCCGTTCACTTTGATCGCGTCGGCCACTTTGTCGGCCAGAACGTTCAGCAGGATCTCGGAATCTGACGTGGTGCGCAGGTGACGGCTGTACTTGCCGGTGACCTTTTCGCGTTGCTCGGCGGTGTTGGTGATGTTGCCGTTATGGACCAAATAGATCCCGTAGGGCGCGTTGACAAAAAATGGCTGCGCCTCGGACGCGCTGAGCGACCCTGCGGTGGGATAGCGCACATGGCCCATGCCGACCTTGCCCAGAAGCGTTTCGGCATCCGTCGCGTTGAACACGTCCTTGACCAGACCGTTTGCTTTTTTCTCGCGAAAGAACTCACCGTTGTATGTGACGATCCCCGAGGCGTCCTGCCCCCGGTGCTGCAGCATCAACAGCCCGTCATAGATTTCCGCAAACACATCATGTGTCCGGCTTGCGATCCCCAAAATCCCACACATTTACGGGCTCCAATTACTATGACGTTTTGACCAGAGGGTTGAGTGACGGCCGGATAGGGAGGGGTCGTACCGTTCGTATCTTGCAGGCCAGACGGTGCATTATCACCGCATTGCAGGCAGATGAACATTGAAAGGACAAACCCGACAGCTCCGATTCCGTGGCAGTTTGGCCTCCACATACTGCCTTAGAACGCGGCTGTCATCAAAGGATCACATTTCTATAGGCCGCAGTTCCGATTTCTTCAGTTGCGGCGTGGTGACATATGAATTCATTTGTGCTGACATATGCATAATTTCATCGCGGATCTTATCGGGGAGGGGGCCAGAATGTGGCAGGAACGCTCACCAAACAAGAAAGATGAGCCGCCAAAAAGGCGCTGCCATCGGTGCCGTGGTATGGGGCGTGCGCCGTGCCCGATCTGCAATGGGGCAGGTGAAGTGGTCAAAAGCCGAGATATTCTGGGCAAACCGATTTCCAGCCGGTGTGATGGCTGTTTCGGCTTGAAAACCACCCGCTGCACGGTCTGCGGGGGTGAGGGGTTTGTTCAATGAAAAAGCCCGGCGCGAGGCCGGGCTTTTCGAAGAACATTATGTACAAATTAGCTGTCGGTGGTTTCCGCAGCAGGGGCCGAGTCGCCTGCGGTGCAGCTGGCCACCAGTTCTTCGTATTGTGCAGTGACCCAACCCAGCGCGGCCTCGGGGTTTTGTTCTTCGATCTGGGTGCTGAACTGTTCGAACACCTTGGCCGAGCGGCTTTCGTCTACAAGCGTGTAGGACTGGCCGGTCATCACGGTGTCGTAGACAAAGAACGCGATAGCGACCAGCAGGATGCCCCGCGCGATGCCGAAGAAGAAGCCAAGCGCCTGATCCAGACCGCCCAGTGCCGACCGTTGCACCAGCGATGAAAATAGCGGCGTAAAGATGCTGACGATGATCAGGGCAATTGCAAACACGGCCGCAAAGCCGGTGATTACCGATAACTCGCAGCTGTCGCGCAGGAAGTCTCCGACCACCGGGATTTCTTTGACCAGCGGCACGGCCTGCGGTGCGAAGATGAATGCGAGGACAGCTGCTGCCACCCAACCCGCGATGGCAAGAACCTCGCGCATGAAACCGCGCGAATAGGCCAGAATGCCTGACAGCACGATGATCAGGGCCACAACCCCGTCAATAATTGTAAAACCTTCCATGGCCCTCGCCTGTTCTTTTTCTGCCCCTCAGGGCCGGACTTTAACCTGCTCCGAAGGTTTCGCCAACAAACCCAACCAAATCAGAGGGTCGGGTGAGTGTCAGACCTGCCACAGTGCCGGTTTTGCCACCCGCCGGAGCGATTGCCGATGTGAAACCAAGTTTTTGTGCTTCTTTCAACCTGTTTTCGGTCTGAGGGGCCGGTCTAAGTGCCCCGGACAGCGAGATTTCTCCGAAAACGACCGTATCAGCGGGCAGGGCGCTGTCTTCGCGTGCACTTAATAACGCTGCGGCAACAGCCAGATCGGCGGCGGGTTCACTGACCTTCAGCCCTCCAGCCACGTTCAGATAGACGTCGAGACCCGCGAAGGGGATGCCGCACCGGGCCTCGAGCACGGCGAGGATCATCGCTAAACGCCCGCTGTCCCAACCGACGACGGTACGGCGGGGTTGCGAATGCGGTGACGGGGCGACCAAGGCTTGCAATTCCACCAAGACGGGGCGGGTGCCCTCGATCCCGGCAAAAACGGCCGAGCCGGGGCTGGGCGTGCCGCGTTCGGACAGGAACAGGGCCGAGGGATTGGTGACCTGCGCCAGCCCTTTGCCCGTCATCTCGAACACGCCGATCTCATCTGCGGGGCCAAAACGGTTCTTGACCGCGCGAAGGATGCGGAACTGGTGGCCGCGTTCGCCCTCGAAATAGAGAACGGTGTCGACCATATGTTCGACGACGCGCGGGCCTGCGATCTGGCCTTCTTTGGTGACATGGCCGACCATGACGATCGACACGCCATGTCGTTTCGCAAACGTGGTCAATTCATGAGCTGCGGCGCGGACTTGTGACACCGAGCCGGGCGCGCTGTCCACATTGTCGGCCCACATGGTCTGAATCGAGTCGATGATGGCGAGGCCGGGTTTTTCAGCCTCAAGCGTCGTCAGGATATTGCGCAGATTGGTTTCTGCCGCCAGTTGGACCGGCGCGTCCTCGAGCCCCAGACGGCGAGCACGCATACGGACCTGCGCGCTGGCTTCTTCCCCCGAGAAATAAATTGTTTTGACGCCCGCGCGCGCAAACCGAGCAGCGGCTTGCAGCAGAAGAGTGGATTTGCCGATGCCGGGGTCTCCGCCCACCAGCAGGGCCGAGGCGGGGACGAGGCCGCCTCCCAGAACGCGGTCAAGCTCATCCACCCCGCTGAGTGTACGGGGTGGCGGGGTCTCCTCGGTCGACAAGTCCGTGAGTGCAATGGACTGGCCCCGCTTGCCGCCGAGGGATTTCTTGGCTGGACCCGCCGATAGGGGCACGTCCTGAGTGATCGTGTTCCATTCGCCGCAGGCGTCGCATCGCCCGGACCATCTTGTATGTGTCGCACCGCAGGCCGAACAGGAGAAAGAAGCCGTCTTTGCCATGAGGCCTTTGGTGCCCGAGGATGGGCGGCTCTTCAAGCCCTTGTGGGCTTTCATCTCCGCCGGTGGCGCGCCGCGTCCTCAGGCCCTGCGGGCCTTCGGGTGCGCGCGGCGCTGACGCGCCTATTCCGCAGCGCGAGGGGGCGACATGGCGACCACGCTGGAAGCGCTGGGGTCGCTGCCGTCAGGTGGTGTCTGCAGTGGTGTCTGCAATTGCGCTGAAAGCTCGGGGAGGAGGTCGAACAGTTCATCCCGCAGGCGTGACAGTTGGGATTTGGCGATGGATTCCTCGATCTCGATATCGCGGGTCCATTGGCTGAGTTCGTGTAGGATGGTCTGGGCGTCCTCGATCCGTTGCTGGAAAAGTTCGACCTCTTCCTGCCGTTGTTTCAGGAATGTGCGGGCGCGTTCCACCCTCTCGTTGCCATAGGTTTCGGCCAGTTCGTGGCTGATTTGGCTCATCTGAGCGGCCGTTTCCAGGATTTCAGGTTCCAAAGCCTGAAGGTCGGGATGGTCGCGCAGGAACGCCATACGCTCTTTGACCGCATCGAACTCCGAGGCCAGAGCGAAAACGCCGCAGCGGTCGGCAGCATGGGCGACTTGGTACGCTTCGACGATGTCTTGCATATTCAGCGAAAACTTCCTGTGCGCGTTCTCAAGCGCCATCATCCGGGCGCTGGAGGGCAGGTAAAAGCCGAGCATGAGAATCAGACAGGTCAGGCCGATCTGAACAAAAATCCCAGCGTCGATCACGCCGGTCTGGCCGAATCCGGCCTGAAGGGACAGCCAGGGCAAAACCCCCAGCGCCGAGAGTGAGGTTGCAAACACCGCGCCGAGGGCTGCGATGCAGATCATGAAAAAAGTCAGTCTTAAAAAGGCATTCTGAAATTGCAATGTAATGTTGTTGAGGGCGGGCATGGTCGTCCATCTCCTTCTCAAACCGATACAAATCGGGCCGAAGCTGAGGACATATCAAACACGCAAGGTGATCCTCTGCGGACCCGTACACGACTAGAACTTTGCTGCTCGAAATATAAAGATGATACTTAGAAATGTGTTTTCAATCAACACGGTCTAAGGTTTTCGTGATGTGGATGTCATCTCGGTAACATATCCCAGCGCGATCGAGGCCAGAATGCAGCCGGTAAACAAGTAGAGGCCCCAGGCCGTCTCGATGGTCGCGTAAGAGATCCCCTTGGCCAGCGTGATGTAGAGCGCGATGAGGAAGATATCCGCCATGGCGAGCTTGCCCAGGATGTTCAGCGCGGGTTGGACGCGGGCATCCAGCAGGTCCCATTGGATCAAGGCGGTGCCGATGGTTTTGATGTAGGGCGCAAAGAGGGCGAAGACGGTGACGACCAGCGCGAGGAAGATGTCGGATTTCCACAGGGATTGGAGGCCGGTGATGACGCTGATTTCGGAAAGTCCGAAGATCGGTAGCAGGCCCGCGCGCATCAGTGGGGCGAACCACGCGATGGGGTAGAGGATCAGGAGGGAGAGGGTGGCGAGGCGGAGGGTCATTGGCTGTGCGTCTCGGCGAGATTTCAGATTTTGCGGCGATGTTTTGTTATGGTTAACTTAAATCGGTACTCGCCACTGAGTTATTTTTAGACGGGGAGGAACGATGTCGGGTTTTGTGGCCTACAAGTCAATTGTCGATCCATCGGACTGTGATTTTCTGGGGCATATGAATGTGTCCAAGTATTTTGCTGCATGCTCGGATTCCGTTTTTGCGTTGCAGGCAGAGCTGGGGCTTACGGCCGAAGACATGCGATCGGGACGAAAGCTATCCTTTGCGGTGGTCCATGCAGACAGCAATTTTCTTGCAGAATTGAGTGCCGGCGAAGCGATACAGATGGAAATCGAAATCCTGGAGGTAGGAACGAAATCCATGACCTTCAGCAACAAACTAATTCGAGTTACGGACAGTGAAACGACATTTTCCACTGTTTCCAAATGTGTCTTGCTCAACCTGCAGACAAGGCGCGCAGAAGCTATTCCGCAGGACGTTATCGAACGTTCGACTAAGTGGATGGCAAAGAGCGAAAATTAACGCACCGCCTCAATCGGCCCCTCTGCGCTTCCGCTGATGAACTGCTCCAGATACGGATCGCCCGAGGCATCCATCTGACCCACAGGCCCAGTCCACTGGATCACCCCGTCATGCAGCATCGCCACGTTGTCGGCAATTGCGCGGACGGAGGTCATATCGTGGGTGATGGTCATAGCGGTCGCGCCCATCTCGGTCACAATCTCGCGGATCAGATCGTTGATTACGCCGGACATGATCGGGTCCAGCCCCGTCGTGGGCTCGTCGAAAAAGATGATCTCGGGCTCGGCGGCGATGGCGCGGGCAAGGCCAACGCGTTTTTGCATCCCGCCCGACAGCTCGGAGGGGTAAAGGTCGGCCACCTTGGCGCGCATGCCGACGCGGCGCAGTTTTTCGATGGCGATCTCGCGCGCCTCATCCGTGGGGCGTTTCAGCGAGCCTCGTAGCAGGCGGAAGGCAACGTTCTGCCAGACGGGCAGCGAGTCGAACAGCGCCGCACCCTGGAACAACATGCCAAAGCGCGCCAGAAACGCGTCGCGGTCGCCCTTGCTGGCGTCCTTGCCATCGACATAGATCATGCCGCTGTCGGGCTTGATCAGGCCGAGGATACATTTCAGCGCGACCGATTTGCCGGTGCCGGACCCACCGATAATCACCATCGAGGTGCCTTTGGGGATCTCAAGGTTCATGCCCTGCAGCACGTGATTGTCATCAAAGGACTTTTTGACGTTCTCCATCCAGATCATAGCGAGAAGAACACTCCTGTCAGAACGAAGTTGGCGGCGAGGATCAGCACGGCTGCTGCCTCGACCGAGCCTTTGGTGGCGCGGCCCACACCCTGTGCGCCCCGGCCCGAGTTCATGCCGTAGTAGCAGCCCATGATGGCCGCGATCAGGCCGAAAGCGGCCCCTTTGACCAGGGATGAGACGATGTCGCGGGCCTCAAGGAAGTTGACCGTGTTTTGCAGGTAGGCGGCCGGATTGAACCCGAGGTTCTGTGTCGCCACCGTATAGCCGCCCATGATGCCGATGATGTCCCCGATACCGACAAGGATCGGCACCGTGATCAGCGCCGCCAGCACGCGCGGAGCGGTCAGGTATTTCATCGGATGGGTCGACAGGGTGACCAGCGCGTCAATCTGCTCGGTCACTTTCATCGTGGCGATTTCGGCGGCGATAGAGGAGGTCACGCGGGCGGCGATCATCAGGCCGACCAGCACCGGGCCAAGCTCTCGCACCATGCCGATGGCAACGATCTGAGGGACCACGGCCTCGGCATTGAACCGCGCGCCGCCTGCGTAGATCTGCAGGGCCAGTGCGCCGCCGGTGAAGATAGCGGTCAGGCCGACCACGGGCAGCGACAGCCAGCCGATATTCAGCAGCGCCATTGCGATCTCGCGCGGATAGTAAGGCGGGCGCAGGATATGCGACAGCGAGTCCAGAGCGAACAGGGTCACGCGCCCGAACGCGGCCAGCAGGGTCAGAACTGTGCGGCCCAGCCCACCCAGCAGAGACAGCGGGTTCATTCCACGTACCCTCGTGAATAACGGCGGCCCATTGAGGTCAGGATTTCATAACCGATCGTGCCGGCGGCCTCGGCCAGATCATCGACGGTCTGATGTCCGTTAAGGATGCGCAGTTTCTCTGGCTCAAAGCCCAGATCGGTGACATCGATGGTGATCAGATCCATCGAGATGCGGCCGACGACCGGGCAGGGTTGGTTTCCTGCGAAGGCGTCAATGCCGCCGCCGATAGCGCGGTGTAGGCCGTCGGCGTATCCAGCTGTGACGGTTGCGATCTTCGACGGGCGGCGTGCCGTCCAGCTGTTGCCATAGCCCACGGTTTCTCCGACCGCGACGTCGCGCACTTGCACGACTGGCAGATCGACGGTGACGACGGGCTTGGCTTCGGCAAAAGGCATCCCGCCATATAGGCCGATGCCCGGGCGGCAGAAGTCAAAGTGGAATTCAGGCCCCAGTAAGGTGCCTCCGGTGGCTGCCAGAGACCGGGGGGCTGTCATACCGTCGGTCATCCCGCGAAACGCGGACAGCTGCTGCTGGTTCATTGGGTGGTCCGGCTCATCCGCGCAGGCCAGATGAGACATCACAACCGCCGGGTTCAACGCCTCGGCCTTGGGGCGCAACTCGGCCCAGTCGGCGGGCTCCAGCCCCAGACGGTTCATGCCGGTGTCAAGCTGGATGCCGAACCCATGTTCAGGCAGAGCCTGTTGGTGGCGTTGGAATTGCTCGCCCGAGTTGATCAGGGGTGTTAGGTCGTGATCGCGCAGCAGCTCGGTATCCCCGTCCATATGACCTGAGAATACAGCGATCATCGGGCCGGGCCCGACCGCCTCGCGAACGTCTGCGCCTTCTTCGGCGACGGCAACAAAGAACTTGCGGACACCTTCCTCGGCCAAGGACCAGGCGACAGGTTCGGCCCCAAGACCATAGGCGTCGGCCTTAACTACGGCGCCGGTTTCGACATCCGTTTTTGCATCGAGCGCCCGCCAGTTGCTGGCGAGCGCCTGAAGATTGATCGTCAAACGTGCGGTACTCATGGAGTTGTTCATGACACTGGAACGCGGCAGGTCAAGAGGGGATCGTACACAACCTGTCAGGAAAATCCGCAAGATAGGCGGCATACGGCCATCTGACGCAGGAATTTGGGCAGGATTGAGGGGCTTTTGACTGGCAGTGATGCGCGCGTTGGGATTGTGCAGCGATACAAGTCAAAGGTCTTTTGAACGGCGGATCGTTCAGAGTGACCCACGCGGGTGACCCGTCTTATCGCCGCTCGTCAAGCAGGGGCTTGTTGTTGTTAAGGTGCCGGGTCACCAATTTGCGTTGGCGTTTATTGCTTGGAATGTAGCGAGCAGGCTGTGGGGCGGCAAAGATGGCAAGCTGCGGGAACAGCAGCATCAACTCCTCGCGTGAAGCTTGGTCCATGGATTGCAGCGCCTGCAGCCCGGTAAACAGGCTTTCGCTGGGCGCGTCTTCGGCAAACAGCACCACGTGGCGGTCGAACACAAGGTGGTGATAGGTCACCTGCGAGACACTGGTGTCGACGAAAACGCCGGGCATAGGGATCAACTGAATGGCCGAGACTAAAACGGATTCGGTCCCGAACATGCGCTGCGCAATCGGAGATCGGATCAGCATCCGATGCTGGCGCGAGACCATAAGATCACGTTTCGGCAGCGACTGCCCAAGCGCGCCAGCGACGATGCGAACCGGAAACAGTTGCGGGGTCTTTATCAACTCGGCCCGGTTGAGGCTGCGGGACAGGGTCATACGCAGGGTCTCCGGCGGGCCATCTTCGAGTAGAACCTGATCTCCGGCGCGGAGTGCCTCAACAGGAACCTTGCCACGCGGCGTGCCGATCAGAGTGCCGGCTGTGAAGCATGGCGCGCCGGGGCTTGGGTTGGGGTTCTCGACGAAATTCAACCCGTCGGTCGAGGTCAGGGACGAGGTGTCATCTGTTCCGTTGCTGCCGATCTGGGTAGAGGTCTGCCCGCTGGCGGCGCCTTGTGTTGCGGTGACCTCATTGTCGAAGGACACAAAGCTCAGCACCGTGCCATTGTCGTCAAGCGACACAGCGCCCAGCCGGTTGATACGTGCCGAGACCACATAATAGTCGAAACCGTTGACCGTGTTCACCGGCGCTGTATCGACATCTGTGGAGCTACGTACTGTTCCGTTGGCATTGTAAACTTGAACCCTCAGGTCCGAGACATCCGTACCGGTCGGAACGCGGATTTCGATGAAATCGCCGTCTGGCGCAAAATTTGGCCCGTTTCTGTATCGTATTTCCGAAATGATCGCGGGCAATGACGTAGGCCTTGCTAAAATCCGGCAGTACGTGCCGTCATTCAGTACACACTAACACACCACGATTGGCATTCAAAATCGGCTGTTTGAATGTTTGAGGGGGCTTTTAGTACCCTTCGATCTCGCCGCCCTGTTGCCAGGGCTTGACCAGATTGCCAAAGCGGGTGAACTGCGCCTCGAACGACAACTCGACCGTGCCGATGGGGCCGTGGCGCTGCTTGCCGACAATCACCTCGGCCTTGCCATGCAGGCGCTCCATGGCCTGTTTCCACTCTTCCATCTTTTCCAGCTCATGATCGCCTGGCTTTTCGCGTTCCTTGTAATATTCCTCACGGAATACAAACATCACCACGTCCGCATCCTGTTCGATCGAGCCCGATTCCCGCAGATCGCTTAGCTGCGGGCGTTTGTCGTCGCGGCTTTCTACCTGACGGCTCAGCTGGGACAAGGCGATGACGGGGATGTTCAGTTCCTTGGCAATCGCTTTCATGCCCATCGAAATCTCGGCGATTTCGTTGACGCGGTTGTCGGACATGCCCCGGCACAGCTGCAGATAGTCGATGACCAGCAGGTCCAGTCCATGCGTCCGCTTCAACCGCCGCGCACGCGCTGCCAACTGCGAAATCGGCAGGGCAGGCGTGTCGTCAATGAACAGGGGGCAGGCTTCCAATTCCTTCGCCGCGTCGACGAACCGGCGGAACTCGGCCTCGGTCATGTCACCTTGACGGATCTTGTGGCTGGAGATTTCCGAGGCTTCGGCCAGAACACGACCTGCCAGCTGTTCGGCGCTCATCTCGAGCGAGAAGAAACCCACGACACCGCCATCAATCGCGCCTTCGCTGCCATCGGGTTTCTGCCCGCGCTTATAGGCCTTGGCCACGTTGAACGCCACGTTGGTCGCAAGAGAGGTTTTACCCATCGACGGACGACCGGCAAGGATGATCAGGTCGGACGGGTGCAATCCGCCCAATTGTTTGTCCAAGTCGGCCAGACCGGTGGAAATCCCCGCCATGCCGCCACCACGCTGGTAGGCTTCGTTGGTGACGTTGACGGCTTCTGTGACCGCCTTGAGGAAGGATTGGAAACCTTGTTCGGTCTGGCCCTGCTCAGAAAGCTGATAGAGCTGTTGCTCGGCCTCGACGATTTGTTCTTTGGGCTCGCTGGACACATCGACCCGCGCCGCCTTGTCCGAGATGTCCCGGCCCAGCCGGATCAATTCGCGCCGGATCGCCAGATCATAGATCATCTGGGCATAGTCATGCACCGCAAAGGCACTGATCGACGCCCCGGCGAGTTTGACCAGATAGGCGGGTCCGCCCAGTTCTTTCAGGCCCTCATCCTCGGCCATGAAGGATTTCAGCGTCACGGGCGAGGCCAGGGCGTTCTTGGCGATACGGGTCGAGGCGACCTCGTAGATGCGGGCATGGACCGGGTCGTAGAAATGCTCGGCCCCGATGATCGAAGCAACCCGGTCATAGAGGTCGTTGTTGGTCAGGATCGCGCCCAGAAGCTGCTGCTCGGCCTCAATGGAATGCGGCATGGTCTCGGCGTTTTGAATCTGCGCCGCTGCCTGCTCGATACTGCTGATCTCGTTCATCTTGTCCCCGCTGCCCGTTCCGAGGTTCTACACGCCAAGCCCCGGTTCAAGCTATCTGCAAATGAATGGGGGTAAGTTGGGATAACCGCCCCCGGCTTCGGGATAACTGCCCATCTGAATGGGGATAACTTCCGCCCAGTTTTGCACGGGACGAAAGCTATCGCAACATTTGGTGTGATGGGCGCGCAATTCGACTAGATAGGCGTGCTTTGGATCGATTCGAAAACCAAATATCCCCAGCTTACCCACAGGCCGAATTTTACGATTTATTCGCGTCCTGCCACCCGCGCGGGTCGTTCAGGAACGCTTCGACACCGCTAAGGGTCTCTTCGTCAAAGGCCTTTTGCGCTTTGGCTTCGGCCAGAACGTTCCACCAAGTGCACAGCGAATGCAGCTTCACGCCGTGATCGCCCAGCGTCTTTTCGGTCTCGGGGAAGATGCCGTAGTAGAAGATCACTGCGGTATGGTGGCAGGTTGCGCCCGTTTCACGGATCGCATCGACGAAGGACAGTTTCGAGCCGCCATCGGTGGTCAGATCCTCGACCAGCAGCACGCGTTCCCCTTCGCTCATCGCGCCTTCGATGCGGGCGTTGCGGCCGTAGCCTTTGGGCTTCTTGCGCACATAGGTCATGGGCAGGGCCATCCGCTCTGCGACCATGGCGGCAAAGGGGATGCCTGCGGTTTCACCGCCCGCGATATTGTCAAACGCCTCGAACCCGGCTTCGCGCATCACGGTGACGGTCAGGAAGTCCATCAGGGTCGAGCGAATGCGCGGGTATGAGATCAGCTTGCGGCAATCGATATAGGTGGGGCTGGGCAGGCCCGAGGCCAGCGTGAACGGCTCACGCGAGTTGAAGTGAACGGCCTTGATCTCCAGCAGCATCCGCGCGGTCAGGCGGGCGATTTCAGAGCTGTCGGGAAATGAACTGGGGATCATGGCGCAAACCTCGGGGCTGAAAGAGTGTTGCGGGCTGATAGCCTGTCCATCGGCCCGGAGTCGAGAGGGCCGAACAAAGAAAAAGCGGACCCGCGACAGGTCCGCTTTTGCCCTTACGGGCAATGGGCAACCAAGGTGGGCTTAGCTGCTCATGTCATAGGCACGCTCGCCGTGGACCGACAGGTCGAGGCCGTTTGTCTCGGTCTCGGCGTCTACGCGAAGCGGGGTGATGGCTGCAACCACCTTAATCAACACAAAGGTGACAACTGCCGTAAAGGCACCCACAATCACGAGGCCTCCAAGCTGCGCTGTCCATGTGCCCAGACCGAAGAGCGCAATCATCAGGGTTCCAAAGATGCCCCCGACACCGTGCACGGCAAAGACGTCCAGCGTGTCGTCGATGTTCAACTTGTTGCGGATGACAAAGACGGCCTCCTGACACAGAACACCTGCAACGGCGCCAATAATCAGAGCCTGTACCGGACCCACAAAGCCCGAGGCCGGAGTGATTGAGGCCAGACCCGCGATGGTGCCGGTGACAAGACCCACCATAGACGCTTTGCCAAAACGGATCTTCTCCCACAGTGCCCAGGTCAGGGATGCAGTTGCGGCGGACAGATGTGTGACGGTCATGGCCATCGCGGCGCCTCCGTCAGCGGCCAGTTGCGAACCGCCGTTGAAACCGAACCAGCCTACCCACAACATCGCGGCGCCGATCATGACAAAGCCCGGATTGTGCGGAGGCGTCGTGCGGTTGCGGCGTGGGCCGAGGATTACGGCGATGATCAGCGCGGCCAGACCCGCGGTCTCGTGAACAACGATGCCACCGGCAAAGTCGCGTACGCCGATCTCACCCAGAATGCCGCCATCGGACAGCATCCCACCGCCCCAGATCCAGTGGACCACAGGCGCGTAGCACAGCAGCATCCACAGGCCCGAGAAGGTGAGGACAAAGCCAAAGCCGACCCGCTCGACATAGGCGCCGACGATTAGGGCGGGGGTGATGATCGCGAAGGTCATCTGGAAGGCAAAGAATAGGATTTCGGGTAGGGTGCCCGCCAGGCTTTCGGCATCGACCCCGTTCAGGAACGCTTTGCCCAATCCACCCCAGAACCCGCTTTCACCGGGCCCGAAGGCGATGGAATAACCCGCGACCAGCCAAAGGATGCTCATTAAACAGGCAATCGAGAAGCAGTGCATAAACACGCTGAGGACATTTCGGGCACGCACAAGCCCGCCATAGAACAGGGCAAGGCCCGGCAATGTCATGAACAGGACCAGTGCGGTTGCCACAATGATCCAGGCTGTATCGGCTCCGTTCATGGGCCGGTCTCCTTTTTTGCCGTTTGGGCGTCGGCCGGGCAAACCGCCACGGCCGACACCTCGTGAGTGGTGTGCGGCGGGTTGAAGCTGAGCTGGAACGGGGAAAAAAGAGGCAGAGGTGCAAAAAGACGCCTATTTTGACGGCTTTTTGTCAACTGACGCATAATTTTGCGTCATGGTGACGACTTTGCTGTAAATTTAATCGGTTTGCGAAAGGCCGGAATAAAGCATTTTCAGTGCATGATCCCGCGCGGCCTGACGAACCCTTTCGCGCCCCAGAGCGCCGAACTCGACAGTTTCGGTGCGCGTGGGTTGCCCTGCGGCAGCAAGGCCAAAGCACACCCGACCTTCGGGTTTGAATTCTGACCCTCCGGGGCCTGCGATGCCAGTGATCGACACGGCCAGTTGCGCGCGCGACTGCCTCAGTGCGCCATCGGCCATTTCTTGTGCGACCTGCTCTGAGACCGCACCATAGGCGTTCAGTGTCTCTCCGCGCACACCAAGCATCTGCTGTTTGGCGTCGTTGGTGTAGGTGACGAACCCCCGGTCCACCACGGCCGAGCTGCCGGGGATGTCGGTCAAGGCAGTAGCCACCATGCCGCCCGTGCAGCTTTCTGCGGTCGCGATCATGATGCCTTGCTCTACGGCACGGTCCAACAGCTCAGATACGGTCATAGGCCCAACACTCCATGTGCGATCCCGGCCAGAACCATCACACCGATGGCGGCAAAAACACCGGCGATCACATCATCCAGCATCACGCCCATCGCGTCTCCTTTGCGATCGGCCCAGCCGACCGGGCCGGGCTTGGTGATGTCGAACAGCCGGAACAGCAGGAAACCCGCGACCCAACCGGGCCAGAGCGCGGTGATCTCGATCCCGTGTGCCCAGCTTGGGTAGGAAATGGCCCAGAGCGCGATGAATTGGCCCGCGACCTCATCGACGACGATCTCGGATGGATCGTGATCCTCTTGCCCGGCGGTCATCACCTTTGTGGCCCAAAGGCCCGCGATGAACACCACGAGCGTCGAGAGGACGAGTAGGGGGAAGCCGCCCAAAACGTGCAGGACCCAGACCAGGGGCACGGCCGCAAGTGATCCCCATGTGCCGGGGGCAGGGCGCAGATATCCGACGCCGCAAACGGTTCCGATCAGACGCGCGATGTTCATGCTTTCACCAGGCAGGCAGTGGCGAGCGACGCGATCCCTTCGCTACGGCCGGTAAAGCCCAGACGCTCGGACGTGGTTGCCTTGATCGAGACCTGATCGGCGCGCAATCCCATGATTTTAGACATTTCTTCTTTCATTTTTAGGGCATGAGGACCGATCTTGGGGTGTTCGCAGACCAGCGTACAATCGACATTCGAGATGCGGTAGCCCATCGCCTCGGCCAGCTCGACCGCATGGCGCAGGAAGATCTCGCTGGCTGCGCCTTTCCATTGCGGGTCCGAAGGCGGGAAGTGCTGGCCGATATCCCCTTGTGCTAGCGCGCCGTAAATCGCGTCGGTGACCGCGTGCATCCCGACATCCGCGTCGGAATGCCCTTGTAACCCGCGCTCATGCGGGACTTTCACACCGCAGAGGATCACGTGATCGCCATCGCCAAAACGATGCACGTCATAGCCGTTGCCCAGCCTCACATCCATTTTCGTTCCCATTATCCGTTCCGCCCGTGCGAAATCCTCAGGGCGGGTGATTTTCAGATTGTCCGCATCGCCCGGCACAATGCGAACTTCAAGACCTGCGTCCCGTGCGACCTCAACATCATCCGCGGCTCCGCCGGGACGCGCGGCATGCGCTTTGACGATGGAATCGTAGTCAAACCCCTGAGGGGTCTGCGCTGCAAACAGGTTGCTACGGTCCTGCGTGCCAGAAACCGAGCCATCATGCCCGATCCAAAGCGCATCCGTAACGGGTAAACCAGGGGCGGCGGCCTGATGGGTATCCAGCGCGCTCAGGACGTTCTGAATGAGATGTGCCGAGACACAGGGCCGCGCCACGTCATGGATCAGCACACGACTCACCTGGTGATTTTCCAATGCCTGCAATCCGTTACGAACTGAACCTGACCGATCTGCGCCACCAGCCGCAAGTATCAGGTCGGTTTCGCGAAACTCCTCCCAGGCCGTGGTGTCATCTTCCGACAGGACCAAAACAATGTGGTCAGCGAGGCCGCGAAACCGGTCGATCGTCCAATCCGCCACGCGTCGACCACCCAGCGCGCGCCATTGCTTGGGCGTGCCGCCTCCGGCGCGCAATCCGCGCCCTGCGGCAACGATTATGGCGGCTGTGGTCATGGTCGGGTTTCTCCGGAATGCTGCGCTTTGTTTAGGGGGCGGTGAATGCAGAGGCAATCACCCATGGTAATGTGATTAAAAAATAGGCAAGTGATGATTTAGCAGGCTTGATGGCCGTCGTTTTGTTGTTCATATGCTTCGAATTCGATATCAAACCCGCAATTGCCCAAGGATTAAGCACGTTGACGCTGCATCTCGCCGACAAAACCGTATCTCCGCCTGTCTTGCTGGCCCCGATGGCTGGAATCACAGATCGCCCGTTCCGCGATCTGGTGATGCGTTTTGGTGCGGGCATGGTGGTCAGTGAAATGGTCGCCAGTCAGGAAATGGTGCAGGCCAAACCGGGCGTGCGCGAACGAGCTGAGTTGTCGGCCGACGTGGAGAACACAGCCGTTCAGCTGGCCGGGCGCGAGGCGCATTGGATGGCCGAGGCTGCCCGTCAGGTGGCAGATCGCGGCGCGCGGGTGATCGACATCAACATGGGTTGCCCTGCCAAAAAGGTGACCAACGGATATTCCGGTTCGGCCTTGCTGAAGACACCAGATCACGCCCTGAGTTTGATCGAGGCCGTGGTTGAGGCTGTCGATGTCCCCGTGACGCTGAAAACGCGGCTTGGATGGGACGACACGCTGCTGAACGCGCCTGACGTGGCACGCCGGGCCGAGGGGGCAGGGATCCAGATGGTCACGATCCACGGACGGACACGGTGCCAATTCTACAAAGGCCGTGCCGATTGGCAGGCGATCCGAGCGGTTAAGGAGGCTGTCTCGATCCCCGTCATCGCCAATGGGGACATTGTGGATACACATGCGGCCCGCACTGCGCTGAAGCAATCGGGCGCGGATGGCGTCATGGTTGGCCGAGGGGCGCAGGGCAAGCCATGGCTACTGGCGCAGATTTGCCATGAGGTCTGTGGCACCGACGCGCCGGAGATCCCCGAAAGCGCGGATCTGATCGACATGGTGCGCGCGCATTATCAGGCGATGCTGAACTTTTATGGTACCGACCTTGGCCTCCGCGTCGCCCGCAAACATCTGGGCTGGTACATGGATGAGGCCGGAACGCCCGCACTTCTGCGTCGCGCGGTTCTGACCTCTCGCGATACGGATGAGGTGCTGCGCCTGTTGGGTGATGCGCTGGAGTGTCAGCAGGGAGTGGCAGCATGACTTCAGATCAGAGCATCTGGAACTCGCTACCCGTTCCAGCCTTCATTATCGACCAAGACGACCGGATTGCGGATGTGAATTCCTCGGGCGAGGGGTTCCTGAACGCCTCACGCAAGTCGGTAATTGGCCACCCCGTTTGGGATCAGATTGCCGTCGATGCTCCGCTTGAGGAAGCTTTCGACCGTGCGCGCGCTCAGGGAACGCCTTTGTTCGTCAACGATGTGGATGCGGGATCTGGCAATCGCGCACCGCTGCAATGCGCCTTGCAGATTGCACCACTTGTTGGGCATCCCGGGTCGATGATCATGATCATATCCCCGCGCGAATTGGCGGGGCGCATGACGCGGGGCAATACGGTCAAATCCGCCGCGCAATCCGCCATCGGAATGGCCGAAATGCTGGCGCATGAGATCAAGAACCCACTGGCGGGGATCACGGGCGCCGCACAATTGCTGAGCATGAATATCGCGCCGCAAGACCTTGAACTCACTGATCTTATCGTTGCGGAAAGTCGTCGGATCGTGAAGCTATTGGAGCAGGTCGAGCAGTTCGGAAACCTGCAGCAACCGGATTTCAAGCCGGTGAATATCCACGATGTTCTCGACCGCGCCCGCCGTTCTGCCTTGTTGGGCTTTGGCGCGGATATGGCCATTGTCGAGGATTATGACCCATCGCTGCCGCTGGCCTTTGGCGACCCGGATCAACTTCTGCAAGTTGTTCTGAACCTGTTGAAAAACGCCTCGGAGGCGGCGGGTCCGCAGGGTGGTACAATCCGCCTGCGCACCTATTTCGAACATTCCTTCCGCCTGCGCCGTAGCGATGGATCGGGGCACTCGCTGCCGCTGCAGATCGAGATCATCGACGACGGGCCGGGCCTGCCGGAGAAAATCCGCAGTGACATCTTTGACCCCTTTGTCTCGGGCAAGGAAAACGGGACAGGGCTGGGGCTGGCCTTGGTCAGCAAGATCATCTCGGACCATGACGGCTGGATTTCCGTTGATTCCGTTCCGGGGCGGACCGTTTTCAAATTGTCGCTGCGCCGTGCGCCTGCTGAAAATAAAAAACCGAAAGAGGAGAGTATCTGATGGATGGCACCGTTCTGGTCGCGGATGACGACCGCACGATCCGCACCGTTCTGACACAGGCTCTGACGCGCGCCGGATGTAAGGTGCATGCCACATCCTCGCTGACCACGCTGATGCGTTGGGTTGGCGAAGGCAAAGGGGACGTGGTGATCTCGGACGTGGTCATGCCGGACGGCAACGGTTTGGAAATGCTGCCAAAGATCGCCGAGGACCGTCCTGGCTTGCCGGTGATCGTGATCTCGGCTCAGAACACGATTATGACCGCGATCCAAGCGGCCGAGGCGGATGCTTACGATTACCTGCCCAAGCCGTTTGACCTGCCAGACCTGATGAAGCGGACCGCGCGCGCCTTGGAACAGAAGCAGCGTTTACAGTCCGACCCCGAACCCCAAGAGAATGAGCGCCCGGATGAGTTGCCTCTGGTCGGGCGCACGCCGGTGATGCAGTCGCTTTATCGTCTGGTGGCGCGGGTGATGAACACCGATCTCTCGGTCATGATTTCTGGTGAAAGTGGGACCGGTAAGTCTTTGATTGCGCGGGCTATTCACGACTTCTCGGATCGTCGGACCTTGCCGTTTGTGACGGCGACTGCGGCTGATCTGCGTGACCTCGAAGGCCCCGCACGCGTTATGGCGCGGGTGCGTGGCGGGACGCTGTTGATTGATGAGATCGCCGATATCGACGACGAGATTCAGGCGCGGATCGTGCGGATGATGGACACGCCGGGCGACCACGTGCCGCGCTTCATGGCCACCAGCCAATCGGATCTGACCGCCGGGATGGAGGGCGGGCGTATCCGTCAGGACCTCTACTACCGCCTCTGCGGCGCAACCATCCATGTCCCGGCCCTGCGCGAGCGGGTGGATGATATCACCTTGTTGGCCGAGCATTTTTTGGCCCGTGAGGAAAAGGACCTTGGGTCCAAACGCTGGCTCAGCGCTGATGCGGTAGAGTTGGTCCGGCGCTATTCCTGGCCGGGCAATGTGCGGCAGTTGGAGAACGCGATCCGCAGGCTCAGCCTGACCAGCCGGTCCGATGAGATTTCGAAAGCCGAGGTCGAGATGGTTCTGGGCAGCCAGCCCGAAGCCGAGCCCGTTCTGGGCGGAGGAGAACGCGAAAAACTGGCAACCTCGGTTGAGCGCCATCTGCGTCGCTATTTCGATCTGCACGGCAATATGCTGCCACCTCCGGGCCTGTATCAGCGCATTTTGCGCGAAGTTGAGGCGCCGTTGATCGAAATCGCATTGGAAGCCACCGGCGGAAACCAGGCAAAATGCGCCGATTTACTTGGGATTAACCGAAATACGTTGCGGAAAAAGATCACGGACCTCGATATTCAGGTGACACGCCGTCGCAAACTGATGTAATATCGCCACACAAAGCGTGGCATTCGGGTATCGCCCGGCAATAGACCACGAAATATGGCGGTTCGCTGCGAAAGCAGCACATCAGGATGAGGGCAGACGGTGGCAACCCGGGCACAGAGCGGGATTCTCCCATCGGTTAACCGGTGGCGCAGATCCCGGAAACTGCGCAATTACAGCACCTTCGGGCTGGTTCTTCTGGGGCCGGTCTTGGCGCTTGCGACTTACCTTGTCATTGGTCCGTTCGATCTGGGCGCAACTGCACCAACGTTGCGCCTGATTCTACTGGCTGACCTTGTTTACGTGCTGGTCGTTGCGGCTCTGGTGATGAGCCAGTTGGGCAGTCTGATCGCGGCGCGGCGGGCGAAATCGGCTGGCTCGCGCCTCCATTTGCGTTTGATCGGCGCGTTTACACTGCTGGCTTTGGTGCCGACGGTGACGGTCGCGATCTTTGCTGGTCTGACGGTGAATATCGGCCTTGAGGGCTGGTTCTCGGACCGGGTTCGGCAGGTTGTGGGGTCGTCCCTCACCGCAGCCGAGGCGTATGAGCTTGAGCACCGGCAGGGCCTGACACAAGACGCCGCCGTTCTGGCGCTTTTCCTCGACAATGCACGTGCGCGGGATTTCTACATCTCGGATGCGGAACTGCGTGAGGTTCTGGCGCAGGGGCAGGCTCAGATCCAACGTGGCTTGCGCGAGGCTTATGTGATTGACGGCGATGGTGAGATCCGGTCGCGCGGCGATCGCTCTTACCTGTTCAACTACGAAGCGCCGACCCCTGAGCAAATGGCCGCAGCCACCGAAAGCGGACTTCTGATCATCGCGGATTGGCAAAACAACGAATTCCGCGCGCTGGTGCCCTTGCAGGCTTATCTGGACCGTTACCTCTATGTCAGTCGTGAGGTCGACGGCCAGTTGTTGACGCTGCTGGATGACACCAAGGAAACCGCGCAATTCTATCAGCAGCTTGAAAGCGAACGTGGGCGGGTACTTTTCGAGTTCGGACTTCTTTATCTGGGTTTTGCGCTAATCCTGATCCTTGCGGCGATGTCGCTGGGGATGTGGTTCGCGGAACGCCTCTCGCGGCCCGTGGGGCGCCTGACCACAGCGGCGCAGAGGGTCGGGGCGGGCGACCTGAGCGTGCAGGTGATCGAAGAGGCCAGCGATGACGAAATTGCCATGCTGGGTCGCTACTTCAACCAGATGACACGGCAGCTGAAGGGCCAGCGGGACACGCTGCTCGAAAACACTCGCCAAATCGAAAGCCGCCGACGCCTGTTCGACTCGGTGCTGAGTTCGGTGACCTCGGGCGTGGTGGGGGTTGACCCGGAAGGGTGCGTGACCTTCGTCAACCGCTCAGCCGAGCGGCTGCTGGATTGGTCACGGGGCGAGGAGCATCTGGCCATCGGCATCGCGGTGCCCGAATTCCTGCCTTTGTTCGAAAGCCTGAAAGACAGCGGGCAAGAGGCCGTGCAAGGTGAGATCAAGGTCACCCGCAAAGGCCAGTTGGAGAACCTTCTGGTGCGAATGGCCACGCGGCGGGGAGAAGACGGCGGGCTAGAGGGCTATGTTGTGGCCTTTGATGACGTCACCGATCTGGTCAGCGCGCAGCGTATGGCGGCGTGGGGCGATGTGGCCCGGCGCATTGCACATGAGATCAAGAACCCTCTGACCCCGATTCAGCTGAGTGCGGAACGGATCAAGCGGAAGTTCTCGCGCAAGCTGGATGAAGAGGATTGCGATATCCTCGTCTCCATGACCGACGTGATCGTGCGTCAAACCAATGATTTGCGGCGGATCGTGGATGAGTTCTCGAAATTCGCGCGCATGCCCGAACCTGAACGGAGCGAAGAAGATGTTGTTGCGCTGGTGCGCGAGGCGGTGCTGCTGCAACAGGCTGGTCAACCCGAGGTGCAGATTGATGCGGATCTTCCGGACCAACCAATCCCGGTGGATGTGGACGCGACCATGCTGAACCAGGCCTTCACAAATCTGATCAAGAATGCTGGGGAAGCTATTGAAACCTTGAAGGAAAAGGGCGCTCCTGAAAACCTGAAGCCGCAGATCAAGGTGGCGGTCTCCAGCGACGATGCTGGGACGATCATCACCATTGCGGATAACGGGATCGGGCTGCCGGAAGACCGTGCGCGGTTGTTCGAGCCCTACGTAACCACACGCGACGAAGGGACCGGGCTGGGCCTGCCTATCGTCAAGAAAATAATCGAAGAACACGGCGGAGCGCTGACGCTAGAAGACGCGCCCACCTTTGACGGACAGGACCATTTCGGCGCAATGGCCGTGATCCGTTTACCGGGGGCGAACCTCCCATCCAATTCAGCGCCACAGAAGCAGGCGATTAAAACCAACATAATGAAAGCAGGCCAAAGATGAGCGACATTCTGATCGTAGATGACGAACGCGATATTCGCGAACTGGTGTCCGACATTCTGGAGGACGAAGGCTATTCAACCCGGCTGGCGGCGAACTCGGATGAGTGCATGTCGTCGATCAATGCTGAGCCGCCGGGCTTGTTAATCCTGGATATCTGGCTGAAAGACAGCCGTATGGACGGGATTGATATTCTGAAGGCGGTGAAGCGTGACAACCCGGATGTGCCGGTGGTGATCATTTCTGGCCACGGCAATATCGAAATCGCTGTCGCCGCCATCAAACAGGGCGCGTATGACTTCATCGAAAAGCCCTTCAATATCGACCAGTTGATGGTCGTGATCCGCCGCGCGATGGAGACTTCGCGTCTGCGTCGCGAAAATGCCTCGCTGAAACGCAAAGAGGTGAGCTGCTCGGACATGATCGGCAAATCGGCCTCGTTCCGGGCGATGCAGGGCCAGCTGGACAAGGTCACCAAGTCGAATGGCCGCGTCATGCTGAGCGGACCGGCCGGGTCGGGCAAGGAAATCGCGGCGCGCTATATCCACGCGCATTCCAACCGAGCCAACGCGCCCTTCGTGACGGTCAATTGCGCCGGGATCGAGCCGGAGCGGGTTGAAGAGGTTCTGTTCGGACGCGAAAGCAGCGAGCGCGGTGTGGAGCCGGGCCTGCTGGAAGAAGCGCATGGCGGCGTGATCTATTTTGACGAAGTTGCTGATATGCCCTTGGGTACTCAATCCAAGATCCTGCGGGTTCTGGTTGATCAGCAATTCCAACGTGTTGGCGGCTCGGATAAAGTGCGGGTCGATCTGCGCGTGATTTCCTCGACCAATAAGAACCTCGATGATGAGATCGTGGCCGAGCGGTTCCGGGAGGAACTCTATCACCGCCTGAACGTTGTCCCGATTGACGTACCGTCGTTGGAGGATCGTCGTGAGGATATTCCGGTTCTGGCGCAGCACTTCATCGAAATGTGCAATGAAACGCAGGGTTTGCCGGTTCGGGAGCTGTCCGAGGAAGCGGTTGCTCTGCTGCAGACCATGACCTGGCCCGGCAACGTCCGTCAGCTAAAGAACCTGATCGAGCGAGTCCTTATCCTCGGCGATGGTACAGGGCCGATAGAAGCGCGCGAACTGCCGAGCGATGAGGACAAGGCCGAGGATTCGGGTCGTGTGGTCCTGTCCGGTGCGCTGGCCACACTGCCCTTGCGTGAGGCGCGTGAGGCCTTTGAGCGGGAGTATCTGCTGACCCAGATCAACCGGTTCGGTGGCAATATCAGCCGCACGGCCAGCTTTGTCGGGATGGAGCGCAGCGCGCTGCACCGCAAGCTGAAATCGCTGGGCGTTGTGACCTCGAACAAATCGGGCGCGCGCGTTGCCCAAATTGATGAACCGGAACCGGCGGAGTAATCTGCCGGGAAGATCACGATGGGTATTGGCGCACCAACCTCGGGCAAGCAGTTAGAGACTCGGGGCTATCCGGGCTTCGGCAAACGCCTGAAACGGTTGCGCCGATCCGTCGGGTACAAACAGGCCTATCTGGCCGAGCTGCTTGAGGTGGATCAGGCCACTATCTCGCGTTGGGAGAGAGGCGGGCAGACGCCGCCGCCGGACACGCAACAAGCGGTCTTTGCCGCGCTTGGTCCAAAGCGATCCGATGACAGTGCGTTGCGGCGCTTGGTGATGAATTCCTCCGATTGCCTTCATTTGGTGGAAGAGGCGAGCCACAAATGCCTTGCCTATTCTGCCAGCCGGGCAAGGGACTGGAAAACCAGCCAGAACGCGCTTTTGGGCGTGTCGCTCTGGCAGTTTGCGACCGAAGAAATCCAGAAGGCCGAAGCCGAGTTGGAAGCCGAAGGGTGGTGGGATATGCACACGCCCGCGCCCAAGGCTTTCCAGACCTCCGAGGCGATTCACGACCGTATTCGGATAAGTGCCGGAGAAATCTTCTGGGAACGTCTCTACCTGTCTGACGGCACGCCGGTTCGTCTGGTCAGCGGGACGAGAGCGGGTGCATAATTTATGCGTTCCGTGGGCTGAGCAGGCGCTGTAGAAGCGCTCCATGATACAAGCATCTCAGGTTCTTCTTCTCTGGTTGGCCGGTCTGGGCGCGGCCACGCAATTTGCCAAGATTGCCGTGCCGTTTCCCGAGCTTGTGTTGCTTTATGCCAGCCATGCCGAGAGCATGGGGTGGCTGTTGTCGATCATCAGCCTGTTGGGCGCGGTTCTGGGTGCTGTGTCCGGTGCCGTCGTCGGGCGCGTCGGGGCGTTGAAACTGCTTATAGGCGGGTTGTGTCTGGGCGGCGCGCTGTCGATCTTTCAGGCGAGCCTTCCCGGGTTTTACACCATGCTGGCCACCCGGTTTGTTGAGGGGGTCTCACATCTCGCCATCGTTGTCGCAGCACCCACGTTGATCGCTCAGATCACCAGCGGCAAGGCGCGCAATATCTCGATGGTGTTGTGGAGCACATTCTTCGGTGTGGCCTTTGCGCTGAACGCCTGGATCGGCCTGCCGGTCGTTGAGCATTTCGGGCTGCCCTTTTTCTTCGCTCTGCACGGTGGTCTGATGATCACCATCGCGGGTCTGATCCTGCTTTGTGGACTAAACGTTCAACCATCTCAGGGTGCTGCCCCTTGGCGTTGGGTCGAACTCTTTGACGTGCATCTGCGCACCTACCAGTCGCCCTTTGTGTCGGCCCCGGCCATAGGCTGGTTCTTCTACACTTTAACCTTCGTCTCTTTGCTGGCCATCCTGCCGGGTCGGCTGCCCGAGGAGCATGCCGCGACGGTTGCGGGCCTCATGCCTTTGGCGGGCATTGTTCTGAGCTGGCTCGCGGTCCCGATCCTCTTATCCAGCATGTCCTGCGTCGCGGTCGTCAATCTGGGATTTGCGCTCGGAATGTTGGCTATCGTCGGCGTTTTTCTCGGCGTGCCGCTCGAACTTGTTTGTATATGTTTGTTTGCGGTGCTGGGCCTGGTGCAAGGGGGTAGCTTTGCCGCCGTGCCGATCCTGAACCAAACGCCCGAGACGCAGGCCCTCAGCTACGGCGCAATGGCGCAGATGGGCAATGCGGGGAACCTGTTGGGTACGCCCGTCCTATTGGCCGTCCTTGGGCGGACGGGTGAGGCTGGCATGTTGATCACAGTGATCGGGATCTACGCGGCTGCGATCCTTGCGCATGCCGCATTGGCGCGAAAACGAGCGCTCCGTCAGCCGGCCTGACCGGGCGTGATGATCTGAAACGATCCGTCATCGAATTTGACGAAGCAGGACTCAGTATTCAGCGGAGGGAGGGTCGTTGTGCGGGTTGCCGGAACACGGGTTTTCACGCCGGATTTGCAGGGTGGCAGGCTGACAGGGCGAAACCCTTTCTGCGCCATGCACTGTGCCTCAACCGTGTTGCGAAGGGGTTGGTTGACGTCGACCGTGTATATGCGACCCGGCTCCCACCAACCGCCCGACCGATAGCACCGTCCGCTTCCGTCGCAATAGGTGCGGCCCGGCCAATAGGTCGGCGGCCCCTGACGGACCTGGTTGGCAACCGGTGCTTGTTCAAGTGCCTGAACCTTACACTGAGTGGTTTGTTCCTGCATCTTCGACACGCTTTCCCCCTCGCGATAGTATATGGAAAGCGGGCCGCAGGCGGTCAGCAGCATCACTGGAACAAGCAGGGGAACGAGTGTTTTCATATGCTTATTCTGCCCGAAAAGGTCGGGTATGACAATTCAATTGACCCTCTCAGGACCATCTGTCATTCAAAGATTTCAGGCAGAAGGGCCAGAAACATGAAGGTCATCATTTGCGGTGCGGGTCAGGTTGGCTGGCAGATCGCACGGCATCTATCGGGCGAGCTGAACGACGTCACGGTGGTGGACAACAACCCTGATCTTGTGCGCCGGGCGACGGAAACGCTGGACGTGCAGGGGATCGCGGGCTTTGCCAGCTATCCGGATGTGTTGGAGCGGGCAGGGGCGCGCGACGCCGACATGATCATCGCCGCAACCCATTCGGACGAGGTGAATATGGTCACCTGCCAGATGGCCCATTCGGTTTTCGCCATCCAGCGCAAGATCGCGCGTTTGCGGTCGCAATCCTACCTTCAGGCGATCCACTCGGACCTCTATCGCCGCGATCACTTGCCAATTGATGTGGTGATCAGCCCCGAGCGAGAGGTCGCCGCCGCCGCTATGCGCCGCTTGTCGGCCCCGTCCGCTTTTGACACCGAGATGTTTATGAACGGCAAGGCTCAGCTGTTGGGTATTCGGATTGACGAGGATTGCCCGATCGTGAACACGCCTTTGCGGCAATTGACCGATTTGTTCTCGACCCTCAGCTCCATCGTGGTCGGGGTCCGGCGCGAGGGCAGCCTGTTTGCGCCTGAATCCGAAGATCAGCTGTTTGTGGGTGATGAATGTTATGTTTTCACCAGCGTGAAGGATGTCGACCGCACGATGGAGGTGTTCGGCAAAGCGCAAAAGCGGCAGGACCGTGTGGTTATCGTCGGCGGCGGCAATGTCGGGCTCGAAGTCGCGCGAACGCTGGAAGAACGCGAAAGCCGCGTGCGGGCCAAGATAATTGAACGAGACCGGGAATGCGCCGAAAAAGCCGCCGAAGCGCTTGAGCGGACCATCGTCCTGCATGGCGACGGGCTGGATTCGGCTTTGCTGAACGAGGCAGGTATCGACCGTGCCGACGCGATGCTGGCCGTCACAGATGATGACCGCACCAACATGCTGGCAGCCGTGCGCGCCAAGGCCGAAGGCTGTGCGCTGGCGATTGCGCTGATCAACGATCCCAGCATGGTGGCGTTGATGGGGCCTCTGGGGATCGATGCTTATATCAACCCCCGAGCGACCACCGTCAGCTCGATCCTGCGCCATATCCGGCATGGGCGGGTGCGGCAGGTTTACTCCATCGGCGACGCCGAAGCCGAAGTGATTGAGGCTGAGGTGCTTTCGACCTCGCCCATGGCCGGACAGAAACTGCGCGACATCGACTTCCCCGAGGGTGTTCTGGTTGGCGCGGTTCTCAAAGGCGATGAACTGTTGCGCCCAACAGGCAGTCTACGGATTGACGAAAAGGACGTGCTGTCGATCTTTGCTATGGCCAAGGACGTCCCTGAGGTCGAACGACTGCTGCAGGTTTCGATTGATTTCTTCTGATGGCGCGCGTGGTCACAGCTCGGATCGGGGTATTGCGGCGTTTGCCGCTGTTTCTGCTGATTTGGGGGATTTCGGCGCTATCGATGTGGGTGCCGGCGGGTTATGCGCTGGCGCTGGATGATCACGATACCTCGCGGTCTTTTCTCTATTCCGGTCTGTTGGGGCTGTTTCTTGTGTCCGCGATTGCGCTGGCGGCCTCGAACCGGGTGCCGCGGAGGGGGACGCTGGGGCAGTTGGCGGTGCTACTGGGCTGTTTCACCATTCTGCCGATCTTTCTGGCCATCCCGTTCCATGACGCGCTTGGCAATACCACCTTTCTGAACGCCTATTTCGACATGGTCAGTGCCCTCACCACGACCGGAGCAGATTTGTTTCCCGACCCTGGTCGCCTCACCGCGCCGTTGCATCTGTGGCGCGCGCTGGTGGGTTGGATGGGCGGTTTGCTGATGTGGATCGCCGCCGCCGCGATCTTGGCGCCGCTGTCCTTGGGCGGGTTCGAGGTCACGGCGCGGGGCCAGCCTGGTCGGCCGGTATCGGGCGTGGCACAAAGCGAGCAGGTCGATCCGCGTGGCCGCTTGCTGCGCGTGACCAGCACCCTGACGCCGATCTATGCGGGACTGACCGCTGTGGTCTGTATCCTGCTGCTTATCGCCGGAGAGCAGGGCCTGACTGCGATTTGCCATGCAATGTCGGTGATGGCGACCTCGGGTATCTCTCCTGTTGGCGGGCTGGAGGGCGCGCATGCGGGCATCACGGGGGAAATGATCCTGTTTCTGTTTTTGCTTTTCGCCCTGTCGCGCCTGACCTTTTCAACCGACACGGCCGCCAGCGGCTTTGCCCGGCTGGACAAAGACCCCGAGTTCCGGATCGGGCTGTTCATCGTGTTGGCGGTCGCTGTACTGCTGTTCTTCCGCGTTTGGGCAGGGGTCAATGAAATCGGAGGCCAGCTGAAGCCCTTGCAAGCCCTGCATGTCATTTGGGGCATGCTGTTCACGGGCCTTGCGTTCCTTACCACAGCTGGGTTCGAGAGTGCCAATTGGAACGATGCCCAGCAGCTTTCGGGTTTGGGGACTCCTGGGTTGGTTCTGATGGGGCTGGCGCTGGTTGGTGGCGGTGTCGCGACGACGGCAGGTGGGGTCAAATTGCTGCGGGTCTTTGCGCTTTACCTTAACGGCGCGCGCGAGATTGACCGGCTGATCCACCCATCCTCGGTCAGTGGTACCGGCGGCGGCAACCGCCGCATTCAAAGCGACGGAGCTTTCATCGCGTGGATATTCCTGATGATGTTCGCGCTGACCCTTGCCCTGTTTAACCTTCTACTGGCCCTGATGGGGTCGGGGTTTGAGCAGGCCATGGTGCTGAGTGTCGCTGCTCTCAGCACAACCGGACCGTTGATCGAGCTTGCGACGGATGTCCCGATCCGCCTGGTTGACCTGTCGGGCGGGGCCAAACTGACACTCTGTGCGGCGATGGTGATCGGTCGGCTTGAGACGCTGGCGATCATCGCGCTGATCACGCCGACCCTGTGGCGGGATTGAACCACTGCGCGTGCCCGGCGTTACTGCCTGATTTTTCGTCTGGAATATCTGTGCGCGTCACTCCATACTCTGCCAGAGGGAGCGCGTTGGTCCGCAGCGCGTAGCAAGAACAATGGCGAGTTAATAAAATATGGCTTCGGACAGACAGAATCTGCAGGACGCGTTCCTGAACAATGTACGGAAAGCAAAAGTCCCGGTCACGATTTTCCTGATCAATGGCGTGAAATTGCAGGGTGTGATCACTTGGTTCGACAATTTCTGCGTATTGTTGCGCCGCGACGGACAGTCGCAGTTGGTCTACAAACACGCGATTTCAACCATCATGCCATCGCAGCCGATCAACCTGTATGAGGGCGAAGACGCCTCTTGATGGAACATGAAAGGAAGCGCACCCGGGCCTGGGTGCTGCATCCTGAAATCAAATCAGATGAACAGCGCCGCGTCCCCGGACCCGCGCTGGAAGAGGCGGTGGCACTGGCTGCCGCATTGCCCGATCTGGATGTGATCGGGTCTGAGATTGTGCGCCTGCCGCGCGCCCAGCCGGGTCTTCTTTTCGGCAGCGGCAAGATCGACGAACTTGCCGAACGGCTGCATGATAGCGAGGTCGAACTGGTTCTGATCGACGGCCCCGTGACGCCGGTTCAGCAACGCAATCTTGAGAAAGCGTGGAAGGTCAAGATCCTCGACCGGACGGGTTTGATCCTTGAAATTTTCAGCGACCGCGCCCGCACCCGCGAAGGTGTTTTGCAGGTCGAGATGGCCGCGCTCAGCTATCAGCGCACGCGGCTTGTCCGGGCCTGGACCCACCTTGAGCGTCAACGGGGCGGGTTGGGCTTTGTTGGCGGCCCGGGTGAGACTCAGATCGAGGCTGACCGCCGCGCCATTGATGAGCAACTGGTGCGTTTGCGTCGGCAGCTGCAAAAGGTGGTCAAGACGCGAACGTTGCATCGGGCCGCGCGGGCCAAGGTGCCGTATCCGATCGTGGCGCTTGTGGGCTATACCAACGCAGGTAAATCCACCCTGTTCAACCGCCTGACCGGGGCCGAGGTCATGGCCAAGGACATGCTGTTCGCCACGCTAGACCCGACCATGCGCCGGGTTGTTCTACCAGACGGCCCCGAGGTGATCCTGTCGGACACGGTGGGTTTCATCTCGAACCTGCCGACCGAACTAGTCGCGGCTTTCCGGGCAACGCTTGAGGAAGTGCTGGGCGCGGACCTGATCGTGCATGTGCGCGACATCAGCCATGACGAGTCACAAGCGCAGGCCGATGACGTTCAGGCCATTCTCACCTCACTGGGTGTCGATGATGCGCGGCCGATGCTGGAGGTTTGGAACAAGACCGATCTGCTGGACACGGATGAGCGCGAGGCGGTTTTGGCGCGCGCTGACCGCGATCCGTTGATCTTTGCGATCTCGGCCGTGACCGGGGATGGGATCGCGCCTCTGCTGGCTGATATCGCGACAAAACTGCAGGGGGTCCGGCGTGAAACCACTCTCTCGCTGAGCTTCGCCGAAGGGAACAAGCGCGCGTGGCTGTTCCGTCAAGACGTCGTTCGATCCGAGGAGCAAACGGAAGACGGGTTTGAGATTACGGTACTTTGGACCGACAAACAGGCAGCGCAGTTTGCCGGGCTTTAAAGGCTAGCTACCGGCGATCTGCCCGTGAAAATCCTCCATATCGAACCAGCCCATTGAAGATTGAACCTTGTGCTCGGGCGTTAGGTCCCATTCTTCCCATCCACGAACCACCACCTGATTACCGGTTTCGTAATGATGCCCTTCCATCGTTTTCACGAAGATCGCGTGTGATCCGGCCCAGCGAAACATATCACATCGCACTTCGAGGTTGGAAAACTCTTCGTGGAAGCCACGCACCATTTCTACGATGGCGTCCCGGCCTATGTGCGGGTCGCCTCGGTTTATGATGATCTGCGCATCAGGCGCAAAAAAACGTGCGACGTCCTCTGCGTCACCGGAGCTCCAGGCAATGGCGTAATCGCGCGCCAGATTGTTCAGGATGTCCCGAATGCTTGCCATGATCGTCCCCCACGGATCCCACATCACCTGGTCGGTGATCCTAAGTCAAAATGGGAAGGCTTGCCACGACACCTCGGAAATCGGGGCGAGGAGTCGCCGAATGGGCGGATTATTGCGGGGTGAGGGTGGTGACACCCACCGCGGCGGCCCGCGCCAGATCAATGTCGAGGGACATCGGGATATACTCTCCGCGCCGCCACAGCTGCGCCTGATCGTCATAGTAGCGAGACAGGAAATGCCCGGACTGCCCGGTTGCGGTGATAAAGACCGAACTGTCGGGATCGGCGAAATCATAGACGCCACGATAACCTGCGCCATGCACGTTCAGGAAGGGATCGGGGCCTTCGCCCGAGGTCCGCCCGCGCAGCAACGTGTTGTCGCCTCCGCTGGTCGATTGGCGAATGTTGACGAAATAGCGCAGGACCGGAACGTTCCCGAGAACCGGATGATCATGGGTGGCCTGATGGGCATCGCCCCAGCGCAGGGATTCCAGCGTGGTGCCGTAGGTCTCGGCGATCCAGATCAGCGCGTCGTCCAACGCCAGCTCTGCCATGTCCGAGCAGGTCTCGACCGGGGCGCTTTGGCGCACGTCACACCAGACCGACGCGCCATCAATGTCGCGGTAAACCCGTTCGATGAAGAGAGGTTCTACATGTTTGAACTCACTGGCCAGCGGACCGAGTTCATCTCCGATCAGGCGGATCTGCAAGGCACGCAGCCACGCGGCATAGATCAATGGTTCTGGCAGATGCTCGTTCATCTCACCGTTCCAGTCGGCTAGCAGGGAAAGGGCGATCTGGCGCTGGCGCTCGGGCGTGCCTTCGGGGGCCGAGGCACCGGTGAACCACAAATCAGCTCCGATCAGCGGTAGTAGCGAGCGAGCGGTGAAACTGACAGTATCCAGTTGTGCTTCGATAAAGCTGTCGCGGGTATGGACTTCGCGTGATTGCATCAGCCGTTCCCAGCGGTGAACGCGCTGCGTGTCACCCCACTCGAACGAGACATGGTTGGGAAACGGACGGTCGATGATCTTGTTGTTGGTGTTGCCCAGCAGACCACCGGCGGGTGAGGTGAACTCGGGGTTGGTGGCGTAGGGCATCCGGCCTTGCCACCGGTTTTCCGCAATCCAGCCGGGCGTTGGAATGCGCCCTTTGCTTTGGTTGAGGCGGTCGCGCTTAGGGACTGCTCCGATCAGTTTCAGGCCAATCGTTTCGGTGTCGACCAGAGACAGGTTCTGTGACGGCGCAATGAATTTCTCTGCGACTTCAATGGCTTCGCGTACGGTGTCGGCGTTCATCAGCGCCATGGAGGCGCTTATCGACGTGTCATTCGGGCTGAGCGCGGTCCAGGACAGTGACGCGACATGTCCGGGTGGCGTGATCGTCTCCAGATCATAGTGGCTGCCGGGCAGAACCGGGCCGTTTTCCGTCCAGCGCAGGGTCAGGGTGATGGGGGCTTCGTCCTTGATCTCGATGATCGAAGGGCGGCTTTGGAATTCCTTGAACCCGTCGGGGGTCAGGTATTCCTCGGGATTGACAGGGTTGAGCTGCTCGATATGCAGGTCCTGATCGTCCAGATAGGAGGAGGTAAGGCCCCAGCCCAGACGGTCGCTGCGGCCGCTCATCACGGCGGGAATACCAGGGATCGTTGCACCGATCACGCCGCCCTTTGCAAGGTCCAGATGCGCGAGGTACCAAACTCCGGGCGCGGTGAAACCCAGATGCGGATCGTTGGCCAGCAGAGTTCCGCCACTGGCCGAGCGGGACGGCGCGGCAACCCATGCGTTTGACGCGCCAGCAAGACCGCGTTTTGGGAACGGCGACAGCGGCGTATCCGGCATCGGCGTCCCAGCGGCATAGCGCGGCAGGCCGGGAAACAGCTGGGCATATTCGGGCAGGGCGGCGATACCGGCACCGGGCACATCCGGCAGAATGTCGACCAGCCGCGCGGGATCGTCCAACATCAGCGAGGTGCGGGCGCGCAGGACCTCATCCTTCAGGTGGCCTGACAGCTGTAACCCCATAAGCTTGATCACGGCGAGGCTGTCACCGGGCTGCCAGGGTGAGACCGGGGCGTTGAACAGAAACATCTCAGGCGCGCCGCGGCCCAAAGCTTCTTCGTTAATCTGTGTGAGGCGGGCGTTGACACCTGCGGAATATGCGCGAAGCGCAGCCTTGGTGTAGTCGTCCTGCGCCTCGACCGAGCGATGCGCCAGGCCATAGAGGTCAAGCCGACGCAGCAGCTTGTCGATGGTAACGGTGCGCGCGCCAAAAACCTCGGATAGACGGCCCTGTGCGGTGCGGCGCATGACTGTCATCTGCCACAAACGATCCTGCGCATGTGCGTAGCCCAAGCCAAAAAACACATCTGGATCTGTTTCGCCAAGAATATGGGGCACGTTCGCCGTGTCACGAATAATCTCGACCGGGGCAGTGACGCCCTGTACCTCGAGGCTTTGATTGTATTCGGGCAGCGATTGGCTGGCCAGAAAATAGACCAGTCCGATGGCAGCAAGAACCAGCAGGACAAGACCCGTGGTGATGCGTATCAACCAGCGAAAGACAAGAGCCATGGACGTCCCACTTGTATTCGTTCTTCACGTGGCGAGAGGTTACTTCAAGGCCGCCCCGACCGAAAGAGGAACACTGCGGAAACCTGCTTTGACGTGGCAATGAAAAAGACCCCGCCCCAAGAGGGGACGAGGTCTTTCAGAGAGGGGCGTGGTAGTGCAAAATCAGGGGATGATGCGGGTGTATTTGATGCCTTCGACGGTCGCGCCGATCTGCAGGCCCGCCTGGCCGAAGATGGCCGCCAAGACCGGGCTGAGCAGGGTGGTCGTATCGGTCGACAACTGGTCACCCTGATCGCTGACCACATAGCCGATATCGGCACCAGCCGTCCAACCGCTGGAACGGCGGAAATCGTTCAGCGCGTCCTCGGTCATGAAGAACAGCACGTGGGCGTATTGCTGGGCGCCGATCTGCAGACCAGCTGTGCCTTTAACGGCCGAGTAATAGTCAACCGTGGCTCCATTGATGCGCAGCGCGCCTTGACCATAGCCGCCGCCGAATACGAACCCGGCCTCGGTGATAAGGGGCATGACGAGCATGCCGTTGGCTTTTTCTGCGATCTCGACCGTGTTGGGGTAGCGGGCAAACATCTCGGTCAGTGTTGCGTCGACGCGGGCATCAAGGGTGGCCGCGTTCGAGTTTCCGACGCCGTTGCCGCAGGCTGCGGTCAAGGTCAGACCTGCCATGCCCAAAGCAAAGCCGCGACGGTTCAGTCGGGGAAGAGTGGAACTGCTCATGGTTTTTATCTCTGTAACTGTGCCTGATATGTCGGGTGTTCCCGATCTTGTGTGCAAGAATACGCCGATTGGCCCTGCATGTCACGACAAAGCTGCCACGGCCCGCGAAACAATCGGCGAAAAATCGCGAGGTGTCGGGGTTTTAGCCTTGAAGAACCCGTGCGACCTGCGGCGCGAAATAGGTCAGGATTCCGTCGCAACCTGCGCGTTTGAACGCCAGTAGACTCTCCAACATCACCTTGTCGCCGTCGACCCACCCGTTCTGCGCGGCCGCTTGAATCATCGCGTATTCGCCCGAGACTTGATAGGCGTAGGTGGGCGCACCAAACGTGTCTTTCACGCGGCGGCAGATATCCAGATAGGGCATGCCCGGCTTGATCATCACCATATCGGCCCCTTCAGTCAGGTCGCGCTCGATCAGGCGCAGGGCCTCGTTCGAATTTCCAGGGTCCATCTGATAGGTTTTCTTGTCGCCGGTCAGGGCGCCAGAGGCACCAACCGCATCGCGGAACGGGCCGTAGAAGGCGCTGGCATATTTCGCAGCATAGCTGAGGATCATCACGTTGTGATGATCCGCCGCCTCAAGCGCCGAGCGCATCGCGCCGATCCGGCCATCCATCATGTCTGACGGACCAATGATATCGGCCCCGGCCTCGGCCTGAGCGAGTGTCATCTTGACCAGCGCCTCAACGGTCTGGTCATTCACGATCTCGCCATCCACCACATAGCCGTCATGGCCGTTGATATTGTACGGATCGAGCGCCACGTCGGTCATGATCGCGATATCCGGCGCCGCCGCCTTGATTGCGCGGATCGCGCGGTTCGAAAGGTTGTCGGGGTTCCAGGCCTCGGCGCAATCCCCGGTCTTGAGCGGCGCATCGGTATAGGGAAAGATGCAGATCGCGGGGATTCCAAGGGCTTGCGCCTCGACCGCTGCTTTGGCAATCAGGTCGACCGACCGCCGCATCACGCCGGGCATCGACGGCACCGGCTCTTCAATACCTTCGCCGTCGCGCACGAAAACCGGCCAGATTAGATCATCGGTGGTCAGCGTATGCTCGCGTACCAGCCCGCGGATCGCATCGGACTGACGCGCCCGGCGAAAACGGGTCTGAGGGTAAGGGGCGATGGTCGGTTTCATGGCGCGTCCTCCTTGAACATTGCTGCATTGGGTGGCATGAATCCGCCAAGGGCTCAAGGGCATCAATGGACGCGCCATCGCGACAGAACCCCCTGAGGATTGTGAATAAAGGGCTGCGTTTGGACTGGTACTCTAAGATTTTCGAACTCATCGACATGCGCAGCTTTTCGAATCTGTGGTTCTGGATTGTGCTGGCGGTGATCTGGTCTTCGGCCAGTCACTGGTCAATGGGGGTACCCTACGACATGGTAGTCCGCGCCCGCCGCGTCGGCGGCCAGCTTGAGGTCGACCTGCTGGACATCGTGCGCATCAACACAAACCGCATGCTCTACTATGTTGAGGTGTCGGGTATGGTGATGTTGGCAATGGCCTGTTTCGTCTTTACCGCACTGGCGACGCTCGGCTTTTATTATTGGGTCGAGTTTGCACAGGCCGTGTTCCTGCTGTTGTTTCCTCTGGTAATCGTGACCTTTATCAACATCTTCCACGCACGCCGTTTGCGGCGGCACGAGCTGACTTTGGAGCGCGTCTCAAAGACGTTGTCACGATGCCGCCTCTATACGCAGATCATCGGCATGATCTCGATACTGGTCACTTCGATGTGGGGCATGTATCAGAATCTTTCGATCGGCGTTCTGGGATAGCGAAATCTGAAAGGGTCAGGGATGAAGGCTCCGAACCACGTGACAGTCGGCGGCGCCCCCGAAGGGTATGACGCACAGCTTGTCCTGAACGAGATCGCGCGTTCGGGCGGGCCGGTTTGCCATGTGGCGCGCGATGACAAGCGGTTGGAGGGGATGCGGGCAGCACTTGCGTTCTTTGCCCCCGACATGTCGGTTTTCGTTTTCCCCGGTTGGGATTGTTTGCCCTATGACCGGGTCTCGCCCAACGCGGATATTGCCGCGGCGCGGGTGGCGACGCTTGCAGCGCTGGTCCACCAGATGCCCGAACGTTTCGTGCTGTTGACCACACTGAATGCCGCGACCCAACGCGTCCCCGCGCGCGAGGTTCTGCGCGAGGCCGCCTTTACCGCTCGCGTCAACCAACGCGTGGACGAAGACGCCCTACGCAAGTTCCTGGTACGGATGGGGTTCACCCAAAGCCCCACCGTAATGGAGCCCGGAGACTACGCGATCCGGGGCGGGATCATCGACATCTTCCCTCCGGGCGAATCCGGCCCCGTCCGGTTGGACCTGTTCGGAGACGTTCTGGACGGCGCGCGCCGCTTTGATCCGGTCTCGCAACGCACCACCGAAAAGCTTGACGTGGTCGAGCTTGCCCCCGTTTCCGAGGTCATTCTGGACGAGGCGGCCATCACCCGGTTCCGCCAGAACTATCGCATCGAATTCGGCGCGGCGGGCACGGATGATCCGCTCTATGAGGCCGTCAGTGCGGGCCGCAAACATCAGGGCATCGAACATTGGCTGCCCTTTTTCCACGAAAAGCTGGAAACCCTGTTCGACTATCTGCCGGAGGCGACGATTTCTCTGGACGATCAGGTCTCACCCGCGCGTCTGGCGCGGTGGGATACGATTGCCGACCAGTATGAGACACGGCGGTTGGCGCTGGAAAACCGCTCGCGCATGGATACGGTCTATAAACCTACGCCGCCCGGTTTGCTCTATCTCGATGACGCGGCGTGGGATCAGGCGGTTGGCGATCGGCGCGTGCTGCAATTCAGCCCTCTGCCGCAGGCCAGCGGACCCGGTGTGATCGACGCGGGTGGGCGGATCGGGCGAAATTTTGCGCCCGAACGCCAACAGGAAAGCATCAGCCTGTTCGGTGCTTTGGCGGACCACATCAAGGGCAAGCTGGACAAGGGTCCGGTGCTGATCGCGTCCTATTCCGAAGGCGCGCGCGAACGTCTGACCGGCTTGATCGAGGATGAAGGTCTGGCCGAGGCCATTCCCGTCACCGACGGCACGCGCATCGGCAAAAGGGGCCTCCATCTCGCTGTCTGGGCCTTGGAACATGGGTTTGAGACGGCTGACCTGACTGTGATTGCGGAGCAAGACGTCTTGGGCGATCGCCTGATCCGCCAGCCCAAGAAGCGCCGCAAGGCCGAGAACTTCCTGACCGAGACCCAATCCCTCAGCCCCGGCGATCTGGTGGTGCATGTGGACCACGGTATCGGCCGCTACATGGGCATGGAGGTCGTCACCGCCGCTGGTGCGGCCCACGAATGCCTGCTGCTGGAATATGCCGAAGCGGCCAAGCTGTACCTGCCGGTCGAAAATATCGAGCTGCTGTCGAAATACGGCCACGACGAAGGTCTGCTGGACCGACTGGGCGGCGGCGCATGGCAGGCGAAAAAGGCCAAGTTGAAAGAGCGCATCCGCGAGATGGCGGACAAGCTGATCCGCATCGCCGCTGAACGCGCCCTGCGCAAAGCGCCCGTTATGGACCCACCGCCCCACGCATGGGAGGAGTTCAGCGCGCGCTTCCCCTATCAGGAAACGGACGATCAGTTGCGGGCGATCTCGGAAGTCATGGAGGACATGCATTCCGGCGCGCCAATGGATCGTCTGATCTGTGGGGATGTCGGCTTTGGCAAGACCGAGGTCGCCATGCGCGCGGCCTTTGTCGCCGCCATGTCAGGCGTGCAGGTAGCCGTCGTTGCGCCGACCACTCTGCTGGCTCGTCAACACGCAGCCTCGTTCAAGGAACGCTTCCGAGGTTTCCCTCTGGAGGTCCGGCAGCTATCGCGTTTTGTTTCGGCGAAAGAGGCGCAACAGACTCGAGACGGGCTGGCGCGCGGTACGGTCGATATTGTGATCGGCACCCATGCTCTGCTGGCGAAAGGTGTCCGTTTCAACAATCTCGGCCTTCTGATCATCGACGAGGAACAGCATTTCGGCGTTGGCCACAAAGAGCGCCTGAAACAGCTGCGCTCGGACATCCACGTTCTGACCCTTACCGCAACGCCGATCCCTCGGACGCTGCAACTGTCACTCACCGGAGTGCGCGACCTGTCAATCATCGGTACGCCGCCCATCGACCGTCTGGCCATCCGCACCTATGTCAGCGAGTTCGACGCGGTGACGATCCGCGAGGCCCTGCTGCGCGAACACTATCGCGGCGGGCAGAGCTTCTACGTAGTGCCGCGCATCTCGGACCTGCCCGAGATCGAAGAGTTCCTGAAAGAACAACTGCCAGAGCTGACCCATGTGGTTGCCCACGGTCAGATGGCGGCGGGTGAACTCGACGACCGCATGAACGCGTTCTACGACGGCAAGTATGACGTGCTTCTGGCGACGACGATTGTCGAGAGCGGTCTGGATATCCCTACCGCGAACACAATGGTCGTGCATCGGGCCGATATGTTCGGCCTCGCGCAACTCTATCAGATCCGAGGCCGGGTCGGGCGCTCAAAAACCCGCGCCTATGCCTACCTCACAACCAAGCCGCGCCAGAAGCTGACCGCCACCGCCGAAAAGCGCCTGCGCGTTCTGGGCTCGCTCGACACGCTGGGGGCCGGGTTCACTCTGGCCAGTCAGGACCTCGACATTCGCGGGGCCGGAAATCTGTTGGGCGAAGAGCAATCAGGCCAGATGCGCGATGTGGGGTATGAACTTTATCAGTCGATGCTTGAAGAGGCGATTGCCAAGATCAAGTCCGGTGAGATGGAAGTGCTGTCGGACGCCGACGACCAATGGGCGCCTCAGATCAATCTGGGCGTACCGGTTTTGATCCCCGAGGATTATGTGCCCGACCTCGATGTCCGCCTAGGCCTCTACCGCCGCCTGTCGTCGCTCTCGACCAAGGTTGAACTTGAGGGCTTTGCCGTGGAACTGATAGACCGCTTCGGCACATTGCCGAAAGAGGTGAACACCCTGATGCTGGTCGTCCGTATCAAGGCCATGTGCAAGCGCGCGGGTATCGCGAAACTGGATGGCGGGCCGAAAGGGGCCACGATTCAATTTCACAATGACAAATTCGCCTCACCGCAAGGGTTGGTCGAGTTCATCCAGAACCAGCGCGGCATGGCGAAAGTCAAAGACAACAAAATCGTTGTGCGCCGCGACTGGAAGAAAGACAGCGACAAGATCAAAGGCGCTTTTGCGATTGCCCGTGACCTTGCTGAAAAAGTCTTGGCTGAAAGAAAGAAGGCCAAGTCAAACGTGTAGCAGGCAAGGGGGCGCTGCCAAGCCGTCGAATGCACTTCTAATTGGTACTCCCTCAAACTTGCCAATTGTGGCTAAACGCCTTAGCGCTCCTGCGCCTAGCTGAGTGCTAAGGCGAAAACCGCGCTATCAAGTTAATGTGTTCAGGACAATTGGATGGCGTGGATGGCTCCGTAGCCGCCATCCATAGATACGACGAATTGCTGCGTTCGCATTCCGCCTTGCAGGCATCCGAATTGCGTCAGACTATCCGAAGCGCTGGTTCCTGAAACACAGCAAAAAAAATGTAGCATTTTATCAGAATACTTTTACCTTGTGGTCAAATTTGGGGGAAGATGAATGCTCGACATCATCATTAGACAAGCCCAACTGCCGGATGGCCGAGGGCCGGTGGATATTGCGATCAAGGGCGACCGCGTCGCAAAGGTTGCCCCCAAGATCGAGGCTGAAGCAGGCGAAGACATTGACGCGGCTGGGCGCTTGGTTTCGCCCCCGTTTACCGACCCGCACTTCCATATGGACGCGACCCTGAGCCTTGGAACGCCTCGCATGAATGTCTCGGGTACACTATTGGAAGGCATCGCGCTTTGGGGCGAATTGAAGCCCCTGCTGACACCAGAAGCAGTAATTGAACGCGCCATGCGATATTGCGACCTTGCCGTATCGCAGGGATTGCTGGCCATCCGATCGCATGTGGATGTTTCATCCACACCTTTGGTTGGCGTTGAAGCGCTGTTGGAGGTCCGCAAGCGGGTCGCTCCCTATATTGATCTGCAACTGGTGGCATTCCCGCAAGATGGCCTTTACCGCGCAGAGAATGCAGAAAAAAACTTGATCCAAGCCCTTGATATGGGTGTCGACGTCGTGGGCGGCATCCCGCATTTTGAGCGTACGATGTCGGAAGGTGCCCGGTCGGTCAGAAGACTGGCCGAGATAGCGGCGGACCGAGGCCTGATGCTGGATTTGCATTGCGATGAAAGCGACGATCCAATGTCGCGCCACGTGGAAACCTTAGCCTATGAGACCACCCGCCTTGGGCTTGGTGGGCGGGTAACGGCAAGTCATGTCACCGCTATGCACTCGTATGACAACTACTATGCATCGAAGCTCATACCGCTAATCGCAGAAAGTGGCATGAACGTAGTGCCCAACCCGCTCATCAATATCACGCTGCAAGGCCGTTCGGATACCTATCCGCGTCGTCGGGGGCTGACCCGAGTGCCAGAGCTGCGCGCAGCAGGTGTGAATGTCGCCTTCGGACAGGATTGCACGATGGACCCATGGTACTCGCTTGGCTCCGCCGACATGTTGGAAGTGGCTCATATGGGCGTGCATGCCGTGCCGATGACATCCCGCGAGGCGATGGAGTGGGCGTTTACGTCCGTGACTCAGAATGGTGCCAAAGTAATGGGCTTGCCCGACCCGACGATCCGCGAAGGCGGCCCTGCCAATATGGTTGTGCTGCAAGCGCAGGACCCGATTGAAGCAGTTCGCATGAAAGCCACCCGGCTTGCCGTTATCAAAAACGGAAAGGTGCTGGCCCACACAGAACCACGAATGGCCGCGCTTTCTTTGCCTGGCCGTCCCACGACCCTGGATCCCGCAGATTACGCGCCCAGGCCAAATACTTAGGAAGCTCAATAACAAGAAGAATTGCCACCAACAGAAGAGGACTTACCAATGAAGCTCACCACAACCCGCCGTCAATTGATGGTCGGCGCTGCGGCCACGCTGGCCCTGCCGGCTTATATTCGACGCGTGAATGCGCAATCTGCGATCCGTGTCGCCGGCGTGCACATGTCTCCGGTTGAAAATGCGTGGAACAGTCGCATTCACCTGGCGATGCAGGAAGCTGCTGACGCTGGCCTGATAGAGTATGAGTTTTCAGAAGGTGTAGCGCCGACCGACTATCCTCGCGCGATGCGCGAATATGCCGAGGGAGGTGCGCAAATCATCTGGGGTGAATCTTACGCTGTGGAGCGTGAAGCGCGCGAAGTGGCGGGCGACTACCCCGACACTGCGTTTCTGATGGGGTCTTCCGGTGGGCCAGAAGGTGACAATTTCGGTGTCTTTGGCACACGCAACCACGAGGCAGCCTATCTGGCCGGTATGCTCGCGGGTCAAATGTCCGAAAGCAATGTCTATGGCTCGGTTGGTGGTTATCCGATCCCCGAGGTGAACCTGTTGATCAATGCTTTCCGCATGGGCGTAAGCGAAGTGAACCCAGACGCCACCTTCGTCAACGGCTTTATCGGTGCATGGTTCGATCCGGCCCGCGCGCAGGAAGCTGCAATCGCCCAAATCGATGCGGGCGCAGACATACTGTTTGGTGAGCGCATTGGCACTGCGGATGCGGCCCAAGCGCGAGGTGTAAAGGCCATCGGTTCGCTCATCGACTATACTCCACGCTACCCGGGCACCGTCTTTGCCAATGCGATCTGGAATTACGGTCCCACAATCGAGGCCATCGTGGCGGATGTTCAGGCCGGCAATCCAACAGGTCGTAACTACACGGAATATTCTTTTATGGCCCATGGCGGCAATGAACTGATCTATGTCGCCGATGAAGTGCCGGCCTACGCCATCCCGGGGATGGAGGCCAAACAGGCCGCGATTCAATCCGGTGAATGGGACGTTCCGATTGATGAAAGCGAGCCCTCCTGATCCAGAGGGTCTCGAGGTGACCGATGCCACGGCTCTTGCAGCTGCCATCACGGCAGGGCAGATTTCTGCCTGCGAACTGATTGAATCCAGCCTTGCCGCCTGCCACGCACGGGCGGATTTGGGGGCCGTGGTATATCTGGACGAAGAAATGGCCCGCGATGGGGCAAAGGTGGCAGACGCCTTGCCACCAGACCAGCGCGGGCCATTTCATGGGGTTCCGTTCTTGGTGAAAGACCTAGGGGGTTTCGCAAAAGGGCTTCCTGCGGCGGCAGGATCTGCAGCAATCGGTGCGCGATGTCGTAGACCCGAAAGCGACAGCCACCTGCTACACCGTCTTCGCCGAACCGGCCTGATCCCTTTTGGCTTGACCGCAACACCGCCGTTTGGCCTTTCACTGACATGCGAACCCGATGGCGCGGCTGTGACCCGTAATCCATGGAACCCTGCACTGTCACCCGGTGGTTCATCCGGCGGCGCCGCAGCTGCGGTTGCAGCTGGGATTGTTGCAATTGCTCATGCCACGGATGCAGCCGGGTCCATCAGGGTTCCGGCTGCGTGCTGCGGCTTGACCGGACTCAAGCCTTCTCGCGGCGCAGTGCCCGGAGGCCCTGATTTTGCCAATCACCTGATGGGCATAGCGTCTGAGTTGGTTCTTGCGCGGTCGGTCCGCGATGTGAAGACAGCCTTTGACGCGGTAGTCCAGCCCATGGCCCCGGTATATCTGCCAGAACGCCCCCGTGTCGCATTGGCCTTGCCGGAGCGGTGCGGTGTCGACCAGTGCAAGGCCGCGAAAAGTGCTGCCGACGCGCTACGCGATGCAGGTTGTGAGGTGCGCGATATTCGTGCCCCTGACCAATTGGGGGATGAGGCTCACTCAATCGCCCGAACCATACTAGGTGTTTCCTTGGCCGAGTGGCTGACTGCGCTCAAGATCACTGATGATGAGATTCCACCACTTGCCGCAGCCATGGCCGCCGAGGGCCGTGCGACGTCCGCCACGGCGCTTTTTGCGGCCTTGCGACAACTCGCACGTCTGACAAATCGATCTCGCAAGCTTTTTAAGTCTGCCGATGCTGTCCTGATGCCGATCCTCTCGTCTGCGCCGCCCGTTGTTGGCGCTTTGGATCTGTCCGGCTCCTCCCCAGACGATCACATGGCGCGGCTCGAGGCTTTTGCCCCGAACGCAGCACTTGCAAATGTAGCGGGCTTATCAGCTTTGGCGCTGCCTTTTGGCATGGCAAATGGTCTTCCAATCGGCGTTCAGCTGATTGGTCCCCACGGCTCGGATTTAGCGCTGCTGAAACTTGGCGCACTTATCGAAGCGCGCGCGCCCGCAATCCCTTTTCCACACGCAATCGCAGGCCTGACCACATGAACAAGGTTCTGGAACTAAACGGCATAACCAAGCATTTCGGAACACTCACCGCCAATGATGATGTGACCCTCACACTAGAAAAAGGTGAAATTCTTGCTCTTCTGGGCGAAAATGGTGCGGGTAAGACCACGCTAATGAATATCCTGTTCGGCCATTACGCAGCCGACGAAGGCTCGGTCAGGGTGTTTGGCAAAGAGCTGCCCCCGGGTCAACCACGCGCAGCGATCGAGGTGGGTGTGGGAATGGTACACCAACACTTCACGCTTGCGGGCAATCTCACGGTTCTTGAAAACGTAATGCTGGGTTCCGAACCGCTGACGCGCACGCGTTCCGCTCGTGGTGAGGCACGCAAGAAACTGTTGCAGATTTCAGAGCGGTTCGGCCTGCCTGTAAACCCAGAGGCCAAGGTTCGTTCGCTATCTGTTGGTGAACGACAAAGAGTCGAGATTCTGAAAGCACTCTATCGCGACGCGCGTATTTTGATTTTGGATGAACCTACTGCGGTGCTGGCCCGGCCCGAGGCGATGCGCCTGTTCGAGACGCTGCGCGATATGACGAAAGAAGGTCTCTCACTTATCTTCATCAGCCACAAGCTGCATGAGGTCATGGCAGCCTCTGACCGTGTGGCGGTGCTTCGTGGCGGCAGGATGGTCGCGGAACGGAATACACCCGAAACCACACCAGAAGAGTTGGCGGAACTGATGGTTGGCCGCAAGGTGGAGCGTCCCGTACGTCAAGACCATGTGATTGGAGCGCCAGTCCTGATCGCAAAGGATGTGAGCGTGGAAGAAGACGGTGAGTTGCGGCTGGATGATGTGTCGTTCGCTGTCTATGCCGGTGAAATCCTTGGTATCGTTGGCGTTTCAGGCAATGGTCAGTCCTCCCTCGGAGCGCTGCTGTCAGGATTGGCACACCCGAGTGCGGGTCAGTTAACACTTTTGGACGAAGATATCGGCCATCTGGGTCCGCGCGGCATGATCCGCGCGGGGGCAGGCAGGGTGCCTGAAGACCGGCATGCAGAAGGCGTTGTGGGCGAATTGAGTTTATGGGAAAACGCGGTGCTTGAGCGCTTGCGTACACCGGAATTTTCGCACCGCGGCTTTGTTCGACAACGCGCCGCCCGGGACTACACTGCGGGGCTGATCGAACGTTTTGATATCCGCGGTGCCAGCCCCGACACGCGAACAAGGCTGCTGTCCGGCGGCAATATACAAAAGCTGATCCTTGGCCGGGTTCTGACCAATGGGCCGCGCTTTGTGCTCGCAAACCAGCCGACGCGTGGTCTTGATGAAGGTGCAATTGCTTCAGTTCATGCCGAGCTTTTGGCAGCGCGGGCGGAAGGTGCCGCAATCCTGCTCATCTCAGAAGAATTGGAAGAAGCTGTGGCCCTGTCAGACCGAATACAGGCCATCGTAAAAGGTCGCTTGTCAGAACCGATATCGGCGAATGAAGCCGACCCACAACGCCTTGGCCTGATGATGGCAGGTGTCTGGAAGGAAAATGATGATGCGGCTTGAACGACGCTCACATGTGCCGCTGCACCTCGCGATCATTGCACCACTGGCCGCGAACCTTGCTGCATTGCTTTTGGCCGCAGGTCTCATCGCTGCTGCTGACGTAAATCCGCTAGCAGCGTATGGTGAAATGGTGAATGGCGCATTCGGCTCGCGCCTTTCCATCGCTGAGATGCTGACCCGCGCCACTCCTCTTATATTTACGGGGCTTGCCGCAGCTGTCGCCTTCCGAGCGCGGCTTTGGAACATCGGGGGCGAGGGACAGTTCTTTGTTGGGGCGCTAGTCACCGCTTGGATCGGTCATTCACTCGGCGTTCCAGGGTGGATAGGTATTCCGATCTTGATGTTGGCAGGCATGGCGGCGGGCGCTGCCCTGTTGGCAGGGCCTGCCTTTCTACGCTTGCGTTTCGGCGTAGATGAGGTGGTGACAACCCTGCTGCTCAATTTCATCGTGATCCTTTTCGTTGGCCTAATGATTGAGGGTCCTATGCGCGATCCGCTGGCCTTTGGGTGGCCCTCTTCGGTGCCCGTAGACGGTGAATACCGCCTTCCGGATCTGATCCCCCGCACACGTCTCCATATCGGGCTGCTTGTTGCTATCGCTGCGGCAGGTGCTGTTTGGCTGATCCTTGCGCGCACTGTATTTGGTACTGAAACACGCGCTGCAGGTTTGAATGCCAGCGCTACTGCTTTTGCCGGAATTTCCCTGCCCCGAACGATCATGGGTGTGGCCCTGCTTTCGGGCGCGCTGGCTGGGCTTGCCGGGTCTGTCGAAGTCATGGGGGTCACTGCGGGGGTTACCACCACCATGAGCCCCGGATTTGGTTATGCAGGCATTGTCGTCGCCATGCTCGCCGCTTTGCATCCGGCCGGAGTGGTCGCTGCCGCTGTTTTCGTCGCCACCGTCTTTGTCGGGGCCGACGCCATGAGCCGTGCGACGGGTGTTCCCAGTTTCATTGCCGATGTGATTGTGGCGCTTTGCCTGCTCACCATGATCGTGGCCCTTCTTTTCACAACCTACCGGGTGCGCCGATGAGTGATGCAATTGATCTTCTGCTGAATACCAGTCTTTGGGCTTCCGTGCTGCGTATTGCGACACCGCTCATATTTGGTGTTCTTGGAGCGTTGCTTTGCGAACGTTCGGGCGTGCTCAATCTGGGAATCGAGGGGATCATGACCATGGGGGCGATGAGCGGTTGGCTTGTCGTCTACATGGGCGCACCATTGCTTGCAGGCCTCATTTTTGCAGCGTTTTGCGGCGCGGTGATGGGATTGCTTCATGCCATGCTGACAGTTCCACTTGGGCTTTCGCAACACGTCTCAGGGCTGGGCATAACGCTTTTTGCATCCGCTTTAGCCTATTACCTTTACAGGTTGCTTGTTGAGGTGGGAGATTTGCCCCCTACGATCGAGGCTTTTAAGCCGCTCGATATTCCGATCCTGTCAGATCTTCCCGTTTTGGGACCGATCCTTTTTAATCAAGCTTTGCCGACCTATCTGGCGCTCGCTGCGGTGGCTGTGATGGCCTATGTTCTTGCCCGCACGCCCTTGGGGTTGGCTATTCGTATGACCGGAGAGAACCCTCATGCGGTTGAGGCGCAGGGGCTGAACCCGATCCGTATCCGTATCGGCGCAGTTGTTGTCGGGTCGGCTTTGATGGCGGTGGGCGGGGCCTTCCTGACCACAACGGCGTTCAACAGCTTTTTCCCGGGCATGGTGCAGGGGCGCGGTTGGATCTGCATTGCATTGGTAGTCTTCGCTGGCTGGCGACCCGGTAAGGCTTTGATTGGCGCGATGTTGTTCGCTTTCTTCGATGCCTATCAACTACGATTGCAGACAACGGTTGAAGGTGTGCCATATCAGTTGTTCCTTATGGCGCCGTATGTACTTTCGATCGTCGCGCTCGTCCTTGTTGCCCGCAGAGCCGAAGTCCCCGCGGCTTTGATGGCACCCTACCGACGCGGCGAACGTTAGTGGCATATGTTCGAACGTTTTGGCCAGGAAACGATAGACTCATCAAATAACCAGCTACTCGACCAGACAACGAAGTGCTAGGTACAAGACCTAGATCACAATCCGGAATTCTCTGCAGAATACCTGTTTTTTCACTCTCCGGCATCATTCAGTCGCGCAGATTGAATTCCGGTCCAAAGATCAATTGAATGCCTGCCTCCGACTGTTCTACCTGACAAGCTCGCGCACGCGGCGAATGGCCGCTTTCCACCCTTTTCGATGAATGCTGCGCTGATCGCATTGGTCGCTTTTGGACTCGAACCAGACCTTCGACACGGCTGACGCAAAGGGCCGCTTTTCGCCAATTTTGACGTTCGCGTTTGGGCCCTTACCCAGAGATCACAATCAGGGGTGATGACTTCTCGACCACAATTTAAAGTGCAACTATCGAACGGGCTAAGGTCTTTGCCCCAGATGCGGCATACCGAGATTCCCCAGGGATACTTCCAGACAGATGAAGCAGGCGATCCGGACTTCATGCGGCTAAAAACACCTCCGCCGGAGGCATCGCGCGCAGCGCGGTTCAGGTCTGCATGGCGGACTGGGCGCAGAAACAGGATGCAGCGACTGCGCGGTCGGCCCTGGCCAGCGCCAAATCCAGCCTCTGTTTGATCTGAGGTAGCTCAATCGTGTCGCCGCGTGCTTTCAGGCAATCGTGCAGGCCCTTCAAGCTCCAGATATTGTCCGGATGGATCGAAGCGCGGCTGAGGGTTCCGCCAAGGCCCAGATCTTCTCGGTATACGGCTTCCGCCTCGGTCAAATGGCCCTGTTCGAAGAGCAGCGCGCCCAACGCGTGGCGGGTGGGTTGCATCCATCCCCAAGGCTCGTCGTAAGGCAACGTGTCGTCCAATTCGACAGATCGGCGCAGGCGAGCGAATGCGAGATCGAAGTTTTCCTTTCGGTATTCGATCTCACCGCGCAGCATTTCGGTCGCGATTTCCAGCAGGTCGATGACGCGGTTGTTGTGCAACCGTCGAGCCTCGGGCACACGAGCCTTGGCTTTGAGGAACAGTTGTTCTTCGAGCTCGGCGTTGGGCACATCCCCAGTCGCGGCATGAGCCAGCGCGCGGGCGTAGTGGGTGGTTGCCGTCAGCGTGCGGTACAGGTCAGGGTCGTCGGGTAGCGCCAGCGCTTTTGCCTCCTCCCATCGGCCAAAGCGGATCAGGATGTGAGGCTCCATGGACATGTAGCTTTCAAAGAAATCCGCCATGGGTGGGCTCTCGATGCGCAACATCTCTTCGGGGGTCGTGTCCCAAATACCTTGGTTGGCCCGCAAGGCCGGTTCGATCTGACCCAGAAACATCGCGCCATAGATGGTGAAATGATAGTCGTGCTGGCGGTAGCCGGTGTAGATGTTGAACGCCCCTTCACGCTCATAATATTTCAGGTCTGCTTCCGAGGCGTTCTGGTTCCAATGCACCACGTTCTGATAGTGACCGCAGAGGATATCTATATGCGTTGGCATATGCACAAGGTGGCCTGCATCGGGGACCAGAGTGCGTAGGATATCGCCCGCTTTCAGGGCTTTCTCGGGGGTTGGAGACATCTCCATCAGGTGGACATAAAGGTGCAGAAGGCCGGGATGAGACATAGCGGCGGGGTCGTTCTGCATGGCCCGCTCTAGCGCCTCTTGCGCCTCAAGCGTGGCGGCCCCGTCGGCGGGTTGACCTGTTGACAGGTCCCACATTTGCCACGGCGTCAGGTTGAGCAGCGCCTCAACATAGATTGTACGCAGGTCCAGATGATCTGGCTGAGCCTTGAAGGCCGCGCGCATTGCGTCGGCAAAATCATAGTCCCAATCATGCATGCCCTCGGTCGTGTCGCGCCGCGGGTAGCGGGATGGCAGGGCGTGGATCAGAGCCTTTTCAACCTCGGTACAGCCATCGGTTAGGCTCAGCGCCTTTTGCGTGGCGTCAAAGGCTGTTGTCAGGGCTTTTTGCCGTCCTCGGTCGTCTTGCAAATCCCAGGGCAGGTTGTAGTTCGGGCCGGCTGCGTAGGCGACGCCCCAATGCGCCATGGCGCAGTTTGGGTCTTGTTCGACTGCTTTTTCAAAGCAGGCGACGGCCTCATCATGATTGTAGCCGTAGGTCCAGACGAGCCCTCGGTCGAACCAGAGTTGGGCTTCAGCGGATGCTGTCGAAACAGGGCAGGAATAGGTGCCCAGATCGTAGTACTTACTCATAACTGACCCTCCGCCATGTTGGTCGGGACAGCGTAGCGCGTTTGATCCGGGCTGAAAATCCTCAGGCGAGCAGTTTGTTTTCGATGCGGCCCATATGGATCATCAGGCTGAAGGCCAGGATACACATGGTCAGAATGCCGGTAGTCAAAGGCAAGATCGAGCCGTCAAATAGCAGCCCGACCGGAGCAGCAATGGCCGCGGCCAGCACTGTCGAGACCGAGCCGATGACAGAGGCCGCCATTCCGGCGATATGCCCCATCGGCTCCATCGCGATGGCGTTCAGGTTGCCCATGGTTACACCCGCCATGAAGAACACGGTGGTTTGCCAGGCAACAAACAGTCCAAACGAGGCGTCGGGCGACAGCGGGAAGGAATTGGTCACGATAACCAACGCGGTGATTCCGATCTGCGCCCCCAGCGCCCAAGTAACCATGCGGCGCATGCCAACGCGCACCACGAGGGCTGCATTTAACACACTGGCCGATCCCGACATCAGTGCGACGAACCCGAACCAGAACGGAAAGCTCTCAGCTCGGTCGTGGATCACGTCGTAGACGGGCTGAACCATGGTCAGCATGGTGAACAAAATCCCCATGCACAGGGTTTGCACCATGATCGAAAGGCGCACAGTCGGGTGGGCGAACATCTCTTTCGTTGCGGCGATCATCAGCGGCAGGCGGAAGGGGCGACGGTTCTCTACAGCCAGCGACTCGGGCAAGCGGGTTCCCATCCATACACAGACAATCACGGCGAATAGAATAAAGGACATAAAGATACCGCGCCAGCCGAACAGGGCGATCACTCCGGCCCCCAACATGGGCGCCGCGGCAGGTACAAGCGTGAACAGCAGCATCGCGATCGAAATGATGCGCGCCATGATGCGGCCCGAGTACAAATCGCGGATGACCGCCATAGCCACAACACGTGGACCCGCAGCACCCAGCCCCTGCACCACTCGGGCGGCCAGAACGAGTTCAAGCGAGGAACTGGCCCAAGCCACGGCCGAGGCCGCGATATAGAGCGCAACACCGCCATAGATGACCGGTTTGCGGCCAAACGCATCCGACAGAGGGCCGGTAAAGAACGTGCCAATCCCCATCCCAAGCACAAAAGAAGTCAGGATCAGCTGCGCGCGATTGACGTCATCCGGGCTGAGCTGTGCGCCGATCTCGGGCAGGGCGGGCAGCATCGAGTCGATCGAAAAGGCGATGGTCGAGAACATCATTGCGATCAGCGCAATGAACTCTCCACGAGACATGCGGTTGGTCATGGGGACTCCTTACCTGATCGCGCTATCACGACGGATCAGGTTGCGCCAGACCGGAATTTCGCACAGACCTCTGTGCTTCTATGCAGATTAGGCCTCAAGTTGAGACATGATTTCTCCGATCACTTTCTCCCACATTTCAGGAGGTTGCGCGCCCGGAACAGCATGTTGATTGGCAACAATGAAGGTCGGGACCGAGCTAACGCCCATCTCGCGTGAGTGGGTGTCGCGGTTGCGGATATCCTCGCGGTCGGCGTCAGATTTCAGCAGTTTCATCACCACCGCCGCGTCCATACCAGCGCTATCGGCGATGTCGGAGAGGACCTCTGGGTCGCCGATATCTCGTGCTTGAACGAAGTAAGCGTCGAACAGAGCATCGACAACGGCATTCTGCTTGCCTTCGATCCCGGCCCAGTGGATCAGGCGATGCGCGTCCAGGGTGTTTGGTGTGCGCTTCATCCCTTCAAAGTCGATCTTGAGGCCTGCATTCTCGGCATGTTCAACCACTGGCGCATAGGCGCGTACCGCACCGTCCTTGCCGCCGAATTTCCGTTCCAGATACTCGCGCCGATCCATACCTGCATCCGGCATGTCGGGGTTCAGTTGGAACGGGTGCCATTCGATCACAAACGGGTGGTCCGGCAGTTTTGCCAAGGCTTTGTCCAGATTGGTTTTGCCGATGTAGCACCACGGGCAGATCGGATCGGACAGGATATCAAGCTTGACGGTCTGGGTCATCGGATGGACGCCTTGAAATAGGCCGGCAACGCGCGGCGCAGGAGTTTGCCGTTGCCGCCGGTTGGCAACTCGGGAAGGTAAACGAAGGCGCGCGGCTGTTTGTAACGCGCCAGATTGGCTTGGACATAGGCGTGCAGAGCGTCTTCGTCCAGTCTGTCGGGGCCGGAGTAGAAGGCCGCTATCACGAATGTGTCCTGTTTGACCTCGACGGCTGCGGCCCCGACCTGGGTGATGCCGGGATAGCGGGACAAGACGGATTCAACCTCAACCGGCGAGACGCGGTAGCCGCCTGCGTTCATCATGTCATCGTCTCGCCCCAGATAGGTGATCTGCCCATCAACGGCCATGGCGCCCTGATCGCCGGTCAGGAACCAGTCGCCTTTCAGCCGGGCGGCCGCCTCATCGGGGGCGTTCAGGTAGGTCAGCATCAGGCCGGGGTCAGAGCGGTGAATGGCAATGGTCCCCTCGGTCCCTTGCGGCACGGGTCCCTCCGGCCCAAGGATCGCGACACGGCGGCCCGGTTGCGGCTGTCCGAGGGCATCTCCACGCGCCGGACGGGTCGGGCTGGATGAAATGAAGGTCGAACATTCGGACATGCCAAACGCTTCGTAAAGTTTTTTCCCGGTGGCCGTTTCCCACTGGGCATGCAGCGAGCGAGACAGCTTTTCTCCAGCGCATAGGCCGTGGCGCAGATCGGGAAGTTCGATCCGATCCGCACCGGACAGCATCTTGCGGAAAACACCCGGTGCCGCAGCAAAGATCGTCGCGCGGTTCTCGCGCAGCATTTGCGGTAATTGAGACATATCGGTGCCGGGTTCAGGGATCAGGGCCGAGGCTCCGATCGTCCAGGGATCCATAAGCCCGGTGCCCAGCGTATAGGTCCAGTTGAACGCACCCGCGTGGCACAGGCGGTCCTGTTCCGTCAGACCGTACCAGCCATCGACCATCATCTGACGTGCCCAAATCGCACGGTGAGCATGGGCGACTGCGCGGGGCTTGCCGGAGGTGCCCGACGTATAGACCACATAGGCCAGACGCTCGGGGTCGCCCATATCGAACGATGCGGGCGGTAGGTCATGCATGGCGATCAGGTTGTCCAGATGGATTTGATTGGGGTGTTCGGCACAAGCCACAGAGGGGTCGCGCAAGATGGCGGCGGGCGAAAGCTCCGCAATGATCCGCGCGGTTTCCGGCTCGGTCAGTTGCGATGAAGTCGGAACAGGAACGATACCGACAGCGATGGCCCCAAGATAGGCGATGGGAAACTCAACGGTGTTCCCAAGCCGCATCAGCACGATCTCTCCGGGGTGCAGTCCGGCCTGCAACAGGCCCTGACCCGTTCCCAGAACGGCGGCTTTCAATGCGCGATAGCTCCAGTCTTCGGATCCGTTTTGACGCAGTACTGACAGGGCGGTTTTATCGGCCAACGCATCCGCCTTGCCCAGCACATGAGCGGCCAGATTGAACGGGGTCGGGCAGGGCGTCGGTAGCCCCTGATCGAAGATTGACAGCATGGCAACTGGCTAACCCGGCCCATGGCGCGTTGCAAGCGTGGCTTGTGCGCCCTATAGACGAAGTCATGAGTACCCAAGATCCCAAATCCCTGATCCGCATTGCCCGCGATGCAGGCGAACACACGGAACCCGAGCCTTTGGACCTGGGCGCCCGTGTGCGCGAATTGCGAAAGGCGCGCAACTGGACGCTGGAGCAGGCGGCCTCGCAGGCCGGTCTGGCGCGTTCTACGCTCAGCAAGATCGAAAATGGCCAGATGTCGCCCACTTACGATGCGCTGAAAAAGCTGGCCATCGGGTTGGAGATCTCGGTGCCTCAGCTCTTTACCCCGCCGCAGCGTGAGCAGGTGATTGGCCGGATGGCCGTGACCCGGTCCGGCGAGGGGGCTGCACATGCCACCGCCACATATGAGCATGAGCTGCTGGCCGAAACCCTGACCAAAAAGCTGATGCTCCCCTATCGCGCCCGCGTCCGCGCCCGTTCGATGGATGAGTTCGAAGGTTGGGTGCGCCATGACGGGGAGGAGTTCATGTACGTCCTGACCGGCGTTGTGCGGTTGTACACCGAGTTCTACGAACCGGTGGAGATGCGCCGGGGCGACAGCGCCTATTACGACGGCAGCATGGGGCATAATGTGATTTCGGTCAGCGATGAGGATGCGACCATCCTCTGGGTGACGTCACTGGCCTAGGATCAGTTCAATTCGCGGTTCAGCGATTCAGTGAACAGAAAATCCTCGACCTCTTCGTGGGCTTCATTGACGGTCAGGTGATGGCGTTCGGCCAGATAGGCTTCGAACTGTTTGCGATCCTTGCCGACACGCGGCATATCCTGGTCTCTCAGGTTGGGAAAACGGCGTTTAGCGCGGGCGTAGCACGCGTTCCAGTCTTGTGTCAGATCGGTCCAGTTCAGCATCTGCGAGCTTTCCTTCTTCGGGTTTCAGGACGGCTCTCCCCTACGAACAGCGTACGGACGAGTTGACGCAGCGGAAGACATGACAAGATGTCGCACCCCTGAGCAGGTCGATATTATGTCGATTAGAGTCAAGTTTGCGCGGCGGGTCTGGTGCAAAATCCGGTGAAACGCCCATATATAGGGGCGCTTTGTGTTATGAACTCATGATTTTGTTCATCGCGGAATGTGCCAGTTTTTGCCGATCACCACGTGCATAAAGTGTCAGGTCCGGTGCGTCACACCCTATGCGCGTGGTTCTAATCAGCGTACCACCAGACCTCGGGCATGTACTGGGGGCCATCGCCGTAGATAGGCAGTGTTTGAGGGTATTTCAAAGCATTGACATGGGCGATGCGACCGACATCGAAGCTCCAGATCGGGATCACGTATCGGCCCGCTGTCAGGACCCGGTCAAGGGCGCGGGTGGCGGCCACGAAATCCTCGCGAGTTTCCGAAGCCAGCATAGCGTCGATCATCCCGTCCACAGCGGGTGAGGCGACGCCCATCAGGTTGCGCGTACCCGGCGCATCGGCGGATTCGCTGCCCCAATAGAGGCGCTGTTCATTGCCTGGTGACAGGGACAGGGCACGGCGGAACGGGGTCATATCGAAATCCAACTCAGACACCCGGCCGGTATATTGCGCATTGTCGACACGTTCGGTCGTGACTTGAATTCCCAGGCGCTCCAACGCACGGGTGTAAATCTCAACCGCTGTCTGCATCTCACCATCGCCCTGTTGCAACAGAACGGTGATCTGAAACGGCTCACCCGCTGCATTGCGCAGCACGCCGTCCTGAATGGTCCAACCGGCCTCGGCCAACAGTTTCGCCGCCTGACGCAGATTCGCGCGGTTTCGGGCCGAGCCATCGCCGTCGGGTGGGGCGTAGCCTTCCAGCGTTCCGGGGATCAGGTCTGCGCTATAGGGCGCCAACAGGTCCGCAACGCGCCCAGTCGCGGGTCCCGGTTGCATCGCCAGATCAGAGCCCGAGAAATAGGATGAGATCCGCGACTGCGCACCGCCGGTGATCGTGTCGTTGATGAATTCGAAGTTGAAGGCCAGCATCAGGGCTTCACGCACGCGCCAGTCGTCGAACGGAGCTTTGCGGGTGTTCATCACCAGCCCGGTCATGCCCGAGGGCTTACCATGCGGGATCTCGGTCTTGATCACATCGCCACGTTGAACGGCGGGGAAGCTGTACTGCGTGTCCCATTTGTCGGCGTTGAACTCACGCACGGCGGAAAGCTCTCCGGCTTTGAAGGCTTCGAACAGAACGGTGGCATCGCCGTAGAATTCAATCCGGATGTCATCGAAATTCATCGTGCCTTGGCGAAACGGAACATCAGCGCCCCAATAGTCCGGATTTCGACGCAGGTTCACGTAGCGACCGGCCTCGTAATCTTCGACCACATAGGGTCCGCTTCCGACAGGAACGTCGTGCAGCTGCGCGTCGGCAAAATCCTTCCCCTCCCATTGAGCTTTCTGAAGGATCGGACGTAGCCCCACGATCAATGCAAGTTCACGGTCAGCTTCGTTAAAGCTGATGCGGACCGAGCGCGGACCGGTTTGTTCGATACTGTCGATCTTGGACCAGAGACCGCGATAGCGCAGATGCCCTTCGGTCCCGAGGGTTTGAAAAGACCAGATCACGTCGTCAACTGTGACCGGGGTGCCGTCGGAGAATCGGGCCTTATCTCGGAGTGTAAATTCCACCCAAGACCGGTCTGGCGCAGTCTCAACCGATTCGGCTAACAGCCCGTAAAGAGTGAAAGGTTCGTCCCAGGAGCGGCCCATCAGGCTCTCGTGGGTCCAAAATCTTAGCTGCCACGGAGGGGTGCCTTTTTGCACAAACGGGTTCAAACTGTTAAAGCCGCCAGTGTTTCCGAAAACGACTTTGCCGCCTTTGGGCGCCTCTGGGTTCGCATAGGGTAGAGACACAAAATCCGGTGGTAAGGCCGGGTCGCCATACATAGCTATGGCATGAGTCGATTCTGCCTGTGCCAAAGAGGACGCAAAAAGCAGGGCGATTCCCGCTGCCAAACCACGAAGCGGGTGTGAAAAATACGGGCTCATTTTGGAAACAATCCTGCTCTGGCCTTATTTTGTTGGGATTCATCGTAGCGATGATTTTTCTTGTTTTCAAACTTTTAGCTTGGACGAAAGCGCAGAATTGCTTATAAAGGTCTCACTGCTCGATAGGTTTCTTGCCTGTATGAAACCTGCCTCAATAACTTAACGCCCGCTTCGTGCGGGCGTTTTTTTTGGCAGATTTGCAGCTACTCATTCTGCAGTTCCCCGTTTTCTTTGCAGGTGCAGCATGGCACTCTGCGTGTCAGGTGAACTCAGAGGAAATGCAGTCATGAGCCTTTCGGGAAAAACGGCAATCATCACGGGATCAAATTCGGGCATCGGTCTGGGCATCGCGCGCGAGCTGGCAAAGGCCGGGGCGGATGTGGTTCTGAACTCGTTCACGGATCGGGATGAAGATCACGCGTTGGCGGCGGAGATTTCCAAAGAGACGGGTACCAACGCGCGCTACATTCAGGCCGATATGTCCAAGGGCGACGATTGTCGCGCCCTGATCGAGAAGGCGGGCTCCTGCAATATTCTGGTGAACAATGCGGGTATTCAGCATGTGTCCCCGATTGACCAGTTCCCGGTCGACAAGTGGGACGCGATCATTGCGATCAATATGAACTCGGCCTTCCATACAACCGCAGCCGCCTTGCCGTTGATGCGCGCGAGCGGGTGGGGGCGCGTCGTGAACATCGCCTCGGCCCATGGTTTGACGGCCTCTCCGTTCAAAGCGGCCTATGTGGCGGCTAAGCATGGTGTTGTTGGCATGACCAAGGCCGTCGCATTGGAAACCGCGCAAGAGCCGATCACCTGCAATGCGGTTTGTCCGGGCTATGTGCTGACCCCTCTGGTCGAAGCGCAGATCCCCGACACTATGAAGGAATACAACATGAGCCGTGAGGACGTGATCAAGAACGTCATGCTGGAGCGGCAACCGTCCAAGGAGTTCGCCACGGTCGAGCAATTGGGCGGAACGGTTCAGTTCCTCTGTTCGGATGCGGCAGCGCAGATCACCGGTACGACGATCTCGGTCGATGGTGGCTGGACGGCTTTGTGAAGTTTTATGGGGGCTCTGCCCCCAAAACCCCCGAGGTATTTTTGGCCAGATGAAGAGGTGGAACCATGAAACGGATCAATCTGGCTTTGCAGGGTGGTGGAGCGCATGGAGCGTTCACTTGGGGCGTCCTCGACCGTCTTCTGGATGAAGAAGATATCGAGGTTGCGGCGATCACCGGAACCTCGGCCGGGGCTTTGAATGGCGCTGCGTTCAAGTCCGGAATGGTTGCAAACGGGCGCGAGGGCGCGCGGGCGCGGCTGGACGGCTTGTGGAAACGCATGGGGGCCCTTGGCGATATGCGTATTGCCAACTGGTTCAGGGGGCTTGAGCCTGCGAGTATTGCGCAGGCGATGGAGTATTCGCTGCCATACTCCATTGGAGATGCGTGGTCCCGGATGGTGTCGCCATATGCTTATGGTCCGTTCTATTCGAACCCTCTGGAATCCGTGGTGGACCGTTTCAACTTTGATGAGATCTGCGCCGATCAGGGACCACGTCTGTTTGTGTGCGCGACTTGCGTGCGCAGCGGCAAGATCCGTGTGTTCACGGGCGATGAGATCTCGACCAATGCGATTTTGGCCTCGGCCTGTTTGCCCACGCTGTTCAAAGCGGTTGAAATTTACGACCCCGAAACCGACAGAACCGAGGCCTACTGGGATGGCGGCTACACTGGCAACCCGGCGCTTTACCCCTTGTTCGAGGACGACCTTCCCGATGATGTGGTGATCGTGAATATCAACCCTCTGGAACGGGACGAGTTGCCGGTTACGCCGCAGCAAATTCAGAACCGGATCAATGAGATCAGTTTTAACTCATCCCTGTTCCGCGAGCTGCGAGCGATCAATTTCGTTCAGCGGCTGCTAGAAGAGGGCAAGTTAAAAGCCGGTGAGATGAGCCGTGTTTTGGTTCACATGATTGCGGATAATGAGCTGATGAACAGCTTGTCTGTGGCGACCAAAACGGTGCCCAATCCGGTGATCCTGCACAAGTTGAAGCACGCGGGCCGCGACGCGGCAGATGGGTTTCTGGCGCGCCACAAGGATGATCTTGGACAGCACAGTACCGTCGATCTGCCCGCGATGTTCGGCTGATTACTCGGGCGGCTGTGTCGGGTCTTTTTCGTTGGGATAGACCAGACCGGCCGAGATCACGAGCTTTGCGGCCTCTTCAATCGACATATCCAGCAGGATCACATCCTCTTCCGGGAAGAACAGCAAAAAGCCGGAGGTTGGGTTGGGCGTTGTCGGGATGAAGATGCTCAGTAGGTTGCCGCCGGTTTCGGCGCGATTGCTAACCTCACCCCTTGCTGTGGTCGAAACGAACCCGATGGCCCAGATGCCACGGCGCGGATATTGAACCAGGCAGGCTTTCTCGAAAGAGCGCTCGGTCTGTGCGAACACCGTCTCCGAGATCTGTTTGATCCCGGAATAGATTGAGCGGACGATAGGCATCCGATCGACGAGGCTCTCGGTGAACGAGATGAAAGATCGGCCCAGAATGCCTTTGGCAATCCAGCCGACCAGAATGGTGAACACCAGAAAGATGATGACGCCGACGCCGCGCAGGTTGATGCCCACATATTCCTCAGGGCGGAACTGTTGTGGCACCAGCGGCAGAACGGCGCTGTCGATCCAGCCAACGACGGACCAGATCAGCCAGATCGTCAGCCAAACGGGAGCAATGACAACGATACCCGTCAGAAAAGAACCGCGCAGGCGCGAGAACAGGCCGGGGCGGCGATGTGGTTCTTCGTCAAACGGTGTGTTCATTACAGGTCCGAGTGGTTTGCAAAACTACCTAAGCAGTCCGATGCGCCGGTGCAATAGGGCAGGCTTACGCGCCGTTTACCAGTGCCTTAGCAATATTCGCCGCCAATCGCGCGTTGTTGCGTACCAGGGCGATGTTCGCGGTGAGTGAACGGCCCTCGGTCTTTTCAAAGATCCGTTGCAGCAGATAGGGCGTGACGGCTTTGCCGTTGATCCGATGGGCATCAGCGTCCGCCTGGGCTGCGGCGATGATCGGGGCCAGCTCCTCAGCCGGAATTTGGTCTGCGTCTGGGATCGGGTTCGCAACCAGTTGACCGCCCGGCAGTCCCAGCGCGCGGCGCGTCGCATGAGCCTTGGCGATGGCGTCGGCGCTGTCCATGCGCAGCGGTGCGACATAGGGGGATTGCGCGGACCAGAAGGCGGGAAAAGCGTCCTGACCATAGGCGATGACCGGAACGCCCAGCGTTTCCAGTACTTCCAGCGTTTTGGCCAGATCGAGGATCGCTTTGGCACCCGCCGCCACAACCGTCACTGGGGTTTGACCCAGCTCATGCAGGTCGGCTGAGATATCAAACGTGGTCTCGGCCCCCTGATGGACGCCTCCGATCCCGCCGGTGGCAAAGACCTCAATCCCCGCATATTGCGCCGCGATCATGGTTGCGGCCACTGTTGTGGCTCCGGTCCCGCCGGTCGAGATACAGGCGGCCATGTCCGCGCGCGAGATTTTCGCGACGCCCTGAGCCTGGCCTAAGGCCTGCAGCTGGTCGGGTTCAAGGCCCACATGCAGCACGCCTTCGATCACAGCCATGGTCGCTGGCACAACTCCTGCATCGCGGATGTCCTGTTCCACCTTCGCGGCGACCTCAACGTTCTGAGGGTAGGGCATGCCGTGGGTGATGATGGTGCTTTCCAGCGCCACGATGGGGTGGCCTGCGTCTTTGGCGGCGCGGACCTCGGCAGAGTAGTGGATAGGGATCACAGCGGAGTTTCTCCTGAAACGTAGGTTGCAGCGGCGTGGAGTGCGCGGGTCAAGGCCGTTTGCGCATCGGCGCCGTCTGATTCTGAAGCGATGTGGGCGGCCATGAATGTGTCGCCCGCGCCGGTTACGCGAGTTACAAGCACAGACGGAGGTGTCTGGGTCAGAACGCCCGAGGCCGAGCCAACGGTGGCCGAATTGCCACCATCGGTGACGAGAACGCGCAGCGCGCCCCGGTCCAGCAGGCCTTTGGCGGCGGATTGTGAATCTGTGAACTCGCGCTGACACAGTAGGCCAGCCTCTTCGAGGTTCACATAAAGTGTCGCGCGGGCGTGTTTGAGGAAAGGCAACAGGCGCTCGGCCTTGCCGGGTGAGGCCGGTGCAACCCGCAGGTCCGCCTTGGCAAAGGCGGGGCTTTGGGCGATTTCTTCCAGAAGGTCCAGCGTCAGGTTGCCGTCCAGCGCAATTGGTCCTTCAAACGGCGTATTCTCATAGCCCAGCGGCCCATGCATCAACGGGCGCAGGATTTTCGCCCCCGAAGCCTCAAGCGAGTGGGCGTCAGCGATGGCCGCGATCAGGCCGTTGGCCCCTTCGACCGCCATGTAGCGATCGGTCGGCAGGTCTTGCGAGCGGTAGATATGGTCGGTGACCATGCCGAGCCGGGCGCAAGCGTGGACCAGCTCGTCACCCTCCGGGTCGCGGCCAATGGCGGTCAGCAGGGTTGGGGTCATGCCAAACCGCACCAGCGTCATGGCAATGTTCATGGCGACGCCGCCGGGCAGGCGGGTGATCCGCCCCGGCACGTCCGATCCTTGCCGCATGGCACTTGCCGAGCGTCCGATCACGTCCCAAAGGACTGAACCGATACACAGGATTTCGCTGTTCTGAGTCATGGTGCTGTCATGCCGCAGCGCTGAGGCCCGTGCAAGCCAGAACGTCAGCGGTAACAGAGATAAGGCCTCTGTGATCTGGCTCGCGGTCGTTTCGACTTGCGATCCGGCGCGTTCGGCGGGACACTCGACCCGTATGATTGATGATTTTATTAATGAGCGTCGCAGATGAGCGGTATTTTCCGTTTCCTCCTGATTTTGCCTGTCTTTCTGCTCCTTTCGGCATGGTCTGCGAAGGCTCAGACCGCTCCGACGATTGTCGAGTTCTGGACGAAGGAAGACACTCTGTTCCTAGAGGTCACGCTGAATGCCGAGATGTTCCTGTCCGGGATCGACCCCGAAACTCGTCCCGATTTTGCCGATGACGCGCGGTACAGAGAGTTGCGCCGGCGGGTCTCCTCAGAGCTGGAGCCTGAGGTTCGGTCGTTTGTCAAAGACTGGGCCGGGACGCTGAGGGTCGAACTCGCAGGCCCGCCCCGCCTGTCCTATGAGGGCGTGCGCATCCCCATTGTCGGTGATCCTGATACTCCGCGTTTGTCAAAGCTGCTGCTGGCCGCGCCGCTGCCTGACGGGGCGTCGAGTTTGCGCCTGACATGGCCGGAGGGGCACGGGCCTGCCGTCGTTAAACAACAGCGTGTCGACGCACCCTACACGGGCTATCTGGTCGCCGGAGAGGTCAGCCCTTTGATACCGTTGCAAGGCGGTGCCGCGCTCGGCCCGCAACAGGTGCTGCAGGTGTTTCTGCCTAAGGGGCTGACCCGCATCATTCCGCATGGCTACCACGAGATCGCCCTTGTGCTGTCGCTGGTCTTTTTGACTCTCAGCCTGCGTCCGCTGTTGGCGCAGATTTTGTTTGTGTCCCTCGGGCTGATCTTCGGTCTGGCGCTTTCGGTCTATGGCGCGGTTGCGTTGCCCTCTGCGGTGGCCTCTCAGGCGCTTGCGGCTGCAACTCTCGTTTTGGCGCTGTGGAATTTGGTTCTCAGGCGTCTGACCGTTTTCCGCTTACTCGCTGTATTCGGTGCCGGATTGTTGTGTGGGATCACGCTCAGAACCTCGCTGGCGACGATTGGCGTGCCACCGGATCATTTGCCGCCCGCGATATTCGGCTATGCGGGCGGGGTGCTGGTGGCGCTTTACGCCATAGCTGCCGCAGTTTTTGCGGTCTCCGCTCTGATTGCCGGGGCGTCTGAGAGGATGCGAGGCCGGATATCGGTTCTGGCTTCGATCCTGATTGCGGGAATTGCCGTTTATTGGTTGGCCGAGCCCCTGATACTCAGCTAGCCATATGGGACAACAGGTCGTTCAGAGCGGCCGCTGGGTCCTCGGCCGACCAGATTTCATCACCGATGCCGAAGAAATCCGTATGGGGGGACAGGGTGCGGATCAGGTCTGGGGTCAGGCCGCCCTCGGCCACAACTGGAACCTCTATCATTTCCGACCACCACTGGAATAGGTCCTTTTCGGCAAGAGTGCCGTCGCCGAGAGAAGACACTCCGACCGGACCGAAGGCGACATAGTCGACGCCCGCTTCGCCAGCCGTCATGCCGTCATGGCTGGAGGCCCCACAAAAACTGCCAACAATCGCATCTGCGCCAAGCTCTTTGCGGGCAGCCCGGACCGAGCGCGCTGCATCGTCCAGATGCACACCATCCAGCCCCAGCCGTTGCGCCAGCAGAACGTGGTTCGAGATCACGATAGCCACGTCACGCGCATGGGCCACCTCGCGGCAGGCATCTGCGGCGCGCGCGATCGTGTCCTCGTCATTCCCAGCCAAGGCCAGCCGGATGCAAGCAATCTCGGTCCCGTCCAGAACCCGGGCCAATTGGTCGGGGAAGGTGCTAAGCGTGATGGTCGGCGGTGTGATCAGATAGATCTGCGGCTGCTCGGGGGTGTCCATTAGCGCGTCCTTCGCTTTCATTCTTTGGCGCGGTTTAGCGGATTGAGCGGGGGAAGCAAACTTTTATGCCTGCCGAGCGGGTATTTGGAAACAGAACAAGAGGATCGGGTTGCCCTGATGGGGCTGGGTGATTAGAGCATGCGGAACTTTCGGAGACAGCCATGCCTAGTGACACCTCTCAGCCTTCCTTTGTGCTCGTGCGCCCGCAAATGGGCGAAAACATCGGTGCCGCCGCGCGGGCGATGTGGAATTTCGGGCTGGACCGGATGCGGATCGTGGCCCCTCGGGACGGGTGGCCGAACCCTAAGGCGGTGGCGATGTCCAGCGGTGCAGGTCGGCTTCTGGATGAGGCGCAATTGTTTGACGATCTGGCGGGGTCGCTGTCTGACACGACCTTTGTGTTTGCGACCACCGCACGGCAACGCGGGTTGACCAAGCCGGTCTACAGCCCGGAACGCGCCATGCAGATCGCGGCTGAAAAGGTTGCCGCGGGCGAAAAGGTGGCAGTTCTCTTTGGCCCCGAACGCGCTGGGCTTGAGAATGAGGACATCGCCAAGGCCAACGCAATCATCTCCGTTCCTGTGAACCCGGAATATGCCTCGCTCAACCTTGGACAATGCGTGCTGCTGACAGCCTATGAGTGGATGCGTCAGACCGGTGATGTGGTGCATGAGGCTACCGATCTGGGCAAGGGCGACTGGGCGACCGGCATCGAGGTCGAGAAGCTGGTCGAACACTATGAAGATCGGCTGGAAGAGGCGGGTTTCTTCTACCCGCCGGAAAAGGCCGAGGGCATGAAAACCAATCTGCGCAACCTGTGGTCGCGGATGCGGATGACGCGGGCGGATGTGCAGATGCTGCACGGAGTCATGCGTCAGATGGTCCGTTGGAAAGACAAAGGGTAAGGCTGGACCTTGCCCCTCACTGGCCCTAGCTTGCGACGAAATCCAGAGCTTGCGACCAAATCCAGGACATATGAGGACAGCATGAGCGCCAAGCGCAGCATCTTCGAAGAAGTCTCAGACACCGAAAAACAACAAGCCGTTCAACCCGGTATGATCGACAAGGGCCGGGGTGGGGCACGCAAGGCGATCCGGGCGTGGCTGATGATCCTGTTCGCTCTGGTCGTTGTTATGATCGCCGTGGGGGGGCTGACCCGGCTCACAGATAGCGGGCTTTCGATCACCGAATGGCGTCCGATCACTGGGGCCATTCCGCCGATGACCGAGGCAGACTGGCAATCCGAATTCGACAAATACAAGGAAATCGACCAGTGGCGCATCCAGAACCAGTGGATGGAGCTGAGTGATTTCAAATTCATCTACTGGTGGGAATGGGGCCACCGCCAACTGGGCCGCGTGATCGGTCTGGTCTGGGCAATTGGCTTCTTTGGTTTCCTGATCGCGCGCAAAATCCCCACGGGTTGGACCGGCAAACTGCTGATCCCCGGTGCCTTGGGCGCCGTTCAGGGTGCGGTCGGCTGGTGGATGGTCGCCTCGGGTGTCACGCAGGGTGAGGGGATGACGGCCGTTGCAAGCTATCGTTTGGCCACCCATCTCGGCTTAGCCTTCGTGATCCTTGGGTTCCTCGCGTGGTATATCTTTGAATTGGGCCGGGATGAGCGCGACCTGATGCAGGCCCGCCGCGCGAAAGAGGCGAAGCTGTTCTCGCTCTCGACCGGCCTCCTGCATTTCACCTTTTTACAAATACTCATCGGTGCGCTGGTCGCCGGGATTGACGCAGGGCGGTCCTACACCGACTGGCCTCTGATCGGTGGGCAGCTATTGCCGCCAGACGCGACCATGCTGGAACCGATGTGGCGCAACTTCTTCGAAAGCCCCGGTCTGGTGCAATTCATCCACCGTTGCGCAGGGTATTTGCTGTTCATCTTCGCCATCATCGTCTGGCGTCGGGGGCAGACCAGCGCCCACCCGCAGACCCGTTTCGCCTTCAACGCAGCCTTTGCAGCTCTGTCTCTGCAGGTGGTGGTCGGGATCGTCACGGTCGTTTACGCAGCCCCATGGCAGATCGCCATTTTCCACCAGTTCATGGCCGTTGTGGTCTGGACCCTGATCCTGCGCGCGCGCTTCCTGAGCGGCTACCCCATTGCAACCTCAATCCGTGGAGCGTGACCCGATGAGCGCCTTTGACGACCTGATGGCCTTTCAACGTGAAACCTCGGCCCTTGGTCAGATCGCCGGTCGGCTCGGCTGGGATCAGGAGACCATGATGCCGCGCGGAGCTGCCCCGCAACGGGCCGAGGAAATGGCCGCGATTGAGGCCGTTTTGCACGCGCGCAAGTCCGACCCGCGCGTGGCTGAATGGCTGGACCAGGCCGACGCGAGTGATGCATCGGGCAAGGCCCAGTTGCGTGAGATCCGCCGGTCCTACGAGCGCACCATCAAAGTCCCCGCCGATCTGGCCAAAGCTCTTGCTCGTGTCACATCTGCCGCGCAAGGCGAATGGGCGCAGGCGCGCGCGGATGAGGACGTCTCGGCCTTCCTGCCGGTGCTGGAAGAAGTCGTCTCGCTGAAACGCGAGGAAGGGGCCGCACTGGCACAAGGTGGTGACGTCTACGACGCCATGGTCGAGGATTATGAGCCCTATACGACAGGCGCCCAGATTGCCGAGATCTTCGATCAGATGCGTCCCCGCTTGGTTGCACTGCGAGCAGCGGTTCTGGATCGGCCCGCCCCAAAGGCGCTGGAGGGCTCTTTCGACGAAACCGAACAGATGCGCCTGTCGCAAAAACTGGCGCGGACCTTCGGTTATGACCTGAACCGGGGCCGCGTCGACAAGGCGGTGCATCCGTTCAGCTCGGGCAGCGGCTCGGACGTGCGGATCACGACCCGGACCAGCGCGACTGACCCGTTCAACTGCTTCTACTCAACCATTCATGAGGTCGGCCACGCCGCCTATGAACAGGGCATCAATCCCGATTACGCGCTGACGCCTCTGGGTCAGGGCGTGTCAATGGGCGTGCATGAAAGCCAAAGCCGGATCTATGAAAACCAGCTTGGCCGCTCGCGCGCCTTCACCGGATGGCTGTTCACCCAGATGCGTGATGCGTTCGGGGATTTCGGGATCGCGGAGGCCGATGCCTTCTACGCGACGGTGAACCACGTCCAGAACGGCTATATCCGAACCGAGGCGGATGAGGTGCAATATAACCTGCACATCATGCTGCGCTTTGATCTGGAGCGCGCATTGATGGCCGGAGACCTGCAGGTCTCGGACCTCGAAGCCGCGTGGAATGACCGCTTCAAGGCGGATTTCGGTTATGCGGTCGACACGCCCTCGAACGGGTGTTTGCAGGATGTGCATTGGTCCGTGGGTCTGTTCGGCTATTTCCCGACCTATTCCCTGGGCAACGTCTATGCCGGGTGTCTTTTCCAGGCGCTGCGCGGCGCCGTGCCGGGGCTGGATGGGCAATTGGCCGAAGGTGATACCTCGGGCGCGACCACATGGCTGCGTGAGAATGTCCAGCAATATGGTGGGCTCTACGCCCCGCGTGAGGTCATTGAGCGTGCAAGCGGTGTTGAACCGGGGCCGGACCCGCTGCTCAGCTATCTTGAGCAGAAATTCGGTGCGCTCTACGGGCTGTAACCCGGACCACTCACGTTGCCGTGTGCCCGCGTGGTATTCCGCGCGGGACTGGCTAGGGTAGGGCATCTGACCCCGGCGGAGACGACTGTGCCCTTCACATCTTTGGTAAAACCCCGGCTGGCCGAAATTATCACCAGCCGAGGTCTGCAAAACGCGCGTCGTGGCCTGCACGAACTTGGTCGTAGGGCGCGTGGTGCGCGACGCGAGGTTCACTATTTTCACGATGCGTCAGACCCGTATTGCTCACTGACAGCGCAGGTTTTGCCAGCATTCGAGGCGCGCTATGACATTGCGCTACGCCCGCATTTGATCTCAGGCCCGCCAGCAGAGGCGGTTCCTGATCCGAAAGCGCATCGTGAGAACGCCATCAAAGATGCGACGCGCTTGGCGCAAAAGCTGGGTTTGGACGCGCCGAAGGCGGATGGTGTGACGCCAGAGGTCAATGCTCGTCTGGCCGCCCATCTTGGAGAGCCGGATTTCGCGCAACACCTCAAAACCATCAGCGCCGCACAATGGGCTGGGCGGGATTTACCCACGGGGAAACAGAGTGATCCCGCCGCTGCTACAAGCGCCGGAGACCTGAAGTTGCGGGCCATGGGGCACTACCTCGGCGGCACGTTTTACTATGGCGGCGAATGGTACTGGGGTGTGGACCGGCTGCACTATCTTGAAGACAGGCTGCAGAATGCCGGGCTCGGCACAGGCCCCCTTCTGGTGCCACCCCCTGAGCTGGTGTTCGACCGCCAAGCCGCCTCGAAAACCGTCGAGTTCTTTTTCTCCTTCCGCAGCCCGTATTCTTATCTGGCTTTTGACCGGGTCCAGCACTTGGCAGAACACTACGGGACTGAACTGATCCTGCGTCCGGTGCTGCCGATGCTGATGCGCGGCTTGCCGGTGCCCAGGGCGAAATCCCGATACATCCTGCAGGATTGTACGCGTGAGGCGCGGCGGCTGGGTATCCCGTTTGGCCGCATCTGCGACCCTTTGGGGAGCGGGGTCGAGCGCGGTTATGCCTTGTTCGACTACACCGAATCCGAAGGTCGGATGGCAGCGTTTTCCTCTACCTTCATGCGCTCAGTCTGGTCGGAAGGCGTAGACGCGGCCAGCGACAGGGGCCTATCTCATGTCGTCAGGACCGCCGGTCTTGATTGGCCCACGGCGCGCGATGAACTGAAATCCCAGACTTGGCGACAGCGAGTCGAGCATAACCAGAACAGGCTACAAGACCTCGGCTTTTGGGGTGTTCCCAGCTTCCACGTCGACGGTCAAAGCATTTGGGGTCAGGATCGGCTCTGGGCTGTGGCTGATCTATTGGGCACTGAATCAAAACAGGCGCTGCCCGGGTCCGGTTAGCGCCTGTTTCATGTGCTCTAGCCGAAAGATTATTCTTCGGCCTCGTCCTCATCGCCCTGATCGGCGATCCAGGCAACGCTGACGACCTCTTCGCCCTTGCCGGTGTTGAATACCCGCACGCCACCGGCGCTGCGGGACCGGAAGGAAATGCCATCGACCGGCACGCGGATCGACTGACCTTTTGAAGTGGCCAGCATGATCTGGTCATCAATCTCGACCGGGAACGAGGCGACAAGTTCGCCGCCGCGCATCGCCTTGTCCATTGCGGCAACGCCCATACCGCCCCGTCCGCGGACGGGGTAGTCATGGCTGGAACTCAGCTTACCTGCACCGCCCGCGGTGATGGTGAGGATCAGGTTCTCGGCGGCCGACATCTCGGCATAGCGTTCCTGAGGCAGAACGCTGTCGGCATTGCCTTCTTCCTCATCCGCCTCGGCCTCATCAGTGACGCCAGCCATCAGACGGCGCATCTTGAGGTATGCGGCACGCTCATCCGAGGTCGCATCGAAGTGGCGGATGACGGACATCGAAACCACTTCGTCATCGCCGGAGAGTCGCACACCACGCACACCGACCGAGGATCGGCTGTTGAAAACCCGCACAGCCGTCGTTGGGAAGCGGATTGCACGACCGGATTTGGTGACTAGCATTACATCATCCTCTTGCGAGCAGATGCGCGCGTTGATCAGCTTCGTCTCGGCGTGCTCATCTTCGAACTTCATAGCGATCTTGCCGTTGCGCTTCACATTGGTGAAGTCGGACAGGCGGTTGCGCCGTACGGTGCCTGCGCTGGTGGCAAACACGACTTGTAGGTTCTCCCATTCCTCATCCGGCACATCGACTGGCATGATGGCCGCGATGGAAACACCAGTCGGGATCGGCAGGATGTTAACGATCGCCTTGCCCTTTCCGGTGCGCCCAGATTGCGGCAGGCGCCAAGTCTTGAGCTTGTAGACCATCCCGTCGGTCGTGAAGAACAGCAGCTGCGTATGGGTGTTGGCCACGAAGAGGGTGGTGACCACGTCCTCTTCCTTGGTCTGCATCCCCGACAGGCCCTTGCCACCACGCTTTTGCGCCCGGAAATCGGCCAGCGGAGTACGTTTGATATAGCCGCCCGAGGTGACGGTCACGACCATGTCTTCGCGCTCGATCAGGTCCTCGTCCTCCATGTCGCCGGACCAGTCGACGATCTCGGTGCGACGGGGGACGGCGAATTGCTCGCGAACCTCGCGCAGTTCATCGCCGATGATGCCCATGATGCGCTCGCGCGAGGACAGGATCTCAAGGTATTCCTTGATCTTGGCGGCCAGTTGCTCCAGCTCGTCCGTGACCTCTTTGACACCCAGTTGAGTCAGGCGCTGCAGGCGCAATTCGAGGATCGCACGGGCCTGAACCTCGGTCAGGTTATAGGTGCCATCGTCGTTCATCTTGGACAGCGGGTCGTCGATCAGGCGCAGATAGCCTTCGATCTCGGCCGCAGGCCAACGGCGCGTCATCAGCTTTTCGCGCGCCTCTGCAGCATCGGCTGACGACCGGATGGTGGCAACCACTTCGTCCACGTTAGAGACGGCCACGGCTAGGCCACACAATATGTGGCTACGCTCGCGCGCCTTGCGCAGATCATAGGCGGTGCGGCGGGCTACCACATCCTCGCGGAAGTCGATGAAGGATGTCAGGAATCGGCGCAGGGTCAGTTGCTCGGGTCGGCCACCATTCAGGGCCAACATGTTGCAGCCGAAGGAGGTCTGCATCGGCGAGAAGCGATAAAGCTGGTTCAGTACCACCTCGGGCGTTGCGTCGCGCTTCAGTTCAACGACCACGCGCACGCCGTTGCGGTCGGATTCGTCCTGAACATGCGCTACGCCTTCGATGCGCTTCTCACGTACTGCTTCGGCGATCTTTTCGATCATCGAGGCTTTGTTCACCTGATAGGGGATCTCATCCACGACAATGGCGTAGCGATCTTTGCGCAGTTCCTCGACACGGGTCTTGGCGCGGATAATGACGCTGCCACGGCCTTCCAGATAGGCTTTGCGCGCACCGGAGCGGCCAAGCATGACGCCGCCGGTCGGGAAATCGGGGCCGGGGACGTATTCGATCAGTTGTTCCGAAGTCAGATCCGGGTCGTCAATCAGCGCCAGCGTTGCGTCAACTACCTCTCCCAGATTGTGCGGAGGGATATTCGTGGCCATACCCACGGCGATACCGCCTGCGCCATTGACCAGCATGTTCGGGAAACGGGCGGGCAGGACGGTCGGCTCTTTGTCTTTGCCGTCGTAGTTGTCCTGAAAATCAACCGTCTCTTTTTCGATATCGGCCAGCAGGGCAGCGGCAGGTTTGTCCATCCGAACTTCGGTGTAACGCATGGCCGCCGGGTTATCGCCGTCCATCGAGCCAAAGTTGCCCTGACCGTCCAGCAGCGGCAGTGACATCGAGAAATCCTGCGCCATCCGCACCAGCGCGTCATAGATCGCGCTATCGCCGTGCGGGTGGTACTTACCCATCACATCGCCGACCGGGCGGGCCGATTTGCGATACGCCTTTTCATGCGTGTTACCGGTCTCGTGCATGGCGTACAAAATCCGCCGATGAACGGGTTTCAGGCCGTCGCGCAGATCGGGGATCGCGCGGGAAACGATGACCGACATGGCATAGTCCAGATAGGACGTGCGCATCTCGGATTCGATGGAGACCGTCGGGCCGTCATAGACAGGGCGCTCGGGCGGGGTTTCATCCATGTTTTCAGGTGTTTCTGGCGTATCGCTCACGTAAACTGCTCGTTTCTTGTGCAGACTCTATATTTTGTGGCTCTACTCTATCAGACCCAGCACATAAGGTGCAAGCAAGCAACGAATCCGCGCGTGAAAATCCAAAGTAACACTCGGGTAACATCTTGTTATACAACTGTTAGGTGGTTTTGCTGCTATCATGGAGAGACCCTGAATGAAATCGGAGGTCTGAATGCAGCAAAGCGAAACCGAATTAATGCTGAAGGGATACGGTCTGACGACAGCGGAATTCTTCTACCATATGCCCGACTATATCCATGTCCTGAACACGTTCATCTGGCAGGAATATGATCTGGCGCCGGATCATCCGAAACTGTTCGAATTCATCGACTTTTGGCAACGAGAGATTGAGGGGCCTTTGCACTCGGTCAAGTTCACCCATCGCAAGATGATCGCGCCGGGGGAGTGGCGCAATATGGTGGGTGAGTTCCGCGTGAACTGACGCCTTATCCCGCCCGCCACGCGTAGACCGAACACCCGGTTGAGCCCGAGCTGGTGAAGCTGTTGCCATCTTCAGCCAGACGACCGCGCCATTGAACCGTGATGCCGGGGAAAAAGTCGGTGCCGCTGATCTGTTGGTCATTCACATAGATCACCGTGTTGGCTTTTTGACCCAGCGAGTCGGTGAGGCTTCCGGTGTATTTGTTGCCACCGGCATGAGAGTAGCGCACTGTTCCGGTCACTTTGACAACCACCGCGCAGGTGGCCTTGAACTGCCAGGTGCCAGCCATCGTCACACTCGCCGACACAGACGGCGCAGGGGCCGGTGTGGGGGACGGTGCAGCGACGACCTTGCAGATCGTGCCGCTTTTACCCTGCAACTCCTCCAGCGCGTGCTGAGTTCCCAAATCATCTGCCCCCAATTGCGACGCGCTCGCGTCGCGGTAGCGTGCAAAGGCCTGTCTTGTGCGTGGTCCGGCGACACCATCTGCGCCTCCGGCACTGCAGCCCAGTGCGTTCAAGGCCGATTGCGTGGCGCGCATCACTTCGCGCGAATCTGAAATGACCGGGGTGTCTGGGGCTTCGGGGGCCGGAGTGCGCTCTGTCTCGATTGGCAGCTCAACCGAGGCAAGGCTGTCGCGCAATTGCAGAGCGACCTCGTAGGAGTAGTTCTCGGACCGATCCTCATACTTCTCAAGAAATGCGTCCAGTGCGGTCACCGTTCCGACCGAGCGCGCAAGCTCTAGATCGGCGCGCATATCATCTGTTTGGGGCGTTGGTGTGGTCCGGGGAACCGTTGCGACGGCTGGGGTGAAATAGAACTCTCCCAGCAGCTCATCATAGTAGGCGGGGATTTGCGTGTGCTGAACAGTGCGGGACAGGTCGCGCACCTCGCGTCGCAAGTCCGAGACCATGCTGCGCAGCTCAAGACCCGGTTCTGACAGGCGTGGCAGCAATGCGCGGGTGAAGACCGAGTTCTGCGCGGGTTCATCATCGCTCAGGCGGTCCAGCGCCATTTGGCCGGCCCCGGCTGAAAAGATCACGAACATACCCTCAGGTGCGTTGATGCGCCCCAGGCCGCGAGTACGCCCGACACTGCGCCCCGATACGGTCTCGAACGGATTATCGCGGCAGGCGTCTATGATGGCGATTGAGGTGCGCGCACCGGTGGCGCGGACGCGGTCCAGCAGGTTCGACAGGGCGATGGATTCGGACTTCACGAAATCGGTCTCACCGGACGAGGGTGCGACGATATCGGTGGGCAGCAGGTAATTCTCTCCGTCGATCTCAACCCCGTGACCGGCAAAGAACACAAAAGCGGTGTCGCCTGCCTCCAGCCGGGCCGTGAAGTCCGCGATTTTCTGGTTCATGCCGCGCCGGTCGAGGTTCAGGCCTTGGATGGTTTCAAAACCCAGATTTTCAAGCTTGTCGGAAACCGCCTCGGCGTCAGCAACAGCTTTCTTCAGATCAACGACCGAGTTGTACTGATCATTGCCAATCACCAGCGCCAAACGCTCTTGAGCCCAAAGTGGGGCGGCGAAACATGCAAACAGAAAAAACAGAAACTTGTTCATCTCAACAACCCAAACTGGAATGATCCTGTTACATCTATATCGGAAAACCGCCGCGTCCCTCAGTGATTTGGATTACTTTTGCTGGACCAGTCGAATAAGAGGCGGTTTTCAGGTCATGCGACGGAAAAAAGACGCATAGAGGAGCATTATGATTGCGCTAACATTGGACATGACCTTAGGGGCAGGTTAAGGACAACTCATGGTTTCACGCGTCATTCCCGTCGATCCGTTCGATCTGGTCATTTTCGGCGGCACCGGAGATCTTGCGCAGCGCAAGATCCTACCCGCTTTGTTCCGCAGATTCTGCGCGGGGCAATGGCCCGAAAGCGCGCGCATCATTGCGGCTGCGCGCAGTGAGCTTTCGGCGGATGCGTTCCGGACCCTCGTGGCCAAGTCGTTGCGGAGCTATGCGCCCAGACGGTCGGACGAGGTTGAGAACCTGCAGGGTTTCCTGCAGCGTCTCGACTATGTCCGGCTTGATGCGCTTTCAACCGGCGGGTGGGATGAGCTGGCAGGCAAACTGACCCCGGACCGCGTGCGGGGGTTCTATTTCTCGGTTGGTCCCAGCCTGTTTGCCCCTCTGGCCGAACGTATCCGCGCGCATGCGCTTGCGACCAAGGATACAAGGATCGTGGTAGAGAAACCCTTTGGCCACGATCTGGACAGTGCGCGGGATTTGAATGCGACGCTGGCGGCGCATTTCGACGAAGGGCAGATCTATCGGATCGACCATTATCTGGGGAAAGAAACCGTCCAGAACCTGATGGCCGTGCGGTTTGGCAACATGCTGTTTGAGCCGCTCTGGAACAGCCAATACGTGGATCACATCCAGATCACCGTGGCCGAAACGGTCGGTGTAAAAGGGCGCGAAGACTATTACGAGCGCGCCGGAGCCATGCGCGACATGGTGCAAAACCACCTGATGCAACTGCTCTGCCTCATCGCGATGGAGCCGCCCGCCAAGTTTGATCCGGACGCTGTACGCGACGAAAAGCTCAAGGTCATCCGCGCGCTTGATCCGGTTGAGCCGCACCACATTGTACGCGGGCAGTTCGCTTCCGAGGCTGAAGGGTCAGGCTATCGTGAGGTTGTCGGCAATCCCCGCTCGACCACGGAAAGCTACGTGGCCCTGAAGGCGCATATCAGCAACTGGCGATGGGCCGGGACGCCGTTCTACCTGCGCACCGGCAAGCAGCTTGTAGCGCGCTCCTCGGTTATCAATGTGCAGTTCAAGGATGCGCCGCATTCGATTTTTGGCGAGGCAGCAGGGCGACACGCCAATGCCTTGTCCATCCGATTGCAGCCGAATGAGGGGATCACCCTGAAGGTGACCATTAAGGAGCCGGGGCAGGGCGGAATGCGTCTGATCGACGTCCCGCTCGACATGAGCTTTGCCGAAGCGCTCGGTCCCGAAAATCAAGACCCGCCCGATGCCTATGAACGGCTGATCATGGACGTAATCCGGGGCAACCAGACCCTGTTCATGCGTGGTGATGAGGTTGAGGCCGCCTGGGCCTGGACCGATCCGATCATTGCCGGATGGCAGGCGCGGGGTGATGTCCCCAAACCCTATGACAGTGGCAGCACAGGGCCGGGCGACGCCGAGCTGCTGATGAAACGAGACGGTCGCCACTGGCAAGGAATCAAGCCATGAATATTCAGGAATATGCCGACCGCGACATGTTGGCGATCGACGTGGCCAACGCACTGGCCGGAGAATTGGAGGCCGCTTTGTTGCATGACGACACGGTGGCCCTTGCAGTGCCGGGCGGAACGACCCCGGGGCCGGTTTTCGATGTCCTCTGTGCCGCAGATCTGGACTGGGCGCGGATACGCGTGCTGCCGACCGACGAACGCTGTGTGCCTGCGGACAGTGACCGCTCGAACGAGCGTCTGATCCGCGAACGTCTTCTGACCAACCGTGCCTCGGTGGCGCAATATGTACCTCTCTATGTCCCTGGGGCCGCTCCTGAGGACGCACTGCCTGAGATCGAATCATTGATCGCACCAGTGCTGCCTTTGTCGGTGCTGGTGTTGGGGATGGGTGGTGATATGCACACCGCCTCGCTGTTTCCGGGAATGCAGGGGCTGGCCGAAGCGTTGGACAGCAACGCGCCGACACTTGCCGTCGCGCGGACGGATGTGCAACCGGAACCGCGTATCACCCTGACGGCTCCGGTCCTAGATGGGGCCTTGTCGAAACATCTGATCATCTTCGGCGCCGAGAAGCGGGAAGCGCTAGAGAAGGCCATGTCTCTGCCGCCCGAAGAGGCGCCGATCGCGGCCGTTCTGGGCGGCATGACCGTGCATTGGGCGGAGTGAGCCATGCAACTGGATAGATTGAAAGCACTGGCAGCATCGCAGCAGGCGCGTATTCTCGACCTGTTCGAGGCGGACGCGGATCGTGCACAGGATTTCTCCGCCTCAACCGGCGATATGCTGTTCGACTACTCAAAAACGCAGCTCGACGGCGAGATTCGGGACGCTCTGATCCAACTATGTGACCAAGCCGATCTGGAAGCACGCCGCGAGGCGATGTTTTCTGGCCAGAAAATCAACGAGACCGAAGATCGCGCGGTGTTGCACACGGCGTTGCGAAACCTGGACGGCGACGCGGTGCAGGTCGATGGTCAGGATGTGATGCCGGATGTTTTGGACACTTTGCAGCGGATGCGTGTCTTCGCCGAGGAGGTGCGCGGAGGCACGGCAGCCGGGGCAGGGGGCAGCTTTACCGATGTGGTGAATATCGGTATCGGAGGCTCGGATCTGGGGCCAGTGATGGCGACCCATGCGCTGTCGCCCTACCATGATGGGCCGCGTCTGCACTATGTATCGAACGTCGATGGTGCGCATATCGCGGATACGTTGCGCCAGTTGGACCCGACCCGGACATTGGTGATCGTGGCCTCGAAAACATTCACGACGATTGAAACCATGACCAACGCCCGCACCGCGCGGGCATGGATGAGCGAGGGCGGAGGCGACCCTTCCAAGCAGTTTGCCGCTGTCTCAAGCGCGTTGGACAAAACACAGGTCTTCGGCATCCCAGAGGACCGCGTGTTTGGCTTCGCCGATTGGGTCGGCGGGCGGTACTCTGTCTGGGGACCTGTCGGTTTGCCGGTGATGATCGCGATTGGCTCGAATGCGTTCGATGCTTTCCTGCGGGGCGGACAGGCGATGGACCTGCATTTCCGCTCGGCCGACTGGTCCGAGAACGTGCCGGTGATGCTGGCCTTGGTCGGGATCTGGCATCGTCAGGTGCTGGGCCATGCCAGCCGAGCGGTGTTGCCCTATGACCAAAGGCTGCTGCGCTTGCCAGCCTATTTTCAGCAGCTTGAGATGGAGTCGAACGGCAAATCGGTCGCAATGGATGGCAGCGAACTGACAGTGTCGTCCGGGCCTGTTGTCTGGGGTGAGCCGGGCACAAATGGCCAGCATGCCTTCTACCAGCTGATCCATCAGGGCACCGACGTGATCCCCTGCGAATTCATGGTCGCCGCCGAAGGACATGAGCCGGAGCTGGCCCATCATCACCGCCTGCTTCTGGCCAATTGCCTCGCGCAGTCTGAGGCTTTGATGCGCGGCAGGTCTTTTGACGAAGCCAGCGCCCGAATGGCCGCCAAAGGCCTGCAGGGCGATGAACTCGACCGTCAGGCACGGCATCGGGTGTTTCCGGGCAACCGGCCTTCGACCACCTTGATCTATCCCAAACTGACGCCCTTTGTGCTGGGGCAGATCATTGCGCTTTATGAACATCGGGTGTTCGTCGAAGGCGTTCTTCTGGGCATCAATTCCTTCGATCAATGGGGCGTTGAATTGGGCAAAGAACTTGCGACCTCACTCGGGCCGATCGTGGACGGAGAAGAAAGCGCGGATGACAAGGATGGCTCGACTGCGGCCTTAGTCGCCTATGCCCTGCGTCACCGCAATTGACGTGGTGAATTGCGGCCCGGGGCAACCTCGGGCTGCAATCTTTTTATTGTCAGACAAATAATTGCTTGGCAGGGTTCTTCCCAATGAACCGTCATGATTGATCGCCCGGCCACAGACCCGCGTATCACTCAAAGCACGGAATGGCCGCCGACAGCGTGGCCTGAACAAAAAAAGGGAGGATGTCCATGCTGGGACAGATGATGACGCAGCCCTTGCTGATCTCGTCACTGATTGATCATGCCGAGCGCTACCACGGTCAGACGGAAATCGTGTCGGTCGAAACAAACAGCACCGTAACGCAAACCAATTGGTCCGAAGTGGCGCGCAATGCTCGCCGGTTGGGATCAGCGCTGACCAAGCTTGGACTGGAACCACAGGACCGCATCGGCACCCTAGCGTGGAACAACCGCCGCCACCTTGAGATCTACTATGCGACCTCGGGTGCAGGTTTCGTGTGTCACACGATCAATCCGCGCCTCTTCCCCGAGCAGCTGACCTACATCATCAACCACGCCCAGGATCGCGTTCTGTTCTTCGACGCCACCTTCATCCCTCTGGTCGCCGCGTTGCAAGAGGGGCTGGGCGAGGTTCATCACTTTGTGCTGATGGGGCCTCGTGATGAGGAAGCGGCCGCGCAGATCGACAGGCTGCAATTCTATGATGAACTGATCGAGACGGGTGATGCCGAATTCGCATGGCCGGACTTGGATGAAAACACGGCCTCCGGCCTGTGCTACACCTCGGGCACAACGGGCCATCCCAAGGGGGTGCTGTACTCACATCGCTCGACCGTATTGCATGGCTTTGCCTCGAATGCGCGAGACGTCATTGGCTATTCGGCGATGGATGTCGTGATGCCGGTGGTGCCTATGTTCCATGTCAATGCCTGGGGGTCGCCCTATGCCTGTGCCATGTCCGGCTCGCGCATGGTTTTGCCTGGGCCAGGCCTGCATGGTGAGGCGCTGGTTAACCTGATTGACACCTATGGCGTGACGGTCGCAATGGGTGTTCCAACGATCTGGCAGGGCCTTCTGGCCCACGCCGCGCAATCCGACAGCAAACTCGCCAGTCTTGAGCGTACCGTGATCGGAGGCGCCGCTTGCCCACCCTCGATGATCGAAACCTTCCGTGAGGTCTACGACGTCGACACCGTCCACGCGTGGGGCATGAGTGAGATGAGCCCGCTGGGCACAACCAATGTCCCGATTGCCAAACATCGCGACCTGTCGATCGACGAGCAGCACCGCCTGCGCGAAAGCCAGGGGCGGCCTCCCTATGGGGTTGAGCTGAAGATCGTGGATGACGATGGCAGCGACTTGCCCCATGACGGCGAAACCCAGGGCGACCTGATGGTGCGCGGCCCATGGGTGCTGGACAGCTATTTCCAGATGCAGGACGAGGCGCTTTTGCAGGACGGCTGGTTCGCCACCGGGGACGTCGCAACACTGGATGCCGACGGCTACATGACGATCCGCGACCGCTCCAAGGACATCATCAAATCAGGCGGCGAATGGATCAGCTCGGTCGAGTTGGAAAACATCGCAGTTGCCCATCCAAAACTCGCTACAGCCGCCGTGGTCGGGGTCCCGCACCCCAAATGGGATGAGCGCCCGATTCTGGTCGCCGTGAAGGCCGAGGCAGAGGAGCCGTCAGAAGAAGAATTGCTAACCTTCTTCGATGGCAAGATCGCCAAATGGCAAGTGCCGGACAAGGTTGTGTTCATCGACGCTCTGCCGTTGAACGCCACGGGTAAAGTGCTGAAACGGACCTTGCGCACGCAGTTTGCCGACGCTTTGACGGGGTAATCTGGGGAAATTGGCTCCGGCGGTAGGGATCGAACCTACGACCAATTGATTAACAGTCAACTGCTCTACCGCTGAGCTACGCCGGAACGGTTCGCGCCGTATAGCAAGCTGTTTTCACGGCGTCCAGATCATGTTGTGGGTATTTGAGAAAAATTGTCTAGCAGGCCGCTCCCGTTCAGCGCTGATCTTTTCAGATTACAGTTCAAACTCTGGTTCGTTTGACGCGAGAACGAATTGCAATTGGCTGTCACTGTTCGAAAAACGCGCAAAAAGTCCGTCAAATTAAACACACGCCGGTAAAAAAACAGCCGTTTCGTGGTTATGTTTGTTAGACTTGAAGGTTGGCGTAGCGACGCAGCACGATACGACCAATGTCTCAAAACCTCCTTCTCGACCATAGCTCTGGCGTCAACAATCATCTAGCGACAATAGAACTCAATGAGTTCAGCCTCTAAAGGCTTCTGCACATCTTTTTGCACGCCTTGACCTTGGTTTAGTTTTATTTTGTTTGTCATCTGCGGAGCGCAATATCTGGTTCAAATCACTGTCGTCTATGATACTTTTCTTTGGAGGCCAGTCAGAACGCATTGCAACAACTTGGAGACCGAATTGAACACAGCTCAGCTTAAGAAACCAGTTCTGACTATGCCAAATGACGTGCAGGAAGTACTGCGCGAGTACTATCAAAAATCTTCTGTCATTCTGGAGTATGGATCTGGGGGATCCACTGTATTGGCAGGGAGAATGGAGAACAAAAAAGTCTATAGTGTGGAAAGCGATCAATACTGGGCTCAAATGATGCAGCGGTGGTTCCAGGAAAATCCACCCAAGGCGGGTACCGAAGTCAATATTTCATGGGTGAACATTGGGAAAACAAAGAAATGGGGTTTCCCGGTAAATAGCAAGGAATCAAACCGGTTCCCCAGATACCCATTGTCAATTTGGCAAAGCGATGGATTTCAGCATCCTGACGTTGTGCTGGTGGATGGAAGGTTTCGCGTCGGCTGCGCCCTGGCAACGGCTTTTAACATCAAGCGACCGGTTACACTTTTGTTTGATGATTACCTTCATCGTCCGCGTATGCGCGCCGCCGAAGAGTTTATTAAAGCTCCGAAATTTGTCGGTCGGATGGCGATTTTTGACGTAGAGCCTTTGGAGATTCCAGTAGATCGGCTGGTTCGCGTTATTCGCTTGTTGACAACAGCTTAGTTGAATCCTTCATCCCCATGTTGTGTGGCGCTTTGGGGGCTATTCTTAATTTAAAGGTGTGAGACTACTGTGGGTTCTACCAAACGGAGGCGGTGGACTCTTTTGTCTGATTAATACCCGACGTAGCTCTAACCCAATTTGCCGGTTTCCTCACCAAAACCTGCGAAGTTCCTACGCAGAGGAAAACTAACCAACTTGCTGAGAAGATTGGCTCCGGCGGTAGGGATCGAACCTACGACCAATTGATTAACAGTCAACTGCTCTACCGCTGAGCTACGCCGGAACTGAGGGGCGTATAACAACCCCGATTTTTGACGTCCAGAGGGGAAGCGCGAGAAATCTGAATTTTTTCTCACGCTCACGAAAGTCGCCGGAAAACCGCATCTGACGCAAGCGGGCCATTGTAGGTGACTTTGGATTTTCCCGCCAAATCAATCAAATGCGCCAGGACGTTACGCTCGGCTGCGGGCAGCAGGGCCTTTGGGGTTTCGGTGTAGATACGCTCGGCCAATTGTCGGGCCGAGCCTTGTCGATCTGCCAGAGCCGCCAGAATTTGCCCTTCTCGTCCTAGCCTATGCTGAATCAACCACTCCAGCCGCTTAGCAGGGTTTTCGATGGGTGCGCCGTGACCCGAGTGAAAGACGGACCACTCGCGCTGTTGCAGCCGATAACAAGCCGCCATGAAATCGGTGAGGTCTCCGTCGGGGGGAGAGACGAGCGAACTGGCCCAACCCATCACGTGATCTGCCGTAAAGCAGATATCGCCCCAGGCCAGCGCGATATGATTGCCCAGATGACCCGGGGTGTGGATGACCTCAAGCTGCCAGTCGTCACCTGTGACGAGTTCTCCGTCCGCCAATTCGATATCCGGCCGGAACGCGGTGTCGATGCCTTCTCCGCCTTGCACCATGCCACTCAGGGCGAGGTCGGACATGACCGCACTGCGCCCGGCCTCGGGGCCTCCAAAGGCCAGAATCGGGGCACCCGTGCGGGCCGCGAGAGGGGCGGCCAGAGGCGAATGATCCAGATGGGTGTGGGTCACAAGAATATGGCTGATTCTCTGATCGTGGGACAACGCGCCCAGAATCGCCTCCAGATGCACGTTGCTCAGCGGTCCGGGGTCGATCACTGCCAGATCCCGCGTGCCCAGAAGATAGGTGTTTGTGCCCCAATACGTCATCGGCGAAGGATTCGGAGCCAGAATGCGCCGTAAACCCGGATGCAACTCCTGCGCCACGCCAGCTGGCGGGTTGAATTCGTCAGGTGCCTGCATTCTGTCCTCTTTCTCTTGTCCGGGCAGCCCGCTAGGTTTAGCGCATGTCCACACAATGGCTCAAACCCTATATGCCGCGCGGCCTGTATGTCCGGGCTGCGCTGATTCTCGTCCTGCCGGTGGTGGCCTTGCTGCTGGTGGTGGGCATCGCGTTTCTGCAAAAGCATCTGGAGGACGTGACCGCGCAAATGACGCAAGCCGCCGCGCGTGAGGTCCGACTGATCACTCAGACCATGGCCGAATCTGAGACTCGGCAACAGGCGCTGGCCGCCGTGCGTCCCGATCTAAGCGCTTTGTCGATGAAGATGCAGTTCCTCGATGCGGATGAGATGCCGGAAATCGGCCGGCGCAGGTGGTACGACTTTATAGCGCCACAGGTTGAGGCGGATCTGATGGCGGAATTGCCCGACCTTGTGGCAGTTGCCCTGCCCAGCGGGCAAGAGGCACGCCTGTATATGCCCACTCATCTGGGCCTGTTGCAGCTGACCTTTGATCGACGGCGTCTGTCCCCTGCAGCGCCGCATCAGTTGATTGTGACGATGGTTTTCTTTGCCATCATCATGACCTCGATCTCGTTTCTATACATGCGCAATCAGCTGCGTCCCATTACGCGGCTTGCGGATGCGGCGCAGGCTTTTGGTCGCGGACGGGTGGTGCCGTATTCCCCCGGCGGCGCGGTCGAGGTTCGGGCCGCGGGCAACGCTTTTCTCGACATGCGGGCGAGGATCGAGCGGCAGATGGAGCAGCGAACGTTGATGTTGTCCGGGGTCAGCCATGACCTGCGTACTCCGCTGACACGGCTGAAACTGGGCTTGTCTATGCTGCCAGAAGAAGAGGCTGCGCCGTTGCAGCAGGACGTAACCGAGATGCAATCGCTTCTGGATGCGTTCCTCGACTTTTCACGCGGTGCCGCAGAAGGCGCGCCCGAAGAGGTCGATCCCGAAGCTTTGCTGACGCAGATAGTCAGCGACGCAAAACGGGCAGGCCATCAAGCGGAACTGGTAGCAGTCGAAGGGCAGGGGACCGTGATGTTGCGGCCATCGGCCATGCGCCGGGCGGTTGAGAACCTGATCGGCAACGCCGTGCGCTATGGCAGCAAGGCGGATGTCAGCCTGACGCTTACGCCCAAATCCCTGCGTATCCGGGTCGAGGATGATGGACCGGGCATCCCGCCGGAACAGCGGACCGAGGCCGTTAAGCCCTTTTCCCGCCTGGACCCTGCACGTAATCAGAACCAAGGCAGCGGTGTTGGTCTGGGCCTTGCCATCGTGGCCGACATCGCCCGCGCCCATGGGGGCGTCTTGCGCCTTGGCAAAAGCGAGCGATTGGGCGGGCTGTGTGCCGACATCATCGTAGGGCGCTAGAGGCGTGGTGTTCTTAGGGAAAACGGCGGAATTTGGTAGGCCCGGCAGGACTTGAACCCGCAACCAAAGCGTTATGAGCGCTCTGCTCTAACCAATTGAGCTACAGGCCCGCCTGAGCGCTTTGAGTACCACGGTGATCGCCCGCGTCAAGCCTGACCGTTGCATCAAAGCGCACAATCGACTAACTCGCCCGCAAACCATTCATGAGGGATAGGCCATGACAGCGGGCAAGAACGGAATCACCTACGCCGACGCGGGTGTGGATATTGATGCAGGCAACGCTCTGGTCGACCGCATCAAGCCTGCCGCCAAACGAACCAAACGCCCCGGAGTCATGAGTGGTTTGGGCGGGTTCGGCGCGCTGTTTGACCTCAAGGCCGCTGGCTATGAAGACCCGATTCTGGTGGGGGCCACCGACGGTGTTGGCACCAAGCTGCGGATTGCGATTGATACTGGTGTTGTGGATGGCGTAGGCATTGATCTGGTCGCCATGTGCGTCAACGACCTGATCTGCCAGGGCGCTGAGCCATTGTTCTTTCTCGATTATTTCGCCACTGGCAAGCTGGACACCGATACCGCTGCGCGGATCATCGAAGGGATTGCCGAAGGCTGCGCTCAGTCGGGATGCGCCTTGATCGGTGGCGAAACTGCCGAGATGCCGGGCATGTATCCCGATGGTGATTTCGATCTGGCCGGGTTTTCGGTCGGCGCGATGGAGCGTGGTGCTGATCTACCCGACGGCGTGCAGGCCGGTGACGTTCTGCTGGGACTGGCCTCGAACGGGGTGCATTCCAACGGCTATTCTCTGGTGCGCAAACTGGTCGAGATTTCGGGCCTGGGCTGGGAGGCCGACTCGCCCTTTAGCGACGGCACGCTGGGCGAGTCGCTGCTGACGCCGACGCGGCTCTATGTGAAGCCTGCTCTGGCGGCGATCCGGGCCGGGGGTGTGCATGCGCTGGCCCATATCACCGGCGGTGGTCTGACTGAGAACCTGCCGCGTGTTCTGCCCGAAGGGCTGGGCGCTCAGATCGATCTGGACGCATGGGACCTGCCGCCCGTCTTCGGTTGGATGGCTGAAACCGGCGGCATTGCCGAAGGTGAGATGTTGAAGACCTTCAATTGCGGCATCGGCATGATCGTGGTCTGCTCCGCAGATCAGGCAAATTCGCTGACGGCTTTGCTGGCTGAGGCGGGTGAGACCGTGTCGCGCATCGGCACCGTGGCTGACAAGGCTGGCGTGGCCTATTCGGGCAAACTGTTGTGAGCCACAAGCGCGTCGCGATCCTGATTTCCGGCGGCGGGTCAAACATGGTTTCTCTGGTCGACAGCATGACCGGAGACCACCCTGCGCGCCCATGTCTGGTTCTGTCCAATGACGCGCAGGCCGGTGGTCTGGCAAAGGCGCGGGATCGCGGCATTGAAACGGCTGTGGTTGATCACCGCCCCTTTAAAGGGGATCGAGTGGCGTTTGAGGCGGAGTTACTGAAGCTGCTTGAGGCCGCGCAACCCGATATTGTATGTCTGGCCGGGTTCATGCGGGTCCTGACCGGCGATTTCGTCTCGCGCTTTCAGGGGCGGATGCTGAACATTCACCCCTCGCTGCTGCCGAAATACAAAGGCCTGCACACCCATGCCCGCGCGATCGAAGCCGGTGACGCCGAACACGGCTGCACCGTGCATGAGGTCACCGCGGCGCTGGATGATGGCCCAATTCTGGGGCAGGCGCGGGTCGCCATTGCACCCGAGGACACCCCCGACAGCCTGGCCGCCAAAGTGCTGGTTTATGAGCATCAGCTCTACCCGTCAGTGCTGCGGCGGTATGCGGAAGGCAACAGGTCCGTTCTTATGCTGCCCTGATCGCCCTTGGGTGATTTACACCCGGCGGAAATTCGTCCTATGGTCGCCGATAACGCTCGGGACGGTAGAAAAACGGGCAGTCACACAAAGAACAAGAATAGTACGGCGCATGAGAACTCTGACAACGACGCAAGAGCTGGCTGATTTCTGCTCGGCTGCTGCTGCTTTTCCCTATGTCACTGTAGATACCGAATTTCTGCGCGAGCGGACCTACTATTCAAAACTGTGTCTGGTGCAGCTTGCCGTCCCTTCTGAGGATGAAGACAGCGCCGTTCTCGTCGACCCGTTGGCCGATGGTATCTCTCTTGAGCCGCTCTATGAACTGTTCCGGAATGAGGGCGTGGTCAAGGTGTTCCACGCCGCACGTCAGGACCTTGAGATCTTCTGGGTCGATGCGCATGTGTTCCCAACCCCGCTGTTTGACACGCAGGTTGCCGCGATGGTCTGCGGCTTTGGTGAACAGGTCGGCTACGAGACGCTGGTGCGCAAGATCTGCAAGCAAGGGGTGGATAAAACTTCGCGCTTTACCGACTGGTCGCGGCGTCCTCTGACAGATGCGCAAAAGACATATGCGCTGGCCGATGTGACCCATCTGCGCAAGATCTACGAACATCTCGCGGCCGAACTTGAGAAGACCAAGCGCAGCCATTGGGTGTCCGAGGAACTGCGGATCCTGACCCAACCCGGCACCTATGACATCCGGCCCGAGGATGCGTGGAAGCGTGTTAAAACGCGGACGAACTCGGCCAAGTTTCTGGCAGTTGTGCGGGAGTTGGCACAGTTCCGAGAATCTCACGCGCAGTACAACAACATCCCGCGCAACCGCGTGTTCAAGGATGACGCGCTGATCGAGCTGGCCTCGACCAAACCCAAAACGCCGTCGGACCTTGGCGGCTCGCGCCTGCTGCTGCGAGAAGCGCGCAAAGGGGCGATTGCGGAAGGCATTCTGGCGGCCGTTAAGAAGGGTGTGAACTGTCCACCTGAACAGCTGCCCAAGGTCGACACGAGCCGCGACAAACTAAAGGTTAACCCAGCGCTGGCCGATCTGTTGCGGGTGCTGCTGAAATCGAAAACCGAAAGCTCGGGCGTGGCGGCAAAGCTGATCGCCACCAGTGCAGAACTGGACCAGATCGCAGCGGGCGAGCGTGGCCTTCCCTCCATGACCGGCTGGAGGTTCGAGGTGTTCGGTGAGGATGCTTTGAAGCTGTGCGAAGGCAAGATCGCACTAGCCGCAAAGGGGCAAGACGTGAAGGTCGTACCCCTCTGACCGCTTAGCGGCGACGCGATTCCAAGGCGTTTTGCTGCCCAACGACGCGGACCAGACGGATGCCTTCTAGCTCTTGCCGGGAGACATTGATGGCGTCTGAGACCATGCGCGAACGCTCTGTACCCTGCGCAGTCTGCGCCTTGGGGTAATTCACGAGGAAGGTGAACTCCATCACGCCGTTCTTCTGATTTTCCTCCGAATTCACGGGCACCAGACGGGCGTTGAACGCGCCTTGGCGTTGCGCCGTGCCCGAAGAATAGACAATCGCTCCGGTCGGTGTTGCGTCGATCCGCAGTTCGTCAATTTTTGCAATTGGAACACTGGTGTCTTCTTCTATGGGACGGTCAAAAAGGCCGATGCCATCGCTTTGTCTTGGCACCAGCGCATAGGCCTCGTCTACCGGGGCTGTTTCGACTGGGGCGGGCTGGCTGGATCCGAACCAGTTCGACGGGTTCGCTCGAGAATTGCGCCAGCTGTTGCAGGCAGACAGGGTCAACGCGGCGATGATAAGAAGAGACAGTGATTTTTGCATGGACCCACGGCTTTAACAGTCATTCACGCAATGGGTTAGCGCAATTTCCTTGCCTTGAAAAGCCACGGCGAGGGCTGGACAGGTGGCTATCGTCGGCATAGGTCACAATTGTGAATGAAACAGAAGGACCGCCGCGCCATGGCAACGCCCGCCTTTGAAGAAATTGTCGAAGACTTCGAGTTCCTCGAAGATTGGGAGGACCGCTATCGCCATGTGATCGAGCAGGGCAAAGCGATGGAGCCGCTGGACGATGCGCTCAAAGTTCCAGCCACCAAAGTGGACGGTTGCGCCAGCCAGGTGTGGCTGCACCCTATGATCGATGGCGGCGTGTTTCGTTTCGATGGGGATAGCGATGCGCTGATCGTTCGTGGTCTGATTGCGGTTTTACGTCTTCTTTACAACGGCTTGCCGGTTGCTGAGGTGATCAAGGTCGACGCCGGCGGAGAGTTGGCGCGGCTGGGCCTGAATGACCACTTGTCCGCTCAGCGGTCGAACGGTCTGAGGGCGATGATCGAACGCATCCGCGAAGTCGCGCAGGAAAAAGCGTAGCGTCAGCGCGTTCTAGTCGCCCAATCGGTTAGCGTGGTTTCCAGATCGCCATAGCCGGTCAAGCGGCGCTCAAAATCCAGTCCCATACGCTCGGCACATTCCTGCGCGCGCGCCGTTAGCGCGGGATCATCCGTTTGGGCCTGATAGACCAGTTTGGTGTAGTTCCCGAAATACATGTCTCGCAGCTGGGGATGGCGATCCAAACCCAGCGGTTTCCAGACAAATGCGTCGAACTGCCGGGCCAGAAAATCGGTAAGGTAAAAGGCGGTTGTCTCGTCCTCGCCCTGTGCGGCAAAGGCTTCATTCCCTTCGAAGAACGAATAGCAATGCGGGCCCATGACCATCTCGACACCAAGCCGGTCGCAGGCCTGCTGTAGCAGGCCACCGGTGCCGCAATCCGCGTAGACGACGAAGACCTGATCATACTGCTCACGATGCTTGGCAATCGCATCTTCAACGGCCTGAGTGATCTTCTCAGGGTGGACATGAAGGATCGCGGGTAGGCAGGTCAGGTCCATATGGTCCCAGCCGTTGCGGTTCTTGAGGTCCAGAATCTCGCGCGCCAAGGCCCCGCAGGCCAGCAAAAGGATACGCCCCTTGCCGGTTTCGTCATATCCATCGGTCGTTAGACGGGCGTCATCGGGATGCTGGTTCTGTGACATTCCGGAGTCCTCTGGCTGGCTGGTCCGGGTGATTTTGCCCGAAAACGCGGCTTGAAACAAAAAGGCCGCCCGAAATCGAGCGGCCCTTTCAGAACAGAAACGGTGTTCTTATCCCGCCAGCTGGTTGTGCTTGCGCGAGACGAATTCCTTGGCCGTCTCAACAGCCACAGCCGCGTCACGGCAATATGCATCAGCGCCGATGGCTTTGCCGAACTCTTCGTTCAGTGGCGCGCCGCCGACCAGAACGATGTAGTCATCGCGAACGCCTTGCTCGACCAGCGTGTCGATCACAACCTTCATGTAAGGCATGGTCGTGGTCAGCAGGGCCGACATGCCCAGGATGTCGGGCTGTTCGTTTTCCAGCGCTTCCAGGTAGTTTTCGACCGGGTTGTTGATGCCGATGTCGACAACTTCGAAGCCAGCGCCTTCCATCATCATCGAAACAAGGTTCTTGCCGATGTCGTGGATGTCGCCCTTCACGGTGCCGATGACCATCTTGCCCACGCGCGGTGCGCCAGTTTCAGCCAGCAGAGGCTTCAGGATCGCCATACCGCCCTTCATGGCGTTGGCGGCCAGCAGAACTTCGGGGACGAACAGGATGCCGTCGCGGAAGTCGTGGCCAACCACGGTCATGCCGCCGACCAGAGCTTTGGTCAGGATGTCGTAGGGGGTCCAGCCGCGCTCGAGAAGGATGTTGGTGCCTTCTTCGATCTCTTCTTTCAGGCCGTCGTAGAGATCGTCGAACATCTGTTCAACAAGCTCTTCGTCGTTCAGTTCGGACAGGATGATGTCTTCTTCGTCGGACATGGGGTGTTTTCCTGAGCTGTGCGGACCCTTGGTCCGGGGTGGCATTTTTTTCGTTTTGGCCAAAACGTCGCAGATTTACTGTGACGATTGCGACCTCGGCGGTTTCGGGACCGACGTTTATGTCAAAAATCGGCATCGGGCGACAGAATAATATGCATGATCATCCTGTGTCTGGCTCAGGTTAGCTAAAACAGGGGGTGGTTGCCTCGCGTTCAGTATTCGCTTACCTATAGTATGAGAACGTATGGTGAACAAATGCAACCTCAAACCAATATCCGCGCTCGGGGGACCGCATCCAACGACGCGGGTCGCTTTGAAAAACTTGCCACGGTCCAAACGGATGACGGCTGGGACATCGAAGAAGACCAACCGCTTCTGAGGACCGAGGTCCGGGACGAGGTGGCGCGCAGTGTGATCACCTATAATCGCTCTCCCGACCTGCCGTTCGACCGCTCGATCAACCCGTATCGGGGGTGCGAACATGGCTGCGTTTATTGCTTTGCGCGGCCCAGTCATGCCTACCTTGGACTGTCGGCAGGGCTGGATTTTGAGACCCGTTTGACCGCGCGTGGCAATGCAGCCGAGGTACTGCGCAAGGAATTGTCCGCACGGTCCTACAAAGTCGCGCCGATTGCCTTGGGCACCAACACCGACCCTTATCAACCCGTTGAAAAAGAACGCGGGATCACGCGGGCCTGTCTTGAGGTTCTGAGGGATTTCAACCACCCCGTAGCGATCGTGACCAAAGGGACCCTGATCGAGAGGGATCTGGATATTCTTGCCCCCATGGCCGCGCAGGGTCTAGTTCGGGTCGGGATATCCCTAACAACCTTGGACGCGGGCCTCTCTCGCCGGATGGAGCCGCGCGCGCCGTCTCCCAAACGGCGGCTGGAGGTCATTCGACGTCTCACCGGGGCAGGGGTGCCGGTGCGGGTAATGACCTCGCCCGTTGTGCCCGGGCTAACCGATCATGAACTGGAGGCTCTGCTGGAGGCCGGGCATGAGGCCGGTGCCGACACCGCGAGCTGGATCATGTTGCGCCTACCCCGAGAGGTTTCGGTGCTGTGGCAGGACTGGCTGGCCGAACATGAACCCGCGCGGGCCGAAAAGGTCATGACGCGGCTGCGCGAGATGCATGGAGGTCGCGACTATGACCCGCGCTGGGGTCACCGGATGCGGGGAGAAGGCGAGTATGCCGAATTGATCTCAAAGCGCTTCAAGGTAGCCGTTAAACGTTTGGGCCTGAAGGTGAAGTCCGACGAACTGCGTCGCGATCTTTTCGCAAAACCTGCGCAGCCGGGCGATCAGATGAGCCTGTTTTAGGTCGCGCGTCAGAAACTGATACCGATCCCGGCTGTGAACCCGTTGACCGTGTCGCTGCCATAGTAGCGGACCATGATCCGTGTGGTACTCACCCATGGCACCCAGGTGTCGGACAGATCAACCTCGATCCCGCCGCCGACGCGGGCCAGCCAATCTGTGCCCAGAACAATCGACTGATCCCCGGCCAGGTAAGAGATAGACAGATCCCCGACCCAACGTACCGGTCGGCCAAACATCCGACCGCCTGTCGGAAACCGGTACCGTGACCAAAGCACTGCATTTGCAGCCGTCGATTGCACGAGGAGGTCTTCGTCGTCACCAATGGGCCAGTATTCGATATGCGTGTAGCGAAGGCTCATCTCGAACTCTCGGTCATTGGTCAGAGGGCGTGCGTAATCCAGCGTCAGCGAACCGCCCGCACCTCCGGCCCAGAGACCGCCGCTTTCGAGGAAATCAGCTTCTATGCCAAGCCGCTCGGCGATCACTTGAGCGGCGACTGACGTGTCAGATTGGGTGCGCCCGATCGAGATATGCGCCATGGGCGTCAGTTTCCAACGCTCTCCCAAGTCGAACTGGTAGCCGATACCGCCTGTTACAGCGGCGCTTGTCCATTTGAGTGGCAACGTGGTGGTTTCGCCGGAGCCAGAAAAGAAGAGAACCGGATCATAGCGTGCGTATCCGATATAGCCTTCAAGGTAGATGGGCACGCCTTCGCTCAGTCGAAAGCCACCGCCCAATTGCGCGGATTTGAAATCATACTCGCGGTTTCCCGTGTTCGATTGGAGTGAGATCGCACTGGCCGAGTCATCAGGGATGCCAGCAAGGCCCAAAATTGCCAGAGAACCCGCCGCGTTTTCGCGCTGGATCTGTTTGAAAATGTCCTCAAGAATACCTTGCGCCAATCCAGAGGCTGGAAACGCAAAGAACGCCAGAAAGGCCATTTGAAGGATCCGACATACCATCGCAACACAGGGTTTCTACAATTTCACGAGACCATATCCATGGTTTTAGGCTGAAAGAAGCAGGCGCAAAAACCGCCGGGGCAAGTGACGCAGCGCTACAACAACTCAGGATCAAAAAAGGCCCCGGAGAACGTCCGGAGCCCTGGTTCTGTTCGATCTGTTGAGCGTTTCAGCGCTTTTCGATATCCACGTAGTCGCGGAGTGTTTCGCCCAGATACAGCTGACGCGGGCGTCCAATCTTGTTCTGAGGATCGGCGATCATTTCTTTCCACTGGCTGACCCAGCCAACTGTGCGCGACAGGGCGAAGATCGGTGTGAACATCGAGGTTGGGAAGCCCATCGCTTCGAGGATGATGCCCGAATAGAAGTCCACGTTCGGGAACAGCTTCTTCTCGGCGAAGTACGGATCTTCCAGAGCCTGTTTTTCCAGCGCTTTGGCGACCTGAAGCTTGGGGTTGTTTTCGACACCCAGCAGATCCAGCACTTCGTCAGCCGATTGCTTCATCACCTTCGCACGCGGATCGAAGTTTTTGTAAACCCGGTGGCCGAATCCCATCAGACGGAACGGATCATTCTTGTCCTTCGCGCGGGCGATGTATTCGGGAATACGATCGACGGTGCCGATCTCTTCCAGCATCTCAAGACAGGCTTGGTTCGCACCACCATGCGCCGGACCCCAGAGGCAGGCGATACCGGCAGCGATACAGGCAAACGGGTTCGCGCCCGAAGACGATGCCAGACGCACGGTCGAGGTAGAGGCGTTCTGTTCGTGATCGGCGTGCAAGGTAAAGATACGGTCCATCGCACGGCTGAGGATCGGGTTGACCTCATATTCTTCGGCCGGAACGCTGAAGCACATGCGCAAGAAGTTCGACGCATAGTCCAGATCGTTGCGCGGATACACGAAGGGCTGGCCCGTGTGATACTTGTAGGCCCAGGCCGCAATTGTCGGCATCTTGGCGATCAGGCGGTGCGAGGCGACCTCGCGCTGATGCGGGTCCGAGATATCGGTCGAATCGTGATAGAAGGCCGACATCGCGCCGACGACACCAACCATGATGGCCATCGGATGCGCGTCGCGACGGAAGCCGCGGTAAAAATACTGCATCTGCTCGTGCAGCATCGTGTGACGCGTGATCGTGGATTCGAATGTTTCGAGATCTTTTGCGACCGGCAGCTCTCCGTAAAGGAGCAGGTAACAGACTTCGAGGAAGTGCGACTTCTCGGCCAGCTGATCAATCGGGTAGCCGCGGTGCAGCAGCTCACCTTTGTCGCCGTCGATATAGGTGATGGTGCTGTCGCAGCTGGCGGTCGAGGTAAAGCCGGGATCGTAGGTGAACACACCTGCCTGACCGTAAAGCTTGCGAATATCGACAACATCAGGCCCAGCAGTTGGAGAGTGAACGGGCAACTCATACTCTTTGCCATGGACGGTCAGAGTTGCTGTCTTATTGCTATCAGTCATGGTTGTCCCTTCTTCATTTGTGCGCAGGTCAGTTCATCGCCCTGACCTGCGGGCAATGACTGCGCGCGGGCGCGCAGCCCGGGTGTGTTAGCGGTGCAGCGTTACCCGAATATGAAGATTGGGTTTAATCCGCTGCTTCAGAAAGCCGCGCCAAGGTTTCATCGCGCCCCAGCACAAGCATCATGTCAAAAACCGAAGGAGTGACAGCCCGACCCGCCAATGCCGCCCGAAGTGGGCCTGCCAGCTTGCCGAACTTGACCTCCTTTGCTTCTGCAAAGGAATTCAGAGCCTCCTCCAGCTCGTTCCGGGACCAGCTAACATTTTGCAGCTGCGGCGTCAATTCACTCAGTATACCATCGGATACAGATGAGAGCGCCTTTTGGGCTTTCTCATCGCACTCAATGGGGCGCGAGGTCAGTACAAAATGCGCTTTTTCAAGCAGTTCCGGGAAAGTCCGCGCGCGGTCCTTGAGACAATACATCGCGCTTTCCAGATCACCGGATTGTGTCTCCGAGAGAGGTGTCAGGTCGGCCGCCGCCAAGTAGGCTTCGATTTCATGCCGCAGTGCAGCATCATCTGAGATCGCAATTTGCTGGCCGCACAGGTTCTCGAGCTTTTTCAGATCAAACCTTGCCGGGCTTTTGCCTATTCCCCCCAGATCGAACCACTCTTTGGCCTGTTCATCCGTAAAGAACTCGTCGTCGCCGTGGCTCCAGCCAAGGCGGGCAAGATAGTTGCGCATCCCTGCGGCGGGGTAGCCCATCGCCTGATATTCCTGCGCGCCCAAGGCACCGTGACGTTTCGACAGCTTCTTGCCATCCGGCCCATGAATCAGTGGGATATGGGCCCAGACCGGAACTTCCCAGCCCATCGCCTCATAGATCATCATCTGGCGCGCGGCGTTGTTCAGGTGATCGTCGCCCCGGATCACATGGGTTACACCCATGTCGTGGTCATCCACCACAACCGCGAGCATATAAACCGGCGTCCCGTCCGAGCGCAGCAGAATCATGTCGTCCAACTGGTCGTTGCGGATGGTCACGTCACCCTGCACTTGGTCACGGATCACCGTGGCGCCGTCCTGCGGGGCTTTGATGCGGATCACGAAGGGCATATCCGGATGCGTGGCCGGATCAGCATCGCGCCATGGGCTGCGGAACAGGGTCGATTTACCCTCGGCCCGCGCCTGCTCACGAAAGGCCGCGATTTCGTCCTGGGTCGAGAAACACTTGTAGGCTTTGCCCTCGGCCAAAAGCTGATGCACCACTTCGGCATGACGCGCAGCCCCTTCGAACTGGCTGATGACATCTCCGTCATGATCCAGACCCAGCCACGCCATCCCTTGCAGGATGGCCGCTGTAGCCTCAGGGGTCGAACGTTCCCGATCCGTGTCCTCAATCCGCAACAGGAACTTGCCGCCACGGCCACGTGCATAGAGCCAGTTGAACAGCGCAGTGCGCGCGCCGCCAATGTGAAGAAAACCGGTAGGCGAAGGGGCGAAACGGGTGACGACCTGATCGGACATTGTGTTGATTAACCTTTTGGTAACCGCGATGGGCTTAGCTTGGCGCCTGTCTAACGAGCCTCAAGGACGGGGGCAACCATGCGTGTTCTCGCAAAGGTCCGGTTGGCGCTGCTGAACCAGATCGGGTTTTTGTTTCCGTGGTCTCCGGTGTGTTTGGGCCTTGGGATCGGTCTCTATTTCGGATTGCGGTTCGAACCTGAGGGGCCTTTGTACCTGGGTCTGGCCGTCGCAGGTTTGGCTTTGATCGGCTTAGGTCGTGTGTTGCCCGCCGGATGGGGCGCGTTGGCAATCGGGGGGGCGCTGGTTGCAGCTGGCTTTCTGCTGGCAGGTGCCCGCGCCCACATGGTGGCGGAACCGGTTCTGTCATGGCGATACTATGGCCCTGTCGAGGGGAGGGTCGTCGCCCTGGACCGCTCCGCCTCGGATGCGCTGCGATTGACGCTGGATCAGGTGCGGGTAGGGGACGTGCCAGAGCACCGACGTCCGCAGCGCATCCGTCTTTCCGTGCATTCCGAGGTCGGGCCAATCGCGCCGGGACAACGGATTATGACCACGGCGCATCTGTCCCCGCCGCAAGGCCCTGTCGAGCCCGGAGGGTTTGATTTCCGCCGACACGCCTGGTTTCAGGGGCTGGGGGCCGTCGGGTACACGCGGGTTCCGGTGATGACCATCGCGCCGCCGCAGGACGCGTTGCAGGGCGTTCAGGTCACGGCCATTCGCATGGCAATCTCAGACCATGTACGCGCCCATCTTCCGGGCGAGGTCGGAGGGTTCGCAGCCGCTGTCACAACAGGAGACCGCAGCGGCATGGGGCATAAGACGCTCGATGCACTTCGCGCGTCAAACCTGGCGCATCTGTTGGCGATATCAGGCCTACATATGGGGATGCTGACCGGGTTTGTCTTCTTGGTTTGTCGCGTCGGGTTGTCTACGATCCCCGCGCTGGCCCTCCGTTTGCCTGTCCGTAAACTTGCTGCGGGATGTGCGTTGGTGGCCGCCGTGATCTACCTGATGCTGTCCGGCGGCAATGTCGCGACCGAGCGGGCCTTTGTGATGGTTAGCGTCATGTTCGGCGCGGTCCTGATCGACCGGCGCGCAGTTTCGCGAAGGGCAATCGCTGTGGCCGCATTGATAGTGTTAACCTTGCGCCCCGAAACGCTGCTTAGCCCCGGTTTCCAAATGTCATTCGCGGCGACCACCGCTCTGGTCGCTGTGTTCGGAGCGCTGCGTGATTTCGGCCCCATGCCGGGGCCGAAATGGTCCAAAGCCGCCATTGGCCTTCTGATGTCCTCGGCCATCGCGGGCCTCGCGACCGCACCTATCGGAGCGGCGCATTTCAATACGATGTCGCATTACGGCCTGTTGGCCAATCTGCTTTCGGTGCCTGTCATGGGGTCCATCGTCGTGCCCGCAGCCGTTGTCGCGGCGCTGTTGTCGCCTTTCGGGCTGGAGTGGATCGCGCTCGATGTTATGGGGCTAGGGCTTTGTTGGATATTGATGATCGCGGACTGGGTGTCCGGGTTGGACGGATCTCAGGGCTATGTGGTTGATCCGCCGTGGTTTACCCTGCCCATGATTGCGTTGGGGGCGCTTTGGCTTGCCTTGTGGCAGGGCCGAGCGCGATGGGTCGGGGTGGCTCCGGTGGTCCTGGCTGTCGCGCTTTGGACCTCGGGCAACCGGCCTGAGGTTCTGATCGCCGAATCCGGTGGGCTGGTCGGCGTCATGACCTCTGAGGGCCGCGCGCTCAGCAAAGAGAAGGGCAGCGGATTCGTGGCCACGGTCTGGCTTGAGAATGACGGAGACGGTCTGGCACAAGAGCAGGCGGCCAGTCGATGGCCGGGCCACGCGGGTGGAGTGCAAAGGATCGCTCTGACTGGGGTAGAGGTAATCCACCTCACGGGTAAACGCGTTGCGCTTGAGTTTGACGAATGTAAAACCGGTCAGATTATTGTGTCTTCGGTCGATCTGAGGCTCAGTGGAGATTGCACCATCTACGACCCGGATCGGCTGTATGAAACCGGAAGCCTGTCGATCTCTGGCGGCGAAATGACCTCAAGCGCAGAAATGATCGGCGATCGGCTGTGGTCCCCGAAATCAACGGGGACCCGCTCGAAAACTGATAATCAGTAGGTCCGGATCAATCCGACCAGACGGCCCTGAACCTTTACTTTTTCCTGCGGCAGAACGCGGGTTTCATAGGCGGGGTTTGCGGCCTCCAGAGCGATGGCCTTGCCGCGGCGGAAGAACCGTTTCAGCGTCGCTTCCTGATCCTCGACCAGAGCAACGACGATATCGCCATTGTCGGCGGTTGAGGTTTCGCGGATCACCACAACATCGCCGTCGTTGATCCCGGCGTCGATCATCGAATCTCCGCGGACCTCAAGTGCGTAATGCGACCCTTGGCCCGAGACCATCGGGCCGGGCACCGCCACGTGGTGCGAGACATGGCTGATCGCCTCGATCGGAACACCGGCTGCGATCCGGCCCATGACTGGCAACTCCATCGCGTCGACAGAGACCGGCTCGAAATTCGCAGGGCGCGGGCCTTCGGGCCTGTCGCCCTCGATCACGCGAGGAGTGAAGCCTGCAGTTGGCTCTCCACCAAGGCTTTGGGGCAGTTTGACGATCTCAATCGCGCGGGCGCGGTGGGCCAGGCGCCGGATAAAGCCGCGTTCTTCAAGCGCTGTAATCAGTCGGTGGATGCCGGATTTGGATCGAAGGTCCAACGCCGCCTTCATTTCGTCAAAGCTGGGCGGAACGCCGTCTGCTTGTACGCGTTTGTGGATGAATTCCAGCAAATCCAGCTGCTTCTTGGTCAGCATCGCTCATACCTCGTCGCTTATGCGTTTGCATTTGTTCTACGCATGTTCACGTTTTGTGTCAACGATTTTGAGGATGTTCTATAGCGGCAGGTATTGAACTTTGGCCCCTACGGGAAAGGCCGGATCCTGCGGCGGGCGCATCAGTAGAGCATTCGCATCGGCCAGAACGCTCAGCAAGGAACTGTCTTGATCCGCGCAGGCTCGAATGCCGTTTTCATCGATGATAGCTCGCATGTAGTGTTCACGCGGACCATTGGCTGTAAGAGGTTCGGCTAGTGCAGCTGTTTTGAATGGGTTGAGTAAGGCCTCCAACCCGAGCATTCGCTGGACCAACGGAACAAGGAACAGATAGCCGCAAACCATTGCACTCACAGGGTTTCCGGGCAATCCGACCATCGCTGCATCCCCCATGCGACCGGCCATCAGAGGTTTACCGGGCCGCATCCGAATCTTGTAGAAAGATCGATCCATGCCCAACGCCTCGGAGACGTCAGAGACAAGATCATAGTCGCCGACAGAGGCGCCTCCGATCGTGACCACCAGATCCGCGCCCTTGGCCAGACTAAAGGCGGTTTCCAGCGACGATGCGGTATCCCGCGCGATGGGGAGAATGCGAACATGGGCGCCTTCGCGCTCCAACAGCGCCTTCAAACCGAACGTATTCGACGCGATGATCTGATCCGGACCCGGAACTTCTCCGGGCATCGCCAATTCATCCCCGGTCGAGATCAACGCGATTTGAGGTTTCCGCCTCACGGGGACCTGAGGGATATTCATCGCGGCCATAAGCGCCATGTCTTCTGGGCGGATCACGCGCGGGGCGGCTATTGTGGTGCCCTTGGTGAAGTCGATGCCCGCGGGTCGGATGTTGGTCTTTTGCCCGGGATCGTCGCTGATGGTGATCAGGTCGCCCTTGCGGTCGACATCTTCCTGAATCACAACGAAATCAGCACCTTTCGGCACCGGCGCGCCGGTGAATATCCGCACGGCCTGACCCGGACTCACTTTGCCTTCAAAGCGGTTTCCAGCCGCCGATTCACCTACCAGTTTGAACATGGCGTGCAATTCGACCTCGGCCGCTTTGACTGCATAGCCATCCATGGATGAGGCCGCGAAAGGCGGTTGATCACGCGTAGCCCTCACGTCCTGAGCAAGCACACGACCTGCGGCCTCGGCCAGAGGGACGGTTTCTACGGGAAGCGTTTCAACCAGATCAAAAAGCAGGGCGCGGGCGTCTTCGACAGTGATCATGTCGCTTCGTAACGCCCTGATTTACCGCCGTCTTTCAGCAATACGCGAATGCCGCCGATCTCCATCGCTTTGTCGACCGCCTTGGTCATGTCATAAACGGTTAGCGCTGCGGTCGAGACGGCAGTCAGGGCCTCCATTTCAACGCCGGTTTGGCCCGACGTCTTGACGGTGGCCTCGATCTGAACACCAGGCAGGTCGGGGTCTAGCGTAAACTCGACTGCGACCTTGGTCACCGGCAGAGGGTGACAAAGCGGGATCAGGTCCGGGGTTTTCTTGGCCCCCATGATCCCCGCAAGCCGTGCGATACCCAAAACGTCACCTTTCTTGGCGCGACCTTCTGAAATCAAATCAAAGGTTTCCAAGGCCATCTTGATGTGACCAGCGGCTACGGCCACGCGGTCAGTCACCTCTTTATCCGAGACATCGACCATATGAGCCTGCCCCTGCGCATCAAAGTGAGTGAGCGGCATCACATCACCCCGGGGATCAGGGGGTTGGAGAGGATGTGGCGGGTGGCCGAAGTTACATCATCCTGCCGCATCAGGCTTTCGCCGATCAGGAAGCACCGCGCGCCGTAGCGGGCAATGTCCGCTAGATCCTCGGGTGTGCTCAAGCCGCTTTCACATACGATGGTGCGATCCCCGGGCACCAGCTTGGACAGGCGGCGCGTTGTATCCAGAGTTGTCTCGAAGGTCTTGAGATTACGGTTATTTATCCCGATCAGTGGGCTCTTGAGTTCTGTTGCGCGCTCCAACTCGTCCTGATCGTGAACCTCGATCAGGACGTCCATGCCCCAATCAAACGCTGTCTGTTCCAACTCGGCGGCCTGACTGTCCTCGACCGAGGCCATGATGATAAGGATGCAGTCGGCGCCTAAGGCACGAGCCTCGACGACCTGATAGGGGTCATACATGAAATCCTTGCGCAGCGCGGGCAGGTTGGTCGCGGCACGTGCGGCGGTCAGGTATTCTTTCGAACCCTGGAAACTGGGTGTATCGGTCAAAACCGACAAACAGGCCGCACCGCCTTCTTCATAGGCTTTCGCCAGAAGCGGCGGATCAAAGTCGGGACGGATCAAACCTTTGGACGGGCTCGCCTTTTTCACTTCGGCAATAAGGCCGTAACCGGATCTGGCGGCTTTGTGCAACGCCTCGGCAAAGCCGCGAACTTCGGGCGCGTTTCGGGCCTCGCTTTCAAGCTCATCCAGGGATTTCTGCGCCTTGTCCGCTTCGATTTCTTCCAGCTTGTAGGCTTTGATTTTGTCCAGAACGGTCTCGGTCATGCGGCTTCCTGTGTGATCCGCGCCAGCGCGGTTACTTTTTCTTTTGCTTTGCCACTGTCGATGCTTTCAGCAGCCATTTCAACACCTTCGCGCAGATCTGACGCGGCATCAGCAACGACCAGAGCAGCCGCTGCGTTCAACAGCGTTGCATCACGATAGGCCGAGGGCGCGCCGTCGAGCAAGGCACGGAACGCGACGGCGTTGTTTTCGGGTGTGCCGCCGACAATATCTTCGAACGGATGGACGGGCAGGCCAGCATCTTCGGGATGCAGTTCGACCTCCTTGATGCGGTCGTCTTCCAAAGCGGCGACCCAGCTGATGCCGGTGATTGTCAGTTCATCCGTGCCGTCTGAACCATGTACCAGCCACGCGCGCTCGGACCCCAGCAGACCCAGCGTTTCGGCCATAGGACGGATCAGCTCGCGCGTGAAGGCACCGGTTAGCTGACGCTTCACGCCTGCAGGGTTGGTCAATGGCCCGAGAATGTTGAAGATCGTGCGGGTTCCAAGCTCTTGTCGCGAGGGCATGACATGAGCGATCGCAGGGTGATGCATGGGGGCCATCATGAAGCAGATACCGGCTTCATTCAGCGCCTTTTCAACCACTTGAGGGCCGACCATCACGTTGATCCCCATCTGCGACTGCAGATCAGCGGTCCCCGATTTCGAGCTGAGATTGCGGTTGCCGTGTTTGGCGACCGTCACACCGGCCCCGGCAGTCACAAAGGCCGTTGCGGTCGAAATGTTGAGAGTGTGTTTGCCGTCACCGCCCGTTCCGACGATGTCCATCGCGCCCTCGGGCGCGTTCACCGCGTTGCATTTGGCGCGCATCACGGCGGCGGCGGCGGCGTATTCCTCGACCGTTTCGCCGCGCGTACGCATTGCCATCAACAGACCGCCGATCTGGCTGGGCGTGGCTTCACCGTCGAAGAGGATGGCAAAGGCCTGTTCGGCTTCGGCACGGGTCAGAGGGCGGTCGGCGGACGCTCCGATCAGCGGTTTCAGGGCGTCGCTCATGCGGGGACTTTCAACTCTTGCAGGAAGTTTTTGAGCAGGGCGTGGCCATGCTCGGAAGCGATGGATTCCGGGTGGAACTGGACGCCGTGGATGGGCAGCTCTTTGTGTTGCAGACCCATGATGGTGCCGTCTTCCAGCTCTGCCGTGATCTCGAGGCAGTTGGGTAGGCTCTCGCGTTCAACCACCAGCGAGTGATAGCGCGTGGCCTCAAAGGGTGAAGGAAGCCCGGCGAAAACACCTTTGCCGGTGTGGTTCATGGTGCCCATCTTGCCATGCACGATCTCATGGCAGCGCACGACCTTGCCGCCAAAGGATTGCCCGATGGTCTGATGCCCCAGGCAGACACCCAAAAGCGGAGTTTTGGTTTCGGCCGCAGCTTCGGTCAGGGCAAGACAGATGCCCGCCTGATCCGGGTCGCAGGGTCCGGGGCTCAGCAGGATACCGGCGGGATTCATCGCCATGGCCTCTTGCACGTCCAGCGCATCATTTCGGCGAATGACCATTTCGGCCCCAAGTTCGCCCAGATAATGCACCAGGTTGTAGGTAAACGAGTCGTAGTTGTCGATCAGCAGCAGCATTTGGCACTTGTCTTCGCTTGGGCATTTCAGGCTGGCGATGCAGCCCCGGGCCACGGTATAATGTCCGGACATACATGCTCAGGCTTGTGAGGCAGCGTCAAGAGGACATCCCGTTCTTGACACGCCATCAGGTCGAGCGCCACAGAAGATGGCGTAGGATGGGCGAGGCAAGATAAGAAGGCGAGAGGCACGAGCAATGCGTGGATTTTTCGGAGGAATGATCGTCGGGGCGGTCGTTGTTTTGATCGTAGGGGTGATGTTGTCGCTCAACACACCGCTGGCCGATAAGCCGGTGGTCAAGACCCAGGCTCCCGAACCGGTGGATGTGGAAACACCCGAAGCACCGGAACAAATCGCCGAGACCCCGTCGGATGCGGATCTTGTCGAATTGCCGCCTGCTGGGCCGAAACCCGCCGAAGAGCCGGATGAGGCGCTTGATCTGTCCGATCTGGAAACGGTGCCCGACGAACAGCCCGTCGTGGCTGAGGCCGAGGACGCGTTGCAGGAACCTGAGGCCGAAGATCAAACCAGCGTGACCGTCATGACCGACGCGCCGGCTGCTCCGCAGGCACCTATTACCGCCCCCACCTTGCCGGAAACAGACGCGGCACCTGTTGTTGTGGATGAAGCCCCGGAACCCTCTGACGAGCCAGAAGATGTGGCGACGCTTTTGCCTGAACTGCCGTCGCAGCTTGCACCGGAAGAGGCTGAGTTGGATGAAGAGAATCCCTTTGAAAACAGCCCAATCGCTGTGGAAGGGGATGAGGACACCTTACCCCGCAATCTGCCCAAACTGGCCGCACTCCCCCAAATCGGCGGAGAGGATACGACCTCGACCAACTCACTGGTTGGCACGCGCGTTGTCCCCCTGACCGAACGAGACGATGCCCCGGTCGAAGCCGATGAAGCAGTCGTAGAAGAGATGACCGGAAAGCCGATCGAGGACTACGCTGCCAGCTTTGAAAACCCCGAAGCCAAGCCGCTGATGTCGATTATCCTGATCGATGATGAGGGCTCTTTCGGAGCCGAGGCTTTGCAGGATTTCCCTTATCCCGTCAGCTTCGCGATCAGCCCATCCGACCCCGACGCCGCCGAGAAAATGGCCCGACATCGCGCCGCCGGGTTTGAGGTTCTGGCCATGGCCGATCTGCATGAATCCGCCAGTGCGCAGGATGCCGAGGTATCGATGGCCGTATGGCTGGACACGCTGCACGAGACAGTAGGTATTCTGGAAGGGGTCGAAAGCGGAATTCAGGGCAATCGGAAACTGGCCGATCAGGTTGCTTCGATTGCGGCGGCCACCGGTCGCGGGTTGATCACGCAGGATAACGGGCTGAACACGGTCCATAAACTGGCCGCGCGCAACGGCATTCCGTCGGGCGTCGTGTTCCGCGATATCGATGGTGCAAGGCAGGATCCGAAGATCATGCGCCGTTTCCTGGATCAGGCGGCGTTCCGCGCCGGGCAGGAGGGGACGGTTGTGATGCTGGGACGCGTGCGCCCCGAAACGATCTCGGCCCTGCTGCTGTGGGGTCTTGAGGATCGCGGCAACCGGGTCGCCATGGCGCCGATCTCGGCGGTTATGAAACGCGAAGTTCAGTAACGTTTCCGCAGAAAAGGGAAGGGCGGTTGATCATGTGATCAGCCGCCCTTTCTTTATGAGTTGCGGTTGCCCGTGAAGCGGGCCGCATCCGCTGCTGCCCGTCGTATGGCGTTGGATTTATGAACCGTTTCCATATATTCGGCCTCGGGGTCGCTGTCGTAGACAACGCCGCCACCGGCTTGAATATAAAGCTTGTGATCCTTCACGATGGCCGTGCGCAGAGCGATACACATATCCATGTCGCCGCCCGCACTAAAATACCCAACACCGCCGCCATAAACGCCGCGTTTTTCAGGCTCCAGCTCATCAATGATCTCCATCGCGCGCACTTTGGGCGCGCCCGAGACGGTGCCCGCAGGCATCCCGGCAAAGAACGCATCCAGCGCGTCTTTGTCTTCGGCCAGTTCTCCGACCACGTTCGAGACGATATGCATCACGTGGCTGTAGCGTTCGATGATGAACTCTTCGGTCGGCCGGACGGTGCCGATCTTGGCGACGCGGCCGGTGTCGTTGCGACCCAGATCCAGCAGCATCAGATGCTCGGCCAGTTCCTTTTTGTCGGCCAACAGGTCAAGCTCGTTTGCCTTATCCTCTTCCGGAGTCGCGCCACGCGGGCGCGTACCGGCGATCGGGCGGATCGTCACTTCGCTGCCGAAGACGCGCACCAGAATCTCGGGGCTCGCGCCCACGACCTGAAAGCCGCCGAAGTTGAAATAGAACATGAAAGGCGACGGGTTGGTGCGGCGGAGTGATCGGTAGAGCGCAAAAGGCGGCAGCGGGAAGTCCTGCGTCCAGCGTTGGGCCGGGACGACCTGAAAGATATCACCCGCGCGGATGTATTCCTTGGCCTTTTCGACCGCCTCCAAATAGCCGGATTTGGTGAAATTCGAGACGGGTGGAGCGACCTCATGCGCGTCCCCCAGATCGCGGGTTTCAGCAGGCATGGCGCGTTCCAGATCACGCACCGCGTCCATCACACGCTCGGCTGCCTGCGCATAGGCGGCCTTGGCCGATTGGCCCTCGGTCACCCAAGCAGGGGACACGACGGTCACTTCGCCCTTCACGCCGTCCAGCACCGCAATGACCGAGGGGCGCTGCATGATGGCGTCCGGCAAGCCCAGCGGGTCGGGGTTCACATCGGGCAGATGCTCGACCAGACGGACCATGTCATAGCCTAGATAGCCAAACAGCCCAGCCGCCGCCTGAGGCAGATCATCGGGCAGGTCGATGCGGCTTTCGGCCAGCAGCGCGCGCAGATTATCCATCGGATTGCCGTCTTGCGGCGTGAAGGCTTCGCCATCGAATCGGGCCGAGCGGTTCAGCTCGGACTCCTCGCCCCGGCAACGCCAGATCAGATCGGGCTTCATACCGATGATCGAGTAGCGCCCGCGCACTTCGCCACCGGTGACCGATTCAAGCACAAAGGCATCCTTCTGCGCCCCTGTCAGTTTCAGCATCAGCGAGACAGGTGTGTCGAGATCGGCCGCAAGGCGCGTATATACAACCTGGTTTTCGCCCGCTTCATAGGCGCGCGCGAAGCTTTCATATTCGGGTGTCAGGGCCATTTGGGTCTCGTTTAATAACTCGCCTGCACGGCGTTCAGGGCCTGCTGGTCGACAACCGGGCGCGCGCGGGTTTGGGCGTCGCGCACATAGGCGTCAAAGATGTTCTGCGCCAGCGCCTGATTCATCTGCGCGGTCAAAGCGTCGCTCAGTTGACGCAGCTCATCGCTTTCTGCCGGGGGCAGAACCTCATCCAGACGGACAATCAGGGCAGTTCCTTCGCCACCAATGACGCGTAAGTCGCCCGGCTCCATCTCGAAGACTTCGTTCATGAAGTTTGCGGGGACGTCATCCAGAAACGCAGTCCGCGTCAGTGCGTTTTCCACGCGGAACGGCAGGCCGGTGGCGGTGAAATCGCCATCCGTTGCCAGGGTGGTGACAACAGAATTGGCCTGCTCTTGCAGTGCCTTGGCAGTCTCAGCGGCAACCCATGCGGCGGCGACGCGGTCACGGGCGCTGTCCAGAGGCTCTGGGCGCGGGGCCAGTTCCTCGTTCAGGCGCAGAGCGAAGATTGAGCCGTCTTCGAGGAAGTCGATCTCGGGGAAGTCGCCGTCTCGCACGGCCTCAGCCGCGCTGCGGAAACCGTCATATGCGGCGACTTCATCCACACTGTCGCGGGTCCAGTCGATTTGGCCCAGCTCCATATCGGTTTCCTGTGCCAGCTCCTCCAGCGTGGCGCCACCTGCGAGCATGTCATTTATGTCTTCGGATTGTGCTTCGATCAGACGACGTGCACGGTCCGAGGCCAGTTCTTCGCGCAGGGCGGGCTCAGCATCCTCGAACGGGACGTTGTTGGCGGACAGCGAACCGTTGATGCGGAACAGCGCCGGGCCGAACACGGAGGGCAGAGGGCCAACGACCGAGTCCAGCTCAGCAGCAAAGACCTCATCTGCGGCTTCTCCCAGATCGTCGCGGGTCACATCGCCCAGATCAATGTCGCTCAGCTCAAGCTCGCGCTCGCGTACAAGTTGCTCGAAGGTTGTGCCGCCGACCTCAAGCTGGGCTTTGGCGTTGTTCGCAGAGTCTTCGTCCGGGAAGTTCAGGCGTTCGACCAAGCGGCGCTCGGGCTGTTGGTATTCATCGGCGCGCTCTTCATAGAGACGGCGCAGCGTGTCCTCATCTACCTCGACCGTATCCAGCAGCATTTCTGGCGACAGGATCGCATAGGTCAGACGCTTGGTGCGGGGCAGGGTAAATTGGTCGGTGTTCTCGTCATAGTAGGTTTGGATTTGCGCATCGGTCGGATCGCCCACCGGCGTTTCCAGCGCATCCGTGCCCAAAGTCGCCACGGTAAAGCTGCGGCGCGCGCCGATATAGTTTGTCAGAGTGTCGGTCAGCGTTGAGGGCATTTCAACACCGCCGATGATCGCGCCCTGTACGATGGTGCGCGAGGATTCCTTGCGCAGGTCCGATTCGAACTCGGTATCGGTCATCCCGATCTGTTCCAGTTGAAAGCGATAAGCTTCGCGGTCGAACGTGCCGTTCACGCCTTGAAAGGCCGGGATCGAGACGATCTCGTCCTGCAGGTTCTCGTCGCCGATGGACAGGCCCAATTGACCGACCTCATTGTCGAGAGCGGCTAAGGCGGTCAGACGGGACAGGGCGAGCTGTTCCAGACCCAGCTCACGTGCCTGAGACATCTGCAGGGCTTGGCCGGTCTGCGCCTCAACCGCGCGGATTTCGCGTTGAAGCTCACGGACATAGGCGTCGACCGAGATGCTCTCATCCCCGACCTGCGCAACCGTGCGGATGGTGCCGGTCAGGCTAGTGGCGCCAAACCCTGCGAGGCCTACGAACAGAAGGCCCATCAGAATCCAGACAAAGGTTTTCGAGATGCTGTTTTTGCCTGCGGCCATGATGCCCTCTTACTGCTTGCCCTGTTGGTTGCGGCCCTGAATACGACGGGCACCGCCGGGGGGCAAGCTTAGAAGGACAGAGCCTGCAACCGGTCGAACAATTGCGCGATCCCGGCGCGGTCGAGATTGGCGAACGCGATACGCACCTGACGCTTTCCAGCTGGGTCATGATCAGGCATGAACATGGTGCCGGGTAGCAGCAGGATACCGGCCTCAGGCACCAGTCTTTGCGCCAACTCGTCCGACGGGAGGTCGAAAGGATGTTCGAGATAGGCGAAATAGGCACCAAGACCCAGCAGGCGCCACCCTTTGGCCTCGAGCTGTGGCATGCCTTCAGTAATCGCTGCACGGCGGTCGAGGATTTCGTCCCGCTCTCCGGCAAGCCATTGCGAGAGGTTCTGCATGCCCCAAAGGGCGGCAAACTGGCCGATCTGACCGGGACAGATGGCGACGGTGTCGAGAAATTTCTCGGCCTCGGCCAGCAGGCTTGCGCTGGTTGCAACCGCGCCGACGCGATGTCCGGTCAGGCGGTAGGCTTTGGAGAAGGAATAGAGATGCACCAGAGTCTCATCCCAGCCGGGCTTTTGGAACAGGTCATGCGGAGGGCCACTGCGGCTATCAAAATCGCGGTAGGTTTCGTCGACCAGCAAGCGAATGCCTGCCTCGCGCGCGAGATCGTAGAAGGCGCTGACCAGTTCGGTGGGGTATTCGACGCCGCCCGGGTTGTTTGGGGTCACAAGAGAAATGGCGCGGGTTTTTTCGGTGATCAAAGCACGCGCCACCTCTGGGTCGGGGAGCAGATCGTCGCCCGTGGGCAGGTCAACGGCCCGCACGCCTGCCATGTCCAACCACATTTTATGGTTGAAATACCATGGGGTTGGGAGAATGACCTCATCTCCTTCATCGGTGAGCGATGAAATCACAGCTGAGAATGCCTGGTTGCAGCCCGACGTTATGGCGATCTGATCTGCTGAAACCTGCCCGGCATAGTGATCGCTGATTTGTGCAGCCAATTCGGTGCGCAGATCGTTATTACCGAGTACAGGTCCGTAGAGATGGGCGCTGTCTTCGTTTACAGCGAACTCTGCCATGGCCTGGCGCATGGACAACGGCGGAGGGTCAACCGGCGCGGCTTGACTGACGTTGATCAGGGGCTGGTCGTCATGAAACACGACTCCGTCCAACCAACGCCGCGCCTCCATCACTGGAGGGGGGAAGGTGGACCGGGTGCGTGTTTGGGACATGGCAGCATCTCTGCGAGGCTCTGCCTCGCGCTCCGAGGTATTTTGAACAGAAGAAGTTAGTCGGTGCCGCGATAAGGCTCGACATATTGCAGGGCCATATCCCAGGGGAAGAAGATCCACGTGTCCTGGCTGACTTCGGTGATGAACGTGTCCACCATGGGGCGGCCTTTGGGCTTGGCATAGACGGTGGCGAAATGCGCCTTAGGGTACATCGCGCGCACCAGTTCCAGCGTTTTGCCGCTATCGACCAGATCGTCGATGATCAGAACGCCTTCACCATCGCCCATCAGATTTGCATCTGGTGCCTTCAAAACTTCGGCTTCGCCTTGTTCCTGATGGTGATACGAGCGGACGCTGATTGTGTCGACGGTGCGGATGTCCAACTCGCGGCTGACGATCATGGCAGGGGCCATGCCGCCGCGGGTGATCGCAACAACGGCGCGCCATGCGCCATCATCCGGGCCTTGACCATCCAGCCGCCACGCCAGAGCGCGCGAGTCGCGGTGAATTTGATCCCAACTGATGTGGAAGCCTTTTTCGTGGGGCAGGCGGTCTTTGGCGCTCATGTTGTCTTAACCCTTTTCAACGTCCGGGGCATCGACGGCTTTCATGCCAACGATGTGATACCCCGAATCCACGTGCAGATTCTCTCCGGTGACGCCGCTGCTGAGGTCGGACAGCAGATACAGGGCCGAGTTGCCCACGTCGTCGATCGTCACGTTGCGGCGCAGGGGGGAGTTGTATTCGTTCCACTTCATGATGTAGCGGAAGTCTCCGATGCCGCTGGCGGCCAGTGTTTTGATCGGGCCGGCGGAAATCGAGTTAACGCGGATACCGTCCTTGCCCAGATCTTCGGCGAGATACTTGACCGACGCTTCGAGCGCGGCTTTAGCGACACCCATCACATTATAATGGGGCATTACCTGCTCGGCGCCGTAATACGTCAGAGTAATGGCGCTGCTGTTCGCGGACATCATCTTTTCGGCCCGCTGCATCACGGCGGTGAAGGAATAGACGGACACATCCATAGTTAGTTTGAAGTTTGCTCGGCTGGTGTCGACATAGCGGCCGCGCAGCTCGTTCTTGTCCGAGAAACCAATGGCGTGGACAACGAAATCCAGTTTGCCCCATTTCTCTTCCAGTGAAGTAAACAGAGCGTCGATCGACGCCTCGTCACTGACATCACATGGCAGCACGATTTCACTACCGAGTTGCGCTGCCAGAGGGTCGACACGTTTTTTCAGAGCATCGCCCTGATAAGAAAAGGCCAACTCGGCCCCGGCGTTGGACAAGGCGCGGGCGATTCCCCATGCGATTGATTTGTCATTGGCCAGTCCCATGATGAGGCCGCGTTTTCCGGCCATCAACTGATTTGACATGATTGGTTCTCCGCCTGTCGTCGCGTTATGTTGCGACGGGTTTATGCCATTGACTGCCCTGCTTCAAGGCCGTGTGGTCTTGCCCGCGGCGGGTAATCGCCCTAGGCTTCCGACAAATACTTTCCAGGGGATGGAAATGACCGAGCGTGATGGCATTTTTGCTGGCTCCGATCCGTTTGAAATAGCGGCGCGGTGGTTGGGTGAGGCCGAACAGAATGAACCGAATGACCCGAACGCGATTGCGCTGGCGACCGTTGACAAAGACGGCATGCCGAACGCGCGCATGGTTCTTTTGAAAAACATCGAGCCGGAGGCCTTTGTTTTTTATACCAACTACGAAAGTGCCAAGGCGACTGAGTTGGATCAGGCTGGAAAAGCCGCTTTTGTCATGCATTGGAAATCTTTGCGGCGTCAGATCCGTGTTCGTGGTATAGTCAGTCGGGAAAGCGGGGCCAAAGCGGACGAATATTATGCGTCACGGTCGCTGAAAAGTAGGCTGGGCGCCTGGGCTTCAAAGCAGTCGCAACCCCTGAGCAGCCGAGCGGCCCTGATGGCCGAGGTTGCCAAGGTGACGGCCAAACTGGGAGCCAATCCGCCGCGCCCTCCGTTTTGGGGAGGATACCGGTTGGTTCCGACGGAAATTGAATTCTGGGCCGATGGCGCGTTTCGCCTGCATGATCGGTTCAGATGGCGGAGGGCTGATCCGGGTTCCGCTTGGGAAGTGCAGAGGTTAAATCCATGACGTTCACGTATCGCGAAATGCAACAGACCGAAATCAAAGGTTTTTTTCAGCTTGAATTTGCCTGGCATTGCCATAAAAACCGAAACCTTAACGCACTGCTAAAACATTCGATGGGAACACCGTGCCTGAAGACCTGAACAACATGTACCGCGTTCGTGGACACGTAAAATGGTTCGATCCCGCAAAGGGATACGGGTTCGTTGTGTCTGATGAAGGCGGCCCGGATATTCTGTTGCACGTGAATGTGTTGCGGAATTTTGGGCAGAGCTCGGTTGCCGACGGGGCGGGCATCGAGATCATGACCAATCGTACGGATCGCGGTGTTCAGGCGGTCGAAGTTGTTGCTGTCGATCCTCCGGTGCGCGCCGACTCGATGATGTTGGCCGACTTTGCCGAGCTGGATCCGGCGGCGATTGCGGCGGCGCCTTTGGAAGCTGCGCGGGTAAAATGGTTCGACAAAGGCAAGGGATTCGGATTCGCCAATGTATTCGGTCGGGACGAGGATGTGTTTTTGCATATCGAAGTTCTCCGCCGTTCCGGCCTTGCTGATCTGCAGCCGGGCGAAGCGCTTGCCATGCGGGTGATTGATGGCAAACGGGGCCGCATGGCGGCTCAGGTCTTGGCTTGGGAAGCAGCGCTGGATCACTAACACCATGATGCGGTTTTGGGCTTCTCTGGCAGTATGTGTGACATTTCTGGCAGAAGGCGTGGCCGCCGAATGTCGCTCTGACCGGGTAGAGTTGCGCAACGATCAAACTCATGTCCGATTTGATGTCGAATTGGCCGTGACTGGCCCAGAGAAATCGCGCGGGCTTATGTTTCGCGAGCACTTGCCGAACCGGTCGGGCATGTTGTTCGTCTACGATCCACCGCAACAGGTCGCGTTCTGGATGAAGAACACGCTGATTCCTCTGGATATGATTTTCGTGGACCAGTCGGGCGTCGTGACTCGCGTGCATGAAGGTGCGATTCCCGGTGATCTGACCCCAATTGAAGGCGGCGGCGACATCTTTGCCGTGCTTGAAATCAACGCCGGATTGTCCGCGCGTTATGGCATTCAGCCCGGCACCCAAATGCGGCACGAAATTTTTTCACAAGCGAGTGCGATTTGGCCCTGTTAGGGCTTTTCAAATCCGATCAGCATCGTTAGGAACGGCGCACGGTCCGGGGCGTGGCGCAGTCTGGTAGCGCACCTGTTTTGGGTACAGGGGGTCGTAGGTTCGAATCCTGCCGCCCCGACCACCTCAAGCTCCTTAATAGTTCTAAATTTTCTTTTTTTAGCAATGGGTTGGATTAAGCCTATTGGAGCCGCTTCGACGTTTTCTTTAGGCGGTGACGTTCGCTGAAAACCGAGGGAACAGCGCATTTTGGTGGGCATAAAGTGAGGCAGTTTTTGCTGGAGCGCCGTGATTCCCTTTGCGCAAGCTTTGCCGTTTGCTATTTTAGCGTCGATATGAGCTTCAATACTGTCTATCAAAACAAAAACAGTTCGACAAAACTATTTTGAAACGTTCAGGGCAAGGTTTCAGTCGGCTGGAAAGCCTTGAGGAAAACAAGCGGCAGCCAAGAAAACCGATTTGTATGCATGCCTTTTTGGGATTTTCGCATAGGTCTACGATGCGCAGATAGCAGACTTTGCAATCCTCGACGAACGATCATCGCGAACCTTTGTCGGGACCATTTGAAGCAGCCACTATTAAGAACTGGCTGGACTTGCTATCGATCTTGAATTGCTGATCTGCCGAAGTCTCGCGCCCTTTGCTGGTCGCTTTGATTGCAAAGTAAGGCGATGGTCACTGCCCCGAATTGGTTTTCGCGACACTGCACAGCAGATCAACATGTTGATCCAACCAATCTTCGTCCAGTATCTCATGACGTATGAGCTTGCGGAAGTAAGGTGCAGCGACTGCTAGTTCTATGAGTTGATCAACCGGAACGTCGGCGGTGATCTCACCGCGGTCAATTGCAGCTGAAAACACGGCTTCAACACTTGCGAACCTGTCTTTCATGAATTCGGTTATGACCAATCGCGCTTCTTCGTCGGTGGACGCAGCAGCGACCACCTGAGGCGCGATTTGGCCCCATGGTGTGTCATTCAAGGCTCCCATCAGTACACTGAGTAACCAGCGCAGGTCTGATTGCAACGGGCCATCGGTTTTGGGAGGTATGTTCGGGGGTGTTGCGATGCGCCTGAACGCTGCATCACGCAGACTACGTGCATCTGGCCAGTGCCTGTATAGTGTGCTGCGCGAAATGCCCGTTGCCTTTGAAACCGCGCCATGAGTTACGTGCAGCACGCCCTCATCCATCAGTATCCTTTGCGCCGCATCAAGTGCGGCCTGTCGTGTGGCGATCAGCCTGGGATCTTCTTTCAATCGCCCCTCCTATAGAACACTTTGTTGCGCTATAGAACAATTTGTTCTATTAATATGATCAGCTAAAAACTAAAGCTCAATACTCAATTCCGCAAACAAGTCTTGTCAAAATGGGAGTGTATCAATGGTCAAAGTGGCAGCAACCCCGCTGGCGGTACTCTTATCGATGGGCGCGACAACCGCATTGTCCGAGAGTGATACGTACGAGCTGGACCCCGGGCACAGCCAAGTACTGTTCAGCTACGACCACATCGGCTTCTCAGAAACTTTTGGAATGTTCTCAGGTTTTAGCGGCGAGATAGAGTTCAACGAAGATGATCCGTCTGCGTCATCTGTCACAGTGTCTATGTCTGTAAAATCTATGATCACGGGCTGGGATGCCCGTCTGCAACACTTCATGTCAGATGACTTTTTTGACGCGAGCGATGGTGATGTGGTCACATTCGCCTCCACCAGCATCGAAGTCACCGGGGACAATACCGCGGATATTTCTGGCGACTTGACCATGAATGGCGTCACCAAGCCTGTTGTTCTGGAAACAACGCTTAACAAGTCAGCGCCATACCCGTTTGGCCCAAAAGAGGGCACGCCGACCTTGGGGCTGGCTGCCACGGCGACTATCGTGCGGTCTGAATTCGGACTTGGGGCCTTTGTACCTGCGGTGAGCGACGAGATAGAGCTCTTGATCAATATCGAAGCGTTAAAAGCTGAATGATGCGTGCAGGGGCACCGATACGGCGCTGAGCACTCAATCTTTGATTTTGGCGGATGGTCAACACGATGAATGTACACCTGAGAACATTGGCGGTTTCTGTGAAGGTAGTGACATTGATGTGCTCGATGGCGTCTGCGCAAGAGCGCTCCTTGCCGGAGCGCATCTCGCCCCGTCCCGAAACGACAAGCGGCGTGCCGCACACTCAGATTGGTGTCGAAATTAATGCCGATTTGGCCCAGCTATTGCTGGAGCGAGTTGCGCAATTCCCGGGGGTCACACTTGGCCCCACACGCATATCATTACCTGGCGCGATTGGCTTTCAGCTTGATCCCGATATGTTGTTGTCCGAACCGAACTCTATCGTCGGTGGGTTTGAGTTTGCGCACATGCATCCTGATGGCGGCTTGCACGCTTCGCTGCACCCCGCAATGGCGCGACGGGCAATTGAAGCTGGTTGGGCCGTTGCACACCCTTGGGCCAAGCAACGTCCTGGGTGGAGCGGCTTTGTCATGATATACACACCCACCACACCAGAAGAGCTGTATGTCGTCATCGATTTGGTCAAAAGCTCGTACACCTTCATTACCGGCAAAACCTTGGGCTAGCCCTATTTTGCACGAAAGTTTGCGGTTACACCTGCTTCCTGTCAGAGAGCTAGTTCAGCCGCTTTGCTATTGGCCGTCAATTTCTTTCTTGTATTGTCGCCGTGGCGAAGCGCTCGATAGGTTCAAGCCTTTCGCATCAATAATTACTCGCCTCCCGCGCAATTGAACTTACAAAGCTCAGCGTCGAAGTTCCGCTTCGGGCTGAAAACACTACAAAGCCACAGCCGCAAATCGCAGGATTAAAGTTTGTCGCGATAGTTGTGGGTGTCTGAGTCTGGTAGCGACATCCGCAAAGCAAACTCGAAAAATCGTTCATTCTTTGGTATCAGGCACACCCAATTTTTGCAGATCCTCTACCCACCGATTGAGATACGCCTCACTCTCGAATGGCGCATTCATCGCCTCTTGGATAGTGAATTCGGGATTGGCCGCTAGAAACTCATCGATAATAGTCTGCGCATCACTGGGAAGACCAAGGCGTAAAAGAATTGGCGCGTAGGTGCGTTTCAAGCCGTCGGGTATTTCGTTCATTTGTTCAACGGAAGCCTTTGCATCTTCATACTCCTCGGTGAAGTACTGAGCCCAACCCAGATTCCAAAGATACCAGTCTTGGTGATGTGGGTTCAGCCGGATCGCCAGTTTCATGCGCTCAACGGCTTCAGGCGCCTTGCCGCCATAGACGAGAGGGTCGATGGAATCTGCCAGAACGGATGCCGAATTTGGATTCAGAGCAATTGCTTTGTCGTAAAGCGAAGCAGCCCGCTCAAGGTTACCGCTTTGAGTGGTTGCATTGGCTAAGACCCAATGACCTTTGAAATTGAAGGGTTCCAGTTCAATGGCTTTCCGCGCCATCTCAAACGCGCGCTCCAGTGATTCCTCGCGCGTTAAAGAGTTCGTCCACCCCCAACGATACCCGTTAATATGTGCCCAAGCGTTTTCGACATACGCCCCGGCATAGTTCGGATCGAGAGCAATGGCTTTTGCGCTAAGCTCTTCCGCCCTTATGTTTCCTTCTTTTGTGAAGGTAAACCACTCCTCCTGCGCGCGTTTGCGCAATTCGTAAGCGCCAAGACTATCAGTAGGCTGATGCTTAAGACGGCTGTACTCTGCCAAATCGATATTCGTGGAGAGAAGCGAAGCTATGGTTCGCGTTATCTCATCCTGTACTGAAAATATGTCCTGTAGGTCTCGGTCATAGCTGTCTGCCCAGATATTCTGGCCCGTCGTCGCATCAATGAGTTGGGACGTCACGCGCAAACGCTCACCGGCAATTTGAACGCTCCCCTCAACAATATAGCGAACACCCAATTCTTCTGACACTTTCTGTATATCTGCCGGAGTGTCCTTATATGAAAATGTCGAATTTCGGGCGACTACGAAGAAGTCTGAAAAACGGGACAAGGCGGTCAAGATGTTCTCACTCAGTCCGTCGCTGAGGTAATCTTGGCTTGGGTCGTTGTTGAGATTGTCGAACGCCATGACCGCGATGGAGGGTTTGCCAGACAGGGCTGCGGCTTGTTCATCCGTGTCCGGGGATTGCACCACGGACCAAGGTTGAAGCCATGCCGCGACTACTAACGCCAGTACAATTGCGGTGCAACTAACCGTGGTTAGGCGATTTTTCCAAGGCTTGTTCGTAAGTGGCACGATAGGAGAAACGATGGCTTTCGCCTTTTTATCCATTGCAAGGCAGTAGATGTGAACGGGTTCGGAGATATTCTTGACCTCTCGCATCCCTAAATCTTCTATGGTGAGATCGAGTTTGGTATGGACCTGTTCGAAAACGCTAGCCGACATGTAGATGCCATCCGGGACAGCCAGGCTTTCAATGCGTGCGGCGACATTTACACCATCGCCGTAAATGTCATCCTGATCGACGACAATGTCGCCAACATTGAGACCGATTCGGTATCGCACCTGCGAATCTTGCGGCAGGTCCGCATTGACGACGCCTACATAGTGCTGCATGTCCAACGCACACAGAATGGCCTCAACTGCACTTGCGAACTCAAGAAGCAAGCCGTCGCCCATCAATTTGACGATGCGCCCATGTCGTGAAGCGACAATTGGTTCAAAAAATTGCTCGCGATGGGCTTTGACCCTTGCAAGTGTGCCGGCCTCGTCATTTTGAATAAGACGACTATAGCCAACCACATCGGCGGCAAGTATCGCTGCTAGACGTCTTTCCAACGACTGAACTCCCACAGTGGGCACCACGCTAAACGCAAAATTGCATCTAGGCCAGACGCGCTAGCCGAACACGCATTTTCAACAAAGCGATTGTTAAGTCTTTTTAAGGCATCGGCCGCGAAGCTGTGTCTGACAGCGAAGTGTAGTAGTTCATTGAATGCCCCCTTGAGGCTTCGACCGGTTATTGATGCAGAAGTAATGAAAGGCGGCAACGAGCCCAAAGCAAAGCTTCAATTCTTTGTCTCAGTACGTACTAAAACGTGCTCTCCTCACGCTCTGCGACAGGCTTTCAGGTACTTTCCTCTTTTGCGCGTTCGAAAAGACATTTGTAAACTGTTATAGTGCTTAGGTGACGAACCGGGAGAGTAGAATGGAACGACGTCTTGCCACTGTGCTTGCAACGGATGTTGTAGGATACTCAGCTCTGATGCAACGTTCTGAGGCGGATACAATTTCCCGCTTAAAACGGCTGCGAAAAATCGTAAAAGAGCTAGCGGATCACCATGGCGCTAGGGTAATAAGCTGGTTTGGCGATGGTGCGATAGCAGAGTTCAACAGTCCCGTTTCAGCTGTGCGCGGTGCCTTTGAGTTGCAGCGCGAACTCTCCGCCCCTCACAACGCTCAAGAAATCGGTCTTCAACTGCGTATTGGTATCCATCTCGCCGACGTGATTGTTGATGGGGAGGATTTACTAGGAGACGGCGTGAATATTGCTGCGAGGATTGAAGCGGAGGCCGAACCAGGAGGGGTTTGGGTTTCACAGGCCGTGTTCGAGCAGGCAAAACGCGGCGCGCAGGTAAGGTTCAAATCGCTTGGACCTCGAAAACTGAAGAATATCGAGGAGGTTGTTGAGCTTTACTCAATTGAGGGCGATTTGGGTCTGCACAGCTTCATGCGGACACAAGGTGTGCCCCAAACCCCGGATGCTGAACCTATGCAACGCGAAAACGGGGTGATCGTTCTGCCATTCCAAAATCGCAGTATGGATCAAGAACAGAGGTATTTTGCAGAGGGGTTGACTGAGGATTTAATCACTGAACTTTCTCGTTTCAAAGAGTTGTTCGTAATTTCGCGCAATACCAGCTTTTCGCTGGAAGAGCGTGAAGCTTCTCCGGAAATAGTCTGTAGCGAAACAGGTGTTCGTTACGCTGTCGAAGGTGGAGTGCGTGTCTTCGGTGGGCGCGTGAGGATTTCAGCACGTCTGTACGATGGTGTAAACGGTGCGCAGGTCTGGTCAGAGAACTACGATTGCAACTTAGAAGACCTGTTTGGTGTGCAGGATGATATGGTCGCCAAAATATCCGCGGCCGTCGCGGGCCGCGTTGAATTGGATGCCGAAAAATCCGCCAAAACAAAACCCACAAGTGACATGATCGCCTACGATTGCCTGAAGCGAGGACTTCACTATCACCGCATCGGTGGAGTTACCCGTGAGAATTCTGAAAAAGCTATTAAATGGCTGAAAAAAGCCTTGGAAAAAGACCCGAAACTGGGAAGGGCGCAAGCGTGGTTGGCTTGTGCCGTTGCGACGCGGGACGAATGGCTTGGAGTAAAAGACGACGATTTGTATTGGGAGATGGGGCGTCGCGCTTTGGAATTGGACGGCAACGATGCTGAGGTGCATCGGATCATGGGATCGTTGTCCCTTTACAAAGAAGACTTCGACAACGCGCTTTATCACTACACGCGCGCGCTCGAAATAACTCCAAACCACGCTTACATCGTTGCGCATGCGGGAAATGTCCATAACTATATTGGGGATGGCGAAACAGGGCTTGAATTTCAGCGACGTGCGGAGGCACTTGTTCCGTTTCTTCCGGAGTATTGCCGCGAAGTTGGTGTAATCGCGCATTATGTGCTGGGTAATTGGGAAGCTTGCTTTCAGGCAGCTACAGCGTTTCCTCGTATTACACGCCGGGCTGCGGCATACAGGGCCGCAGCTGCTTTACACTTGGATGATCCAACACGCTTGCATCGCGCTGTTCGACGTCTGGTCACTGTAGATTCAGATTTCGACGCAGAAGTTTTCGTTTCCGTTGAACGCTTTCAAGACAATCGGCGCAATGAGCAACTTCAAAAGGAGATGCGCCGGGTATCAGTGCTGATAAACAAAGTCTCATTGCTTGCTGTAGGCTGACGAGCAGATGGTAAATATCGGTATTAAATCTGTTTTGGAGCTACTCCCAAAAAAAATCGAGTATTCTGACATTTTTCTCCCCATGGAGGCTTTCTCCGCGAAAAAACATTCAACCTACTTGACCGTGCCGGGGAACCTTAAGCGACCGCTTCGGACCCATTTTGGATCTTGTAGTGGACAGGCCGACTCCGATTGATACTCTTCTCATACACACACGCAAAGGAACTTGGAAATGCATCCGACAGAAAAGATCGTTCGGCAATTCCACGAATCTTGGGATATGCGTGATCCCGAACGCGGTGTTACTGTTATTGCGAACGACTGCCAGTTCGAAGAGGTCCCACGAGGCGATAGCCAGATTGGGCCTGAGGGCTATCGAGTGGACTATGAACGCTGGCGACGCGGGTTCCCCGATGGAGAGGTCAAGGTCACAAATGTAGTAGTCGATGGCGACAGAGTTGTAGTCGAGTTTATCAATCGCGGAACCCATACTGGCCCTCTTGAATCTTCCCTTGGAGTGTTCGAGCCGACTGGTAGATGGCAAGAGATACGCTATTGCAGTGTGATGCGGGTAAAGGATGGCAAAGTTAAAGAAGGCAGAGATTATTTGGACGCTGCTTCTATCGCTCAGCAGCTAGGTCTCGTGTCATGATGACATATCTCAGGGCATATCGGCTATCTCGCTAGATTTCGTTGAACGTCGGCTTGGTCCGCAAAGCCAGAACTACAAAATCTAGGATTGAATGTCTGGTTTGGTCTGCCTCCAGTCACTTATTTGAACGGCCGCGAAAGGCGCCTCCGAGCCCAAAGCGGCGATATCCGCGCAATCTAAAGTCCAGACCCCGAAACCGGCGTACCGCTGATGAGCTCCCACAAAGTTGAGGCCAAGGTCTTCGCACAATTGAGTTCCAAGATCGTTCACTGAGATTGCCCCAATCTCACGAACAAAGATCTCCCTCTCCAGAAACTCTTCCAACTCTAAAACAAATTCTGAAAGGAGCAAGCGAGTTGCACCCTCATGACCACGCGCGACATAAATCGCTGGGCAATATGCAAAGTAGTCACCCGGTAGTAAAAGGCGTTTTAGAGGAGCCGGCGTAAGCTCCGCTGCATCAAACAGAAGGTCATAGAAACTCGTTTCGGGATCAGACTTTGGAAAAATCAATCCAATGTGTCCAACGATTTTCGACCCAAGTATTACATAGGGCCCTGACAAAAGGCGCGATTCTTGTTTATCATGCCTCACCTAGTCAGCGGTCGAAAAGCCACCGGGTAAGCCATCTTCGTCGTTCACCTCCATGCATGCAACGGCTTGTGTTACCGCCGATGAGGAGTCACCGAATTCGTTGATCACTTCCAGATTGTTTAATAAACGATAGGTAGACCTGAGTGTTGCGCTCGCCCGACCTCCCAATCCTCTCGGCAAGCGACCACATCCTCCAAGCTCCAACCGAGCTTTTCTTGCAGCTGGTACTCAAGGTCACCATGGATATACGACAGCGAGAGCTCATATTTGCCAATGGCGTCAACACTTACGTTGAGCTTCACCGCTAATTCTTCTTGAGTCACGCGGCCATGGCCAACGCTGTCTATTCGATGGTAGCGTAGTTTCTGAGCAAAAAGAGACGTCCAATTTTTTATTTTAGTCTTGGTAGCTGCTGGGTTCAACGATGCTAGCATGCCAAAAATCCACGCTCTTCCCAAGATTCTTACGGGTTTCTTACAGGTCTTTACGATTGTGGTCTGTGGGTTGCAGCCTCAGGCTCGGGCAGCTTGTGATTTGTCGAACTTTGTTTTGGAGAAAGACCATGCCCTACTGGAGGATACCATTTGCGTCGCTGCTCGGAATGCTATGCTTTCCGGGACCGCGTAGTCGAAAAGGTCGTGGACGACGAGCAAAAGTGGCAAGAAAATAGAGTATTATGAATGTCGATCATGAGATCGGGGCTCAACAAAATCGTTCAGCTTGCAATGCCCATTTGAAGCGCTTGGTCCACAGAATAGACATCCTTTGCGATTGAGCGAACGACCGCAATTACTCCGGAAGCAGACTCTGGGAACCCATCAATCGATTTATGAAGGGCAACCTTCGAAGTCGACGCACGGCGGATTTGATATCATTATGCCTCAACGAGGAAATGGGGGAATTCATGGTCGAGGCACGCAAAATTATCATAGTGCGGGAGCACATAAAGTTTGATGCATTCGGTGAGCCATGTGAGGAGGTGTGCCACGTTGCGACTGCCGCTGTTTTTCGAAACCCGATGGCTGGCCGTTTCGAAGCTGACCTCACGCCGCTTTTTGAGATCGGGGCTGAACTTGGGCAACAACTCGCTGAACAAGCCGTCTCGCAGCTTAAAGGAGCGCCAGTATCTCATGGGAAGGCCGCGATTGTTGGGGTTTCCGGAGATATGGAGCACGGTGGCGCAGTCATACATCCCATACTCGGCACTCCGATGCGAGCCGCCGCTAATGGGGGCGACGCTGTCATTCCATCCAACGTGAAAATTGGAGCGGCTGGAACTTCAATCGATTTGCTTCTTGGTCATAAGGGCGACCCCTTGTCCTTCGATCATTTCGACACAATGACGCTTTGTGTGCCGGATGGGCCGCGTCCCGAAGAAATAGTTATGTTTTTGGCATATGCTGATCGAGGTCGCCATATCCCTAGATGCGGAAGTGGGCCCATAAATACATAGAAGTTTTTTAGCCATTAACTTCCCATGAGTGGTCTTCGATTTGTCGGTGTAAGTGCGTGTACACAATGCTCACATTTAAATAAGAGGTATCAAAGCAATGCACCCCACGGAGAAAACAGTTCGGCAGTTTCACGAGTACTCGGATATGCGTGACCCCGACCTAGGTGCAGCTATAATTGCTGAGGATTGCGATTTTGAAGACATCTCGCGTGGCGAGAAGCTTCCCGGAAAGGAAGCATACAAAGCAGACTACCATCGCGGGCGCGAGGCTTTTCCTGATGGGCTGTGCAAGATTGAGAGTGTCGTGGTCAGCCAATGCAGCGAATGGGCTACTGTTGAGTTCCAAAACACGGGCACGCCCACTGGTGCGCTGCGCTCAAGCCTTGGAGATTTCACACCAACTGGAAGGCCGGCCGAAGTCCGCTATCGCTCGGTGATGCGTGTTAAGCACGGGGAGGTGGTTGAGGGAAATGACGACTATGACAGCGCCAACATTGCGCGACAACTTGGACTGGTCGAACAGGGCACTAAGTCGAGTGTCGGTTGAATCCACGTTCAAAGGTTTCTTGTTCGGATGACAGCTGTTTTCCGCAAATTAGACCTCTGCCAAAATTGAGCGAAATAACGGATCGAGTCCCTTAGCGGGCATTGGTTCTGATTCCGCTTAGCATGGTCAAATTTGCCTTTTTGAAACCAAGGTGCGACAGTTTTTGGGCAGCGGTTGGGGCTATCTACTATGATCTCGGATGTTTCTTTTGTCTCCGAAGTGTCTGACGTGACGGCATTCGAGGAGTTGTTGTTCGAATATTACCGCGTCGTCCTAAACTCGTTTGAAGCTGCCGGTGGACCAGTCCTGGCACCCGAAGATATTGTGCGCAGTTCTATCGACAATCTTGATGAAATGTTGCCACCAGATGGGCGTCTGGCGTTGGCTCGTGACCAAGATGGGCATCTGCTGGGATGCGGTGCAATGCGCCGGATTAGGCAGGACGCCGTCGAGATGAAACGCATGTTTGTCAGGCCCGAAGTACAGGGACAGGGACTTGGGAGACGTTTGTTCGAGATGCGATTAGCGGAAGCAAAGGCCATGGGGTGTCGAACGATTTACGTGGATACAGCAAGAGGCAATCGCTCGATGCTCTCAACGTACGAGAAACACGGCTTTCAATACACTCCGCGCTATACTGAAAACGCGAATCCCCCCGAGTTCGAACCCTATTTAGTCTATATGAAGTACGACTTGTAATCACCGGTTGACTTCCCTCGAACTCCGACCTTCTGGAGTGAAAGGTGCACTAACAGCGCTCTCATTTGCCGGCTTTCTAAGCCTTTCTGATCAGGTAAAGTGATGCTCTTTGGCTTAAGAAGTTTAGGCGCTTTTTGCATTGACCTGTTGCGATTCCGACCCACAATTTTGATGCAGATTTTTGGAGCATCCTGAGTGTTTGTGAGGACCACCGCCTTGTTGTTTTTTGCTGTGTCGACCCCGGCCACGGCATTGCAGCTTCGCGAAACAGGGCGTTATGAACTCAATCAACCCGCAAGTCTTGACTACGATCCGACGTTTTGTGGGTTGTGGATTGCGAACGAGGGGCCCGAGGCTATTCTCGTTACATTGCAAGGTGATGAGTTGCGCCGCATATCCAGCGATCTCTTCCGTATCAAAGCAATTGCTATCGAAGGGGATCACTTGTTGTTGGGCGACGGTCTCGGCAGCCTTCAACGTGTCACCAAAGATGGAGAGCCACTCGGAGCGCCTTTCAAACTGGACGGCGGATTCGCAGACACCGAGGGGATCGCGATCAATGCGGAGGGGCAGATCGTGACCGTAGAGGATGACCCCGAACGGTTGTCTTGGTTCACTTCAGAGGGTGCTTTGACGGCGAGGTTGGATACCATGAAGCTGTCTCCCCCCTTAAGTGAGGCACAGGGTATCGCCATTGACCCACGCACCGGCCACATGTTGATTGTTGATGACTGGGAAGGGTCAAACAGCTTGTATGAGTTCACGGCAGATGGCCAACTGCTCGCCCAGCAAAGCCTGTTGGAATTCGGAACTGACCCGGAAGGCATCGCCATTAGGCCGGGATCTAACCAACTGTTTGTAGCATTCGACGGCGGCGCGAAGATTGTGACATTTGACTACACGCCCACCTTGCCTGAAGGATCTCCGCCGCTTCCGCCGGGCGGAGATTGCATGATGTTTTGAAAATTTGGCTTCGTATTCTGGCCAATACTAGTTTTTGTCTAGTCCCGTTCGCTATCCAAAGCTTCGCGTATGAGCGTCAGATTCGGCAGCGAATTGTGAAATGGATCTGACCCGAGCTCGGACAAAGCTGGAGCCAGGGATTCCGACATCCGCTCGGTACAAGCTTTCAAAAACTCCGCGCCTTGTGGCGTGGAACGGGCTATTTTCGAACGCTTGTCATTAGGGTTGGTTTCAAGGGTAATCAGAGCATGGTTTTCAAGACTGGAGAGCATATGCGTCATCGACGTCTTGGGCACTTGAAAAGCGTTCGATAGCTGTAGTGGCGTTTCCCCCTCGGGGCGCCGGACCAGGTGACCCAATATGCCAAATTGGGTTGCGGTCATTCTGCCAGGTAAGAACGCCTCAAGCTTGGTCGAGATCAGCTGGTTGATGATCCCGACCTCGGTGAAGAACCGGTAGACTTCGTTGGTCTCATCTTCAGGCTTCATTCAGAATTCGTGTCTCCAGAGGCCAGCGGGGTGTGGCAATTGGTTCAGGTCCATACCCCAAACGCAGCAACATTTGCACCGTGTGGCCCGGTGACGCAAGAAGCTCATGCGCAAGAGCGTATTCATCGGCCATCTCGGGATATTCCTGAAGGGCCTGACTGACGGGATGCACACCCAGACCCATTTCAGTTGTCTTCAGGTAGAAACGCATCAATTGACGTCCGGCTTCGAGTTGATCGCTTCGCGTATTTGTAGCTGTCGTGAGGACTGCGTATTGCGGCGTCGCGTCTAGCATAGCGAAGTAGCCTCGCATGTGAGACTGAGTGCCTGGGTGATCAACATTCATAAGGGTTTCATTGTCCAATAGGCCGGTAAGTCGCAGCGTTTCCAGCATGGGATCGCGCAATTCAATCCCGTCCGGATTGGCGTTGATTTCTGCTTTCCCGATCCGCATGAGGTCTACGGATTCTTTCAGGGTCTGCGGTGTTCGCATTTCGATTTCGAAAGCGCGTTTCGTGAGGTCTCGAATACGCGCCACCAAATCTTCATCGGCAATCAAAGTTGCATAGTTGCCAAGCTTAGACACTTGATCGGCAGAAAGGCGCTGTTCAGTGTACGGTTCTTTGTTGGAATGCCGTTTGAGGATTTGATCTGAGAGTGGATCGGGCGCTCCGCCATGAACAAACACTGCTTCTGCGATAGGTCCGTCATCTCCATTTGGCAGAAGTTCGACCTCGGTATCAAATCCCTGTGCACCTGCCGCCAGAACCATCGTCTCAACAAATGCGCCGAGGCCAATAAAGAGCTGGCGGTGGTAAGGATCGGTTTCCGGAAGTTCGCGATCAGGATCACGGTGGATGCGCACTGTGTCTTGCCCAACCAACTCGACCAGCCAAGGTTGCAAGTTGTGTGGATTGGGGGCGAGAATTGCGTAGGACAAAGCAGCTTTGCGTGGGTCTTCATACGGTTTTGGCGTCCACGGAGCCAGCGCGTCATGCGGCGTGCGTGTAGCGAGGAACCCAACCGCGCCCGTTGCCGCCAGAATTGTGCCTCCGCCTAGAATCTTAAGAAAACGTCTTCGATTTGGCATCTTGAGTCTCCAATAGTGCGATATCGAACAAAATAATGCGAAATCGTACTAATTCAACCCCAATCGATGCATTGATTGGTTAAGTGATTTGAAAAAAGAAAAGCAGAACAGCCGGACGCAACTGCGGACTGCCGTGGCAAAGGCACGTGCTCGGCTTCAAGTTTAAAAAGACAACCGGTATTCTTGTGGTTTTGTCAGTCCTTTGATGATCGAGGGATCTCAAGTGTCCGCCGAGTAATTCAAAAATTTCAGCAAGAAGTGAGTCAAAATTGACAAGAAACTAGGTAAAAATTTGAAATAAAATCATTATTTTTTTTCCCGCTTGTTTAGGGTACAGGGGGTCGTAGGTTCGAATCCTGCCGCCCCGACCACTTCTTCACTTATGTTGGTGAACCACCCATCGCTTGGTAGAGCGCGCTCAGCGCTTTATCCAGCGTTTTGCTTTCAACAGGAACTTCGACAGTTGCGCCGCTTTTCTGCGGCACTTGAAAGAACAGCCGCGCATCCACGCGGTACCCGCCAGAGGTCTTGGTTGAGGTCATGCGCATGATGCTCTGCGGCAGATCCTCAGGCGAGCCATCATAGCTGAGAATCAAAAAGGCTGTGGTGTCCGGTGGTAGAAACTCGCGGCACTCATAAGAATTGGCGTCGATCTTCAGGAACGTCTCACCGGGGCCTTCGCAACTGGTCTGAAAGGTTTCGAACAACCTGTCGGGGTAGGCGCTGAATTGAGCGCTACGCGACGCCGTTGGCAATTCTTGCGCTGTGCAGGCCGCGATTAGGGCGCCTATCGGGGCGAGGTGAAGCAACTTCATCGTTTTGCCTGCTCTTTGTTCAATGGGTTGACGCAAGGATATGGCCGAAAGGCCACAACATGATTCCCTGCCAGCTTAGCCAGCACAGGTCTGGATGATCAAACCCGGATAACCATGCTGGTAAAAAAGGCAATTTCATCTGGCCGGTTTTGCGATCGGCGTCGTCTCGCCGTGGATCACTCTGTGGAGGAATCAGATCTCCGTGCACCCGACAAACAGGTCAACACAAAAGATTTCAAAAATGACTTAAAAAGGTCGTTGACCTGATATGCAAAGATACGCCAGATTGTATGGGCCGAATATGACGCCACTACATCTGGTATGAAAGCCGGAGAGGGCGCAGGGCAGGGACGGAACGCACACGAGTACATTTGTGCAACCGCAGCGGCGGTATCGCGCTCATACGGGCAGCGGTTGGTCCTTTGCGTCTGTCAAATTCGGCATTGCTGGTGGCTTTGCATTTCCCAAGCCGCAGCGAGGGTAGACGGACATTAAAAGGCGGCGGACATGAAGATTGAAAGAAAATTTACCAAATCAGGGCAGGATGCGTATGCGGACCTCGATTTCGTCTCGGCAACGTCCGAGATTCGAAACCCTGACGGCACAATTGTTTTTCGTCTGGACAATATCCAGGTCCCCTCAAGCTGGAGCCAGGTGGCCAGTGATGTCATCGCACAGAAATACTTCCGTAAGGCGGGCGTTCCCAGCAAGCTGAAGAAGGTCAAAGAAAAGGGCGTTCCTGAATTCCTGTGGCGCTCGGTCACGACTGACGATGCCGAGTTCGAAGGTGAGACATCTTCGAAACAGGTGTTTGACCGTTTGGCGGGCGCTTGGGCCTATTGGGGCTGGAAGGGCGGCTATTTCTCAACCGAGGAAGACGCGCGCGCTTACTTTGACGAGATGCGTTACATGCTGGCGACCCAGCGTGCCGCGCCGAACTCGCCTCAGTGGTTCAACACCGGTCTTCACTGGGCTTACGGGATCGACGGCCCGGCGCAGGGGCATCACTATGTCGACTACAAAACCGGCAAACTGACCAAATCGAAATCCGCTTACGAGCACCCGCAGCCGCATGCGTGCTTCATCCAGTCCGTCGATGATGATCTGGTGAACGAAGGCGGCATTATGGATCTGTGGGTGCGAGAGGCGCGCCTGTTCAAATATGGCTCGGGAACCGGCACCAATTTCAGCCATCTGCGTGCAGAAGGCGAAGCGTTGTCGGGTGGCGGCAAGTCCTCGGGCCTAATGGGCTTTCTCAAGATCGGCGACCGCGCCGCTGGCGCGATCAAATCAGGCGGGACAACCCGTCGAGCAGCAAAGATGGTGATCGTCGATGCGGATCACCCGGACATCGAGCAATTCATCGAATGGAAGGTGATCGAAGAGCAGAAGGTGGCCTCGATCGTTGCCGGATCGAAGATGCACGAGAAGATGCTGAACGGCATTTTCGAGGCCATCCGCAGCTGGGACGGTGCGCAGGACGATGCGTATGATCCCAACAAGAATGATAGTTTGAAGAATGCGGTTCGTGCGGCCAAAAAGGTCGCGATCCCCGAGACTTACATCAAGCGCGTGCTGGATTATGCGCGGCAGGGTCACGACAGCATCGAGTTCCCCACCTACGACACGGACTGGGATTCGGAGGCCTATAGCTCGGTCTCGGGTCAGAACTCGAACAACTCGATCCGCGTGACTAATGCGTTCCTGACCGCTGTTGAGAAAGACGCCGATTGGGAATTGATCAACCGGACCGACGGCAAGGTCGCCAAGACCGTAAAAGCACGCGATCTGTGGGAGAAAGTCGGTCACGCCGCTTGGGCCTGCGCCGATCCGGGCATCCAGTTCCATGACACGGTCAACGAGTGGCACACATGTCCCGAAGATGGTGAGATTCGCGGCTCAAACCCGTGTTCGGAATACATGTTCCTGGACGATACGGCCTGTAACCTCGCGTCGATGAACCTGCTGACATTCCTGAAGGATGGCGAGTTCCAAGCGGCTGATTACATGCATGCGGCGCGCCTGTGGACCCTGACGTTGGAAATCTCGGTGACCATGGCGCAGTTCCCATCGAAGGAAATCGCCAAACTCTCCTATGATTTCCGCACCTTGGGTCTGGGTTACGCCAATATCGGCGGGCTGCTGATGAACATGGGCTACAGCTACGACTCGGACGAGGGTCGGTCGATCTGTGGCGCGCTGACTGCAATAATGACCGGTGTGGCTTATGCGACCTCTGCCGAGATCGCCGGAGAGTTGGGGCCGTTCAAAGGTTATGAGCGCAACGCGGACCACATGCTGCGCGTAATCCGCAACCACCGCCGTGCTGCGCAGGGCGTGGCTAATGGATATGAGAAACTGGCTGTGAAGCCGGTGCCTCTGGATCACGGAAATTGCCCGGACAAGCGTCTGGTCGATTTGGCCATGTCGGCTTGGGACGAGGCGCTGAGCCTTGGTGAACAAAACGGCTATCGCAATGCGCAGGCCACCGTGATCGCGCCCACCGGCACCATCGGTCTGGTAATGGATTGTGACACCACAGGGATCGAGCCGGATTTTGCTCTGGTAAAGTTCAAGAAGCTCGCGGGTGGCGGTTACTTCAAGATCATCAACCGCTCGGTGCCGTCGGCGCTAGAGAAGCTGGGCTATTCCTCGTCTCAGATCGAAGAGATTGTGGGCTATGCGGTTGGCCACGGCACCATCGGCAACGCGCCGGGGATCAATCACACCTCGCTGACCGGCCACGGCTTCGGCCCGAATGAGCTGGCCAAGGTGGATGCCGCGCTGGAAAGCGCCTTCGACATCCGGTTCGTCTTCAACCAGTGGACACTAGGCGAGGATTTCTGCACCGGCGTGTTGGGCATTCCGGCGACCAAGCTGAACGACCCAACCTTCGACCTGCTGCGCCATTTGGGCTTTACCAAGTCCGATATCGACGCAGCGAACGACCACGTCTGCGGAACCATGACGCTGGAAGGCGCGCCGCATCTGAAGGAAGAGCACTATTCGATCTTCGACTGCGCCAACCCGTGCGGCAAGAAAGGCAAGCGTTTCCTAGGGGTTGACAGCCATATCACTATGATGGCGGCGGCGCAGAGCTTCATCTCGGGCGCGATCTCGAAGACGATCAACATGCCGAATGACGCGACCATTGAGGATTGCCAGAAGGCATACGAACTCAGCTGGTCGCTGGGTGTGAAGGCCAACGCGCTCTATCGTGACGGCTCGAAACTGTCGCAGCCTTTGGCGGCGGCGCTGGTCGAAGATGACGACGAAGCTGCGGAAGTGCTGGAAAGCGGCTCGACGCAGGAAAAAGCCGTCGTTCTGGCCGAAAAGGTGATCGAGAAGGTTGTGGTTAAGGAAATGATCCGCAGCCATCGCGAGAAACTGCCGCATCGCCGCAAGGGCTATACCCAGAAGGCGATCGTTGGTGGCCACAAGGTCTATCTGCGGACCGGTGAGTTCGAAGACGGCAAGCTGGGCGAGATCTTCATCGACATGCACAAGGAAGGCGCTGGCTTCCGGGCGATGATGAACAACTTTGCCATCGCGGTCTCGGTCGGCCTGCAATACGGTGTACCTCTCGAGGAATTCGTCGACGCCTTTACCTTCACCAAGTTCGAACCGGCTGGGATGGTGCAGGGCAACGACTCGATCAAGAACGCGACGTCGATCCTGGACTACATCTTCCGTGAACTGGCCGTGTCTTATCTGGACCGCACTGATCTGGCCCATGTGAAACCCGAAGGCGCGAGCTTCGATGATCTGGGTCGTGGCGAGGAAGAAGGTGTCTCGAATGTTTCCGAGATCAGTGACAGCGCGGCGTCCAAGTCTTTGGAAGTGCTGAAGCAAATCAGCTCGACCGGGTATCTGCGGAAACGCTTGCCGCAGGATCTGGCGATGTTCAATCCGCAAGCCGAGCTCAACGGAATGTCCGAACCGGCAGCCGCATTTGAAGCGTCGGCGGAAACGGCCGTGGCGATCGGCATGGACGCACGGACCAAAGCCAAGATGCAGGGCTATGAGGGAGACCCCTGCGGCGAATGCGGAAACTACACGCTGGTGCGCAACGGCACCTGCATGAAGTGCAACACCTGCGGCGCGACAAGCGGGTGTAGCTGAGTTTAGCGCCCCGGCAACCCGGGGTGCAGGGGTCGGTCGCTGCCTTATGTACCGGCCCCGACGAATACGGAGCGTGGCGCTGAGACTTACCATCAAAGCCATGTTCCACTCGGCCGACATGCCCGTGTTGGCCGGGAACAGGGTGGGGCGGAATATTGCTCCCTCCCACTCTTTCACGGGGCGGGTGCGCTCGCCCCATGCGCAGTCCAGGCCGCAGGCAAAAAAAATACCGGGCGGTCAACGAAATGAGCCTGGAAGGCGAAACTGACAGGGGGCTTCGGCCCCCTTTCTTTTTGTCCAACGACCGGCCGCTAAGCTGAGTTTTGCCAGATCACCTCAAAACCGTCGGGCAAGTTCTGCCGAGGCGCGATGGGGGATTTTTGCCCGGCAACAAGCCGCAGAGGCGACTCGGTCAAACACGCGGAGATTGGCGCGAAGTGGCATCGATCTCGCTATGCGGGTGACGTTGGCCCAATCCTGAGGTTTCTTGCGCTCGTCCGGACGCAAAATCCAAATATTCACTCAGGAGGCAAACTTATGACACCGAAATATCTGACCGCTCTCGCGGCTGTAGCACTCGCACTGCCCACTCTGGCCACTGCGCAATCGGCAGCCGACGCAAATGGAGACGGCGTGCTGACCATCGAAGAGGTTCAAGCGGTCGTGCCCGAGGTTAACGCCGACACGTTCTCGGCCATGGATGCAAATGGGGATGGCGCGCTTGATGCGGATGAAATCGCCATCGCGCAAGAAGCCGGTTTGCTGCCCCCAAGCAACGGCTAATCGTTGAGAAAATTTAACGGCCCGAGTAAAATCGGGCCGCTTTTCATCGCCTTACAACGGTAAGTGAATGTTGAACTTGGCGCGAATTTCAGCGTCCAGCAGAGGGTCGAAATTCGCTGCAGACGGGCTGGAGAGGATTTCGTTTTTCCGCGCGATTGCCTTTTCGATCAGGTCAGGCTTGTCCAATTCGGCCCATTCCTTGGGTGAGGTGCGGTCGCCGAACGTTGGATAAACATAATCCGCCTGCATCCGGCTGAGCGTCGCATCCGTACCGAGATAGTGGCCGGGGCCGCCCATGCACACCTCAGCAATCTGATCCAGCGCTAGAGTTTCGTCCGAAACTTCGATCCCACGCACACAGCGCTGCGCCTGTCCGATGAGGTCATCGCCCAGGATCAGGCTCTCTAGGCAGAACCCGAGAAGAGACGCGTGCATACCGGCAGCCTCGTAGATCATATTGGCGCCGGATAGGCCGGTCATGACGTTTGAACACATCTGCTCCCACCCAGCCTGCATGTCGGGCAGTTTCGAATCTGACGCTCCGGCGGCGGTTCCGCCCGGAAGGTTGTAAAAATTGTGCATCTGCGCGCATCCCGCGCTCAGTAGAGCCTGTTCGCCCGATCCCACGGACATCGCCCCGGTGCGCAGATCCAGACCGAATGGCCATGTGCCAAAGACGGCGGGTGCGCCAGGCACCACGGCGTTTACATAGACAAGACCGGCCAGGCATTCCGCGGTCGCTTGAGTGATGGCTCCTGCGATGGTCGACGGTGCGGTTGCGCCGGCCATGCCAGCAGACAGCAACAGGACCGGCATCCCGGCTTTGATGACCGCTTCCATGACTTCGCAGCTTTCGGTTGCGAATTTCATAGGTGGCACGACAAAGCAGTTCGAGTTCGAGATGAAAGGACGTTCACGCCATTTTTCCTCACCGCCGGCGATCATGTGGATCATCTCCATCGCCGGGGCGACGTGGCTGGGTTCGGTAAAGGAGGTGCCGATATGTTTAAAGGTACCTGCGCATGCCGCGTAGATCGTGTTCAAGTCCATCTCGAGGTTGTCGGCGATGTCGCGGCACACCATGGGGCGCTGAACGAAGTGGATATTGTCCAGCTGCTCGCAGATGCGAGAGGCATCGTGCAGGTCCTGTACGGTCGAGTCGCGGTAGTTTTGCCCATCCACGTCGACCATGCTGACCGCGGCACCTGCCGTGCCGTAATGAACCTTCGTCCCACTCAGCTCCAGATCGGTCTTGCCGTTTCGACTATACAAAGTGACCGAGCGGTTTGCTTTGGCGATGGTGTCTTCGACCAATGCCCGAGGGAAACGAATGCGCCCGTCTTCACCAAGACTGCACCCAGCGCCCACCAGATAGTCGATCCCGCTTTGCGGAGCGTCCGCCAGCCCGATGGTTTCCAGAGCCTGAAGCGCCGCTTCGTGAATACGCTCCATCTGTGCTTGGGTCAGAGGCTTGTAGGTGCCGCCCTCCATCCCCGGGCGGACCGGGCGCAGGTGGTCGGGTAGGGCTGCGGCGCGGGCAGCGCGACGCGCTGCGCGTCCGCCAGTTCTTGCAGAGCTGCGAGTTTGTTCGTTCATTGTGGTTATCCGGTTATTCAGGTGATTGAGATTGCGATCAAAATCAGACCTGTACTGGACGTCCCCGTGCCGCACGCCCACGATCCGCGCCAATCGTGCGGCTGATCAGACGTATTTTCCAAACTTCGTTGTGCATTCAGTTCCTCGGACTTGCTGCACCATCCTGAGCAGCGGTAGATTTAAGTCTGTTCTGTTTGCGACCTCACTGTCAATTATGTTGCTTTCCCGGTCGCATGACGTTTGCCCATTGTCTTTTCCACAGGACTGCTTTTATTGTGTCCGAACGGGCATGGCGATTTTGACGCCCCTAAGTCCCGCTTTTTTGAGTTTCGCTGCTGCGCCGCATGTGATGATCTATCTTTCACGGCACGGCAGACCGATTGTGCCCCTGTCGGGGCAATGGAGTGCCTGAGCCCGGAAAATTCCGGGCGAAAGGAATAAATGGGCAGGCAGCGACCAAGATCGCGCCTGTCGGAGAAGAACCGCGATGACGCGCGCGCAACGTTTGAGAGACCGGGCAGGGGGCCACAGCGCCAGACCCTGCCGCGCGCCGTCCTATATCGCCCGTACAAGACACCTCCCCAAAAGTGCCTGTCCGCCTGGATGGGTCAGGACAACGCGTTTGGCGCGGTGCATCAAGGACACATGGCTAAGAAAATGCTTATCGATGCCACCCACGCCGAGGAAACTCGGGTTGTGGTGGTTGACGGAAACAAGGTCGAGGAGTTCGATTTTGAATCCGAAAACAAACGCCAGCTTGCTGGCAATATCTATCTAGCAAAAGTTACCCGGGTCGAACCGTCTCTGCAGGCGGCATTCGTGGACTATGGCGGCAATCGCCATGGTTTCTTGGCGTTTTCGGAAATTCATCCCGACTATTATCAGATCCCCGTCGCCGACCGTGAGGCGCTGATGGAGGAAGAGCGCGCCTATGCCGAGGCGATGAAGGCGCGTGATGAGGCCGAGGAAGCCAAGCCCAAGAAACGCCGCTCGCGGTCGCGCAGCAAGGCAGTAGACGTCAAGTCGAACGATCCGGTCGAGACATTGGATGTCACGTCCGAGCCGACGGGTATGGAGACCATTGATCTCGACGACAGCGAAGAGAGTGATGGTCTGACAGTGCCCGAGGGGACCTCTCCGATGGAGACGGTTGCCGAGACGCCGGTGGAAGAACCTTCTGAGGATGAAGCGTCTGAGAGCACTGACGCGCCGACCGCAGAAGAAGAGACTGCTGAGGTCGAGACCGTTGAGGCGACCTCTGATGAGCAGGCTGAAACCGACGCGGAAGCGCAGCCCGAAGCTACTGCTGATGCGGAAGAAGCAGAGGCTGACTCCGAGGAAACCGCGCAGGCTGCGCCTGAGGCAGAAACCACTGAGACAGAGCCTGCCGAAGGTGACGACTCAGACGACGAAGAGAAAAAGCCTGATGCGACTGCCAAGGATGATTCGATTGAATCGGTTGCGGACGAAGACGACAGCGAGGATATTCGCCCTCCGCGCAAGCCGCGCCCGCGTCGTTACAAGATCCAGGAAGTGATCAAAGTGCGCCAGGTTCTGCTGGTGCAGGTCGTCAAGGAAGAGCGGGGCAACAAGGGTGCCGCGCTGACCACCTATCTCTCGCTGGCCGGTCGTTACTGCGTCCTGATGCCCAACACAGCGCGTGGCGGCGGCATCAGCCGCAAGATCACCAATGCGCCCGACCGCAAGAAGCTGAAGGAAATCGCAGCCGAGATCGACGTGCCAACTGGCGCGGGCCTGATCATTCGGACTGCTGGCGCCAAACGCACGAAATCCGAGATCAAGCGCGACTATGAATACCTGCAGCGCATGTGGGAGCAGATTCGCGAGCTGACGCTGAAGTCCATTGCGCCCGCAAAAATCTATGAGGAAGGCGACCTGATCAAACGGTCGATCCGTGACCTCTATAACCGCGACATCGACGAGGTTCTGGTCGAAGGCGAGGGCGGTTACCGCATCGCCAAGGACTTCATGAAGATGATCATGCCGTCGCACGCCAAGAACGTGAAACGGTATGAGGACGCGCTGCCGCTGTTCGCGCGCTATCAGGTGGAAAGCTATCTGGCGGGGATGTTCAACCCGACCGTGCAGCTGAAATCCGGTGGCTATATCGTGATTGGCGTGACCGAAGCGCTGGTGGCGATCGACGTGAACTCGGGCCGGGCGACCAAGGAGGGCTCGATCGAGGAAACCGCGCTCAAGACCAACCTTGAGGCCGCCGAGGAAGTGGCACGTCAGTTGCGTCTGCGTGACCTTGCCGGTCTGATCGTCATCGACTTCATCGATATGGACGAGCGCAAGAACAACACGGCGGTCGAAAAACGCCTGAAGGACAAGCTGAAAACCGACCGCGCGCGTATTCAGGTGGGCCGTATCTCGGGCTTTGGCCTGTTGGAGATGAGCCGCCAGCGCCTGCGCCCCGGTATGCTTGAGGCGACGACTCAGCCATGCCCGGCCTGTCATGGCACCGGTCTGATCCGCTCGGACGACAACATGGCGCTTTCGATCCTGCGCCAGATCGAAGAAGAAGGCACCCGCCGCCGCTCACGCGAGGTTCTGGTGCGCTGCCCGGTCAGCATTGCCAATTTCCTGATGAACCAGAAACGCGAACATATCGCCCAGATCGAGGCGCGTTATGGTCTGTCCGTGCGCGTCGAAGGCGACATGCATCTGGTCAGCCCCGATTTCTCGCTGGAGAAGTTCAAGACCGCCAGCCGGATCGTGCCCGAAGCGACCGCGCCGGTGGTTTCGGTCGATGCGTCGCTGATGGACCTGGTCGACGCAACCGAAGAGGAAGAGGTCGAAGAAGAGGCGGTTCAGTCCGAAGAAGAATCCAAGCCCAAGCGCAAGCGTCGTCGTCGTCGCCGCAAGAAGGGTGGCAACGATCAGCAAGAGGCTGAGGCATCGGAAGCGGCTGAAGACTCGGCTGCCGAGGTTCCCTCGGACGAAGCCAAGGCTGAAGGCGTTCCTGAGGCATCGGACGAGGACGAAAAGCCCGCCAAGCCCAAGCGCCGCCGTGCGCCGCGTCGCAAGAAGAAAGACGTTGAAGCCGAAGCGCAGGATGCCCTCGAACAGGAGGCAGAGGCCAAGGAAGACGCCCCAGTGGAAGCAGCCGATGTGGTTGCTGAGACTGAGACGGCTGCGGAACAGGTGGAAGAGGCTCCTGCGGACGTCGCTGAGGTTGCAGAAGCCGAACCAGAACCGGCGCAAGAAGCCGAAGAACCTGCTGAGGCTGTTGAAACGGCAGAGCCTACTGAGGCGGTGGAAGCAGACGCACCAGTCGAAGCTCAACCGGCTGAGGAGCCCGCTCCGGTCGAAGAGGTCGCCGAGGTTGAAGCCGCACCCGCAGTGGAGGAAACCCCAACCGAACCCGTTCTGGAAACGGTTTCGGAAGAGCCGGAACAACCGGCAGAGCCGCCCAAGCCAAAACGGCGCGGTTGGTGGTCGCTGGGAAGCTAAAATGAAAAGGCGGGCTTGAGGCCCGCCTTTTTCGTTTGATAGTTTGGGCTTAGCCCGCTTTCTGGATCAGATACACCTGATGGCCGTTCTCTTCCCCTTGCGACAGTAGCGTGTGGCCGCTCTCCGCGCAAAAATGCGGGACATCAACTATCGCCGCAGGATCATCTGCCAGCACGCGCAACACGGCACCATCGGGCAAAGACTTCAACCTTTTGCGCGCTTTCAACACGGGCAAAGGGCACAGCAGACCCACGGCATCGAGAGTTTCAGTAGGATTAGACATAAGGCTCAGATATTTCGCCCAAGGCGCAGTGTCCAGCGCGCAACCACGAGGATGTGACTTAATAGCCCCGTGACGAAGCCGCCTCCATACCATATGTGCTGAAACATGTTCGGAATAGATATCATCGACGCGGGTCTGCTGCCTGCTATGTTCATCGCCCTGATCGGCGGTTTGATCAGCTTTCTGTCGCCCTGTGTGCTGCCCATCGTGCCGCCGTATCTGGCGTACATGAGCGGCGTCAGCATCAACGAAATGCAGGATCAGGCCCGCGCCCGGCGCAAGGCGACTTTGACCGCCTTGTTCTTCGTTCTGGGGCTGTCGACCGTGTTCCTGCTGCTTGGCTTTACCGCCTCGGCCTTCGGGGCGTTTGTTCTGAAAAATCAGGTGCTTTTCGCCAAGCTCTCGGGTGCGGTGGTGATTGTCTTTGGTCTGCACTTCCTGAACGTGTTCCGCATCCCTTTACTTGACCGCGAAGCGCGGGTTGAAACCGGAGACTCCGGCGGTACGGTCTTTGGCGCCTATATTCTGGGTCTCGCTTTTGCCTTTGGCTGGACGCCGTGTATTGGCCCTCAGTTGGGTGCAATCCTGTCGCTGGCCGCGTCCGAGGCATCGGTCGCTCGCGGCACTTTGTTGCTGGGTGTCTATGCGGCGGGTCTGGGCATCCCGTTCCTGCTGGCCGCGATGTTCCTGAATCGCTCGATGGGCGTCATGAACCGGATAAAACCCTATATGGGCACGATCGAGAAGGTCATGGGCGGGCTTCTTCTGTTCGTGGGCATCATGCTGATTACCGGCCTCTTCACTGAATTCAGCTGGTGGCTGCTGGAAACCTTCCCAGCGCTGGCAGTTCTGGGCTGATCCACCTTACCTTGGCCGCAATGCTGCGTTAACCTGCGCAGCAAAAGGTAAGGCCATGAGCAGTCAGACAAATCAGCCACAGCTGCGCAGGCGGCATGTGTTCTACATTCCCGGCTACGACCCGATCCCTGCGCGGCGCTACCGCGAGCTGTATCGGACTGAGTCGCAAGCGCAGGCTGTGATCTCGGGTTATAAGGTCACGCTCGCGCCTAAGATGGGCGATGGCCCGTTTGGCTGGCATGTTTCATCTGTTCAGGATGGGGTTGAGGTTCAAACAGATGTCGAGGTTCTGGTCTGGTCCGATATCGTGCAGGACAGCATGTCGGGCTCGATTCTGGGGACCTACCGGCAGCTTGGTCGCACGGCATGGACCTATATCTCATCGGGTACGTTAAGAAGGTTGCGGCAGCTCAGAAAAGGCCCGGTGATTGCCGCGCTCTATCCGGTGGGGATGTTGCTGTTGCAACTTCTCGCCGCCGTTTTTGTTGTGATCCTTGCGGTTGGTCTTGCTGGATGGTGGGGGCTGCTGCCGGGTTTGGCTGTGGCCTACGGCCTTCTGCGATGGTTCCGCAAAATCGACAATCGGCTTTTCGCCTATTACCTGATGCATGATTACGCATACTCGGCGCAATTACAGGGGGAAACGCCGGGCAAACTCCGGCACCGCCTGGAGGAATTTGCGGATTTGATTGCGGCCGCGCTAGAGACGGATGTGGATGAGGTTCTGGTCGTCGGCCATAGCTCGGGCGCGCATCTTGGCGTTTCAGTTCTGGCGGATGTTTTGCGCAGACAGACCGCAGGTGGGCCAGCACTGTCGTTTCTGACACTCGGGCAAGTGGTGCCGATGGTCTCGTTCCTGCCCAAGGCACAGAAACTCAGGTCGGATCTTCAGTTCCTGTCTACGCAAGCGACTTTGACATGGGTGGATGTCTCAGCACCGGGGGATGGCTGTTCTTTCGCCCTATGTGATCCGGTCGCCGTTAGCGGTGTCGCGGGTCCCGCCAAGAAATGGCCTTTGGTCCTGTCCGCCGCCTTTACACAGACGCTCTCGCCCGAGCGATGGAAAGCCCTGCGGTGGAAGTTCTTCCGGCTGCATTTTCAATACCTCTGCGCCTTTGATCGACCGGGAACCTATGATTATTTTCGCATCACGGCGGGACCTCTGACACTGGCGGAACGGTTTAAGGACCGCGCGCCGTCGAACAGCCGGATCGAGACGCCTGTTTCCAAACACACGGATACGAGCCGATGAAGCCGCCCAAGCCGCAGTCTCGCCCGGATCGAGTCTCTCTCTGGCGCTATCTAAAATTGTTTCGGCAGGACCTGTTGTCGGCGCAGCCTCAACGCCTCTATCGCGCGTGGATGGCCGAGTTTCGCACGCCGTTCTTCCGGTCCTACATGATCAATCAACCGGATTTGGTGGATGAGGTCCTCAAGAAACGCCCGGATGATTTTCCGAAATCCCATCGTATCAGTGAAGGGCTGCGGCCATTGCTGGGGGAGTCCGTGTTTCTGACCAACGGCGCGGTATGGAAACGTCAGCGCCGTATTATTGACCCCGCATTTGAGGGCGGACGGCTCAAGGATACATTCCCTGCCATGCGCGCGGCCGCTGATGCTTGTGTGGATCGGCTGCGCCCTTTGACGGGATCGCAAGTCGAGTGCGAACAGATAACCAGCCATGCTGCCGCCGATGTGATTTTCCGAACTCTGTTTTCCGTGCCTATCGAACACGAAATCGCCGCACAGGTATTTGACAGGTTCCGAGCGTATCAGCGCGAGCAGCCTTTGTTGAACCTAGCCGCTTTTGTGCCGCTCCCGCGTTGGTTGCCCCGGTTTCATTCTCGAAAGACGCGTGGGACAGCGCTAGAGATCCGCGCCCTGATTGCCAAACTTACGAAAGATCGGGCTGCGGCGATTGCTGCGGATCGCGCGCCTGATGATCTGGCAACCAAGATCATGACGACACCTGACCCGGAAACCGGCAAGTGTTTTGAGCCGGAGGAGATGGTCGATCAGGTAGCGATCTTTTTTCTGGCCGGACATGAAACCAGCGCCTCGGCCCTGGCCTGGACGCTCTACCTGATGGCGCTCTATCCCGAGTGGCAGGAGAAACTGGCCTCGGAAGCGCAGGCGCTTGAGGATCGTTCTTTCGCGGCGATGTCCAAGCTGAAACTCAGCCGCGACGTGTTCCGCGAGGCCCTCAGGCTCTATCCGCCGGTGCCGATGATGGTCCGGCAGGCCAGTTGCCCCGATAGGTTTCGCAACAGAGACATTCCAAAAGGGTCGCAGATCGTGATTAGCCCTTGGCATCTGCATCGGCAGGAGCGGCTGTGGGACAACCCGGATGACTTCGATCCCAATCGCTGGGGCACGGAAAACGGCAAAACCTGTCAACGCGAAGCCTACATTCCCTTCTCGACAGGCCCTCGCGTTTGTCCTGGGGCCGGGTTTGCGATGGTCGAGGGGCCCTTGATCCTGTCCACACTGCTGCGACATTTCAGATTCGAAACAATCCCGGACAAAACGCCCGTTCCGGTGGCTCATCTGACGGTCAGATCGCAGGATGGTATATGGTTGCGCGTGGTTGAGCGCTAACAAACTACCATCACCCATAACTGTGCTGTATGCGGTGAAGGAAATCGGAATCAGTCTTGAACGGGAAAATACTATGTCCAAAGCAGAACAGCGCGCGCAGATGTCAGATGGAGCAGGCTTTATTGCAGCACTGGATCAAAGCGGCGGATCAACCCCGAAAGCTCTGGCGCTCTACGGTGTGGATGCTGCGCAATACGCCTCGGAAGAGGAGATGTTCGGCGAAATCCAGAACATGCGCGCGCGGATCATCCTGGCGGATGATTTCACCAAGGACAAAGTGATCGGCGCGATCCTGTTCGAACGCACCCTTGGCGAAGAGATCGAAGGTCGCAAGGTGGCCGATTACCTATGGTCCGTAAAAGGGATCGTTCCGTTCCTGAAAATCGACAAGGGTCTGGAAGACACTTCGAACGGTGTTCAGATGATGAAGCCCATCCCGGGGCTGGCCGAGACACTGGCCCAAACGGAAGGCGTGTTTGGCACCAAGGAACGCTCGGTCATTCATGAAGCCAACGCGGAAGGCATCGCCGCCGTTGTTGCCCAGCAATTCGACGTGGCCCGCGTTGTGACCGACGCTGGCATGGTGCCGATTGTCGAGCCCGAGGTGAACATCAACTCGGAAACCAAACCCGAGGCCGAGGACATCCTGAAAGCCGAAATCCTGAAAAACCTCGACCAACTGGCCGAAGGGCAGGAGGTCATGCTGAAGCTGACCATCCCAAGCTCTGCGAACCTCTATGACGAAGTGGCCGATCACCCGCGTGTTCTGCGCGTAGTGGCCCTGTCAGGTGGTTACTCGACCGAGCAGGCCTGTGATCTGCTGGGGCAAAACGGCAAAATGATCGCGTCCTTCTCGCGCGCGCTGACCGAGGGGCTTTCGAAACAGCAATCGGATGCAGAATTCAACGCCGCCCTCGGCAGCAATATCGACAAGATCTTCAAAGCGTCCGCGTGACGCCTAGACCGGTTTGACGAAATCGCGGCGCATCTGTTCCGCTTTTTCTCGGCTGATGCAGCCTATCGCGTGATCATTGATCAGCCCCATCGCCTGCATGAAGGAAAAAACGGTGGTGGGGCCGACAAACTTCCATCCCCGCTTTTTTAGGTCTTTAGACATCGCCACTGACTCGGCTGAGGTGCTGGCAGTCTGTGGCTCTGGCGGTGAAGTCGGTTCAAATCGCCAGACATACGCCGCGAGGGAACCTTCCCGCGCCACCAACTCCTGCGCGCGGCGGGCGTTGTTGATCACGGCTTCGATCTTGCCGCGATGGCGGATGATACCTGCATCTTGCAAAAGACGCTCGATATCTGCGTCAGCAAACTCTGCCATCTTGTCGAAATCAAAGTCGCAAAAGGCCCTGCGGAAGTTCTCGCGCTTGTTCAGGATCGTGCGCCAGCTGAGGCCGGACTGAAAGCTCTCAAGACACAGTTTTTCGAACAATCGTCGATCATCGGACACCGGGTAACCCCATTCCGTGTCGTGGTAGTCGAAGAACTCAGGCGCCGCTCGACACCATGCGCATCGGGCACGGCCATCAGGGCCCAAAACGGTTTTGCTCATGAATGTACCTATTTTGTTCTCATTCAGACTACACACAAAGCTGAGGCTCTGACAAGCGTCAAAGCTTGTCGCGGTACCAGTTCAGAACGAAAACTCGAATGGCGGATGCCAACCCTGTATCGGGGTCGCGTGCAACATCAATATCGGCAGCCAAAGCATTGATGGGCTGCTGTTTTTCTTCGGCAATATCGCGGAACGCACGCCAGAATTCATCCTCAAGCGAGACCGAAGTCCGGTGCCCCTTAAGCGTCAGAGAGCGTTTGACCGGAGGGCCGCTCATTCATCCATCTCGTGATTGTCCAGATCGCGGGTCTGCTTGTCCTTTTGCAGCTTAACGACCTCTTTTTCGGCCTTGCTGCGCCCGAAGGCGACTGCATTTTGATCCGCGCGGGCCTTTTTTTCGGCCCGCGCTTTCTCTTTCCGATACCGGTTCAAGTTGACCGGCTTACCCATCAGTCTTTTGGACCGATCATCTGTTCGGGGCGCACAACGGCGTCAAAGGTTTCTTCATCGACAAAGCCCAGCGCGATGGCCTCTTCCTTGAGGGTCGTGCCGTTCTTATGCGCCGTTTTGGCAACCGTAGTGGCGTTGTCATAGCCGATGGTTGGGGCCAGAGCAGTTACCAGCATCAGAGATTCCTTCATCAGCTTGTCGATGCGCGGCTCGTTGGCCTGAATGCCCGACAGCATCCGTTCAGTGAAACTGTCGGTGGCATCGCCAAGCAGTTGGATCGACTGCAGAAGGTTGTAGGACATCATAGGGTTATAGACATTCAGCTGGAAATGACCCTGGGAGCCCGCGAACTTTATCGCAGCATCATTGCCCATGACATGGGCGGCCACCTGTGTGAGGGCTTCGGCCTGTGTCGGGTTCACTTTACCAGGCATAATGGAAGACCCCGGCTCGTTTTCCGGTAGAATCAGCTCTCCTAGACCCGAGCGAGGACCTGAGCCTAGCAGGCGAATATCGTTGGCGATCTTGTAGCAAGACCCGGCGATGGTCGCCAATGCACCCGACAAGAAGACCATGGCGTCATGCGCGGCTAGGGCTTCAAATTTGTTCGGAGCGGTTACAAAGGGCAGGCCAGTAATTTCAGCCATGTTGGCGGCGACGGCTTCGTCCCATCCACCATGGGTGTTCAACCCGGTTCCAACGGCGGTGCCACCCTGCGCCAGCTCGTAGATCCCGGGCATTGCAGCCTCAACGCGGGTAATGCCCTGACGGATCTGATGGGCGTAGGCTCCGAATTCCTGTTCCAGCGTCAGCGGAGTCGCATCCTGCGTATGAGTGCGACCGATCTTGATGATACCCGCGAATTCAGCCGCCTTTTTCTCAAGCGTTTCGGCAAATTTGGTAAGACCGGGCAGCAGCACGTCGCGCACGCTGACCGCAGTTGCGATATGCATGGCGGTCGGGAATGTGTCGTTCGACGATTGGCCCATGTTGCAGTGATCATTGGGGTGAACCGGGTCTTTCGAGCCGATGACGCCGCCCAAAATCTCGATCGCGCGGTTCGCGATCACCTCGTTCGAGTTCATGTTGGACTGTGTGCCCGAGCCGGTCTGCCATACGACCAGAGGGAAGTTGTCGTCGAACTTGCCCTCAATCACCTCACCAGCGGCCTGAATGATCGCGTCCGCGATTTTGGCGTCCAGCTTGCCGGTCGCTTTGTTCTCCATCGCGCAGGCTTTTTTGATCACGCCCAGCGCACGCACGATGGCCACGGGCTGCTTCTCCCAACCGATGGGGAAGTTCATGATTGAGCGCTGCGTCTGCGCCCCCCAGTACTTGTCAGCGGGAACCTCGAGCGGGCCAAAGCTGTCGGATTCGGTGCGGGTCTGAGACATCGGGTACTCCGTCTGGTATGCAGTTGTATGCCGTTTTGCCAAGGCAGCGCCGCAACGCAATTGGCCAGTTGCGCGCAGCTTAAACTCAACAAAACCCAAGGTATAGGCGCAAGGCCGGTGAAATTGTTCCAATCGCGCGCGCAAGCCCCATTGTGCGCGCCTGCCGCTAAGCTACAATAACTGAGTGGCCATGGTGGAGGATGAAATGCCAATGTCAGCTCGGATGATCCCGTTGAAAACCATACTGTTGGCCATGGGGCTGATCCTGCTTGGTACGCTGGCGAACGCCTCTAGCGTCGCGCCGTTCGTTGGGGACTATACCGGGTCAGCCAATGTGGTTGATGAGGATGGCACTGCGACGCCTCGGGATATGAGCGTGTCGATCCATGAGACCCGCAACGGGTTCAATGTCAGTTGGACCACAACGACCTACAAGCTGGACGGGCGGGTCAAGCAGCAGAAATTCTCGGTGGATTTTGTGCCCTCGGACCGGCCCGATGTGTTTTCGGCTGCCATGCAACGGAACGTGTTCGGCCACGAGGTACCTCTGGACCCGATGAAAGGTGAACCTTTTGTCTGGGGCCGGATTGAGGGGGACACAATGACCGTGTTTTCCCTGTTTATTGATGCGCAGGGCGGCTACGAGTTGCAGCAATATGATCGCACGATAGCCGAGGGCGGTTTGAACCTGTCTTTCTCGCGCTTCATCAACGGAGACAAATCCCGCGCGGTCGAGACCTTTTTGCAAAAACAATAAACCCCGCGAGGGGCGCGGGGCTTGATGGACTACTTGCGGAAGCTGTCCAATGAGACGACGTCGGCGTCGTGATGAACCTCGGGTTCTTCAACCTCGATTGTCTCTTCTACGAACTCCTCTTCCGCGTCGTCATCCTCGGGTCCTTCAAAGCGCAGGCCGAATTCGACGGACGGGTCTACGAACGTTTTGATGGCCGTGTAGGGGATGTAGAGCGGTTCCGGCGCATCTCCGAAGTTCAACGTAATCGCAAAGCCGTTTTCACCGACCTCGAGGTTTTCGAACCAGTGCTGCATCACGATCGTCATCTCTTCGGGATAGCGGTCACGCAGCCAGTCCGCGATGTCGACGCCGTCTTCTCTTGTATCAAACGTGATGAAGAAATGGTGCGCGCCGGGCAGGCCGGTTTCAGAGACGCCGGTCAGAACGGTTTTAATCAGCCCGCGCATGGCGGTGTGCATCAGGTTTCCATAGTCGATGTCTTGCGACATGTGTCATCCTCGAAAGTGGTTGCATCCAGCATAGGCGTTTTAGCTGGAAACGAAAGGGCGGGTATCGCCGGATTGATCATAATAGCTGGATAGCGATGCCCGCGATGGCCATCAGTGCCAGAACCGTTGCCATCCCTAATTCTGCCCGAAAAATCAATACCCCAGCGGCGATTGTGAGCGCTGCCGCACTGAGGTTTAGCGAGTCCCACTCAGGCAGAGGTATCGAGACAGGCCCCCAACTGTATTGGGTGACCACATCGAATAGAACGTTCAAGGCGAACCACACGGAGAGGTTGAGAATCACACCTACGACGGCTGCCGTGATGCCATGCAAAGCGGCAGAGAGCCGAGGGCGCGTCGCCAGTTTGTCCAAATACGGAGCGGCGAGAAAGATCCAGAGGAAACACGGCACGAACGTCGCCCATAGCGCAACCGCACCTGCGGCGAAGGCCAGAGAGAGCCCGCCGTTCATTTGTCCGGTCAGCATCGCGACGAATTGCGTGACCAGAATCAACGGGCCAGGGGTGGTTTCCGCAAGACCCAGCGCGTCGATCATCTGACCTGTGCTGATCCATTGATATTGATCGACCACTGTCTGTGTCATGTAGGCCAGGACCGCATAGGCTCCGCCAAAGGTCACCACGGCCAGACGGGCGAAGAACCATCCTAGATCACTCAGCAATTGATGACCGGAAAGGGACAGGAGGACCAACGGGCCGAGCCAGAGCGGCACCCAAATGGCAACCGTGCGCAGTGTGCTGGTACCGCTGGCACGCGAGTTGGTGTCTTGCTGCACAACGGGTCCTTTGAAACACACATAACCCCACAGTGCGGCGGCCAGAATGATCAGTGGAAAGGGCAGGTTGAACAGGAAGATACCCAGGAACCCGATCCCCGCGATGAGGCGGTGTTCCGTGTCGGTTAATGCCTTTCGTGACAACTTCAGAAGCGCTTGAAGGACGATCACGATGACCGTGGCCTTGATCCCCAGAAAACCGGCTTGCACAAGGGGCAGGGTGCCGAAGCTCGCATAGAGCAGAACCAGCGCAGAGATGACTATTGCCCCCGGCAGAACAAACAGGGTGCCAGCAATCAACCCTCCGGTCACGCCCCGAAGACGCCAGCCCGCATAGGTGGCCAGCTGCATCGCCTCTGGCCCCGGCAGTAACATGCATAGGGAAAGGGCGCGCAAATAGGTTTCCTCGGACAACCAGGCGCGACGGTCTACCAACTCCTGATGCATCAAGGATATCTGCGCCGCAGGGCCGCCGAAGGACAAAAGACCAATTCTGCCGAAGACCAGAACAAGGTCGCTCACCGAAGGCGTCATGTCACGTCTGCCCGACGGTCAAAATGCGCTCGGATGACTGGATTTTTTGATCACGAAGCATGACCCATTTCCCCGCAATGGCGGCCGTGCGCCGAATGCGCGCGGCACGTATGGCCTTAGCTATCGCGTCAGAAACTTGGGGGTCAAGGCGGCTTGGGTGTTCAGCTCCAATCCAGTCGCTGACCGGTCATGCAGACGGGCAGGGTATCCTGCGGAAACTGACCAAGTTGTTCAAAAAACGATATGAAATCGAATTGGTTGTAGGCCTCGACCATCTTTTCGCCTTTGAAGCGGGCCATGACCTGGCCCGTCACCTCCAGCGGGGCACCGTTGTCGGCGCGGAACGTTCTGACGTGCAGAATGGCGGACACCCAATCCCCGTTTTGGATGATCTTTGGCAGCTCGACCGAGATTTCACCCAGAATATGCCGGAAGGCCATCACAAGATCGCGAAAATCATCGGCGCCAACCTGCATTTCGGGGATCAGCCCCTCGGCCATGGTGTCCGGCGCAAAGTACTGATCAATTGCATCGGTATTTCCTTGTTCCCAAACTTCCGAATACCACGCTTTCAAGATATCTGAGTGGGTCATCCCGGCCCTCCTGTCTGTCTGGGATGACTTTGGACAAAAGAGATGAATAAACTCTGAATCTGAGCCGAAATAAACGCAGACATAAGGTGGAGGAAATGCAGGTTTCTGTTGCCAGGTACCTGCGAACCCCGCCTTACGCGGCTAGGCGCAAGGGCTTAAGTTTCGGTCTTGTTACTGCTTACGCAGCAACTGCAACCGGAGCACGATTGTCGTTTGCAATTGTACTAGTTTCGCCGATAACGGTGGCAGACAGCCGAGACAAAGCTAACCCCTTTAGACGTTCGTCGATCCTATTTCGGCCCCAAAATCCTCAAACGAAGGACGGTTGGTGGAGCCGCCGGGTACCGCCCCCGGGTCCGATCCGCTTATTACGAGCGCGTTTATGTCCATAGTCCCGAAGGACAGAACTTATATAGGTGAGGAGATTTCGGGATGCAAACCCGGAAATGCCCTCAGGGCACTGTAAATCACGGGGTGCGGTTCAGATTTGCAGCGATCAGCCAGACGGCCAGGATCAGTTCAATTCCCCCGAAAATCATGGCCTTAGCAAGTGGTGGATTGTCCAGCAGCACCGACACGAACCGCCCCAAAGCCGCCCCGGCATAAGCTACGCCCAGCATGGCGTATGCCATGGGGTGGTTGAGCCAGATCACGGCAATGCCGGTGACCACAAACAGCCCTCCGACCGAGGCACGCATCTCGCTCAGGCCCATGGTGCTGTTGGTCGGGGCCAGATCCAGCGCCGTCGCGGTGTGCAAAGGCGCGAGAAAGCCGAACAGGCCAAAGCCGATGGTCAGCAGGGCCGCGATGACGTTGAGGATATGTACCATGATCGTGCCTTTGTCCGGTTACACCGCGTAGGCGGCGTCAAAGAAGTCTTTTTCGAGCTCGACCGCCCTGTGGAACAGCCTTGCGACCTCGGCTTGCGCCTCTGGCGTCAAGGTGGGCCAGGTTTTGTCAAGTTGCCCGCGCAGATACTCGACCACACTTTCAAAGCCTTCCCCAGCATGTAGCGTGATCCATTCCGCGAACCAGAAAGGTAGATCGGGTTTCGGCGGATTTTCCGGGCTGGCCCAGCTGAGATAGACCCATTCGGCGACAACCAGCACCGCCAGCATGTTCTCATACCGGCCCGTAGCCGCAGCCTCGGCCATCAGGTCCTGAAACGCCTTGGTTGCGGGGGCAGCGTCGGTGCTGGGTTGTGTGCCCAGAGCCTCGAGCGAGCGCAGGAAGTAGGTGTTTTCAGGACCGGTAATCAACGCTAGAAATTGCGCGGCCGGAACGCTGTCGGCCAAGGTGGGCGCGTGTGCAATGGCGCTGGCCAGCAAGCGGACGAAGCCGTCGACGAACTGATAGTCCTGTTGCAGATACCAGCGCATCTTGTCCTCGGGCAGGGTGCCGTCTGACAGCTCGCGCGTGAAGGCATGGGTTGTTGCCGCCTGCCAGTCGGCAGCCTTGCCCTGACGCAGCATTTCCGTGGGGCGCGTGTTCTGGGACACTTCGAAAACTCCTAACTTCTTTCAAAGCAGGACAAAGCGGTTTTTCAAAACATGTGCAAGGTGATCGTGCGGCGACTAGATTGCGGACCAAAGCCCCAACACGCCGACCAAAATCAAGCTGAGTGCCCAGATGAGTTCAAGGTTGAACCAGGTGCGTGAGAGGAATTGAAGCCCAAGCCAGCGATAGACGCCATAGGCCAGAAGACCGCCTCCTAGGATCATTGCGGCGGTGTGCAGCGCGGCCACGGCCAGAACCAGCAGGGTGTTTGTTGTCATGATCTGAGAGATGGCTTGATGCCCGGCGTCCAGCTCATCCAAATTGCACAGACCCAGATAGATCGGAACAAGCATCAACGCCGCGCCATGGGCGAGCGCGACCAGAAAGGACCACAGCGCGAGTTTACTGGGCGGCACGCGCGATAAAAACCGGGGGTGGTTGCGGGTGACAGCAATATACAACCCCATCGCAATCACGATCAGCGCGGCCCCGATGCGGATTTCGCGTTGGTAGTCGATCAACACGGCCATCATCGCAAACGGCAACAAGACACCCAGCATCGCCAGGAAATGACCGCCCGCAAGGGCCGCCAACGCGCGCCAGAGGGCGGATTGGCGTTGCTCCATTAAGGCGGAAGAGACAGCAAGCGGCCAGCCCATACCGGGATTCAGCCCGTGATAGGCACCGCTGAGAACAACGGCCAGCCAGAGGCCAGCCGTTGATGTCATCAGAAATTCCAACTCAGACCGAAGGGTAGCAGAAACTGTCGGTCGAACAGTCTCCGCCCTCCAACCGGATCTGGTGGCTGCGATAGCCTTCGGGGAATTCGACCCAGAATTTGGGATCCAAGGTCAGGCCGCCGTTCTCGCCGACATCGGCTTTGACCATCGCCGCACCGCGCTCGCCGGGATAGAACTGGTCGTCCCAAGTGGAATAGAGCGAGTTGGTCCAGTAGACCCGTTTCCCGTCGCGGCTGATTTCAACCATCTGCGGGCCATAGCCAAAGTCCTGACCGTTCGGATGTTTGGTCTTTTTGACGATACCACCGATTTCAACCTTGCCAGCCAGCGTCGGGTTCATCGGGTCTGAGACATCATATTGGTGCATCTCTCCGGTGCCCCAGCAGGCGACATAGAGGTATTTGTCGTCGAGGCTCAGGTCGATATCCGTCACCAGCGGTGGAACGGCCGAGAACCCTTTCAGCAGGTCCGGCAAGTCATCAGGGTCAGCCGGTTGCGGGTCGATAGTGATGGTTTTCTTGGCCTCAAACGAGCCGTCGTCGTTTCGCCACCATGTGAAAATCGCGCCTTGCAGGTTGGTTGTGTCCACAACAACGCCGCAGAACCCATATTGTTTGACCGGATCGTGAGCCGGGCGGATCTCCAACGCCATCTGGTGGTTTTCGCCCAGATCAATGGTCTGGATATTGGTGCGGCTGCGCAGGTTCCAGAAATGGATGCTGTGACCATATTTGTTCGACAGCAGGTCCTCGGCCACGATTCCGTTCTCAAACTGTGGCGGCAGGCCCCATTCAGAACTGACCATGTAGTCACGCGGCAGGTTCCACCAGAAATCATAGTGCTTGTCCTGCACGCCGCGCTCGATCTCATACCGTCCGATGATCTCGAAGCTTTCGCAATCCATGATGAAGATACCCGGAGGGCCGTCGGTCCCGTCCTCTCCGCCGCCGCCCAAGGTGCTGACATAGATGCCTTCAGGCCCGCAATGAATGGTGTGAGGGCGAGAATATCCTGTCTTTGCAAAGACTTCCTCGGGTTCAATGATCTTGTGGATTTTGGCCTCTAGCGGGTTCTTCACGTCGATCACGTAGATCCGGCTGGAGCGGATGCCCGGGATGATCAGATAGCGTCGTTCCAGAAACGCGTGGCCCGTCAGCGGCGACAATGCCGACGAGCAGGCGTTCCACCCAAAGTGGTGAAATTCATCGCCTTTTTCCGGCATGATGACCTGATGGACGATCTTTCCATAGTCGTCAGAAGTTGGATCGACATTCACAACCGCCAGTCCGTCAGGTTGCGAAAAATCCGGGCTGAGCATCAGCGTAAAAGCAAGCGTCTCAGTGGGGCCCTCCATCGCCAGCTTGGCAGATGGGTAAAAGGTTGGGTCCGGTCTTGTATTCATAACATCCTCCCGTAAGTCATTGATCTTCAATTCGTTCTGAGAGTTCCGGTCTTGGCGCCGGGTGACATCCTGCCTGCTCGTGCTTCCTTTCTGCCTGTTGGTCTGCGTCAGATTTCGGGCCTGAGTGTCAGGCGGTTTTACGTTTGCGCTCGGCCACATCTCGGGCCAGTTGGCGTGTATAGGTTTCAAGTTCGATCAGTGTCGCGTCTACCGATGGGGCATCGCGCGCCTCAAGCGCGTCGGCGATCTTGGTGTGCAGCGCAATGATCTCTTCGCGCGAGCGCGCGGTGAAGGTGATCATGTTCATCAGAGGCTGCATGGCCTCGACCGCACCCGCCAGTTGATAAGACAACACTGGATTATCCGCGCCATCGACCAGCGCGCGGTGAAAGGCGACGTCCGAGGCGCAGAAAGCCTCATCGGTCAGACCTGGCTGAGCCTGACGAAAGATCTCGGCCCGCATCGTTGCCAGTTGATCCGCAGTGCGACGTTGGGCCGACAAGGGCGCGCAGGCGCGCTCCAGCGCATACCTCGCCTCGCACGCTGTGTCGAAACTAACGGCGTTCATCGACAGCAGCAGGGTCGAGGTGGTAATTTGCTGCGAATAGGCGTCCTCAAAGCTGATCCGGTTCACAAAGGCCCCGCCGGTTGCACCGCGTTGGGTTCGGATCAGGGACTGCGCTGCCAAGCGCTTCAGCGCCTCGCGCACCGTAGGTCGCGACACCTGGAACTGATCCGCAAGCTCTGATTCGGAGGGCAGGCGCTCATCCACGATCAATTCGCCGGACACAATCGCGTTCCGAATGGCCTGTGCGATCTGGGCAGAGAGGTCTGCGGGATTGGCGGGGTCTATCTTCATTTGTGGCCAGTCTGAAAATTTTATTTGTCTGACATTTAAAAGTCTGACATTTGAAAAGCAAGAGAGTTGAGTCGGAGGATCACATGAGTCGCGCATTATTCCGCAGCGGAATGTGGCTGGCGTTCTATGCTGTGATCCTGTGGGCGTGGTGGGTCATGTTCTCGATGAGCCGAGACATGGATCTGGACTTCATTGGCCGGCCAGGGCCGATGGGACAGGCCATGGCGGCGATGGATCCGCGCATGGATATGTATATGCCCATGGCCGAGTTCGGACCTTTGTTCTGGATGTGGGCGATCATGATGGCTGCAATGATGCTGCCAACGCTGGTGCCGACGCTCCGCAGCTATGACGACCTGATCCGCAGCGCCAATGGCACGCGCGCCGGATGGCTGGGGGTTCTGGCCGGGTATTTCATCGTCTGGGTCGGGTTTGCAGCGCTGATCGCAGGTGTACAGCTAGCCCTGCTGTTCGGTGGGTTTGTCGATATGCTGGGCATCGCCAAGTCCAATTGGGTGGCCGGAGGGTTGCTTATCGTGGTCGGCGCCTTCCAGTTCACTCGCGCGAAGGAGGTTTGCCACGGCGTTTGTCACGCCCCAATGACGTATTTTCTAAGCCATTGGAAAACCGGCTTTACGGGTGGCGTTAAAATGGGGTTGGGGCTCGGCGCATTCTGCGTCGGTTGCTGCTGGGGCTTTATGGCGCTCGGCTTTGTTGGTGGCGTCATGAGCCTTTTGTGGATGGGTCTGGCGACCTTGTTCATGGTTTTGGAAAAACTCCCTCAGATCGGGCATGCTGTGACCCGACCCATGGGGTTCATACTGATCGCAGGCGGTGTTGTGCTGCTGATCTATCCCTTTGCTTACGGAGGATAAGCTGATGGCGAAAAACAGAAAACCCGAGGCCGACCGGCTTCCGATTAGTCAGCGGATCGACAGCCGTATGCCCAACCCCAAGCGGCGTGAGATGAGCCCGACGGATTGGTCCATCAAGGGCGAACTGATCCTGAACTGCTCATGCGATGTGTTCTGCCCCTGCGTGGTCTCGTTGGGCGCGCACCCTCCGACCGAGGGTCATTGTCACGCCTGGATGGGTGTGATCATCGACGAAGGACACTATGAAGGTGAAGATCTGTCGGGCCTGAATGTTGGTCTTCTGGTCGATATTCCGGGCCGCATGGGCGAGGGGCAGTGGAAAGTCGCCGCCTATGTCGATGAACGCGCAAGCGGCAAGGCCTATAACGGGCTGCTGCAGATCTTCAGCGGTCAGGCCGGCGGCACCACGGGCCTGTTCACCATGCTGGTGAGTGAGATCATCGGGGCCGAGCGTGCTCCGGTCCAGATCGAACGGGACGGCAACAAGCGCAGGATTGCGATCGGTCGTAAAATCCAAGGCGAGATTGAGATGCTCGGTGGTAAAGACCCTGAGCATCCGGTGATGGTGTCGAACTCCAAATACTGGATGGGGCCGGACATCATCGTGGCGCGCGGAAACAAATCGAAAGTGCGCGACTATGGTCGCGTCTGGGATTTCGGTGGTAAATCGGCCGAGATTTGCCCGATCGACTGGCATGGGCCGAAGTGATGATCACCAGAGCCTTTGCCCGAGAAATGGCGCGCTACAACCACTGGCAAAACAGCCAGTTGGCGGAATTTCTTCAAGCGCTTTCGCCCGAAGAACTGATGCAGGAACGTGGTGCTTTTTTCGGCTCGATTATAGGCACGGCGAACCATTTGCTGTGGGGCGACTGGATCTGGATGTCACGCTTTGACAAAGGGCCGGGGCCAGAGAGCAATATCCACCGACCCGGAGGCGGCATCCACGAAAGCGTGCATCTCTGCCCCGATCTCGACAGCTGGCTGGCTATGCGCGTGGCTATGGATGATCGGATCTCGGATTGGGCGGATACGCTTGGCGATGAGGTTCTGTCGGGGCCTTTCACTTGGTACTCAGCCGCAAAAGAGGCTGATGTTACTTTGCCTTACGCGCAATGCGTGATGCATTTCTTCAACCATCAAACCCATCATCGTGGACAATTACACAAAATGCTGACCGAAGCCGGTTCCGAGGCCCCGGTCAGCGATCTTTGCTTCATGCCAAAGGAGGGCTGAATGCCGCAAATATCCCTGTCTCGTCGCCTGCGCCGCACGCCGTTCTCCGAAGGCGTCGAAGCCGCTGGTGTCAAAGGCTACACGGTGTACAACCGGATGTTGTTGCCGACGGTTTTTGAAAGTGTCGAGGCCGACTACCATCACCTGAAAAAGAATGTTCAGGTCTGGGACGTCTCATGCGAACGTCAGGTTGAACTGCGCGGGCCCGATGCTGCGCGTCTGATGCAAATGCTGACACCGCGTGACCTGCGCGGCATGCTGCCCGGACAGTGCTTCTATGTGCCGATTGTGGACGAAACCGGCGGTATGTTGAACGATCCCGTGGCGGTGAAACTGTCGGAGGATCGTTGGTGGATCTCTATCGCCGACAGCGATTTGTTACTTTGGGTCAAGGGGTTGGCCAACGGATATCGTCTGGATGTGCTGGTTGATGAACCGGACGTGTCGCCCTTGGGCGTTCAGGGGCCAAAGGCAGATGAGCTGATGGCCCGCGTTTTCGGAGACCGTGTGCGCGATATACGTTTCTTCAAGTTCGACATGTTCGAATTCGAAGGGCGCGACCTTGCAGTTGCCCGCTCGGGCTACTCGAAACAGGGCGGGTTCGAGATTTATGTCGAGGGCAGCGACATCGGTATGCCTCTGTGGAACGCTCTGTTCGCGGCGGGCGAAGACTTGGACGTGCGGGCCGGGTGTCCCAACCTGATCGAGCGGATCGAAGGTGGGTTACTGTCCTACGGCAATGACATGACCGACGACAACACGCCACATGAATGTGGACTGGGCAAGTTCTGCAATACGCATACCGCCATTGGCTGTGTGGGTCGGGATGCGTTGTTGCGTGTGGCCAAAGAAGGCCCGGTACAGCAGATACGTCCGATCGCGATTGACGGAGATGCAGTGCCGCCTTGTGTCCAGCCGTGGCCTGTCTTTGCGGACGGAAAGCAGGTGGGTCAGGTGACATCTTCTGCCTGGTCTCCGGATTTCTCGACCAATGTTTCGATAGGTATGGTCAAATTGAGCCATTGGGACGCCGGAACCAAGGTCGAAGTTGAAACGCCTGACGGTATGCGAGGCGCGACAGTACAGAGGCAGTTTTGGATCTAGTGGAGGCAGGGGGCTCTGCCCCCGTCGCTGCGCGACTCCCCCGAGATGTTTTGGGCCAGGTGAAGGATTGGGCTGGCCACCAAAAATGAAAGGATAGCAATATGTTCAATGCTTTGGTTATGGAAAAGGATGAAGAAAGCGGTCTGGCAAGCCCCTCGGTCAAGCAGCTCTCGCTGGAGGATCTGCCTGACGGAGAGGTGACGGTTGCTGTTGAGTATTCGACGGTGAACTACAAGGACGGTTTGTGCCTGTCGGCCAAAGGCGGCGGCCTGGTGCGGAACTACCCGCACATTCCCGGTATCGACTATGCCGGGACAGTCGAGGCGTCCTCGGACGACCGCTACAAGCCCGGTGACAAGGTGGTTCTGACCGGCTGGCGTGTGGGTGAGGCCCATTGGGGTGGATTTTCGCAGAAGGCCAACGCTCGGGCCGATTGGTTGGTGCCGTTGCCGGATGGGCTGGATGCTCGGCAGGCGATGGCCGTTGGAACGGCTGGGTTCACGGCCATGTTGGCAGTCATGGCTCTGGAGGATCACGGGTTGACGCCGGACCGTGGGCCTGTGCTGGTGACTGGTGCTGCAGGCGGCGTTGGTTCGGTGGCGACGGCCATTCTGGGCAAGCTGGGCTATGAGGTCGCGGCTGTGACCGGACGCCCCGAGACCGGCGACTATCTGAAGTCGCTTGGTGCCACGACCATCGTGCCGCGTGAAGAGCTGAACGAGACCACAAAGCGCCCGCTGGAAAGCGAAACCTGGGCCGGGTGTGTTGACGCCGTTGGCGGTGACATGTTGGCTCGCGTTCTAGGTCAGATGAAGTACGGTTGCTCGGTCGCTGCGGTTGGACTTGCTGGCGGTGCGGGGTTGCCTGCGACAGTGATTCCCTTCCTGCTGCGCGGAGTGAACCTTCTGGGGATCGACAGCGTGATGCAGCCCTATGACAACCGCCTGCGGGCTTGGCAGCGCATCGCGACCGACCTACCGATGGACAAGCTGGAGGCCATGGTGCATCCGGCCGCTCTGTCCGATTTACCGCAACTGGGTGCGGATATTTTGAAAGGTCAGGTCAAGGGCCGCGTTGTCGTCGACGTAAACGCTTGATCCAAGAAAATAGCCGGGGCAGAACTGCCCTGGCTTATCCATTTGGGCGGCAAAAGGACCGAAACAGTTCTGGTCATTGCCACAATTCATGCTCATGATTGCTATACATCCCAAATGCGATGGCTTAAGACCCATCCAAACAGCACTTGAAGACGGGGAGTGAGCAGCATGTCTGACGACTTCGAACTGGACACCGACGATCTGAAACGCCGCATGTATGGCGCGATGTCCAATCTCAAAACTGAATTTGCCTCTCTGCGCACCGGGCGGGCTTCGGCCTCGATGTTGGAGCCAGTGATGGTGGACGCTTATGGCTCGATGACACCGATCAACCAGGTTGGAACGGTCAATGTGCCTGAACCTCGGATGGTGACAGTAAACGTCTGGGACAAGGGCCTTGTGGGCAAGGTCGAAAAGGCGATCCGTGAAAGCGGGCTGGGCATCAACCCGCAGCTGAACGGCACCATCATCATGCTGCCGATCCCGGAACTGAACGAAGAGCGCCGCCGCGAGTTGGGCAAAGTTGCCGGGCAATACGCCGAAAGTGCGCGGGTTTCGATCCGCAATGTGCGGCGCGACGGTATGGATCAGATCAAGAAAGCGAAATCGGACGGAATGTCCGAAGATGACCAGAAGTTCTGGGAGAGCGAAGTTCAGGATCTGACCGACACGATGATCAAAGCTGTTGATGCCGCGCTTGAGACCAAGCAGTCGGAAATCATGCAGGTCTGAGCCGGTACTGATGCCAAAGGATCCCCATACGGACATGCAGGCTGGCCCAAAGCATGTCGCAATTATAATGGATGGCAATGGTCGGTGGGCGCAGGCGCGTGGCCGGCCTCGGCTTTTTGGTCACCACGCAGGTGCGCGGCGCGTACGTGAGGTGGTCGAGGCCTGTCCAGGGTTGGGCATCAAATACCTAACCGTTTTTGCGTTTTCGACGGAAAACTGGAAGCGGACTCAGGTCGAAGTCGCTGGCCTCATGAGCCTGTTTCGGCGCTATATTATCAAGGAAACCCGCACGCTTGCCGAGGACGGCATTCGCGTGCGCTTTATTGGCGATCGGCTGAGGCTCGACGCCAAGCTAATCGACTTGATGGATTCGCTAGAGCAGGAAACGAAGGACAACGATTTGGTCCATTTGACCGTTGCGCTGAACTATGGCGGTCGGGATGAGGTGGCGCGGGCCACAAAACGTCTTGCTCGAGATGTAGCCGAAGGGCGGCTGAAGCCCGAGGATATTGATGAAGAGACCCTCCCCAAATATCTGGATACACGCGTTCTTCCTGATCCCGATCTGGTCATTCGCACCAGCGGAGAGGCGCGGATTTCGAACTTTCTCCTTTGGCAGTCGGCCTATTCCGAATACGAATTTATTGACACGCTCTGGCCGGATTTCACTGCGGCCGAGTTGGAGCGTCTGTGCCGCAACTACGGCTCGCGCGAGCGGCGTTTCGGAGCGGTTCTGGCATGAGCGAAGGCCGATGGTCTGATCTGACCGCACGGATTCTGTCCGCAGTCGTTTTGGTCGCAATTGGCGCGGTTGAGGTCTGGCTGGGCGGGTTGTGGTTTGAAAGCTTCATCGCGGTTGCCTGCGGTTTGATGACCTGGGAACTGGTACGCATGATCGAACCGCAGCGCGGAGGCATGGCCGTGCAACTCGGTATTCTGACCGGGGTTGCGGTGATCCTCAGCTATCACGTGCCGCCGCTCTACAAGCTACCGTTTTTGGTGGCTCCGGCGCTGGTCGGGGCGGGGCAGGTCACCCGTTCGCGCGGCTTGTACTTTCTGTTTGCCTTGTGGATCGCGGGCGCTGGTCTGGGGTTCATTTCCATTCGTGAAAACATGGGCTTCGGTTGGATGGTCTGGCTGATCGCGGTCGTCGTGGCCACGGATGTTGCCGGATATTTCGTAGGCAAGGCCATTGGTGGCCCGAAATTCTGGCCCAAGGTCAGCCCCAAGAAGACATGGTCGGGCACGGCAGGTGGCTGGGTCGCGGCGGGCCTGATTAGCGTGGGTTTCGCAATGCACGGCGGGTTTGGAGTGCTGTTCGTTCTGGTCTCGGTTCTGGCGTCCATGGCCAGCCAGGCGGGCGATATCGTTGAAAGCGCGGTCAAACGGAAATTCGGCGTCAAGGACAGCTCGAACCTCATACCGGGGCATGGCGGGTTTCTCGACCGGTTTGACGGCATGATGGGTGCGGCGTTGTTTGTGCTGATCGCAGGGCTGGTTTACGCACCCGGAGCGATGTGATGCGCAAAGTCTCGATCCTTGGGGCGACCGGATCCATTGGTCAGAATGCGATTGACCTCATTGCGCGCGATATCGAAGCCTATGACGTGGTCGCGCTGACAGGCGGCGCGAATATCCAGCGACTGGCCGAGGACGCCCAACGGCTTGGCGCGCAACTCGCCGTCACCGCGTTTGAGGACCGATTGCAGGACCTACGCGAGGCTTTGCAGGGCAGCGGGATCGAGGTGGCAGCGGGTCAGAGCGCGATCGTCGAGGCCGCCTCGCGACCCGCGGATTGGGTGCTGTCCGCGATCGTTGGTGCCGCCGGTCTGGCCCCCGGAATTGAGGCGTTGAAGCACGGCTCAACGCTGGCGCTTGCCAATAAAGAGACTCTGGTCTGTGCCGGCGCGCTTGTGTTGCAGACGGCTCGTGAGAATGATACGCGCGTGCTGCCCGTCGACAGTGAGCATTCGGCGGTGTTTCAGGCATTGGTCGGTGAGGATATGGATGCGGTCGAACGCGTTATCATCACCGCAAGCGGCGGAGCGTTCCGGGATTGGCCGCTCGAGGATCTGGCCTCCGCGACCGTGACGCAGGCCTCAAGCCATCCGAACTGGGACATGGGGCAGCGGATCACGATTGATAGCGCATCCATGTTCAACAAGGCGCTTGAAGTCATTGAAACTCGGGAATTCTTTGGCGTCGACCCGGACCAGATCGAGGTCTTGGTACATCCCGAATCCATTGTCCATGCGATGGTCGGGTTTCGGGACGGGGCGCTGATGGCACATCTGGGTCCGCCTGATATGCGGCATGCAATTGGTTATGCTCTGCACTGGCCCGAACGGCGCGATCTGCCGGTTGAGAGACTGGATTTGGCGCAGCTCAGCCGGTTGCGCTTTTCCCATCCCGACCTGAACCGCTATCCCGCGCTGAAGCTGGCCCGAGATGTGATGGCGCGCGGAGGGCTGTCCGGGGCGGTCTTCAACGCCGCGAAAGAACGCGCGCTGGATCACTTCATCGCAGGCCAAATCGGTTTCACGACCATGGCGGAGGTCGTCTCACGCGTTCTGGACCGTTTTGATGCCGAGGATGGCCTTATTAACGCCCCTTTGACCCTTGATAACGTACAGCAAACGGACCATCTCGCACGGCAGTGGGCGGATGAAGCCGTGATCAAACGAGCAGGATAGAGTTTTGGACGTACTTTCGCTGATCCCTCAGTTCGGAAATTTGCTCTGGACGATTGTGGCCTTTGTGATTGCCCTGTCCGTGATCGTCGCGGTTCACGAATACGGGCACTACATCGTTGGTCGCTGGTCCGGCATTCATGCCGAGGTGTTCTCGATTGGGTTCGGCCCAGTTCTGTGGAGCCGCGTGGATAAACGCGGCACGTGCTGGCAGATCGCGCTGTTGCCCTTCGGCGGCTATGTGAAATTCCTTGGTGATGCCAATGCAGCCTCGGGCAAGGATGAAGACGCGATGGATGACATCGCGCAGCAGCAGCCGGAATATCTGCGCCATACTATGCACGGCGCACCCCTGTGGGCGCGAACCGCCACTGTGGCGGCGGGACCGGTGTTTAACTTTGTCATGTCCATTCTGGTCTTTGGCCTGATCTTCTGGTCTCAGGGCGTCACGCGTGAGCCGCTGACGGTTGGCGAATTGAAACCGCTGCCGGGAACAGAGCAGGGGCTGCGGGAGGGCGATGAGATTCTGGCGATTGCCGGGATTGAAGTCCCTGATTTCGATGAAGAAGGCGCGTGGAGCGACTTCACCGACGCGCTGCCGGTCGAGCCGGTGCTGGACTATACCGTCTTGCGCGACGGCCAAACGCTAGATGTCTCAGCCCCTTGGCTGTTCCCGCCGCTGATTCAGCAGGTCACGCCGCGCAGTGCGGCGTTTGATATTCAGTTGGAAGGGGGCGACGTCATCACCTCGGTCGATGGAGATCCGATCTTTGCCTTCGAGCAGTTAAAAGAACATGTCGAAGGCTCGGACGGTCGGGTGTTGTTGTTGAACGTCTGGCGTGACGGGGCGGAGCTTGAATTCGCGCTTGCTCCGCGTCGGACCGATGAACCGAAGCCAGATGGCGGGTTCGTCACCCATTGGCGGATCGGGATCGTCGGAGGCATGATGCTGCAACCCGCGACCGAGCCTGCGGGGCTTTGGGATTCGCTGGTTGGTGGTGTGGGACAGACCGGGCGCATCATCGAAGGTTCTTTGTCCGGCATGTGGCATATGATTACTGGCGCGATTAGCACCTGCAATATCTCGGGTCCGATCGGAATTGCCGAGACCTCGGGCGCTATGGCAAGCCAGGGTGCGCAGAACTTCATCTTCTTCATCGCGGTGCTGTCAACGGCTGTGGGTCTGCTGAACCTTTTCCCGATCCCGGCCTTGGACGGAGGGCACCTCGTGTTCTACGCCTATGAGGCGGTCTCGGGCAAACCGCCCAGCGACAAAGCCCTGCGGATTTTGATGACCCTCGGGATTGCGGTGGTTCTCAGCCTAATGGTTTTCTCGGTCAGTAACGATCTGTTCTGTTGATTGTGGCGCAAGCGGCGCAATCGCGCCGCATTGATGCCTCATTTCAGGTGTACAAAATATCCGCTGAAAGTGAGGCGGCCATGACCAAAGCTATTCAAAAATCCTATCAGAGTGTCAGCGTCCTGTTTGTTCTGAACTGGGATGTGCTTTTGTGCTTTGGTCTGACGGCGCTGGCGCTTGCCGGCGGCGCGTATCTCGCCGGTCTCTGATTCCCCAAAACTCTATAAGAATGCGTGTCAGGTGGCCTATCGTCGCCCCGATGGTTTTGGAGTTTTGACAAGCGCATTCAATCTCGTTACTCAGCATTAAGTCCTAAATTTTTGGGTAGAGAAAAAATGGCTGACGGGCGAGGCGCGGGTATATCCTGCGGAGGGCAGATGACAACAAACAAGATTTTGTGGCGCACACGATCATTTCTTTTTCTTACTGCGGCAATGGGTTTGCTGGTTTTGCCGCATGCAGCACAGGCGCAAAACTTTACCATCAACTCCTTCGAGGTTGAGGGCAACCGGCGGATTGAGACAGGTACAATCATCCAACGGACAGGAATCGAACCGGGGCAGACAGTCTCGGCCGGTCAGTTGAATGACGCGTATCAGCGTGTGCTTGACAGTGGTGTTTTTGAAACAGTCGAATTGACACCTCGTGGCACGACTCTGGTGATCGAGGTGCAGGAATACCCGACGATCAACCAGATCAGCATCGAAGGGAATCGTCGCGTCAAAGATGACCTTTTGCTGGATGTGATCTCGTCCGAGCCGCGCCGTGTTTTCACTCCGCAGGCGGCCGAGGCTGACGCCGACCTGATTGCCGAAGTCTATTCCGCCCAAGGCCGGGTGTCGGCAACCGTAATTCCGCGCGTGATCCGCCGAAACGACAACCGCGTCGATTTGGTGTTCGAAGTTGCAGAAGGCACCACGATTGAGGTTGAACGCGTCAGCTTCGTTGGCAACCGTGCCTTCTCGGACCGCCGTTTGCGTCGCGTGCTTGAGACCAAACAGGCGACCTTCCTGCGGACTTTTTTCCGCAACGATACGTTCATCGGGGACCGGATCGAATTCGACAAGCAGGTCATTCGAGATTTCTATCTGTCACGCGGTTATGTCGACTTCCGTGTGAACAGTGCCAATGTTGAATTCACCCGCGAGCGGGACGCCTTTTTTCTGGTTATGAACATCACCGAAGGGCAGAAGTTCTCGTTCGGCAAAATCACGACCGTAAGCGAGATCCCGGGTGTGGATCCGTCGATCTATCAGGATGCTCTGAAGATCAAGCCGGGCGTGACCTATTCGCCGACCCTTATCGAGAACTCGATTGCGCGTCAGGAACGGCTAGGTGTGAAGCAGGGCGTGGATTTCCTGCGAGTCGAGCCACGCGTCACGCGCAACCCGCGTGATCTGACGCTGGACGTGGAATTCGTCCTCAGCCGTGGTCCTCGGATTTTCGTGGAACGCATTGATATCGAGGGCAACACAACTACGCTGGACCGGGTAATCCGTCGTCAGTTCGACACCGTGGAAGGCGATCCGTTCAACCCACGTGAAATTCGTCAGGCGGCTGAGCGGATCAACGCCCTGGGCTTCTTTGCCAACGCCGAAGTCGAGCCGCGCGAAGGGTCCTCGCCCAGCCAGGTGATCCTGGATGTGGATGTCGAGGAACAGCCCACAGGCTCGCTGAGCCTTGGTGGTAGCTACTCGGTTTCGGATGGTTTCGGTGTCGCCATCGGACTGAATGAATCGAACTTCCTGGGCCGGGGCCAGAACCTTGGTCTGACCATCTCGACCGCTCAAGACTCCGAGCAGTACTCTCTGAGCTTCACCGAGCCGTATCTGTTGGGCCGCAAACTGCGCTTTGACTTGGGTCTGGGTATCGCGACGACGAACTCCAGCTTTGCCAGCTATGATACGGACCGGGTGTTCTTTAACCCACAGCTGACCTATTCGATCGGCGAGCTGTCGGCCCTGCGCGTGCGCTATGGTTGGGAACGCTCGGAAATGACCCAGCAGGACAACGAGACGAACGGTGCGGTCATCACATCGGAAATCGCGCAGGGTGAGCGGGTCAACAGCAGCTTTGGCCTGACCTATGTCTATGACAGCCGTATCGGCGGCCTGAACCCCAATGCGGGCGTCCTGTTCGAACTTGGCTTCGATGCGGCTGGTTTGGGCGGTGATAACGAGTTCTTCAAGACCACCGCCCGCACGATCGCGCAGACTCGTGTGTGGAATGAAGAGGTCGTTCTACGCGCAACTTTTGAGGCTGGCGCACTGCACTGGTCGGGGAATGACTTCAGCCGTACCATCGACCGTTTCGTTCTGGGTCCAAACACCTTCCGCGGGTTTGAACCGGCCGGTCTTGGCCCGCGTGATCTGTCCAACGGGCAGGACGATGCCATCGGCGGCAACTACTATTGGGTGGCGCGGTTCGAAAGCGACTTCCCATTGGGGCTACCGGAAGAACTGGGCCTGCGGGGCGGTTTGTTCTACGACGTTGGCAACCTTTACAACATCAATGACGTAAATACCGCAGGTGCAAATATTGTGGGTGCGGATGGCTCCATTCGTCACGTCATCGGTGTGTCGGTTCTGTGGGAAACTCCGTTCGGCCCGCTGCGCTTCAACTTCTCGAAAGCGTTGAAGAAGGAAGACTTCGACAAGGAACAGAATTTCGACCTGACCGTTCAGGCTCGGTTCTGATCCGGCATGCGGTTGCGAATATCTAGACGCGCGTGGGGCCCGGTTCGGGCCCTTTGCCTTTTGCTGGGCCTTGTACTTGCGTCGCAAACAGCGGCGCAGCAATTAGGCGTGCGTGATCCGCTGGTCCTGACCATCTCAAGCGACCGGTTGTTTGCGGATTCGGCGTTCGGCCAGCGCGTGCTGCGCGAAATCGAATCCGAGGGTGCTCAGCTCGCGGAAGAAAACGAACGGATCGTCGCGGAACTCAGCAGCGAAGAGAAAGACCTGACGCAGAAACGCGCCGAGCTGGCCCCTGAGGATTTCCGGCCTCTGGCACAGGCCTTCGACGAAAAGGTGCAATCGCATCGCGAAGGCCAGCGCGCCAAACTGGACGCTTTGGCCCGACGTAGCGAAGAAAGCCGCCAAACGTTTTATGCCTTGGCGCAGCCCGTGCTGATCGAACTTATGCGCGAGACGGGGGCCGCTGTGGTGCTGGAACGCGCAAATGTATTCCTCAGCGCCGACACATCCGACATCACGGATGATGCGATTGCCCGTATCAATGCCGCAATCGGCGATGGAACCGGCCTGCAGGACGGCACAGGCGAATAGGTTCGCTTGCCCTCGGGGGCCGGTATTGCTAACCACGCGGAAACTGACACATCCAAATAACGGGACGAGTGAATGATGACGACGGAAACCAAAAGCGCCGACATTCAGCTGATTCAGCGGATATTGCCGCATCGCTATCCGTTTCTGCTGGTCGATAAGGTGGTCGACATCGATGGCTATCAATCGGCCCGTGGCATCAAGAATGTCACCATGAACGAGCCTCATTTCCAGGGCCATTTCCCTGGAACGCCGATCATGCCCGGTGTGACCATTGTTGAGGCAATGGCACAGACTTCGGGCGTAATGCTGGGCGTAGGTATGGATGTCATTGATACGGAGCTGCTGATCTATTTCATGAGCATCGACAAATGCAAATTCCGCCGCAAAGTGGTGCCGGGTGACGTGCTGGAGATGCATGTCGAAACCCTGCGCGGCAAGAAGGGCGGCAAGCTGTTCAAGTTCAATGGTCGCGCCACCGTTGACGGTGAGGTCGCAGCCGAAGCCGAATTCTCGGCCTATGTCGATTGGGACATGGAAAAAACGACATGAGCGGAATTCACCCAAGCGCAATCATCGAAGACGGTGCGCAGATCGGTCAGGACTGTGTGATTGGTCCGTTCTGCTACGTGGGCGCTCAGGTCAAACTGGGCGATCGGGTCGAGCTGAAGACGCATGTGGTCGTCACAGGTGATACTACGGTTGGCGACGATACTGTGATCTTCAATTTCTCGGTGATCGGTGAGATTCCGCAGGATCTGAAATTCGGGGGCGAGAATACGCGGCTTGAGATCGGCCAACGCAACCGCATCCGCGAGCATGTGACGATCAACACCGGCACCGAAGGCGGTGGCGGGGTGACCCGGATCGGCGACGATTGCCTGTTCATGGCCGGAGTTCACGTGGCCCATGACGTTCAGATCGGCAACCGTGTGATCATGGTGAACCATGCGGGCGCGGCGGGACATTGTATCGTCGAAGATGACGTAATCGTTGGCGGTATCTCGGGTCTGCACCAGTGGGTGCGTGTCGGTCGTGGTGCCATCATCGGCGCGCTGACCATGGTGCCGAATGACGTCATTCCCTACGGTCTGGTGCAAGCGCCGCGTGGCGAGTTGGACGGGTTGAACCTTGTCGGTCTTAAACGGCGCGGTGTATCGCGTGAGGATATCTCGGCACTGCGGGCGGCGTTCAAGGAACTGTCCGGCGGCGAGGGGACCTTTCAGGAACGCGCCCATCGCGCAGGCAAGGACACCGACAGCGAATATGTTCAACGCATTGTCGAGTTCGTCACCGGTCAATCAGATCGCTCGTTCCTGACGCCGAGGAAATAACCAAATGCTGGCTTTGATCGCAGGGACGGGTGTTCTGCCAGACGCTGTCGTGGACGCTCTGCCAGACCGTCCGTTGGTCTGCGCGATGGAGGGGTTCGAACCTGAGAGCCTGACTGCGGACGTCGTTTTCCGTCTGGAGCAGCTCGGCAGCTTTCTCGCAAATCTCAAGGCGCGTGGCGTGACACAGATCTGCATGGCGGGTGCGGTGCAGCGACCCAAGGTCGATCCTGCGCGGATTGATGCTGCAACGATGCCTATGGTGCCGATCATTCAAAAGGCGATGATGTCGGGCGATGATGGCGCTTTGCGCGCTGTGATCGGTATCTTTGAAGATGCGGGCCTGGTCGTCAAAGCCGCGCATGAGATCGCACCTGATCTGCTGCCTCCGCTGGGATGCCTTACCGAGGCGCATCCGTCCGAGGCCGATCTGGCCGATGCCAACCGCGCCGCCGGGATCCTGCGCGCCATGGGGGCTGCGGATATCGGTCAGGCCTGTGCCGTCTCCAAAGGGCAGGCTCTGGCGGTTGAGAGCATTTTTGGCACTGCGTGGATGTTGCAATCGTTGACCCAGCGGCCTGATGCGGGCGGCGGGGTTCTGTTCAAAGGCCCAAAACCCGATCAGGATCGCCGTGTTGATCTGCCTGCTATCGGTCCGGAGACCATCACCGATGCGGTGGCTGCGGGTCTGACGGGCATCGTCATCGAAAAAGGCGGCGTGATGGTCCTGCGGCGGGATCATGTCATCGCTGAGTGCAACCGCCTTGGCCTGTTCCTCTATGTGCGCGAGCGGGCCGTCTGATGCGCGTTTTTCTGGTCGCCGGAGAACCTTCGGGCGACCGGCTGGGCGGCGCTTTGATGGAGGGTCTAAAGGCGCTGGTCCCTGACGTCGCGTTTGACGGGGTAGGCGGGCCGTTGATGCAGGCGCAGGGTCTGAACAGCCGCTTTCCCATGTCAGAGCTTAGCGTCATGGGGTTGGTCGAAGTTCTGCCCAAGTTCTTCCACCTCAAACGCCGGATATCTGAGACGGCACAGGCGGTATTGGACACCCAACCAGATGTTCTGATCACCATCGACAGTCCGGATTTCTCATTGCGTGTGGCCAAACTGGTCAAGGCGAGCAGCGACATTCGCACCGTCCACTATGTCGCCCCCAGCGTCTGGGCCTGGCGTCCAGGGCGGGCCGACAAGATGGCCAAGGTGATCGACCATGTTCTGGCGCTGCTTCCTTTCGAGCCGCCCTACATGGAACGCGCGGGGATGGAGTGCGATTTTGTCGGCCATCCGGTCGCCAGCGAACCGCAGGCGACGGAGGCGGATATCAAGGCCTTCCGTGATGCCTATGATCTGGGGGATGCGCCGTTGTTGCTGGCTCTGCCGGGGTCACGTCGGGGCGAGGTCGACCGGCTTGCTCCTGTTTTTGGTGAGGCGCTCTCGCTCTACCTTAAGAACCGCCCAGAAACGCGGGTTGTTGTGCCAACGGTGGCCCATATGGTCGACACCGTGACCGAGCATTTGCGCAGCTGGCCCAGATCGCCCGTGGTGGTTGACCCACGTGATCTGCCCTCGGATCAGGCGGTGGCGCAAAAGCGGGCGGCCTTTGCGGCGGCGGATCTGGCATTGGCCGCGTCAGGGACTGTGTCACTGGAACTGGCGGCGCAGGCTACGCCGATGGTGATTGCCTATAACCTCAACTGGCTGACAACTCTGATCGCAAAGCGGATGGTGCATCTGGACACGGTGACTCTGGTCAATCTGGTCTCGGATACGCGGACAGTGCCCGAGTGTCTGCTGGACGATTGCCAGCCCGACCAGATCGCCGAAGCCCTGGCACAGGTCGCCGCGAACCCGGAGGCCCAGCGGGAGGCCATGGCACTCACGATGGATCGTCTGGGCCGCGGTGGTGAGGCGCCGGGCCTACGCGCCGCCAAGGCCGTTTTGGCCGGGATGGCCAAAGCTGATGCTTGAGTATCTTCTCTTTTCTATCTCGGCCGGGGTTGTGATGGTGTCGACCAATCTCGACAATCTGGCCGTGTTGTTGGGGCTGATGCTGGTGATGGATCACCGCCGCTCGCTTATGGGGTTTGCCGTCGCGCATGGGCTTGTCCTGTGCCTGTCCTTGGCCGTCGCAACAGGCCTGAACCAGAGCGGATTGCCGGAATGGATCGGGTATCTTGGGATCGTTCCGCTAGCGCTTGGCCTGCGCGGTATCTGGCACCAGATTTCAGGCGTTGAGCAGACAGACGACACCCCAAAGGGCGCTGTGACCTCAGTCGTGACACTGTTTCTCAGCCTGTCGGTCGATACATTCGCCGTGATGACCCCCTTGCTGGCCGATTCTAGTCCCTCATACCGGCTGGCGGCTCTGATTGGCGCGGGTTGTGCCTCCGCAAGTTTGGCAGCCGTTGCCGCCTGGGGCGCGCCTCATGCGCAGAAACTGGGTCCACGCGTCACTCGGTTAGAGAAGATCGCACCCTATATCATGGTCTGCGTCGGTCTCTACATTCTGCTGAACTCGCCGACCGATATACTCTGATCTGTGTCGGTGTTGTGAACGAAGCGGCGTTGCAGTTGGACCTGCAGCTTGCGATACCCTGCGGCAGAAGGAGAGCCTTGATGACCCGTGTTCCCGCTTTGACCGACGATGACATGACACCGGCCGCGCGCGCGACGCATGCGGAATTGGGCGCATATGGGCCATTCGACAATTGGGCGCGGGTGGCGGCGCATTGCCCTCCGGTTCTGGAACATGTCAGCGGGATGCTCACCACTTTGCGCGCGCAGGCGACCCTTCCGCGCCGCGCGTTGGAGCTGGCGATGGTCACGGTTTCCAAACTGAATACCTGTGACTATTGCGTGTCGCATCACACGCCCTTGCTGACTGTGGCGGGTCTCAGCGCGGAAGGCGTAGCGCGGTTACCGGAGGTCGAAGATCACCCCGAGCTGGACGCCTGTGACAAGGCAGTGGTCCGCTATGCCGAAGCAGTGACCACCCGTTCAGGCCGGATGCGCGATGCTGAGGTCTCGGACCTGAAAGAGTGGTTTACCGACGCGCAGGTCGTTGAGCTGACATGGCGCATTGCCCTGTGCGGGGCGTTCAATCGGTTCAACGATGCGCTTCAGATCCAGATCGAACCCGAGGTCACGCCGGTCTCAGCCTAGTAACCGCGCCAAATCCAGCCGCCACCAAAAATGCGACTGCTGTTTGGGTCGTAGAACACGCAGGCCTGACCGGGCGAAATGCCTTCCTCGGGTGTCAGCAATTCGACCTCGGCCGTGGTTTCAGACAATGGTCGAATGATCGCCTCGCGCGGGGGACGGGTTGATCGCACTTTGACCGACACATGCCATTCGCCGCGTGACGTGAAGGGTTCATCGCCCAGCCAGTTGATCTCGCGCACGGGAACGGTTCGCGTGGCCAGCATCTCTTTCGGGCCGACAACGACCTGTTTTTTGTCGACATCGAGTTTGACCACATAGAGCGGCTCACTCAAGCCTCCGATGCCCAGACCGCGGCGCTGCCCGATCGTATAGTGAATCACGCCGTTGTGCTGTGCCAGAACACGGCCATCGGCATGGACAATCTCACCGGGTTCAGCCGCGCCGGGGCGTAGTTTTTCGATGACGCTGGCATAGTTGCCATTGGGCACGAAACAGATGTCCTGACTGTCGGGCTTGTCCGCAACCGCCAACCCGTATTGCGCCGCCATTTCGCGGGTTGCGTCCTTCGAGGGCAGGTGGCCCAGAGGGAAGCGCAGGAAATCCAGCTGCTCGGGCGTGGTCGAGAATAGGAAGTAGGACTGATCTCGGTTCGCATCCTCGGCGCTGTGCAGCTCTGGACCCTTGGGTCCCATCTTCCGCTGGATATAGTGGCCGGTCGCCATGCAATCGGCTTCTAAGTCTTTGGCCGTTTCCAGCAGGTCTTTGAACTTCACCCGCTCATTGCAGCGAATGCAGGGCACCGGGGTCGCGCCCGCCAGATAGCTATCGGCGAATTCGTCAATCACCGCGTCCTTGAAGATGTTCTCATAATCCAGAACGTAGTGCGGGAACCCACGCTCTTCGGCCACACGGCGCGCGTCATGGATGTCGATTCCGGCACAGCACGCGCCTTTTTTGGCCAGCGCAGCACCGTGGTCGTAAAGCTGCAACGTAACACCCACGACATCATAGCCCTGATCCGCCAGATAGGCGGCCACGACTGAGCTGTCGACGCCGCCCGACATGGCAACAACCACCCGCGTTTCCGAGGGCGGTTTGGCAAAGCCAAGCGAATTGAGTTGGGTCTCGGCGGCGAGGGCCATGGCGATTCCAGTCCGGGTTAAGAAAGACCGGCAGAATATAAGAAAATTCTAGACACTCTCAAGGGGCGGTTTCACGCAGCATTAAGTAGGCTGGTGTCAACTTTGTCGCAGCAGAAAAGGGTTGAGAGATGTATTTGCACAAAGTTGAAGGTCAGCGGTCTGTAACCCTGCCGGATGGCACGATTTTGTCGCAGGCCGATCTGCCGCCGCCAGATACGCGGCGTTGGGTGGCGTCGCGCAAGATCCTGGTCGTGCGTGGGGTGTTGTACGGCCTGATAACCTTCTCCGAGGCCAAGAAACGCTACGCCATCAGCGATGAGGAATTCAACATCTGGGTCTCTGCCGTGGCAGAGCATGGCGTTGATGCTCTGAAGGTCACCACGCTAAAAAAATATCGACAACCTAAAGGCGAAAGTGAATAAATGATTCAACGCTAACGCAAGATTAACCATTCTTGGTCAGGTGTATTTTTAATTGGAAGTTTTGACCCGAATTGGAGCAGTGAAATGAGAATACTTCTTGTCGAGGATGATCCTACCACGTCCAAAAGCATTGAATTGATGCTGACGCATGCCAATCTGAATGTGTATGCGACGGACCTTGGGGAAGAAGGGATCGACCTAGCGAAACTCTATGATTACGATCTCATTCTCTTGGACCTGAACCTGCCGGATATGAACGGCCATGAGGTTTTGCGCCAACTGCGTATCGCTCGGGTGGAAACGCCGATTTTGATCCTGTCCGGTGCCGATGACACCGAAAGCAAAATCAAGGGATTCGGGTTTGGGGCAGACGATTATCTGACCAAACCGTTCCACCGCGAAGAACTTGTGGCCCGTATTCACGCCATCATTCGCCGCTCAAAGGGCCATTCGCAATCAGTGATTCATACCGGTCGGGTGGCGGTCAATCTGGATGCGAAAACCGTCGAGGTTGATGGTCAGACGGTGCATCTGACCGGCAAGGAATACCAGATGCTCGAACTGTTGAGCCTGCGAAAAGGCACAACCCTCACGAAAGAGATGTTCCTCAACCACCTTTATGGCGGCATGGACGAACCCGAGTTGAAGATCATCGACGTGTTTATCTGCAAGCTGCGCAAGAAGCTCAGCAACGCGACGGGCGGTGACAACTACATCGAAACCGTGTGGGGGCGCGGCTATGTGTTGCGGGACCCGCAAAGCAACTCGCTTAATGAGACGCGGATGGCAGTCAACGCCTGACGTCCGAAGACACTTGCCACCCATGGTCCAGAGGGTGGCATTTCCACTCACGGCTCAGCACGTCTGGACCTAGCCATGACCTCGCCCTATCACTGAGGTCCAGAATAAAGTGACAGGGCGAGGCCATGAGCAATTCCATCTCGATAGCAGACCTGACAGAGGATGAGGCACGCGCCGAACTCGCGCGCCTTGCAGACCTGCTGTTGCGGGCCAACAGGCTGTATCACGGGGAGGACGCGCCCGAGATTTCGGATGCCGAATACGATGCGTTGAAACGGCGAAATGTCGAAATAGAGAAGAAATTTCCGCATCTAAAACGCTCTGATAGTCCAAGTGATCAAGTTGGCGCGCGGCCAGCGGACGGGTTCTCCAAAGTCACGCATGCACAGCGCATGATGTCTTTGGGCAATGCCTTTGACGATGAGGATGTCGCGGATTTTGACCGCTCGATTCGGAAGTATTTGGGCCTGTCTGCAGATGCGCCTTTGGCCTATACGGCTGAGCCCAAGATCGATGGGCTTTCATTGTCCCTGCGGTATGAGCAGGGAAAACTGGTCCAAGCCGCCACGCGGGGCGATGGAGAAGTGGGAGAGAATGTGACGGCGAATGCCCGAACGATCTCGGATATCCCACACACAATCGAAGGCGCCCCGGATATTCTGGAAGTGCGCGGTGAGGTCTACATGTCTCACGTGGATTTCGAAGCGCTTAATGAACGTCAGGCCGAGGCTGGCGGCAAACCCTTTGCCAACCCCAGAAATGCTGCGGCCGGTTCGTTGCGACAGTTGGATTCCGAAATCACCCGCGCGCGTCCGCTGAAGTTTTTTGCCTACGCGTGGGGAGAGCTGTCGGCCCCTCTGGCGGAGACGCAAGATGGGGCGATTGAGCGTCTGAAAAGCTTTGGGTTCTCGACCAATCCGCTGACACGGTTGTGCAAAACAACTCAGGACATGTTGGCGCACTACCGGTCGATCGAAGAACAGCGAGCGACGCTGGGTTATGATATTGACGGTGTGGTCTACAAAGTGGATGATCTTGGGCTGCAAGCCCGTCTGGGGTTTCGATCAACGACACCCAGATGGGCCATCGCGCATAAATTCCCTGCCGAGCTGGCTTGGACCCGGCTTGAAGCGATTGACATTCAGGTCGGTCGCACCGGCGCGCTCAGCCCTGTTGCGCGTTTGCATCCGGTCACAGTTGGCGGAGTTGTCGTGTCGAATGCAACGCTGCACAACGAAGACTATATCGCCGGGCGCGACGCCAAGGGTGGCACCATCCGGGACGGCAAGGATATCCGCGAGGGGGACTGGGTACAGGTCTACCGCGCCGGGGATGTGATCCCCAAAATCGCCGATGTCGACCTTTCGAAACGACCCGAAGATGCGGTTCCTTATGAGTTCCCGCGCACGTGTGGGAAGTGTGGAAGTGCGGCGGTGCGCGAAGAAGGTGACGCGGTGCGACGCTGTACGGGTGGCATGATCTGCCCGGCGCAAGCTGTTGAGAAATTGAAGCATTTCGTGTCTCGCAAGGCCTTCGATATAGAAGGCTTGGGCGCAAAACAGATCGAGATGTTCTATGAAGATCCCGTTCTGCCGATCAAAACGCCTGCTGATATCTTCGATTTGGAAGACCGGGACTCGAGCGCTCTGTCCCGTTTGAAAAATCGCGAAGGATGGGGGGACACCTCAGCCAGTAATCTGTTTGCGGCCATTGATGAGAAACGGACCATCCCCTTTGCCCGCTTGCTGTTCGGCCTTGGCATCCGGCATGTAGGTGAGGTCGTCGCGCGTGATCTTGCGCTGCATTATCGCGACTGGGAGACAATGTCCCAAGCGGTCGATACCGCGAGACCGGCGGCGCTTGCGTATCGCGCCGCGGATCAAGCGGAGGAGGCTGAACGGGTGGCCGCAGCCTCTCAAGGGCGTCGGGCGCGGATCAAGGAAAGCCGCACCGCCACCATCGCGGAATTGTCCGTGCCCGAGGAGGCCTCGGCCGCGTGGTCGGATTTGATTGCGGTTGACGGGATCGGCGCGACGGTTGGTTTGGCCCTGTCCGACGCCTTCGCCAACGTCGAAGAGCGACAGGCTTTTGATGCGCTCAAGGCGCATTTGACTGTCGTGCCTCCTGATGCGCCAGCCTCAGAAAGCCCGGTGGCGGGCAAGACCGTGGTTTTCACCGGCACGCTGGAAAAGATGACACGCGCCGAAGCCAAGGCGCGGGCCGAGGCGTTGGGGGCCAAAGTCTCAGGGTCGGTCAGTAAGAAGACCGATATTCTGGTTGCGGGGCCGGGCGCTGGTTCGAAGGCCAAAAAGGCGGCAGAGTTGGGGATCGAAACCCTGGATGAGGATGGCTGGTTGCAGCTGATCGACGGCGCATGAGCGGACGGCCAGAATCCTTGTTTCCCCTGTTTGCAGGGGTTGAAACCTTGGAGGGGGTCGGCCCGAAGACCGCTCAGGCGATGGCGCAGGCCGGGATGGAAAGCCCGCGAGACGTTCTGTTTGGCTTGCCCTATGCCGTGATTGATCGACGCAGGCGCGACACGATCCAAGGGGTTGATCTGCCGTCGACGTTGACGGTTGAGGTGACGGTCGGACCGCATCGCCCATCTCGGAACAGGGGCGGCGCGTATCGGGTCCATGTCGAGGACAGTCAGGCCGATTTCCAACTGGTGTTCTTTCACGCGCGTGGCGACTATCTGAAGAAAGTCCTGCCGGAGGGATCGCGCCGTGTGATCTCAGGCAAGTTGGAGCTGTTCGACGGCATGGCGCAGATGGTGCATCCCGATCATATGCTGCCGGTGGATCAGGCCTCGGACATTCCTGAGTTCGAGCCGGTCTATCATCTGACGCAGGGGATCACGCAGAAGACCATGTTCAAGGCCGTCCGCAGCGCTTTGACGCGCGCACCGGACCTGGCTGAATGGGCTGATCCGGCGCAGATCAGCAGTCAAAACTGGCCTTCATGGCACGCGGCAATTCAGGCCGCTCACAACCCTCAAGGCGCGGATGACGTGGCCTCATTCGCCCCGGCGCGAGAGCGTTTGGCTTATGATGAGCTGCTGGCGCATCAGTTGACGCTGGCTCTGGCGCGGCAACGGGAACGCAAAGCACGCGGGATCGTCAGCGTTGGCACGGGCGCGTTGCAATCGAAGGTTCTGGCGAGCCTACCTTATCGGCTAACTGGTGCACAGTCGCGCGCCGTTGCTGAAATTGCCGGCGATATGGCCTCGGAGTCGCGCATGAACCGGTTGCTTCAGGGTGACGTGGGCGCTGGCAAAACTCTGGTGGCGTTTATGGCTCTGCTGGTCGCGGTCGAGGCCGGAGGGCAGGGGGTCATGATGGCTCCGACTGAGATTCTGGCGCGCCAGCATCTCGAAGGGTTACGCCCTTTGGCGGAAGAGGCTGGCGTTGTGTTGGAAATCCTGACCGGACGCGACAAGGGGGCAGAGCGGCGGGCCAAGCTGGCTGCTTTGGAGGCTGGCGATATTCAGATTCTCGTAGGCACCCATGCGGTGTTCCAGAGTGATGTGGCGTTCAAGGCCTTGCGTCTGGCGATTGTCGACGAACAGCATCGTTTTGGCGTGCGCCAGCGGATGGAGCTGTCGGAAAAAGGGCAGGGTGCCGATGTTCTGGTCATGACGGCCACGCCGATCCCGCGCAGCCTTGCTCTGGCGCAATACGGCGATATGGACGTCTCGGTTCTGGACGAAAAGCCGCCGGGACGAAAACCGATCAAGACAGCGATTGTCAGCACAGGGCGGATGGAAGAAGTCGTCGCCCATCTGCGCCGCGCCATTGAGGAAGGGCGGCAGTGTTACTGGGTCTGTCCGCTGGTCGACGAATCCGAGGTCTCCGACCTGACAGCGGCGGAAGAGCGGTTCAAACGGCTGCGCGCTATCTTGGGAGAGGGCACCGTTGGTCTGGTCCACGGGCAAATGCCGCCTGCCGAAAAAGATGCTGCCATGACCGCGTTCCAGACAGGGGAAACCAAGGTCTTGGTGGCGACGACAGTGATCGAGGTGGGCGTGAACGTCCCCAATGCCTCGATCATGGTGATCGAACGGGCCGAGATTTTCGGTCTGGCTCAACTGCACCAGTTGCGCGGACGCGTTGGCCGAGGGGATGCGGATTCGACCTGTCTTCTGATGTATCAGGCACCTCTCAGTGAGGGCGGCCGCAAACGGTTGGAGGTCCTGCGTGAGACCGAGGATGGCTTTCGCATTTCTGAGACCGATCTACAGATGCGCGGTGCGGGAGATCTGATTGGAACCGCCCAGTCGGGCCTGCCCAAGTTTCGTATTGCGGATCTGGAACGGCAGGCAGGATTGATGGCCGTGGCCCAGACCGATGCGCGGGCCTTGCTGAATACCGATCCCAAACTGACCTCGGACCGAGGAAAGGCCGCGCGTGTTCTGCTTTGGCTGATGAAACAGGATCAGGCGATCCGTTTGATTTCAGTAGGTTAGTAACGAAGTATCCATAAAGTTCGCAAATGTTCTCAAAAAGTTCTTTACCGACTCGGAGAAATATGAGAACAAAAGGTCAACAAAGGATTAAATCCCTGACCCGGAGGTGACCCATGCTGAACCAGATCAAGACCGTATTTACGCGCTCGCACTCGACCATCCTGCAAGATGCAGCGGGTGTTGCGTCTCTGGTCGTTATGCTGATGGTGGCTCTTCACCTGCCGGTTGGTTTCTAACCCTTTTTTGCCTGCGATCTCGTGCCGAATAGCCCGCGCCTGTCATCCCCAGTGAAATCAAGGGTGACCTGCCTGTCCCAAACCCCTTGAGGGGCCATGCCTCGGCCCCGCGCGGTGTCCCGGACCCCACACGAGAAACGCATTGCCTGCCGCCGCCCTTCCCGCCCGGAAGGAGCGGCGGTTTTTTTATAGCTGACCGGTTTTGATGATTTCCAACATGGCCGACAGAACGGAATTCACCGCGACCGAGGCCAGGATCATCCCCATCACACGGCTGATGATTGCCGCGCCAGAATGACCGATTAGGCGTATGATCGGCTCGGCCAGAAGCATCAGAACAAAGGCGATGAGCACGACCGAAAGCATGACCAGTGCAGTAATCCCCTGGTCGGCGGCGCTGTAGCGGTGGTTGTCGGTCAGGATCACGATCGCTAGCATCGCACCGGGTGACGCCAGGGATGGTACAGCCAGAGGGAAGATCGCTGGGTTGTGCTTATGGACCTTATCTTCCTTGTCGTCTTCGGCGGCGCGTTGTTCGATCTCCTGTTTACTTTCGCCAAAGATCATTGTCAGCGCGAACAGGAACAGGATGATCCCTCCGGCAACCTGGAACGAGTTTAGCCCGATATCCAGCGCCTCGATCAGCAATTGTCCGAAAACGAGGAAGAACAGCAGCACACCGGCACTGATCAGCGCCGCGAGCAACGCCGTTTTACGCCGTGCAGCGGCTTCGAGGCCCGCAGTGACGGCGATGAAAACGGGGATTGTGCCGATCGGGTCAATGACAACCCACAACGTCACGAAGTGTTCGAGCAGGTTGTTCAAGCCCATTCCTCCACCGAAGTTTGGGTGAAATTAAACAGGTTCAGGCAAAACACCAAGCTTAGGCGCAGTTCGACTGTTCGGCTTGTTCCATCGCTTCGGCTGTTGCCTCAAGCGCCAGCATGATTGAGGCATGGCGGTTTTTGTATTCGCGGGCGGGGATCAGAACCTCAAGCCCGTCAAACGGGGCATCAGGGGCAGGGCCGTCCTTTTTCAGCATGGTCTTCAGCTGATCCCGGGCGGTTTCCACTTGCGCCCGCGTGGCACCAACCACCGCATCGCCAACTACCGAAGCAGCCGCTTGACCGAGGGCGCAGGCTTTGACGTCCTGCCCAAATTCGACAACGCGACCGTCTTTCATCGTCACGTCGACGGTTACGGTCGACCCGCAAAGGGGCGAGCGTTTCTTGACCGTCGCATCGGGTTGATCCAGCCGATCCAGATGCGGGATATCAGCCGCCAGCGCCAGAATGCGCCCGGAGTACAGCTTAATCAGGTCGTTCTCGCCGCTCATGGCTTTCCCTCGTTCCGTGTTCCCCATACATAGTGGTCAGCCCTCGGGATGCAAAAGGTTTTTGTCATGTCTGACACTGTCACGTTCGATCCATCCAATCTCAAATATAACGAAGCCGGGCTGATCCCCGCCATCGCGCAGGATCACGCCTCGGGTGAGGTCCTGATGATGGCTTGGATGAATCAGCAAGCGGTTGAGCGCACGTTGGAGACGCGGCGCGTCACCTATTGGTCGCGCTCGCGCCAGGCGTTCTGGATCAAGGGCGAGACGTCCGGGCATATTCAGGAGCTGGTCGATTTCCGCTTTGATTGTGACCGGGATTGCATCTTGGTCGTGATCCGTCAGACTGGCGCGGCGTGTCACACAAATCGCCGGTCGTGCTTCTACACGGCCGCGCGCGACGGTGAAGAAGTCGAGTTGATGAAACCGATGGAGTGAGTGGCGCAGATGTCGCTACCTTCGGTTTGAGTATTTTTGAAACGACAAAGCGGTGTCAAAGGCCGACCATGGCGCGGATGTCCTGAGGGGTTGCGCCTTCGACCCTGTATTTTGCGATGGCGCGAGCGTCGTCTCGTTTGGCGAGGCGTTTGCCGTTCGGGTCGCGGATCAAGCGGTGGTGCAGGTATTCGGGCGTGGGTAAGCCCAGCAGAGCCTGCAACAGGACGTGGATACGCGTTGCCTCAAATAGATCCTGACCGCGAATGACATGGGTCACACCCTGCGCCGCATCGTCGAGGACGACGGACAGGTGGTAGGAGGTGCCCATACCTCGGCGGGAAAGGACGACATCACCGATCGTTGTTTCCAGTTCGGCCTTGTCGAAGGAAATCCGTCCAGTTTCCCCATTTGGTCCAGTGCCTAGCTCGAGAAAACTGCCGCTCCCATGTGACAGAACGGATTGTGCCGCCATAGCCATATCAAGCCTGAGGGGCGTGTCTTTAGGTCGTTCTACGCTGTTTCGGCTCGCTTTGTGCCGACAGGTGCCGGGATAGATGATCCCATCCGGCCCGTGCAGAGGTGCCCCTTCCTGAGGGGCGCTGGCCGCTGCGGCGATATCCTTGCGATTGCAGGTGCAAGGGTACAAAAGACCTTTCAACCACAGGGTATCGAGGGCCTGTTCATAGATTTGGATGCGCTCAGATTGCCTCAGAACCGGTGTCGGCCAGCTGAGGCCCAGCCATTCGAGATCTACGTAGATCTGTTCTTCCCACTGTGGTCGTGCGCGGGATTGGTCGATATCCTCGATCCGCAGCAGGAATGTGCCTCCTTCAGAGGCAGCCATGTCACTGGCCAACATTGCCGAATAGGCGTGGCCTAGATGCAAGGGACCTGTTGGAGAAGGCGCAAAGCGGGTCTTAAAAGTCACGTCTTTTCGAGTACATACACGTCAGATTTCATGTCCATTCCAGGCAGATGTGGCCCGTATTCCTTAAACAGCAGGCGCGCGGCCCCCATGTCCAGCCAGTCGTTCAGGCGTGAGGTATAAGAGTAGTCCGCAAGTGCATGATCATTATAAGAGAATGCCAATAGACCATCCTTGGGCAGCGCGTGCATGAGGAGGTCTAGAGTTTCAGGCGGTGCTGCTCCGGCACCGATCACTCCGATAGCTGAAATGGTTGAGTAAGCGCCGTGTTCAATGGGTTCGGGATCAGAGATGTCAAAGCCGATCAGCGCACGATAAACGTTTTTGGCTTTGGCCTCCTCAAGCATATTGGGCGTGGGGTCCATTCCGTCGATCACTTCAAACCCGACAGAGCGCAGCGCAACACCGGACAACCCCGTTCCACAGCCGTAGTCGAGGATGGGTGTTTGTGCCTCAGGCCTCTTGGACCACAGCGCTTTGGCAACCCGGCCCGGCGTGGCATATCCCTGTTCCGCGACAGAATCCTCATAGGTTGCAGCCCATTTCTGGTAGTGCGCTTGGGTGTCCTGCGGAGATTTCGATCCGTATGTGTCCTTGAAAAACTTGTCGCTCATAACTGCATGATAAGCCGCTGGATCTTCTATCGTCCAGTCAGCTTTGCGCGAGCCACTCCGTCCATTCAGCCTTGGCGCGGTCGGTGTAGGCTTTGTAGCGGTCTTTGCGTCCCCGGCGGCCACCTTTCAGGCCATCCACAGGGCGGAACAGGCCGAAATTGACGTTCATGGGCTGAAACGTCTTGGCCTCGGCGCCGCCGGTAATGTGATGGATCAAGGCACCCATGGCACTGTCTTGCGGTACCTCGGGCAGGGCGCGGCCGAGAATTTCAGCTGCCGCCAGTCGACCTGCCAAAAGCCCCATAGCCGCGCTTTCGACATAGCCTTCGACACCGGTGATTTGACCGGCGAAACGAATGTTCGGCTTTGATTTCAACCGCATCTGGGCGTCCAGAAGCGTCGGAGAGTTGATGAACGTGTTGCGATGTATCCCGCCAAGGCGCGCGAAGCTGGCGTTCTCCAGACCGGGGATCATGCGGAATACCTCGGTCTGGGCACCGTATTTCATCTTGGTTTGGAAACCCACGATGTTGAACAGCGTACCAAGAGCGTTGTCGCGGCGCAGCTGCACAACGGCATGAGGTTTCACGTCAGGCTGATGGGGGTTGGTCAGGCCGACGGGCTTCATCGGCCCGTGGCGCAGGGTCTCACGACCCCGTTCAGACATCACCTCAATCGGCAAGCAGCCATCAAAGTAGCCTGCGGTTTCACCCTCGTGGAACTCGGTTTTATCGGCGGCCAGAAGGGCGTCGATGAAGGCCTCGTACTGATCGCGGTCCATGGGGCAGTTCAGATAGGCTGTCCGCTCTTCCTCAGTCTCGCCTTTATCATAGCGTGACTGCATCCAGGCTTTGCTCATGTCGATGCTCTCGGCATAGACAATCGGCGCGATGGCATCAAAAAACGCCAGCGCGTCCGAACCGGTTTCGGCTTGGATGGCTTCACCCAGCTTGGCCGAGGTTAAAGGTCCGGTGGCAAAGATCCACTGACCGTCTTCGGGCAGAGTGGTAACCTCTTCATCCGTCACCGTGATCCGCGGGTGCGCGCGCAGTTTGGCCGTAACCGCCTCAGCAAATGGGTCGCGGTCGACGGCCAGCGCCCCACCTGCGGGCAGACGGTGGACATCGGCAGTTGTCATGATCAAACCATTGGCAGCGCGCATCTCCCAATGCAGCAGACCCACGGCGTTTTGTTCATCGTCGTCCGAGCGGAACGAGTTGGAACAAACCATCTCGGCCAGATTGCTGGTCTGGTGCGCAAAGGTGCCCACGGTGGGGCGCATTTCGTGGATCACAACATCCACGCCCATTTCCGCCGCCTGCCATGCGGCCTCGGACCCGGCCATGCCGCCGCCCACGATATGCAATGCTTGTGTCATGCGCAGCCACATAGGGCAGAGCCCAAGCAGGCGCAACTGAGCAACAGCCAAATGGTCCAGATTTTAGGGTGGTCTTGGGGTCGCCGCTGCGGGAATGTCAACGCCAGTGAGAGAAACCAGCTTGGAGGGACCTTCCGCCCACGGCGACCCAAAAGTGTAGCTGAGGCCTTAGCCTCGTCCCAGCATTGCCACAGTGTTGCCCTTTTGAAAAGTGCAAAAATGATGACAGTAGTGAAAAATGTTCGGAATAATTGTCTTATTGAGACCAATTCGGGGGGCGTTTTTCGATAAACGCAGAAATGCCTTCTTCGGTATCGCGATGCAGCATATTCTGCACCATTACCTCTCCGGTATAGGCATAGGCTTGATCCAGCGGCATCTGAAGCTGTTGATAAAACGCCTCTTTCCCGATTTTGACGGCGACGCCCAGTTTGTCTGCGATTTGTTCGGCCAAGGCGAGGGCTTGGTCGTTGAGTTGCGTTTCAGGGACAACCCGATTGACCAACCCTAGTTCCTGTGCGCGTTCGGCTGAGATGAAACCTCCGGTGGTCAGCATCTCAAATGCCTGCTTTCTGGGGATGTTGCGGCTGAGCGCGACCATGGGGGTTGAGCAGAACAGGCCGATATTCACACCGTTCACTCCAAATCGTGTGCCTTCGGCGGCGACGGCCAGATCGCAGGTGGCGACCAATTGACAACCCGCAGCTGTCGCAATGCCGTGGACCTGCGCGATAACGGGTTGGGGCAGGGACTGTATCGACATCATTATCCGCGCGCACCGGTTAAAGAGGTCCTGGAAATAGGCCTTGCCGCCATCCTCAGACTGGCGACCGGCTGTCATCTGTTTCAGATCATGCCCAGCGCAGAAGGCCTTGCCCTCGCCCGACAGGACAACGGCCCGGATCGAGCGGTCCTCGCGCAGCGCGTCGAACTCGGCCTGCAGCGCGGCCAGCATCTCGTCGCTCAGCGCGTTCAGCCTTTCGGGTGCATTCATATGCAGCCGCGCGATGGCACCTGTGTCGTTACGTTCCAAAATTGCCATCTTGCTCTCCCGCTGGCTGTTGGGCCAACTCTAGGGTGAGAAGTCAAGGAGGGGAAGCATGGGATTGGCGTTAAGCAAAGACGAGCTGTCGCAGTACCTTAAAGAGGTATTCCCACAGGTTCATCGCGATTTCGTGGTTGAGGACCTGACCGAGGAGACGATCACCATGCGCCTCGTGGTCGAGGACCGTCATTTACGCCCGGGTGGTACGGTTTCAGGGCCGTCGATGTTCGGTCTGGCAGATGTTTGCGTCTATGCCATGGTGTTGGCGCGCAAGGGGCGTCAGTCCTTGGCGGTGACGACCAATAGCTCTTTGGACTTTTTGCGAAAACCTGAAGGGGGCAAAGATCTGATCGCGGAATGTCGCCTGCTGAAACTCGGGCGCACTCTGGCGGTTGGCGATGTGTTGATTTACTCGGTCGGTTCAGATCAGCCGGTTGCACGGGCCAGTATGACCTATTCTATCCCACCTGCTGGGTCTTCGGCTGCAAAATTCGGATAAAAAGGGCCGGGGCGAACCCCGGCCAGGGAAGAGGTCCCAAATGAATTTGGGACTGGGGATCGGTTAGAACTGCCAGAAATAGCGCTTGATTTCGCGGTCGGCCTGCAGTCGGGTCAGGCCCACGTCCTTGAGTAACCTGTCATCCAGCTTTCCCAGATTGACGCGACTGCGACGACGGCGTTCCCATTGAGTGACCGCCGCCGCAAACTGCACGGCCAGCACAGCGATCAGCGGCAGCCGGGGGCTGGCGTTAAGCAGTGTAAGGGCGGGAGTGTGCATTGTGCGTGTCATCTCAGTATTCCTTTCAAATTGTATTGACACAAAGTAGCAATGTTCGGTACATGTGTTTGATACATTCGCAATTGTGTCAAATGCAAAGGAAGAATTGTAATGGATACAATTTGGCCGGAGACGCTGCCAAAATCCAAAGGGCCCAAGTATACCTTAGTGGCTGATACAATACGAAAAGCGATTGAAAGTAAGTCGTTAGATATCGGGGCCAAACTACCCCCTGTGCGCGAACTTGCGTATCGGCTCCAGATCACTCCGGGAACCGTCGCGCGGGCCTATACGATTCTGACCGAAGAGGGCTTGCTACAAGCTGAGGTCGGACGTGGTACATTTGTAGCCCCTCCGAAATCCCCGATTCTGGACGATGTCTGGTCCAGGCAGCTTCATCTAGCTGAGGCTCAGAATGCCAATCACGTCAGCCTGTTCAGCCCGAGGCTTGCAGATATGGGGCAGGTGTCTCTGATCCGCGAGTGTCTACAGAAAGTCGCGCAGTCGGATCCGGCCTTGTTCATGAACTATCCGACACGCGATGCGTATAAACCCATGCGCCAGGCAGTGGTTGAATGGTTGTCGAACCTGCCGCTTGGCAAGTTGAGCGACGACGACATTGTACTGACACACGGAGGTCAGAACGGCCTGTGCCTGGTATTCCAGACCATTCTGCAAGGTCCCAAACCAATCGTGATGGTCGAAGACCTTTCTTATGCTGGGTTCCGTCGCGCGGCAGAGTTGATGCGGGCCGATGTGGTTGGCATCCGAATGGACAAATGGGGCATCGACCCGGCAGCGATGGAGCATGTTCTGCGTCAGACACCAGCGCAGGCAGTCTGTGTTTCACCTGAGGTTCAGAACCCGACCGGGCTGCACACCCCTTTGGAGCGGCGCAAGGAAATCGTGGAAATCGCGCGGAAATTCGATGTGCAGATTGTCGAGGATGACTGTTACCGGATGGGAGACGCAAAAGAACCCAGTTTCCGCGCGTTGGCCCCTGAGCGGGGATGGCACGTGTCTTCGATCTCGAAAGTGCTGACACCGTCCTTGCGCGTCGGCTTCGCTATTGCGCCCAGAGACCGGAGCGTGGATCTGCGCCGATCAGCCGAATACGGATACTTTGGTCTGGCACAGCCGCTGGCTGAACTGACCAGACTGCTGCTCTCTGACCCTCGCACGCGCCAAATCGCGCGGGATGTGCGCTCGCGGATGGGAGAGTATGTGCGGGTGACAGTGAATGCTCTGGGCGGGTTCGATCTAAACTGGGCGCCTGATGTGCCGTTTGTCTGGCTGCATTTGCCGTCGGGTTGGCGGGCTGCTGCGTTCAGCCGCGCGGCAGAGCGAGAAGGAATTCAACTGAGATCCGCGGATGAGTTCGCGCTACGGGACGGGCGCGCCCCGAACGCTGTGCGCATTGCGATGAACGGGCATGTCTCGCTGCAAAGGTTCGAGGACGCGATGCTCCGCCTTCGGGCTTTGCTGGACAATCCGCCTGAGCAAATCAGCGTGTAGGATGGGGTAAAATAATACCTATTTTATAAACTATTAAAAACGCACAATAAAAACTTGATTGCGTGTGTTGACGTGCATTCTAAGCAGGTCTAAACCCCCTCCATCGAATTCGGACCGCTCTGTCTTGGGGCGGTCTTTCACATCAAACAGGACTATCCTGCCATGAAAACCTTTTCTGCAACACCTGCAGACATCGACAAGAAATGGATCCTGATCGACGCCGAGGGCGTTGTTCTGGGCCGTCTTGCTTCGATCGTCGCCATGCGCCTGCGTGGCAAGCACAAAGCGTCGTTCACCCCGAACATGGACATGGGCGACAACGTCATCGTGATCAACGCTGACAAAATCCAGATGACCGGCAAGAAGCGCGAAGAGAACTTCTACTGGCACACTGGCCACCCGGGCGGCATCAAGTCGCGCACCAAACAGCAGATCCTGGAAGGTGCCCACCCCGAGCGCGTTGTCGTTCAGGCCGTCAAGCGCATGCTGCCGGGCAACCGTCTGGCGCGTCAGCAAATGACCAACCTGCGCGTATATGCCGGTGCCGAGCACCCGCATGAAGCCCAGGCCCCCGAAGTTCTGGACGTTAAGTCCATGAACAAGAAAAACACCCGGAGCTAATGACCGATGGCTGATCAGATCAATACTCTCGAAGAGCTGAGCGCCGTCGCAGGCGTTGAAACCGTGGCCGAAGAAGTCATCGTGCGCGAACCCGTACGTGATGAGCTGGGCCGCTCCTACGCCACCGGCAAGCGTAAAGACGCTGTTGCCCGCGTTTGGATCAAGCCGGGTTCCGGCAAGGTCACCGTGAACGGCAAAGACCAGGACAAGTACTTCGCTCGTCCGGTTCTGCAGCTGATCCTGCGCCAGCCGTTCCAGGTTGCTGGTGTTGAAGGTGAGTTCGACGTTGTCGCAACCGTCAAAGGCGGTGGCCTGACCGGTCAGGCCGGTGCGGTCAAGCACGGCATCTCGAAAGCGCTGCAACTGTACGATCCGAACCTGCGTGGTGCGCTGAAAGCCGCTGGCTTCCTGACCCGCGACAGCCGCGTTGTGGAACGTAAGAAATACGGTAAGCGCAAAGCGCGTCGTTCGTTCCAGTTCTCGAAGCGTTAATCGCTACGGAACACCGAATTGGAAAGGGCTCGCAATTGCGAGCCCTTTTTCTTTGCGTTTTAAGTTGTTTAGGGCGTGATCATCACCTTCCCGTCGCTCTTTTTCAGAGCCTTCGCCAGGTTTGGGATCAGAGTTCGAAGGGTCAGCCGCTCGGACACGTCCGTTTTCCAGCGCCCGTCCGCAAATCGCGCCTGAACCTCGGTCACGACGCGCATCTGGTCGGCCGGAGGGGTGGTCATCATCCAGTTGGTCAGCCAGAACCCCTCGATCCGTTTACCCATGAAGATCAATTGCCCGGTTTGGTTCAGGGTTGGGGCATCGCTGCCGAGTTTGCCATAGCAAACCCAACGTGCGCGATTGGGCATCGCGCAGAAAATCCGCTCGGACAAGGAGTCCATGACAGCGTCGAGAAAAACGCGGGGCTTCAGCTTGGCGCTCAGCTCGGCAAACTGGCGGGTGACGTCTGGGTCCGTTGTGATCAAAACTTCCGAAGCCCCAAGCTCTTTCAGCATCGGAGCAGCCTCAGCGCGCCTCACCATGGCGACGGGCTTCAAGCCCAGATCCCGCCCAAGGCTGCACATCAGCTTACCCAACTGGCTGGTGGCGGCTGAAACAACAAACGCATCTCCGTTTTCCTTGGCTATATCAACCATAGCCATCGCGGTCAGCGGATTGACGATCTGCGCAGCCCCGTCATCGTCCGAGATGTCGGGGCGCAAAGGGATGCACATTTGCATCTGGGTAACGACATATTCCACCCAAGCTCCCGATCCGGCGGCGACAAAGGCGACGCGCAGGCCTTGTAGACCTTCCGCTCCTTCGCCCGTTGCCACGACATCTCCGCACCCTTCAAAGCCCGCAGCGGCACCTTTGACACGGGGTTGGCCGTATTCGCCTTTGATGAAGTGAATGTCTGACGGATTGACCGAGGCAGTGCGCAGCCGGATCAGAACCTGCCCGGAGCCGGGGGTAGGGACGGGCAATTCGGCATCGGCCAACCACTCAGACGCGTCTTTGATCGTGGGGCCTGTCATGGTGCCGGAATAGCCATCGTGTTTCAGGACAACGGCGCGCATGGTGGAGGGCAAGTCGGTCATTGGTCAGTCCTTGAATTGCGCGTTTCTCCGGATCAGGAGTAAGCCTGATGGCAAAGAAAAACGGCGCGGGGTTCTTGTTGGGTCAAGCCAAACAAAAGCCCCGCGCCGCGTCAATTCTGCCGCTGTCTAACGTCACGGCATGTGTAGAAGGCCGCCGGTGGACGGCCTGACCCTTATTGGCTCATCGCATTTTGCAGGTCCTGAAGCTTGGTCAGAACCGCCTCGGGCGAGGCTTTGATCTCATCCAGGATCTTGATCACCTGATCTTTGACACCCTGTGCAATCTCGCTGTCCTGGACCGAGGCGACCATGGCGTCATAATCGAAGTTCTGAGCTGTCAGCATGCCCTCTTCAACCCAATAGTTGAACAACTCCTGACCTTGGTTCGCTAGAGAGGCAATCTGATCACCGGCTTGATCTGCAGCCTCGGAGGCCTGATCTGCGATCGAATTGGCGGCGTCAGTGGCCTGATCCGCCACAGATGACGCGGCCTCAGAGGCCTGTTCGGTCAGAGATGACGCCGCTTCGCTGGCTTGTTCTGTGGCCGATTCCAGTGCTTCGCTTGCGGCGTCCTGCACGGCTGAGGCAGCTTCGCTGACCGCATCGCTCGCATCCTCGGCAGCGGCTTCAAGTCTTTCGGCCGGCGTCGGTTCGGGTTGGTTGAGATAGAAATATCCGCCCGCGCCAAGACCGACGAGGACGATGATGATAAGAAGAGTACGCGACATTAGGTGTCTCCTTTGGAAATTTGTGCCGCTGGGATGATCTAAATCTAGGGCGACTCAAAGGGGAATTCTTGTGATTTCTCAGCAGAATACGGGTTTGGGCCAAGCTACGCTGATTGGGCGACTTAATCCGGCGGCAAAGCGCCCACGGTTTTGGGCTTTGAGGTGAACTTCGATGATAACACATTGAGGGCCGGTCCCTGCGGGCCGTGCACAAGGACGTTGTGCCTAGCGAAACCCGCGCCGATGCCCGCATTTTGCTGCCTGGTCGCATTTTGGGTCTTATGTGAAGGACTTCACTGCCTTTGATCTCAAAATGAACGACACTCCAGTCAGACAGGGTAAAAAAGAAATTTTGTGGATCACGATCGGGTTTGGTTCCCAAATTAACGAGTAACGTCTTTTGTTTGAAATAGGCCTATTGGGCCAAAAGGGGCACTGATCTCTCACTTTGTGGTTGAATGTGAGGGGCGGTGTGAGGGGGGCTGGATGAGGGGGTCTTGGCCAGCCCCTCTCTTTGCGCATCAGGACAGACCTGTCGGTCTGTGAAAGCAAAGAAACCATTTGGAAATTATGGCGGAGAGACAGGGATTCGAACCCTGGGTGGGCTTGCACCCACAACGGTTTTCGAGACCGCCCCGTTCGACCACTCCGGCACCTCTCCGCGGGGGTCTGTGAGGGGGGGATTTAGTGAGGAACGCGCAGGGGTGCAAGCAGAAAATTCGCAGAATTCACATTCCTTGGATTTTCCATTGCCTGCCGCAACAAAACACCTAGGCTGATAGGCATGAAAAATCGAGTTGAGCGTTCTGTTGTCCCATTGCTCGCGCTGCTTGTCGCGCTTGTTTTGGTCCCCGTTTCTTCGGCTGCTGCCAATCGCGACCGGATCGAAGCCTTCCTCAATACCACCGGGTTTGATGTGGCGCTGGAGAGTATCGCGCTGGCGTCCGGCTCTGCCCCTGAAATGCTGGGCATTGATCCTGATGGGTTCGGATCAGACTGGACCCGCCTTACCGAAGAGGTTTTCGATACCCAGCTTATGCATGAAACGGCGGTCTCGATTCTCGAAGAGACGTTGAGCGATGAGGCGTTGGCTCATGCGGTTGAGTTTTATGCCTCGGATCTCGGTCAAAGGCTGGTCGAGGTCGAAAACGCTGCGCATCTGAATGACGACGAAGAAGCCAAACAGCAGGAGGGGCAGGAAATCGTGGCCGGTCTTGTGCAGGATGGCTCGCCCCGGGTGGAGCAGCTCAAGCGGATGAACAATGCGATTGATGCCAGCGGGACTTCGTTGCGCGCTTTGCAGGAGATCCAATTGCGGTTTCTTCTGGCGGCCAGCGCGTCTGGCGTGATCGACCTGCAGTTGGACGCGGATGAGCTGCGGTTGATGCTGCGGCAGAATGAGGCCGGGATGCGCCAGGCACTGCAACTTTCGGCGCTGGCAGGGGCGGCTTACACGTATCAGGATTTCTCGGACGCGGAGGTCGAGGCCTATGCCGAGGCGCTTGAACAGCCATTGATGCAAGAGGTCTATGAGCTTCTGAACGCGATCCAATATGAAATCATGGCCATGCGGTTTGAGGTTCTGGCTGTCCGCATGGCAGACCTTCATCCGGCTCAGGATATCTGATGCGTCTGGCACTTGCCTTAGTAGTGACGATTCTCTGCGCACTGCCAGCTGTCGCGAATGAACGGGCCAATCGGCTGGCGCATGCCATGAAGCTGGATCAGGTTGTGGGCATTCTGATCGACGAAGGTATGGTTCATCAGCAGGAGCTCGAAGAGAGCCTGTTGGACGGTGACGGAGGCCCTCTGTTTCACGATCAGGTTCAAGATATCTATAACCATTCTTGGATGAAGTCTCGTCTGACCGAAGCCTTCGCCGAGGGCATGTCGAAGGAGCAGATGGACCAGGCAATCGTTTTCTTCGAAAGCGATCTGGGGCAGACGATCGTGACGCTGGAGAACTCGGCCCGCAAAGCCTTTGCAGATGAGGCAATCGAAGAGATGGCGAACGAGGCCTATGAGGGCACGGAACCCGACTCGCCCCGGTTCGAACTGGTCGAGGAATATATCCGCGCGAACGACCTGATTGACCAGAATGTCCAAGGCTCGCTGAGTGCGGATTACAACTTTTTCCTGGGGCTCTACGGCGACAGTTTGGCCGAATACGAAGAGGTTCTGGACGGATTACTGGCGCAGAAAGACACTGTGACGGCGGAGACGACCACATGGTTGTATTCCTTTCTGCTTCTGGCCTATCAACCGCTGGATGAGGTCGAGATGCGCGAGAATATCGCGTTTTCTCGAACCGAGACCGGGCAGGCCCTGAACGCGGCCCTGTTCAAAGGGTTTGACGAGATGTTTGATGGGATCTCGTACCGTCTGGGTGCGGCGGTGGCGCAGGTTTGGCAATCCTCTGATCTCTGACCAGTCTTGGGTGTTGACTTTGCCTTTCATTATGTGGATAAGCGCGCATCCCGGCCGGTTCTCCGCGCCGGGTGTCGTTATTATATGACCCTTTGAAACTTCACGGGGTCTTCCACACAGCCCAAACAGGGCGCGCTGTTCGAGGTGGCTTTCAAGCCAAAAACGCCCGGTAGGGGACCACAGAACGCGGGTTAGAAAAGGAAAGACGCATGTTTGCGGTCCTCAAGACTGGCGGCAAGCAGTACAAGGTTCAGGCGGGCGACGTGCTCCGCGTTGAAAAACTGGCTGCCGACGCAGGTGAAAAAGTTCAATTCAACGATGTTCTGATGCTGGGCGGCGACGCTCCGGTTGTTGGCGCACCTTTCGTTGAAGGCGCAGGCGTACAGGCCGAAGTGATCGAACAGATCAAAGGTGACAAGGTCATCAAATTCGTCAAGCGCCGTCGTAAGCACAGCTCGAAGCGTACCGTTGGCCACCGTCAGAAGCTGACTCTGGTCAAAATCACCGACATCCTGTCGTCGGGCGCTGACAAGTCGGGCATCAAAGCTGCAACCGGGTCTGCTCCGGCTGGCGAAGCGGCATCTGCTGCAAAGCCTGCCAAGAAAGCAGAAGCCAAATCAGAGGCACCCGCCGCTGCTGCCGCTGACGATCTGACCAAGCTGAACGGTGTTGGCCCTGCCGCTGCCAAAAAGCTGGTTGAAGCCGGTATCGAGAGCTTTGCCGCTCTGGCCGCCTTGTCGGACGAGCAGATTGCTGCTATCGACACCATCAAAGTGAAGCCCGAATGGGTTGAGCAAGCCAAAGAGCTGGCTCAAGGCTAAGGAGAGAGAGAATGGCACATAAAAAAGCTGGCGGTTCCTCCCGTAACGGTCGCGACTCAGCTGGTCGCCGCCTTGGCGTGAAACTGTATGGTGGCCAGGCGGCCATCGCAGGCAACATCATCGTACGTCAGCGCGGCACCAAGTTCTGGCCGGGCGAAGGCGTAGGCATGGGCAAAGATCACACCATCTTTGCAACCGTTGATGGCGCTGTGAAGTTCCACAAGGGACTCAAAAACCGCACCTTCATTTCGGTCCTGCCAGTGGCGGAGGCCGCAGAGTAAGCCGAAACCCAGAAGGTTTAATAAAAAATTCATGGGGGACCGGCAGAAAATGCCGGTCCCTTTTTCGTTTTAACGCAGTCGTGATCCAGAACAGCAATGCCCGTCGCAACCACTAGCTTTCTCATCTTTGCCGCCTCACAGGTCGGCACGCCGGGACCGGCCAACATGGTCCTGATGGGAACAGGTGCGCGCTATGGCTTTCGCGCCGCATTGCCCTTTGTGGCCGGGGTCGTTTTGGGCAAGCAGTTGATCATCTGGCCTGTGGGCTTCGGTCTCATGCAAGTGGCTGATCAGGCCCCAATGGCGTTTGAGGTGCTGAAATACGCTTCTGCCGCCTATATTTGCTGGCTGGCCTGGAAGATCGCCAATCTAAGGTTGTCTCGGGCAACGGCAGATGGGAAAGCGCCGGGCTTTTTGTCTGGGCTCATTGTGCATCCGCTGAACCCCAAAGCTTGGGCGATGATTATTGCAGGGTTCACGGGGTTCGTTACGGCGGGGACGTCCAGTTTTGAGGCGACGCTCACAATCGCTCTTTGTTTGTTGTTCTGCCAGATCGTTTTGCACCCGATCTGGACATTTGCAGGGGACCGGATCGCCCATGTGGTTGAAGGTCGGCCTGCGGAAAAATATCTGATGTGGACGCTCGCCAGTCTGACTGTTGCGTCCGTACTTTTTGTGTTGTTCGGAGGAGGAACGCACTCATGAAACTTGAAGCAATCATAAATCAGCCGGTCATCGAAACCGAGCGGTTCGACCTGCGCCCTCTGCGCCGGTCGGACATGGGGCTTATCGAACATTACGCAGGTGATGAGCGCGTGGCGCGGATGACCACGTCGATCCCACACCCGTTGCCGCCGGGCTCGATCGAGGCCTTCGTGACCCGCTCGATGGCGGAAGACCGGGATGAGGACGTCTGGACAATGGATGCCACAAAGGACGGCGGGCCCGAGCTGATCGGCCTGATCTCACTACAGCGGCTTGATCGCAACCAGTCCGAGGTTGGCTATTGGGTTGCGCCTGTCTATTGGAACACGGGCATTGCCTCGATGGCGGTTGAGGCTCTGGTCGGTGCCAACCCGCTTGAGAACGCCAATATGTTCGCCAGCGTTTTTCAGGACAATCCGGCCTCGGCGAGGGTGTTGACCCATTGCGGGTTCCAGTATCTGGGCGATGCAGAAAGCTATTCGGTGGCGCGCGACGCGAATGTGCCCACCTGGACCTATACAAAGAAACTCTGACTTGTGGCCGATGGGGCCTTTGCAGTAGGGGACACTCATGAAATTTCTCGATCTAGCAAAGGTCTACATCCGGTCCGGGGCCGGAGGTGGCGGCTGCGTCAGCTTCCGACGCGAAAAGTACATTGAATACGGCGGACCTGATGGCGGGGACGGCGGCAAAGGCGGGGCTGTCTGGGCCGAGGTCGTGGACGGGCTCAACACCTTGATCGACTTCCGCTATCAGCAGCACTTCTTTGCCAAGAACGGCCAACCGGGCCGCGGTCAGCAACGCACCGGCAAAGATGGTGACGACATCATTCTGCGGGTGCCCGTGGGCACCGAAATTCTGGACGAAGACGAAGAGACCGTCATCTGCGACCTGACCGAAGTGGGGCAGCGCATGTTGCTGGCCAAAGGTGGCAACGGTGGTTTTGGCAACCTTCACTTCAAATCCGCAACCAACCAGGCGCCGCGCCGGGCCAATCCGGGGCAGGCGGGTATTGACCGCACCATCTGGTTGCGGCTGAAACTGATCGCGGATGTTGGCCTTTTAGGCATGCCCAATGCCGGCAAATCGACCTTTCTGGCCGCGACTTCTAACGCGCGGCCTAAAATCGCCGACTATCCGTTTACCACGCTGCACCCCAATCTGGGCGTGGTCGGCGTAGACAATGTGGAATTTGTGGTGGCTGACATCCCCGGCCTGATCGAAGGGGCTCATGAAGGGCGCGGGATCGGAGACCGGTTCCTCGGCCACGTTGAGCGCTGTGCGGTGTTGCTGCATCTGGTCGATGGCACCTCGGAAACCGTAGCCGATGACTACCGTACCATCATCCATGAGCTTGAGGCCTATGGCGGAGAACTGGCCGAGAAACCTCGGATCACCGTGCTGAACAAGGTCGACGCGCTGGATGACGAAGAGCGTGACTTGGCCAAGGCCGAACTGGAAGAGGCCGTTGGTGGCCCGGTCATGACGATGTCTGGCGTCGCACATCTGGGCGTGACCGAGGTGCTGCGCGCCCTGCGTGCTCAAATCGACGAAAACCGCCTGCGCCAGAAACCCGCCGAGGAGGTCGCGCCGTGGCAACCCTGACCGCAGCCCGTCGGCTGGTGGTCAAGATCGGATCCGCTTTGCTGGTGGACCGGAATACGGGACAGCTACGCTCGGATTGGCTGAAATCACTGGCTCAGGACGTGGCCTGGCTGAAAGGGCAGGGCACGGATGTGATTTTGGTGTCTTCTGGCTCGATCGCTTTGGGGCGCGGTGTTTTGGGCCTGCCCGCAGCGGCGTTGGCTCTGGAGCAGTCACAGGCCGCAGCTGCTGTTGGTCAGATCCGTCTGGCGCGTGCTTACGAAGAAGCGCTGACCCCGCATCAGATCACCACGGCTCAAGTGCTGGTGACGCTCGAGGACAGCGAGGATCGTCGTCGCTATCTGAACTCACGCGCGACACTTGAGACGCTTTTGGGCCTTGGCGTTGTTCCCATTGTCAACGAAAACGATACAGTCGCTACGGATGAAATCCGCTATGGCGACAATGACCGGCTGGCCGCGCAGATCGCAGTGACCGTGGGTGCGGACCAGTTGATCCTTCTGTCGGATGTGGACGGGTTCTATACCGGCAATCCGAACGAGGATGCTTCGGCCACGCGCTACGACACGATCGACCAGATCACGCCCGAGATTGAGGCGATGGCCGGAGACGCCGGTTCAGGCCTCTCCAAGGGCGGCATGAAGACCAAGCTAATGGCTGCCAAAATGGCCACGGCTGCAGGTTGCGATATGGCGATCACAGAAGGTTCGACGCTCAATCCTTTGCAATCGCTTGAGAATGGCGCAAACAGCACGTGGTTCACGGCAACGCTTGATCCGCATGCAGCGCGCAAGCGCTGGATATCGGCTATGAAACCGCGCGGAGAGATTACGATCGACGATGGCGCCGCAAAGGCGCTTTCGAATGGCAAAAGCCTGTTGCCTGCAGGTATCGTCGAAGTGACCGGTGATTTCGGACGCGGCGATCCGGTTGCCATTCTTGATCTGCAAGAGCGTCGACTGGCGCAGGGCATCAGCCGCTATACCGCGCAAGAGGCGGACGCAATCAAAGGGCGAAAATCCTCAGAGATTGAGGCAACGCTGGGCTATCCTGGTCGCGCAGCGCTGATTCACAGGGACGATTTGGCGCTATAAAGGCGCAGAAAGGCTAAGGTTATGAAGGATCTCGACAATATTCCCGCTCTGATGGCCGATCTGGGTAAACGCGCCAAAGCTTCCGCGCGCGAGCTGGCCTTTGCCTCGGCCGAGCGTAAACATGCAGCCCTGATCGCCGCGGCTGAAGCTGTCTGGGCCAATCGCGCTCAGATTATCGACGCCAACAAGAAGGATCTGGAGTTCGGGCGTGAAAAGGGCCTGAGCCCTGCCATGATGGACCGTCTGATGCTAAATGAGGACCGCATTCAGGGCATGGTTGATGGCCTGCGCACAGTGGCTGATCAGACCGATCCGGTGGGCGAGGTGATGACCGAGTGGGACATGCCCTCGGGCCTGAATATCCAGCGCGTGCGCACGCCGTTGGGTGTCATTGGGGTGATTTACGAAAGCCGTCCCAATGTGACAGCGGATGCAGGGGCGTTATGCCTGAAGTCCGGTAACGCCGTCATCTTGCGCGGCGGCTCCGAGAGCTTTCACTCCTCCACCGCGATCCACGCCTGTCTGGTCGAAGGTCTGAAAGCTGCGAACTTGCCCGAGGATTCAATTCAACTCGTGCCGACTCGCGACCGCGCGGCGGTGCAGGAATTGCTGACCATGACCGACTATGTCGACGTCATCGTTCCTCGTGGCGGCAAAGGACTGGTCGGACTGGTTCAGCGCGAGGCGCGCGTGCCGGTCTTCGCCCATCTTGAGGGTATCGTGCATATCTACATCGACAAGGCCGCCGACCCGCAAAAGACGTTGGACGTGGTGCTGAATGCCAAGACCCGGCGCACCGGCATCTGCGGCGCGGCAGAGTGTCTGCTGATTCATAAGGACGTGGCCGAAACCCTTGGGCGCGACGTGATTGCTGCGCTCATGGCCGCCGGGGTTGAGGTTCATGCCGAAGGTGTTCTGGCCGTCGATGGAACTACCCAAGCCACGTCAGAGGATTGGGGCAAAGAGTTTCTGGATAGCATCATTGCCGCCAAACCTGTCGCCGATATCGATGCCGCCATTGCGCATATCCAGCACTATGGCTCGAACCACACCGATTGCATCATGACCGAAGATTTCGCGGCTGCTACCCGCTTTTTCGAACGGCTGGACAGCGCCATCCTGATGCACAACGCGTCAACGCAGTTTGCGGATGGCGGTGAGTTCGGAATGGGCGCTGAGATCGGCATTGCCACGGGCAAAATGCATGCACGTGGTCCGGTCGGCGCGGCGCAGTTGACCAGCTTCCAATATCTGGTGCGCGGGAATGGTACGACCCGTTCCTAAAACCTCAGGGTGACGCGGGTTGTGCCGGTCTCGACCGAAACCCGCCGCCCCATGGCTGCGGCCGTTTCCGGGAGCAAGGCAAACTGAACCTGCGCCGGGGTGACTTTGTTGGCGAAGTTGCCGGTTGCAGCATTCTTCCACAAGTCATTGTCAATGTTCAGTTTGTCGGCTGTGCCAGTCACCTGCCAACCGGTTTCAGAGGTCGAGATATCGACCTGCCCACCAAGCGGCATTGCGCTCTTGCAGCACATCAGGGCCAGAAAGGCCAGTTTGACCTGATTGCGTGGCACAGCCTCGGTCAGGTTCCAGTTGACCCGCACACGACCTGCTCGTTCCACGTCTTTTAGCAACTCGGCGACCTCGCTGCGCCCCAATGGCTGGTCGCTGGCCGAGCCAAAGGCCACGCGAAAAAACCGAATGCGCGCGCCAGCACTGCCGACACTGCCCGAGATAAGCTCCATCTCGGGGCCTTGTACCGCGCCAACCATATCCAACAGCTCCAGCCCGTTGGTGATGGCCCCGATCGGGCTGATCAGATCGTGACAGATGCGCGAGCCAATGAGCTCGGCCAGGTTGACGTCTGTGGCGCCCATGCGTACCTCCTGCTGTATCTGCCACCAGACCGGAGCCCCCATGACAGACCTCAATGCCATTCTTGCACCGGGCATGTTCGTCCGCCACCCCGATTTCCCCGATTGGGGCGTTGGACAGGTGCAGTCCAATATCGGGGGCAAGATTACCGTGAACTTCCGCGAGCAGGGGAAAGTGGTAATCGACGGATCGCGTATCGCCTTGATGCCGGTCTTTGATCCGTGAAACTGGTTTAGGAAAGGTTAACGCCAGTCATCAGATGGGACCCGTATTGCCTTTGGGGGAAAAGCTGCGGTATCAGCCGGAGGCAACTTCAAGGAACGATATGCCGGATTCAGGCCCTTCTTTCACCATCCGACTCGCTGAAACCGAACAGGACCTGCGCGCCGCGCAACGCTTGCGCTACGACGTGTTTGTACGCGAATTAGGTGGTGGCGGAGAGATGGTCGATCACGATGCCGGTCTAGAGCAAGACAAGTTCGATCCGTATTTCGATCACATGTTGGCGATCGACGATCAAACCGGGGAAACTGTCGGCGTTTACAGGCTGTTACCGGGCGAACGTGCGGCAGAGTTAGGCCAGTTTTACTCCGAGGACGAGTATGATCTGACAGTTCTGAAGCAAAGCAGTCGCAAGCTGCTAGAGCTTGGCCGGTCTTGCCTGCATCCGGACTATCGCGGCGGCACGGCCATGTATCACCTGTGGAACGGTTTGGCGGCCTATGTCAACGAGCGTGAGATCGAGGTTTTGTTCGGTGTTGCCAGCTTTCACGGCACCGATGTCACAGCGCTCGCCCAGCCCTTGTCGATGCTGCATCACAACCACCTGGCGCCTGCCGATCTGAGGGTCCGTGCGCAGCCTGATGTGTTTCAATCCATGAACCTCGTGGCACCCGAAGACCTCGATCGCAGGGCGGCAATGGTGCAGGTGCCCGCGCTGATCAAAGCTTATCTGCGTTTGGGCGGTTTCGTGGGCGAGGGGGCCTTTATCGACCACAGCTTTAACACCACAGATGTCTGCTTGATCCTAGATACCGCTCGGATGAACGAGCGGCAAAAGCGCATCTATGGCGGAGCCTAATCCCGTGAGTGATCCGCTTTGGAACAGTGAAGACGCGCCGGATGCGATTCACCTTGGCGTTCTGGGGTGGGTATTGGTTTTCTTGCGCGGTGTGCCGTTGGCGCTGCTGGTCTTTGGTGGCTTGATCATCTTGCTGGCGATACGCCTGATCGAACTCCCCTTATTCGGTATTCGCCGACCAATAACTCCGTTCATCACCCAATTTGTTTGCCGCAACGCCTTTCGCATTCTTGGCATAGGTTTTCGCACTTCCGGAGATCTGATGGCTGAGCGTGGTGCAGTGGTGGCCAACCACACCTCCTGGCTGGATATTTTTGCGCTGAACGCGCGCAAAAGGGTGTATTTCGTTTCCAAGGCCGAAGTGGCGAATTGGCCCGGTATCGGCTGGTTGGCGCGCGCGACCGGAACGGTTTTTATCGAACGGGACCGGAAGAAGGCAAAAGAACAAACGCAGGTGTTCGAAACCCGCCTGAAAGCGGGGCATAAGCTGCTGTTTTTCCCGGAGGGAACCTCGACCGATGGCCTCAGGGTTTTGCCATTTAAAACAACGCTCTTTGCCGCGTTCTTCGCAGATGAGTTGCGAGATTTCATGTATGTTCAGCCGGTCTCGGTGGTGTTTCATGCACCTGTGGGTGAACCGGAACGGTTTTACGGTTGGTGGGGCGACATGGATTTCGGCCCGCATTTGCTGAAGACGCTCGGCGCGCGCAGGCAGGGGGCGGTTGAGCTGATTTATCATGCGCCAGCCAAGGTCAGCGACTTTGAAAACCGCAAAGCGCTGGCTGCGCATTGCGAAGAGGCCGTCCGTCATGCGCACAGCTTGGCGCGGCTTGAAAAATAAGGGCGATTGGCCCTTGCGCTGCATCCAAACCTGCCGTATACGCGCGCCATTCAAACCCGCAGGCGGGGTTTGGGCTTTTTGAGGGAGACATCCTCATCAAGACCGCCGGTTGGAGCATCCGCTTCTTTCACCCCCGCCAAGGCGTAAACCGGAAAAGGAAAATAGCATGGCTCTTCCCGAGTTCTCCATGCGTCAGCTGCTGGAAGCTGGCGTTCACTTTGGTCACCAGACACAGCGTTGGAATCCCCGCATGGGCCCGTTCATCTACGGCTCGCGCAATGGCATCCACATCATGGACCTGACCCAGACCGTTCCGATGCTGGACCAGGCTCTGCAGGCTGTTCGTGACACCGTCGCAAAAGGTGGCCGCGTTCTGTTCGTTGGTACAAAGCGTCAGGCTGCTGGCCCGATCGCTGAAGCGGCTGAAAAGTCGGCTCAGTACTACATGAACCACCGCTGGCTGGGCGGCACTCTGACCAACTGGAAAACGGTTTCCCAGTCGATCAACCGTCTGAACCAGATCGACGAAGCCATGGAAGCGGGCGCAGAAGGCCTGACCAAGAAAGAGCGTCTGGGTATGGAGCGTGACCAGCAGAAGCTGCAGGCTTCGCTGGGCGGTATCCGCGAGATGGGCGGCGTTCCTGACCTGCTGTTCGTCATCGACGTCAAAAAAGAAGCACTGGCCATCGCAGAAGCCAACAAACTGGGTATCCCGGTTGTGGCTGTTGTCGACACCAACTGCTCGCCCGACGGCGTTGACTACATCATCCCCGGCAACGACGACGCAGCCCGCGCGATCTCGCTTTACTGTGACCTGGCCGCACGTGCCGCTCTGGACGGTATGACCGCACAGATGGGTGCTGCAGGCGTTGACCTGGGTGCATTCGAAGAAGCACCGGTTGAAGAAGTCGTTGCAGAAGAAGCCGCTGAAGCTCCGGCCGAAGCGTAAGCTGCCCGTCACGTAATTGACACATGGGGCAGGGTATGACCTGCCCCAATTCCGTTTGAATTGAGGAGAGCCAAAAGATGGCAATCACAGCAGCAATGGTTAAAGAACTGCGCGACGCAACCGGCGCAGGCATGATGGACGCGAAAAAAGCCCTGACCGAAACCGGCGGCAACATGGACGAGGCCGTTGACTGGCTGCGCACCAAAGGTCTGGCCAAAGCGGCCAAGAAATCGGGCCGTACCGCAGCAGAAGGTCTGGTTGCTGTTCACGTCAACGGTGGCAACGGTGTTGCTGTCGAAGTGAACTCGGAAACCGACTTCGTTGCGAAGAACGCTGAGTTCCAGGAAATGGTCGGCAAGATCACCTACGCTGCTGAAGGCGTCGACAATGTCGAAGCTCTGCTGGCTGCTGATCTGGGCGGAAAGTCCGTTGCGGACACGATCACTGACAAGATCGCCACCATCGGTGAAAACATGTCGGTGCGCCGCATGTCGAAACTGTCGGGCGACACCGTTGTGTCCTACGTTCACAACGCAGCCACCAACGGCATGGGCAAAATCGGCGTTCTGGTTGCTCTGACCGGTGGCGACGAAGCAATCGGCAAGCAGGTTGCGATGCACATCGCTGCTGTGAACCCGGCAGCTCTGTCCGAGGCCGACATGGATCCGGCTGTTGTCGAGAAAGAAAAGCAGGTTCAGATGGACATCGCCCGCGAATCCGGCAAGCCGGAGCAGGTGATCGAGAAGATGATCGAAGGCCGCATGAAGAAATTCGTGGCTGAATCGACTCTGTTGAACCAGTCCTTCGTTGTTAACCCTGACCTGACCGTTGAAGCAGCGGCAAAAGAAGCAGGCGCAACCATCACCGGCTTCATCCGTCTGGAAGTTGGCGAAGGCATCGTGGTCGAAAAAGAAGACTTCGCTGCAGAAGTTGCCAAAGCGGCACAAGGCTAAGTCTTTGCTCTAGGCCCCGGTTGCGGGGCCTAACGACCTTCAGAACCGGTCACGTCGAACGTGGCCGGTTTTTTCGTGCCAGAGATAGATTTGTCTGTTCAAGCAGAAGGTGAATGGAGGGCCCCGCATGATGGGGATGGTCGGGACCCTCCAAAATTCCGACGTCGGTACGCGGACGAATAGGCGCTCCAAAAGTCAGAGTGATTGGAGAGCTCTGGTATTGCAAAGATCCAATCGAATGTTCCTTGGCTAAAGCCACCACTCACGGAACGGTATCAATCTGCAATTTTCCCGTGAAGATGGGAAGTCATGATTTCCTTACCTAAGGTAAATTGACGCGGTTTGGCGTCAATCTCTTGTGGTCAGGCTTCCATCACATACATCTGGTTGTGTAGGGCGGCTTTCAGAACGGCCTGGGCTGTCGTTTCGACTGAAAGCGATTCGCGTGCCAGCCTCAGGTGTTTTTCCACTGTCGCTGCCGTCAGCCCCATCAGCAGGGCTATATCCTGAGTCGTTTTGCCGTCACCGACCCATTGCAGCGCCTCTCGCTGGCGTTTGGTGAGCGACCGATTCGGAGGTGTATAGGGCAGCGTCAGGATCTTGAGATGAGCGATGTTGTTCATCAGAAGGATATCCTCGCCATGCTCTTCCCACATGTCGTCAATCTCGTCCTGGTTGCGGTGTTCTTCTGCCGATAGCGAGATCGCGCCCTTGGACCGCACCGAGACCGAGTTGAAGCTGACAGTATATCCAGCAAGCACGTTGTGCGACTTGTTGAAATCCACAACTTTCTGCTGCTCGGGCGTGAGTTCCCCGTTCAAGGCCAAATCCTGAATCAACCCCCAGCTTGCCGCGCCATCGTTGTTCAAAGCCCATTGCAGCATCGGAGCGTTGGAATACCTGCTGTCACCAAGAAAACCATCAACATATTCCCGCCGATGATTACTGAGGATGACAAAATCCTCAGGGTCGCCCAAGGATGTGGCAGTAAGATATTGAGTGTAGCCATAAATTAGACGGTCAAACCCGTATATGGCCATCTGTCGGCAATGGGCATCCCAAAGCTCTTCCAAGGTTCTGGAATAGCTGACAAAGCGAAGATATTCCTTCAGCTTCATGCAACGTCCCCTGATTTCAGATGAGCCGCCAAGGCATCCAGCGCCAAAACATAGCTCTGCGCACCAAAACCGCAGATCTGCCCAAGGGCAACCGACGAGATGTAGGACTTGTGGCGGAAGCTTTCCCGCGCGTGGATGTTGGACAGGTGAACCTCGACCAGAGGCAGCTCCACCGAGGCAATCGCATCCATCAGGGCAATCGACGTATGGGTATAAGCGCCTGCGTTCAGAACCAAACCGTTCTGCGTGCCGCGGGCCTGATGGATGGCGTCAATCAGCGCGCCTTCGTGGTTGGACTGAAATGTCGAAACCTCAAGCCCGATAGACGTGCCATGAGCAACGCATTGCTCCTCCACCATTTTCAAGGTGGTGCTGCCGTAAACCTCAGGCTGTCGGGTGCCCAAAAGATTGAGGTTCGGGCCATTCAACACAAGAATTTTATTCATAAATCTCCGTCCCCATATTCGTTTCTTAAACGGCATTTGGTGGGGATGTCTACCGGACAATGCTCCAATGAGGCGAGTGGGCTGACAAAGATGCCTTTGATGCAACCCGTTCCAGTTAGGTTTCGTCCATTGTGACCACAACCTTTCCAAGAACGGAGCGCTGAGAAAGCAGCTCGATTGCCGCCGCGCCCTCGGAAAGGGGGAAGCGCGCCGTGATACGGGGTGTGACTTTACCTGCGGCGTATAAGTCAAACAATTCGCTTAGGTTTTCGGCGTGAGCGTCAGGCTCCCGAAAGACGGAGGCCCCCCAGAAGACGCCAACGATCTGGCACCCTTTCAGCAGCGCGAGATTGAGCGGTACGCTGGGGATGCCAGCCGGAAACCCGACAACCAGATATCGCCCCTTCCATGCAATGCTTCGCAACGCGGGTTCCGCATAGGCTCCGCCCACTGCATCATAGATGACATCGACACCCTCGGCGCCCGCCAGTGCCTTGATATCTTTCGAGAACGCCTTTTGCGCGTCTTTGTCCGGGTCTTTGGGGTACAGGATTGTCTCATCCGCTCCGATTGAGCGACAGAATTCAGCTTTGTCTGGCGTGGAAACCGCAGCGATGACTCGCGCGCCCATGGCTTTGCCCAACTCGATCGCCGCCGATCCGACACCACCTGCTGCCCCCAGAACCAACAGCGTCTCACCCGGTTGGAGGGCCGCTCGGTCCTTTAGGGCATGGTAGGACGTGCCGTAAGTGAAGATAAAACACGCCGCCTCATCAAAGGGCATGGTGTCGGGAAACTTGATTGCATCCTTGGCTTTTGTTGCAAGATGCGTGGCAAAGCCGCCATGACCGGTCAGCGCCAGAACGCGATCTCCGATCTCGAACCCTTTGACACCGTCGCCAAGCGCAAGTACCTCACCTGCGATTTCACCACCAGGGGCGAAGGGCCGCGGTGGCTTCATCTGATAGAGGTCTCGGATCATCAGCGTATCGGGAAAGTTCACCCCGGTGGCTTTTATTCCAACCAGAATCTCTCCGCGGCCCGGGGTCGGATCGGGCAGGGTGGTCAGTTCCAGAGTCTCCGGTCCACCCGCTGCGACGCTGAGTAATGCTTGCATGTTGCCCTCATTGTTCCTGTTATTCTTGCAGATGGAATTTTGGGGCGGGATCGCGCGCTGTCAACGGCGCACCCTCTTTCCCCTACGACAAGCGAGGAGTGCGGCATGACCCCGGAAACCCTGTTTTCTTTGGATGGAAAGGTGGCTCTGGTCACTGGCGGTGCCACCGGAATTGGCCGCATGGCCGCCGAGGCGCTTGTTCGGGCTGGCGCGCATGTGCTGATCGCCTCCCGTAAAGGTGACGCCTGCGAGGCCGTCGCGGCGGAGCTGAACGCGCTGGATGCCCCCGGCAGTGCGGAGGGGTTTGCTGGGGATCTGGGCAGCAAAGACGGAATCGAAGAAGTCGTTGCCGAGATCAATAAACGGACGGAACGACTTGATATTTTGATGAATAATTCGGGCGTGTCCTGGGGTGCGCCTTTAGGTCAATTCCCTCATGATGCGTGGGACAAAGTGATGTCCGTCAACGTCGCGGGCGTGTTTGAGCTGACGCAGAAACTGTTGCCGTTGCTCATGAAATCCGGCACCGCCGAAGACCCGGCGCGGGTGGTCAATGTCGGCTCAGTCATGGGTGAGGTTCCCATGGGCGACGGGGCATACAGCTATTCGGCCTCCAAGGCGGCCGTCCTGCATCTAACCAAAATCCTGGCCAAGGAACTGTCGCCTTACCACGTGACCGTCAACGCTCTGGCGCCCGGCCCGTTCGTCTCGCGCATGACTGCCTTTGCAACCGCGGATGAGACGACGCGCGAGAAGGTGGGCAAATCGGTTCCTCTGGGCCGTGTGGGGCGTGATGATGACATCGCTGGCTGCATGCTGTTTCTCTGCGGGCGAGGGGGAAGCTATGTGACCGGAGCCGTCATCCCCGTGTCCGGAGGCATCAACGTGGTCACAGCAGGCAACATCTTTGCCGAAGCGTTTTGACGATGAGTACCAACAACCCATTGGATCTGTACGCCGTTGATACCTACCTTTCTGCAAACCTGTCGGGGTATCGAGGCCCTCTGAAGGCCCACAAGTTCGATATCGGGCAATCCAACCCGACTTTCGCGTTGGAGACGCCGGGGCGCACCTACGTTCTGCGCCGTAAGCCTATGGGAAAGCTTCTGAAGTCCGCGCACGCAGTGGAGCGTGAGTTTCGTGTGCAACAGGCGCTTGCCGGCAGTGACGTCCCGGTGCCCGAGATGTTTCTTCTATGCGAAGATACGTCAGTCATAGGGTCCGCTTTCTACGTGATGGAACACCTGAAAGGCCGTGTATTCTTGGAACCAACTCTGACCGGTGAAAGCAACGAGACGCGCACCGCCGTCATGGATGAAATGAACCGGGTGCTGGCCGCGCTGCATTCTGTTGATATCAACGCAGTGGGCCTCGCCGACTATGGCCCGAGCGGCAATTACTTCGAACGTCAGATCGCGCGCTGGACGAAACAGTACCGAGCCTCCGAGACAAACAAGATTGCTCAAATGGATGCGCTGATCACAGGGTTGGAGGATGCTTTGCCGGAAGACGATGGTCAGCGCAGTCTTGTGCATGGCGACTATCGGATCGACAACTTGATGTTTGAACGCAACGGCACCCGGTGTATCGGCGTGCTGGATTGGGAGTTGTCGACGATCGGCCACCCTTACGCCGACCTTGCTGCGGTGATTATGCAATGGCAGCTGCCTCCGGGGCCAGAAGGGCGGGGGCTGGCCGGGATTGACCGCAAAACCATCGGATTGCCCAGTGATAGAGACTATATCGAGCAATATTGCGCGCGACGTGGGCTGCGGGAAATCAAGGATTTTGGGTTCTATCTTGCCTTTAACTTCTTCCGTATGGCCGCCATTCTGCAGGGCGTCTACAAACGCGCGCTGGACGGCAACGCATCGGACCCGGGCCGGGCGAAACTGTTCGGTGACTACGTGCCGCTCTTTGCGCAGCATGGTTTTTCGGCTTTGGATGCCTAGGGCAGAGGGAACTTTGGAATGCCGATTACGTTGGATCAAGACAGGTTGGATCGCGTTCGCCCGTGGATGCAACGCTATGTAGATCAACGAAAATATCCCGGCAGCTCAGTTCTTCTAAAACACAAAGGGCAGGAGGTCTTCTTCCACGCCTGCGGCCGGCGCAATATCGAATCCGAACTGCCTTTTGAGCGTGACACGCTGGTCCGTATCTACTCGATGACCAAACCGATCACCTCAGTTGCGGTGATGATGCTGGTCGAGCGTGGGTTGATTCACCTTGGCGCACCCTTGTCCGAATATCTGCCCGAATTTGCCGCGCCTCAAGCGTTGGTTCCCAATGCCGAGCGGTTGGATCAGACCGAAGCCGCGCCGCCGCCGACTCTTCATCAGCTTCTGACCCATACGAGCGGGTTCAGCTACCCATTCAATCACGGCCTCCTGCCATCGGCGATGGACGAGCGGGATATGATCTTCAAGCCCAATCAAGGGCTTCTGAAGGATAGAGTAAGTGATCTCGCCGAGCTGCCTCTGGCGTTTCAACCGGGCAGTCGGTGGGAGTATTCGGTCAGCACCGACGTCCTAGGTCGCGTTGTCGAAGTCGTCTCGGGAAAGACGTTGGACCGGTTCTTCCAGCAGGAGATCTTTGAGCCGCTCGGTATGCAAGAGACCGGTTTTGTGGTCCCGAAAGATGCGGGTGATAGATTTGCGTCGCTCTATACGCCTCTGGCCGGTGACGCGATGGATCTTAACTCGGCCGAACAGTCCGAGGATACGCTCAGGCTGGTGGATCAAGCGGGATCTTCGCCATTCGAAGCCACCACCACGTTCTCGGGCGGCGGCGGCTTGGTCGGAACGATCGATGACTATAGCCGGTTTGCTGAAATGCTGCGGAACCGAGGTCAGGCCGGTGGCGAACGGCTATTGGGTCCTAAAACGGTAGATTTCATGATGATCAATCACTTACCCGGCGATATTGCCTCAATGGGCCCCAATAGTTTTGCGGAACAACCGATGGTGGGTATGGGGTTCGGATTGGGCGGCTCTGTCGTGCTAAATCCGGGTCAAACTGGAGTACCTGGGTCTGTCGGGGATTTCAGTTGGGGTGGTATGGCCTCGACCTATTTCTGGATCGACCGGTCCTTGGATTTGACGGCTGTGTTCTTCACTCAATTGTCGCCGTCCAGCTCTTACCCGTCACGCGCCGAACTCAAGGCTCTGGTTTTGGGTGCGGTGATTGATTGATGTTGCGGGTGTTGGTACCTCATCCCCCAAATGAACAAGATCGAGCAACCCATGACCGAAGCTGAGCGCATTCTCCTGGACCTTCTGAATATCGAGCGGCTTGAGGTTGACCTGTTCCGCGGCACTGGGTCTGGCGGCGAGACACCGACACGTATTTTCGGTGGCCAGGTCATCGCGCAGGCACTGGCAGCGGCTTACAGAACGGTTGATGACAGGCTCTGCCATTCCTTGCATGCTTATTTCATCCGTCCGGGTGATCCCAGTATTCCCGTTGTTTATCAAGTGGATCGTGCCAGGGACGGCGGGTCTTTCACCACGCGGCGCGTTGTTGCGATTCAGCATGGTAAGCAAATCCTGAATATGTCTGCATCCTTTCATGTTGAGGACGAGGGGTGGTCTCATCAGCATCCGATGCCGTCTTCTGAGAGCCCAGAAACCCATCCATCGCGCAGCGAACTACGCCACAAGTATGTGGACCAAGTTCCTGAAAAGATGAAGAAAGAGCTGTTGCGTGAGCGGCCAATCGAAGTGCGCGAAGTGGATCATCTGGACCCATTTCGACCTGAAATTTCCGACGATCAGAACAAGATCTGGTTCAGAATGCCCGGAGCGGCGTCAACCGACCCGCGTACGCAACACCTGATACTGGCCTATGCCTCAGACATGAGCCTGATGAGCTCCGGCATGCGGCCCCATGGACTGAGCTGGTTCACAGGTCAGGTAAACGCAGCGAGCTTGGATCACGCGCTGTGGTTTCATGCGCCGGTGCGTTTTGAAAACTGGCATCTCTATGTGATGGAATCACCGTGGACGGGGCAGGGGCGGTCTTTCAATCGCGGCTCCATCTATTCCGAGGATGGAGTTCTGGTGGCGTCAGTTGCGCAAGAAGGATTGATGCGGCGACCAAATGGGCGCTCTTAAGTGTCGCCTATAAACTGTTGATTTAACTTGTTCATGCCGATCAGCCATCGGTCATAGTCGGCCGTTTTGTGACGCATGTATTGAAGGACTTCGGGATGCGGCAGGATCAGGAATTGCTCGGCTAGAATACCGTCCACACAGGCCTGTGCGACATCCTCCGGCTCGAGCATGCCGTCAATTGCCGCGACCGAGGTTTCATGACCGCGTGTCATCTCGGATCTGACGGCTTGTGGGCATAGTGCCGAAACCTTCAAACCTTTATGGCCGTAGGTCAACGCCAACCATTCTGCAAAACCGATGGCCGCGTGTTTGGTGACGCCATACGGCGCCGCGCCGGGTTGGTTCAAAAGCCCGGCAGCCGACGCCGTGATGATGATGTAGCCACTGCCGCGCTCGACGAACCGTGGAACAAGGTGACGCGCCAACCAGACATGAGACATCACGTTGATGTCCCAAATGCGGTTCCAGTCTTCGTCTGGTACATCTAAGCCGCCGAGCGTCAGAATTCCAGCATTGGCGCAAAACAGGTCGATCGGAACGATCTCGTCCTCTACATACTCGATCAGGGCTTTGATCTGCGCTTCGCTGGAGACGTCACACGGAAATGCGTGCCCGCCGATTTCGTCCGCCAAGGCTTGCGCAGTTGCTCCGTCGATGTCGGAACAGACAACGGTTGCGCCATCTGCAGAGAACCTTTTAGCTAGACCTTTGCCTATACCGCCAGCTGCGCCGGTTATGACAACTGTCTTTCCGCTGAGTTCCAAATCGTTTTCCTCTGTGGTTGGGTTTGATTAGCGGTCATAATATTTACCATAATACCAATTACACGTATTACAGATTAGTGTCGCCCTAGATCAAACCCTATACCTAACCGCCTTTAAAACCTAGAAAAATGCCTGCAGCCCAGTTTGCGCACGCCCAAGGATAAGAGCGTGAACGTCATGAGTGCCCTCATAGGTGTTCACAGTCTCCAGATTGACCATGTGGCGGATAACCTGGAACTCCAGCGAGATACCGTTGCCGCCGTGCATGTCACGGGCCATGCGCGCGATGTCCAGCGCTTTGCCGCAGTTGTTGCGTTTGACGATTGAGACCATCTCGGGCGCCGCTTCGGCCTGATCCATCAGGCGACCGACGCGCAGGCTTGCTTGCAGAGCCAAAGCGATTTCGGTCTGCATGTCGGCCAGTTTGCGTTGGTATAGCTGCGTTTGCGCCAGCGGTTTGTTGAACTGCTTACGGTCTAGGCCATATTGCAGCGCTGCATGCCAGCAATGTTCGGCTGCACCCATCACGCCCCAGCTGATCCCATACCGCGCGCGGTTCAGACAGCCGAACGGGCCTTTCAGACCTTGCACGTGAGGTAGCAAAGCGCCCTCGCCTACCTCAACGCCATCCAGCACGATTTCTCCGGTGATCGAGGCCCGCAGGCTGAGTTTGTTTTCGATCTTCGGCGCAGACAGCCCGGGCTGACCCTTGTCCAGAACGAAGCCTCGGATCTTTCCGTCGTGCGCGTCTGACTTGGCCCAGACCACGAAGACATCCGCAATTGGCGCGTTCGAGATCCACATCTTGGTGCCAGTCAGGCGGTATCCGCCGTCGATCTTTTCGGCCCGTGTTTTCATGCCAGCCGGGTCCGACCCGGCATCCGCTTCGGTCAGGCCGAAACAGCCGATCCATTCGCCCGAAGCCAATTTCGGCAGGTATTTGCGGCGCTGTTCCTCGGACCCGTAGGCATAGATCGGGTACATCACCAGCGAGCTTTGCACCGACATCATCGAGCGATAGCCCGAGTCCACGCGCTCAACCTCTCGCGCCACCAACCCGTAGGATACGTAGCCGCTGCCAAGACCACCATATTCCTCGGGGATCGTGGTGCCCAGAAGGCCCATCTCGCCCATTTCGCGAAAGATCTCAGGGTCGGTTTCTTCATTCTGGAACGCGGCGGTGACGCGCGGCTGCAGCTTTTCCTGCGCGTATGCGCGCGCGCTGTCAGCAATCATGCGCTCGTCTTCTGACAACTGGTCGGACAGGCGGAACGGATCGTCCCAGGCAAACTTACCCAGATCCGGTACATCTTTTGCGCGCAAAGTCGGTTTGGTGGCAGGGGCGTTCATCGGGTGTCTCCGGTCTGTCTGAAGTTGCTGCACAGTAACGTGTCACTTCAAGGAAAAACAGCAAGAGTTTGACACCCGATTATGAGTAAATGTCATAGGTCAGGGGATACGCACCCCCTTCCCTTTCTATCCCAAGGCGTACCCTGCCCCGCGCACAGTCCGCACAGGATCATTGCCGCCATGCTGGGTCAGCGCTTTGCGCAAACGGCCGATATGCACATCGACCGTACGGGTGTCGACATAGATGTCGCGGCCCCAGACCCGGTCCAACAATTGCTCACGGCTCCAGACCCGGCCTGGTTTTTCCATGAAGGTGCTGAGAAGGCGGAATTCGGTCGGTCCCAGTTTCAGCGAATGACTGCCACGGCTGACTTTATGGGTTTCGGAATCCAGCACGATATCGTCGAATTCCAGGCGAATACCCACGGTAGCCGGCCGCACGCGACGCAGTTGGGTGCGCACGCGAGCCATGAGTTCCACGACTGAGTATGGCTTGACCACATAATCGTCTGCACCGGTCTCAAGGCCACGCACCTTGTCGACCTCTTCCGACCTCGCCGAGAGCATGATGATCGGAATAGAACGGGTGTCTGGCCGTGTTTTCAGGCGTCGGCAGACCTCGATCCCGCTGAGATTGGGCATCATCCAGTCCAGAACGATGATATCCGGGCTGTCCTCGTCCACCAGCAACAGCGCCTCGTCACCGCTGGCGGCTTTCGAGACGCGAAAGCCTTCGGCCTCGAGGTTGTAGGCCAGCACTTCACGCTGGGCGAGCTCATCTTCGACCACCAGAACTGTTGGTTGATCTGCAGACATGGGAGGCGTCTCCTAGACGGTTTGCGACGTTGTGTCGGCCTTTGGGCGCGACTCGGTCGGGCGTTCGCCGGTGACAAGATACACCACCTGCTCGGCAATGGCGGTCACGTGATCGCCCATGCGCTCGATGTTCTTGGCGATGAAATGCAGGTGCATGCAGGACGAAATGCTGCGCGGATCTTCGGCCATGAAGGTTAGGAATTCGCGGAACAATCCGTTATACATCTGGTCCACCTCTTCATCGCGGTCGATGACATCGGCGGCCAGTTCAGCGTCGCGCTGGATATAGGCGTCCAGCGCGTCACGCAGCATGACCTCAACCTCTCGCGCCATACGGCGCAGCGCGGAGGCACTGCCGTTGATCTCGCCGGAATTCACAAGCACGGTGGTCCGTTTGGCGATGTTTTTGGAATAGTCGCCAATCCGTTCCAGGTTGGCCGAGACCTTCAGCACCGATAGCACCAACCGCAAGTCACTTGCCGTGGGTGCGCGTAAGGCGATCAGGCGGGCGGTTTCCTCGTTGATGATATCCTCGAGCGCGTCGATGGCTTTGTCGCCCTGACGCACCTGCTGGGCGAGTTCCTCGTCCCGCGTTTCCAACGAGCGGGCGGCGCCCATGATCGCGGCTTCGACCAGACCGCCCATCTTCATGATATGTGCCTGGATCGCTTCGAGATCGCGGTCGAAGACAGAGGCAATATGTTGTTCTGAATCGTTCATGTCGGAATACCTGTGCTCAGCCGATCCGGCCTGTGATGTAGCTTTCGGTGCGCGGGTCCACCGGGTTGGTGAAAATCTGTCCTGTTTCGCCGAACTCGACGAGGTTCCCTAAGTGGAAAAAGGCCGTTTTCTGGCTGACACGCGCAGCCTGCTGCATTGAGTGAGTCACGATGACCACCGAATACTGGGCGCGAAGTTCGTCAATCAACTCTTCGACCTGGGCTGTCGCAATCGGGTCCAGTGCCGAGCAAGGCTCGTCCATCAGCAGAACTTCGGGTTCTGTCGCCACGGCGCGCGCAATGCACAAGCGCTGCTGCTGACCGCCGGACAGGCCAGTGCCCGGAGCGTCCAGACGATCCTTGACTTCTTCCCAGATCGCACCGCGACGCAGGGATTTCTCGACGATTTCATCCAGTTCCGCTTTGTTCTTGGCAAGACCGTGGATGCGCGGGCCATAGGCCACATTGTCATAGATCGACTTCGGGAAGGGGTTGGGTTTCTGGAACACCATCCCGACCTTTGCGCGCAGCTGAACCGGATCAACGCGTTTGTCGTAGATGTCTTCGCCGTCCAGTTTGAAGCTGCCCTCAACACGTGCGACATCAATTGTGTCGTTCATCCGGTTCAGACAGCGCAGGAACGTGGATTTACCGCAGCCTGAAGGACCGATGAAGGCTGTGACAGTTTTGTCTTCGATATCGACATTCACATCTTTGATGGCGTGAGTGTCACCGTAAAAGACTTGGCAGTCCCGGCACTCCAGCTTGATTTCATTGGTATCCACTTGTCTCTCCACTCGTGACATGTCGTTCATGGGTCTGCCCTTCTTACCAGCGGCGTTCAAAGCGGCGGCGCAGGATGATTGCGATGATGTTCATTGTCAGCAGGAAAATCAAAAGGATGATGATCCCGCCCCAAGCTTTTTCGTAGAACCCAACATCTGCGCGCGCAGCCCAAGTGTAGATTTGGGCGGGCATGGCTGAGTTTGGTTCGGTGAACCCGGCAAGGAATCCGTCTGGGTAGCCACGGGCAACAAAACCCACCATCCCGATCAGCAACAGCGGAGCGGTTTCCCCCAGTGCCTGCGCCAGTCCGATAATGGTACCGGTCAGGATACCGGGCGCGGCCAGCGGCAGAACGTGATGGAACACCGCCTGCATTTTGGAAGCCCCTACACCAAGCGCGGCATCACGGATCGACGGCGGAACTGCTTTCAGCGACGCCCGGGTCGAGATGATGATCGTCGGCAAGGTCATCAAGGTCAGCACCAGACCACCGACCAGCGGGGCCGATTGCGGCAAGTGCATGAACTGAATGAAGACAGCCAGACCAAGGATACCAAACACGATCGAAGGAACCGCAGCCAGGTTCGAGATATTCACCTCAATGAGATCGGTGAACCTGTTTTGCGGCGCGAATTCTTCCAGATAGATCGACGCGGCCACGCCAATTGGCAGCGAAAGCGCCAGAACCACCAGCATCATGAAGAACGATCCGACAACTGAAGCACCAATGCCGGCGCCGCCAGGGTTGTCCACGCCCGAGTCTGCCCCTGTGATAAACGGCCAGTTGAAGACCTGTTTGATGATACCCGCTTCCTTAAGTGCATCGACCAGATCCAGATCGCTTTTCTGGAGGAAGCGACTATCCTGTATGGTGTCACGCGACACCCGGCCCTTAAAGTATCCATCGACGCGGCTTGAGGCTGCTAGATCAAACTCGATAGGTTCGCCTAGTTTGTCCGGGTTGTCTGCATAGAAGGTCCGGATGGTTCCGCCAACTTTACCCAGCAGACGCTCAATTGCCGCTTCGTCGAAATCGACTTGGAGACCGCTTTCATCAAGCTCCTTGTTCAGAGCAGCTATAAACAGGTCCGAATAGGCTTTGGTCTTGAACAGTGTGCTTTCGGCCTCTTCCTGTTCTTGTTGGGTCAGAGTGAACTCTACGCTGACAACGGTCCGGGTAAAGGCCGGAATACCCTCGGACAGGATCGAGGCGAAAAGGACGATCAGGAAGAACAGACCGGTCGCGATGGCAACGATACCATAGGCACGGAAGCGTTTTTCCGCCTTGGCGCGTTTGCGGGTCCGCGCATCATACGCAGTCAGGGAAACAGCGTGGCGACCCGTTTCTGGGTTTTGCATGCTTGCGTCGGTCATTCGTACTGCTCCCGGTACTTGCGCACGATGTAAAGGGCAAAGACATTCAGGCCCAGCGTGACAACGAACAGTGTCATGCCAAGCGCGAAGGCAACCAGCGCTTCTGGCGAGGCAAAGTCTGCGTCGCCGGTCAGTTGGCTTACGATTTTTGCGGTGACGGTTGTCATCGCCTCAAACGGGTTCAGGCTAAGCCGAGCGGCTGCCCCTGCCCCGAGAACCACGATCATGGTCTCACCAATGGCGCGCGAGGCTGCCAGCAGGATCGCACCCACGATGCCCGGTAGCGCGGCAGGCAGAACCACCTGACGAATGGTTTCGGACTGCGTCGCACCCAGGCCATAGGACCCGTCACGCATCGCTTGTGGCACGGCGTTGATGATATCGTCGGATAGCGAAGACACAAAGGGGATCAGCATGATGCCCATCACCAGACCGGCTGTCATCACGGCCGTACCAGCCTTCATCCAGCCCAATCCGTTATCACCAAAAACGTCCAACAAAAGAGGACCGACGGTCAGCAGGGCGAACAAGCCGTATACGATGGTTGGAATGCCCGCCAGAACCTCCAGCAACGGCTTGGCAACAGACCGCACGGCGGGCGATGCATATTCGCTAAGGTAAATCGCGGCAAACAGCCCAATCGGCACAGCCACCAGCAGAGCAACGATAGAGATATAGAGCGTTCCCCAAAGCAGCGGGATGATCCCAAGTTCCGACAACCCGCCCCGGCCCGAAAAGCTGGGCGACCAGGTCAGGCCAAAAAAGAACTCTGGCGCGGGGTAAAGCTTGAAAAACTCCCACGTATTGAAAACCAGTGACAGAACAATGCCAACGGTGGTCAGAATAGCAATCGAGGCCGCCGCAAGGAGCAAAAAGCGCACACCCTGCTCAACAACGTTGCGGGCGCGATAGTCCGCCTTGGTTTGCATCCAGCCTGCCCCGGCGCCAATCAGCGCCACCACCAGAACCACGACGGTCATGATTCCATATCCGGTTGCATTTAATGCGCGATGGCTCTGTGCCGCGTTTAGCACCAGTTGGGTGATATCGGATGTAACCACCTGACCCGCGTCTTTCAGATTCTGAGTCACTTCGATCAGATCGGCTTGGGGGTCACTCGCGGCTGCTTCGGTCATATTCCCCTGCGACACAGCGGCTTGAAGTCCGCTAGCCGTGCGACGCACCTCGGCCATGACCAAACTTAGAGAGGAACCCTCTTTGACTGATGTATCGGGGATCATGCCCGAGACCTTGGAATTCACATACAACGGCTGAACCAGCAGCCAGATAATGAGAAGGCCAAAAGCCGGGACAATTGTCTTCAAAAGAACATTTGCGCCGTAATAGGCTGGCAGCGAATGCAAGTCTCGCGGTTCGCCTCCTGCGCTTTGAATTGCGCGGGCCCGTCCCAGAACATAGCCGAGCACAGCGATCGCCAACACGATCAGAACAAGCCAAAATATCGGCATCATATCCCCACTATTCTTGACTGGGCTATAGTCGCAGAAAGGGACGGCGAGATCCGCCGCCCCAAACATTCATCCATAGATCGGCTTAGCTGCCCGAACCCATGGTCACTTCGTTGTTGATCGCTTCCTGAGTTTTTGCCAGCTCAGGGTCGGCAACCAGACCATAGTTGGCCAACGGGCTCGAGGGGCCAGCGATTTCGTCAGCGACGAAGAACTGAGCGTATTCTTTCAGACCAGGGATCACGCCGATGTGGGCTTTCTTCACGTAGAAGAACAGCGGACGCGATACAGGGTATTCACCGGTCGAGATGGTCTCGGTCGATGGTGCGATACCCGACATGGTCGCAACTTTCAGCTTGTCGGTGTTGTTCTCGTAGAACGCCAGACCGAAGACGCCGATGCCGTTCGGGTTGGTGTCGATACGGGCCAGGGTCTCGGTGTAGTCACCGTCGATGTCGACCGATTTGCCATCGGTACGAACAGCCAAGCATGCGTCTTCTGCGTCATCTTCGCTCATGCCGCCAGCGATCATCGCTTCCATGGCGCCAGTTGCTTCACAGCCGATCAGCAAAACTTTCTCTTCGAACACTTCGCGGGTGCCGTGCTTGGTACCGGGGATGAAGCCCGCGATTTCAACGTCAGGCAGGTCGCCGTTGAACTCGGCCCAAGTGTTGTATGGGTTGTCGACGATCTCGCCGTCCTTCAGAACCTTCGCGCCCAGAGCGTTGAAGATGTCCGAAGGCTCAAACGCGTTGAAGGCCGGGCCAGACTGCTGGCTTGCAAAGACGATGCCGTCGTAGCCGATGCGGACTTCCATGATGTCGGTCACGCCGTTTTCGGCACAGGCTTTGATTTCTTTCTCACGGATAGCGCGCGACGCGTTTGCTACGTCGATGGTGTTCTCGCCAACGCCTTCGCAGAAACGTTTCAGGCCAGCCGACGAACCACCCGATTCAACAACCGGTGTCGGGAAGTCGGTGTTCTCGCCAAACAGTTCTGCGACGATCGATGCGTAAGGTAGAACGGTTGACGAACCAGCAACCTGAACGTTGTCACGAGCTGCAGCAGTGGTTGCCGAAACGGCAGCAATTGCCAGCGCAGAAGCCGACAGTTTTACAAAGGACATTTCAGTCTCCTTGAGAATTGGGTTTTTGATCACCCCCATGATGATCTTGCGCGAACCACTAGGCCCCGTGCGTAAGGCTTTTGTGACAGGTACGTAACAGTTTTATGACAAGCCGGGTTTTTCTTGCGTCCTGCCGTCATAAAACTTTTAGCACGGCCATGATGGATTTACGGAAACCCGCCCATCAGCGCGGCAAAATCACTGTAAAAACAGTGCCTTTTCCTAAATCGCTTTCCACCCGAAGGCGCCCTCGGTGACGGTTAACGATATGCTTCACAATCGCGAGTCCAAGCCCGGTTCCGCCCAATTGGCGCGATCTATGACTGTCGGCGCGATAGAACCGCTCCGTGAGTCGCGGAAGATGAACGGAATCAATGCCAGGCCCTCGATCGATGATCTGCACCCGAACCGCCGGACCTCGCATGGCCGTATCCCTTTCTGAGGTGGTCACGCGCAACTCGACACTGCCGCCGCTGCCGCCATATTTGATGCCGTTCTCGACCAGGTTGGTAAACACCTGACGCAACTGATCGCTGTCACCGGTCATGGTCACCGGATCCTCAGGCGCATCAAGCGTCAGCACCACCTCGGCATCATCGGCCAGAGGGCGCATAGAGTTCAGTGTGGATTGCAGTAGACCTGTCAGCTCCACTTCCTCTTTCGGGCGCACGCGTTCCTCGCTTTCCACCCGGTTGAGCGACAGAAGATCACCCACAAGGCGGTTCATGCGGTTTGCTTCATCCGTCATGATCTGCAGAAATCGCTCACGCGCGGCGTCGTCATCTCGGGCTGGACCCCGCAGGGTTTCGATGAAGCCCATCAAGGCGGTTAGAGGAGTGCGCAGTTCATGACTGACATTGGCGACGAAATCGCGACGCATCTGGCTGGCTTGTTCCAGATGAGTGATGTCCTGAAAGATCGTCAGCACCGCCCCGCCCGACACCGCGCCGATCCCGTTCATATAGCGGCAAATCACCTCGAAGGTCGTATCCTGCGCGCCATCATTTGAAAGGTGCCGCGTTTTGGCCGGACCCTTACTGCGGAGGCTTTGTTCAATCGCTTCAATGACCTGAGGCTGCCTGAGGATCGTCGCAAAGTGACGGCCCGTGATGTTCTGGCTCAGCAGGGTTTTGGCGTCGGTATTGGCGGCGATGATCCGCTCGGTCTGGTCGACCAGAAGCGCGGGCATCGGAATGGCCGATACATATTCTTCCAGAAGGTTTTCAGCCATGTCCGATTGATTTCCTGCCGCTTAAGCCAACGGTTTCAGGGTTTCCCTGAATTTGCGCATGTTCTGTTGATAGTGCAGCGCGCTGAGCGTGTTCCGTTGGGCTGCGGCCTCATCCAGCTGACGAACCACCTTACCTGGAGACCCCATGACCAGCGAGTTGTCGGGTATCTCTTTGTTTTCCGTGATCAGCGCCCCTGCCCCGATCAGGCAGTTCTTGCCGATCTTCGCGCCGTTCAGAATGATCGCCCCCATCCCGATCAGAGAGTTCTCACCAATCGTGCAGCCATGCAGCATGACCTTGTGGCCGATTGTGCAATTCGCCCCGATGGTCAGCGGAAAGCCCGCGTCGATATGCATGACGCAGTTCTCTTGCACATTGCTGCCCGCGCCGACGCGGATTTCTTCGTGATCCGCTCGTATCGTGCAACCAAACCAGACCGAAGCACCCTCTTCCAGCACCACCTTGCCGATCAGATTGGCGTCCGGCGCAACCCAGGTGTCTTCGTGGATTTGGGGCGTGTGATCTCCCAGCGCGTAGATGGTCATGACTGCTCCTCGAATTCCATCTGCAAAGTGCGGACGTGGTTTTGCAGTTTCGGTTGCTGAATACGACGCATCCGTTCGGCGCTGACGATGGTCTTCAGCTTTTCCTCTGTCGTATCCAGATCGTCATTCACCAGTACATAGTCGTAGTAGCCCCAGTGGCTGATCTCATCCCAGCTTTTCAACATGCGCTTGCCGATCACATCGGCGCTGTCCTGGGCCCGGCTTTCCAACCGGCGACGCAACTCGGGGATCGAAGGCGGCAGGATGAAGATCGACAGCGCGTGTTTGCCGAGGTCCGAGTTGCGGATCTGCACCTCGCCCTGCCAGTCCACGTCGAACAAGACATCCTTGCCAGATTCGATGGACTCGCGCACAGGGCCGGCGGGAGAGCCATAGAAGTTGCCGAACACGTGTGCGTGTTCCAGCATTTGCCCATCGGCCACCTGCTGTTTGAACTCGTCTTCCGACAAGAAGTAGTATTCGCGGCCATGTTCCTCACCCGGACGTGGTTCGCGGGTCGTGGCCGAGATCGAGAATTCGAGGTCGGTATCCCAGGCCATCAGCCTGCGGGCCAAGGTGGATTTGCCCGCGCCCGAGGGGGATGACAGGATGATAAGGAGGCCGCGGCGATCTGCCATGTCAGTTCTTCCTACTGTTATTCAACGTTTTGTACCTGCTCGCGCATCTGATCGATCACCGCTTTCAACTCCAACCCGACCGAGGTCAGATCGGCGCTTTGTGCCTTGGAGCAAAGGGTATTGGCCTCGCGGTTGAACTCCTGCATCAGGAAATCCAACTTGCGACCAACCGCGCCATCCTGCGCCAGAAGGTCTCGCGCGGCGGTGACATGGGCGCCGAGACGGTCGATCTCTTCGGTGATGTCGGCCTTGACGGCGATCAGGGCGAGTTCTTGTGCAACTCTCTCAGGTTCGACCCCTTGGGCGTTGTCCAGCACGCGGGCGAGGTTTTCGCGCAGCACTTCGGCCATCTTGTCCTTGCGTTGCTCGGCCAGTTCGGCGGCCTGTGCGGTCAGTGCCGCGACCTGATCTAGCTGAGACGCCAGAATCGCCACCAGAGCTTCGCCCTCGGTCTGACGCATGTCGAGAAACGCGGCCAGAAGCGGAGTGAATTCGGTGATCATCTGCGCCACCAGAGGAGCCGGATCGTCGGCCTCGGCACCTGCATCCAGCATGCCTTTGAGGGTCAGTAGATCACTCGCCTTGGAGGGGGCCAGTGCAATCCCCCTTGCCTCGGCCATGAGCTGTGTCTGTTGCAAGGCATCCAAGGCCGCCGACATGGCAATCGAATTTAACGCCAAATCCGGCTGAGATTCATCCCGGCTAATCCGCAATGATAAGGTCACATTGCCCCGGCTCAGCGATTTGGACAGAACGCCCCGCAACGCGGCCTCAAGGCCGGTCAACCAGTCGGGCACGCGGATGCGCATGTCCAGCCCTTTGCCGTTCACGCTGCGCAGCTCCCATGTCCAGCTATGGGGGCCGAACTCTCCCTTGCCCGAGGCGAACCCGGTCATGGATTTGATCATCACTGCCCTTTCCATCGCTGTCAGTCTTCGTGTCTGCCGCACCTAATGCCATTGCCCGGTGCAGAGCAAGAGTTTGCTGAGACCGCCTCTGTCCGACAGAAGTTAACCATTCGTTAAAGAATTACTCCAAAATTGACTTAACCCGTGTCAATCATGTCTCTAGCTCGGTCGTTTGGCCGAAAATGCCTCCGATATGTTGCATTTTATGAAAATGACGGTGATTAGGCGCTAGGGTAATGAAAATGGGAACCTTTTTCGGGACTGGCTCGAAGTCCAAACTTGGAAAGATTGTCGCAATGGATCGCTTTGACAGCGGGCGCAGCCTCTCACCGATCCGTCAGGCCGAGGCCTACTGGACCGCGTTGCTTGACGGGAATGGCGTGCCCATGCGGTCGCAGATTGATCCGCGCGGGCTTGAGAATATTCTGGAATACACCTTCATTCTCGAGCGGATTGCCTCCGGTCTGGCCCGGTTTCGCCTTGCGGGCAGCCACCTGAACAAGCTGGCCGGGATGGAAGTGCGGGGCATGCCTCTGACCGCGTTTTTCGATCCCGAGGCGGGCAAGACAGCCACGAATGCGTTGGAGCAGGTCTTTGCCAACCCCGCCATTGCCGAATTGGATATGGTGTCGAGCGGTGCATTCGGACGCGCCCGGATGCAGGCGCGGATGCTGCTTTTGCCGCTGAAAAGCGATTTGGGGGATGTCAGCCGCGTCATGGGCGTCATGGTCAGTGACGGAGCGATCGGAGCGACCCCGCGCCGCTTCTCGATCCAAGACACCCGGATCAAACCGGTGAGCGAGGTTCAGGGCCCGGCCAAGCCTAAACTGGAAGTCACCGAAGGATTTGCCGAAGAAAAAACTGAGTTCCAACGTCCCAAAGGGCACCTCAGGCTGGTTGCATCGCGCGACGACTGACCCAAAGAAAAACGGCGGGCCAAGGACCCGCCGTTTTCTTTGATTGTTCGAACCTTAGCTTGCTTCGCGCTTGGTGCGGTCGCGGCGCAGGTTGGTCAGTTCTTCGGCGACCAGGAAAGCCAGTTCCAGCGATTGCGACGCGTTCAGACGCGGGTCGCACGCCGTGTGGTACCGGTCCGAGAGGTCCTCTTCGGTCACGGCACGTACGCCACCGGTGCACTCAGTGACGTCCAGACCAGTCATCTCGAAATGCACACCGCCGGGGATGGTACCTTCGGCCTGATGAACGCCAAAGAAGTCGCGCACCTCGCGTAGGACCGAATCGAACGGGCGGGTTTTGTACCCGGTGGCCGATTTGATCGTGTTGCCGTGCATCGGGTCGCAGACCCAGGTGACCTTGGCACCCTCTTCTTTGACTGCTTTCACCAGACGCGGCAGATGCTCGCCCGCCTTGCCTGCACCGAAGCGAGCGATCAGGTTAAGACGACCCTCTTCGTTTTCGGGATTCAGCTTGGACATCAGAACCTTGAGGTCCTCGGCCGTTGTGGTCGGGCCACATTTCAGACCGATCGGGTTCTGCACGCCACGGCAGAATTCCACATGCGCGCCGTCAGGCTGACGGGTGCGGTCACCGATCCAGATCATATGACCCGAACCAGCCAGCCAGTTGCCAGAGGTCGAATCCAGACGGGTCAGCGCCTCTTCATATTCCAGCAACAGCCCTTCGTGGCTGGTGTAGAACTCAACGGTCGAGAACTCATGCGTTGTCTCAGCCGTGATGCCCGCCGCGCCCATGAAATCGATCGAGTCCTGAATGCGGTCGGCGATCTCGGAGTATTTCTGAACGTCCTGTTCATCCGTGAAGCCCAGCGTCCAGGAATGCACGCGGCTCATGTCGGCGAAACCACCGGTCGAGAACGCGCGCAGCAGGTTCAGCGTGGCGGCGGCCTGCGTGTAGGCCTGCAACATCTTGGACGGATTCGGAATCCGCGCCTCGGGTGTAAAGTCCAGCTCGTTGATGATGTCACCGCGGTAGCTGGGCAGCTCAACGCCATCCACAACCTCGGTCGGTGCGCTACGCGGTTTGGCAAACTGCCCGGCCATGCGGCCCACTTTAACCACCGGCACCTTGGCGCCATAGGTCAGAACCATCGCCATTTGCAGCATCACTTTGAACGTGTCACGGATCGCATCCGCGCTGAATTGTTCAAAGCTTTCAGCACAATCCCCGCCCTGCAACAGGAAAGCCTCGCCGCGACCGGCGGCACCCAAATGTTGCTTGAGACGCCGCGCCTCACCGGCAAAGACCAGCGGGGGATACTGCGAAAGCTGCGCCTCGACTTTGGCCAGCGCGGCCGCGTCGGTATAGTCTGGCATCTGAACCCGGGGCTTGTTGCGCCAGTTCGATTTTTGCCATTCGGTCATAGCCTTGATCTCCGCTGATAGTATTCAGGTGGTCTCTATACAAAAAGCCGGGAAGAGAGACCATATCCGATTTGCGGCTCTTGACGTCGTAAACAAGCTTTGATCATGGTATCTGTCAAATCATGCGCGCCCAGGGCGCATCGGCCACCGAATCAAGGACAAAAACCCATGCAAGAACAACGCCAAGTTGTCAAAGTCGACGGTAACGTCGACAAGCCGATTAATTTTGTATTCGTCTTATTGGATGGATTTTCTCTTTTGTCCTTTGCGTCGGCTCTGGACAGCTTGCGCATTGCCAATCGTATGGCTGATAAGCCTGTCTATACGTGGTCTTTGATCGGTGAAGGTGGCGATACAATTACCTGCTCGGCAGGCACGACTTTCAAGCTGGATCAGGACCTGATTGAGCTGCAGCGTGATGACATCGTTCTGATCTGTGGAGGGGTCGAGGTTAAGACCGCAACCACTAAGAAGATTCTGAACTGGATGCGGCGCGAGGCCCGCAAAGGGCTGCGGATCGGTGGCTTGTGTACGGCAGCCTATTCGCTGGCCAAGGCGGGGCTGCTGGAAGGTAAGCGCGCGACCATCCACTGGGAAAACTCGGACAGCTTCATTGAAGAGTTCGACAATGTGGAACTGACCAAATCCGTGTTTCAGGTCGACGGAAACCGGATGACGACCGCGGGGGGCACCTCATCCATTGATCTTATGCTGAAGCTGATCGCGAATGACTATGGCGAGGGTCTGGCCAGCGCCGTAGCCGATCAGATGATCTATTCCTCGATCCGCACAGATCAGGACACGCAGCGCTTGTCGACGCCCACTCGGATCGGGGTCCGGCATCCGAAGCTGAGCCAGGTTATTCTGATGATGGAAAAGAACATCGAAGAGCCAATCTCGCCTTCGATTCTGGCCAAGGATGTCGGCATGTCGACCCGACAGCTGGAGCGTCTGTTCCGCCGCTACCTAAGCCGTTCACCCAAGCGCTATTATATGGAATTGCGGCTGCACAAAGCTCGAAACCTGCTGATGCAGACGGATATGAGCGTGATCAACGTGGCTCTGGCCTGCGGTTTCGCCTCGCCGAGCCATTTCTCGAAATGCTACCGGGCGCATTACAACACCACGCCCTACCGTGAGCGTGGGGCACAGTCGGGGCGGCTGTCAGTGTAAAGCCGCTTTACAGGGTCTTTTCAAAATAGTGCAGATGGGGCCTCAGCATGGGCTGATCCAAATAGGTCGTCGTCTCAATGGGTTCGGACAATTCGACAAATCCCAGTTTCGGATACAGGTCCCTCATTTCGACATTCGGAGTAAGCGTGTCAGCTACAAGGCGCTTTAACCCCAGAGCGCGGGCTGCGTCTTCTCGGGCTTGTATCATGGCACGCCCCGCACCTGTGCCGCGCGCGGCTTCGGTCACGAACACGCGTTTCAATTCTCCAGTGTCCTGATCCAGCCGTTTCATCATGCCACAGCCGATGATTTTAGCCGCGCTGTCTCGTGCCAGAACCAGGCACCCGCTTGGCGGCAGATAATCTTCTGAGTGTGCCCAAAACTCGGCCAGCGCGCTTTGCGGCGCAGCCGGGTCGATGTCAAACCCCATGGCCGTCATGCGCTCTACGATCAACGCATAGTATTGGCACAGGATGCCGTTCAACTCATCTTGATCTGGCAGCGTGTCACACATTTCAATCGAAAAGTCGCACAATGGACCGTACCCTCAGATGGTTTCTTGATACAGGATCAAGCTCGGTTACTCGGCAACAGTCAAGGCGGGCGAGCACTGATCTACCTATCCGGGGAAAGCCGGAAAACTGCGCCATTGCCTACGGAAATGAACCAGATCGACCCGTCTGGTGCCTCAACGATGTCCCGGACACGTTCTGTTTCGGGGCCTTTGATCTGTTCGACCTCGCGCAGCGGGTTGCCGTCCAGCCGGGAGATATAGTCAAACTTCAGCGATCCCACGAAGATGTCGCCTTTCCACTCCGGCCAGAGCGCACCGGAATAGGCCATCAAGCCTGAGGGCGCGATGGAGGGGTCCCAATAGTGGCGCGGCTGCTCCATCCCGTCTTTGGCAGTGCCTTCGCCTATCGTCTTGCCCGAGTAGTGTTTGCCATAGGAAATGACGGGCCACCCGTAGTTCAGCCCCGGTTGCACGAGGTTGACCTCATCCCCTCCGCGCGCGCCATGCTCGGATGTCCAAAGACGCCCCTGAGCATCCAGATCGGCACCCTGAGGGTTGCGGTGACCGTAGGACCAGATCTCGGGCCGAATATCCGCCTGCCCGACAAAGGGGTTATCCGCAGGGACCGAGCCATCCCGATTGATGCGGATAATCGACCCGATTGGGTTTGAGCGGTCCTGAGCCTGGGGTCGATCCCCCCGATCCCCGATGGTGACAAACAAACTGCCATCTTCTGCCTCGACCACCCGAGATCCAAAGTGACGCCCGCCCGAGCCTCCGGGCGTGGCTTCGAACAGGATACGCGTGTTTGTCAGGCGCTTGCCGTTCTCCGACAGTCGCGCGACGGCCAGCGCGGTGCCGGCCCCTGTGCTCTGAGGTTTTGAGAAGGTCAGAAAGACCTCGCGCGTCTGTGGGAAATCTCTCGCGATGGTCACGTCAAGCAGGCCGCCCTGCCCTCTGGCGGCGACTTTCGGAACCCCCTTCACTTTTTGAGATTTCCCGTCAGACACATAGAGCACATCGCCATCCCGTTCGGTCACCAGAAACGATCCATCGGGCAGGATGCCGACGGCCCAAGGCGCATCCAGTCCCTCGATCATCGGCTCGATCCGAACCGGACCTTGGGATGTCTCAAGCTCCTCAGCGGAGGCGAGACCTGCGCTGATCATCAAGGCAAGAATCGCAAAGGGTCTGGGCGTCATGGGACTTCCTTTCGGACTGACAGCGTTATCACCATGAGAACAAATAGGATTATGGAGCGTAAAAACACGATTGCGTTAGGACTTTTCTTTTCCGGATTGCTTGCCTAGGGTCATGCGCAGAACGAATACGTTCACAATAGGGAGTAACCATATGAAAAAGCTGCTGACTGCAACTGCAGCCTCCGCTCTGCTGGCGGGTACCGCAATGGCCGAAGACGTCAAGCTGGGCGTTCTGTTCGGCTTCACCGGTCCGATTGAATCGCTGGCGCCTGCCATGGGTTCGGGCGCCGAGATGGCGATGGCTGAAGTCACCGAATCCGGCAAGCTGCTGGACGGAGCAACCGTGACCGCGACACGCGCAGATACCGGCTGCATCGATAACGGCCTGTCCACGTCGAACGGCGAGCGCATGATCGCAGACGGTGTTGCTGGCATCATCGGCGGTGACTGCTCGGGCGTCACCGGCGCGATCCTGCAGAACGTCGCGATTCCGAATGGCATGGTGATGATCTCGCCATCGGCCACCTCGCCCGGTCTGTCGACCATGGAAGACAACGGCCTGTTCTTCCGCACCGCGCCGTCGGATGCGCGTGAAGGTCAGGTGATGGCCGACATCCTGAACGATCGCGGCATCAGCTCGATCGCTCTGACCTACACCAACAACGACTACGGCAAGGGTCTGGCGGATGCGATCCAGTCGTCGTTCGAGGCCTCGGGTGGCGAAGTCACCATCGTCGCAGCGCACGAAGACGGGAAGGCCGACTACTCAGCTGAAGTTGGCGCGCTGGCCTCAGCCGGTGGCGACATTCTGGTCGTTGCGGGCTATCTGGATCAAGGCGGCCTGGGCATCATCCAGTCGGCTCTGGACAGCGGTGCGTTTGACACGTTCGGTTTGCCTGGCGGCATGATCGGGGACTCGCTGCCTGCCAATGTCGGTCCGGACCTGAACGGATCGTTCGGTCAGATCGCCGGTTCGGGTGGCGAAGGTGCTGAGAAGTACTTTGCCATGGCCGAAGCTGCCGGTTTTGACGGCTCGTCGCCCTATTCACCTGAGTCCTATGACGCCGCTGCCTTGTTCATGCTGGCCATGCAGGCCGCAGGCTCGACCAACCCGGCAGATTATGGCTCCAAGATCATGGACGTCGCCAACGAACCTGGTGAGAAGATTTATCCGGGTGAGCTGGCCAAGGGTTTGGAACTGCTCGCTGCCGGTCAGGAGATCGACTATGTCGGTGCCTCTGGTGTTGAGCTGATTGGCCCCGGTGAAAGCGCGGGTTCTTACCGTGAGATCGAAGTCACCGACGGCGAGAACAAAACCGTCAACTTCCGTTGATCCAAGGTTAACAGTCATAAAAACAAGCAGCCCGGGCCTTGTGTCCGGGCTGTTTCAATGACAAAAGCCCGCACCATTCGTACAGGGATGTGGCAACAACGCCGGAAAACGGCGGCTAGGGGAAAAGATGATCGTCGTCGAAGACGTGCATAAGCATTTCGGCGGGTTTCATGCGGTGGACGGGGCATCGCTGGAAATCCAAAAGGGCTCGATCACCGGTCTGATCGGACCGAACGGGGCCGGAAAAACCACTTTGTTCAATGTGATCGCGGGTGTCTTGCCGCCGACCAGCGGCAAGGTGGTGATGGATGGTGAGGATATCACCGGCCTGCCCCCGCATGAGCTGTTTCACAAGGGCCTGCTGCGCACCTTCCAGATCGCGCATGAGTTCTCGTCAATGACCTGCCGCGAGAACCTGATGATGGTGCCCGGCGCGCAATCCGGGGAATCGCTTTGGAACACATGGTTCGGTCGCAAACGGATTGCTGATGAGGAACGCGCGCTTCGGGCCAAGGCTGATGAGGTACTGGAGTTCCTGACAATCGAGCATCTGGCCGATCATAAGGCGGGTCAGGTCTCGGGTGGACAGAAGAAGTTGCTGGAGCTTGGTCGCACCATGATGGTCGACGCCAAGATCGTGTTTCTGGATGAGGTTGGCGCGGGTGTGAACCGGACCCTGCTGATGACCATTGGCGACACGATCCTGCGTCTGAACAAGGAACGTGGCTATACTTTCGTCGTCATCGAGCATGACATGGATTTCATCGGCAAAATCTGCGATCCGGTCATCTGTATGGCCGAGGGCAAGGTGCTGGCCGAGGGAACCCTGGACGAGATCAAGGCCAATGAACACGTGATCGAGGCCTATCTGGGCACCGGCCTGAAAAACAAAGACAAGCTGGAGGCCGGGGCGTGAGCGATAATCCTTATCACGACGACAAAGGCAACAAGGACGCGTCGATCACGAACACGCATGGCGTCGGCACCATGACCCCGGCCCATCGCAAAAGCGGCGCGACACAAAAGGTCGATGGTGGGCCATTTCTGATCGGCGACACGATGACAGGTGGTTACGGCAAGGGGCCGGATATTCTGCACGACTGCACCATCGCCGTCGACCGGGGCGAGATTGCAGTCATCGTCGGGCCCAACGGCGCTGGCAAGTCTACTGCGATGAAGGCCGTGTTCGGCATGCTGGATGTGCGCTCGGGCGCCGTTCGGTTGGACGGCGAGGATATCACCTCTCTCACGCCTCAGGACCGGGTGATGCGTGGGATGGGTTTTGTGCCGCAGACCTCGAACATCTTCACCTCGATGACAGTGGAAGAGAACCTTGAGATGGGTGCCTTTATCCGCCGGGACGATTTCTCGGACACGATGGAGCAGGTCTATGAGCTGTTCCCCATCCTGCGCGACAAACGCCATCAGGCGGCCGGAGAGCTCTCGGGCGGTCAGCGCCAGCAGGTCGCCGTGGGCCGCGCGCTGATGACTCAGCCGAAGGTACTGATGCTGGATGAGCCGACCGCCGGTGTCTCGCCCATCGTGATGGATGAGTTGTTTGACCGGATCATCGAGGTCTCGCGCACCGGGTTGCCGATCCTGATGGTCGAACAGAATGCCCGTCAGGCCTTGGAGATCGCGGACAAGGGATATGTGCTGGTTCAGGGGCGGAACGCCTATACCGGCACGGGCAAGGAACTGCTGGCCGATCCCGAAGTGCGTAAGAGTTTCTTGGGGGGGTGAGGTGAGGTCCGCAATGACGATCGCATTTGCCTCAATGTGCAGTACGGCTTGGTCGGCGCCTTGCATCCTACATGAGGCCTGCGCAGACGTGCAAAACTGTGAAGGTGGCGAACTCATGCTTGAACTGTTAGGCACCCCGCCCGAGCGTATAGAAAGTAATTTTGGTGACTTTTCAGTCGATCAGGTCGCCAAGGCCGGTGATATCACCTCCAAAATTCGCTTGTCTGATGTGCAAGAGTGGACTGCCGTTTCAAAAAGCGACTTGTTGGTGGCGTCCCGAACCGAAGACGACAGACACGAGCATATGTATGTGACCAAGACTTCGACCACCGAACTAAGCGTGACATTGCTCACCCAACCATTGCGTTATGTCGATTATGCGAAAGCTAACAATGGACGACGCACTTTCTCTGGAAAATGCGAGCAGGAGTTTTAATGGACTTCCTCAACGCCCTTGTGGCGCTCTCCAACTTCGTTCTTGTTCCCGCAATCGCCTATGGCAGTCAGTTGGCGCTGGGTGCTTTGGGGGTGACGCTGATCTATGGCATCCTGCGGTTCTCGAACTTTGCGCATGGCGATACGATGGCCTTTGGCGCGATGATCGCGGTTCTTGTCACGTGGGGCTTGCAAGCCGCAGGGGTCAGTTTCGGGCCGTTGCCGACGGCTCTGCTCGCCCTGCCCTTTGCCATTTTGGGCTGTATCGTTTTGGTGCTGATCACCGACCGTCTGGTTTATCGCTTCTACCGGGAACAAAAGGCCAAACCGGTCATTCTGGTGATCGTGTCCATGGGCGTGATGTTCATCATGAACGGTATCGTCCGCTTCATCATCGGGCCGGATGATCAGAGATTCTCGGACGGTGCTCGTTTCCTGATCAAGGCGCGGGACTTCAAGGAATGGACCGGGTTGAACGAAGGGCTCGCGATCAAGACCTCTCAGGCCATTACGGTCGTTGTGGCGGTGATCGCCGTGGCCGCTCTGTTCTGGTTTTTGAACAAAACCCGCACCGGTAAGTCGATGCGCGCCTATTCGGACAATGAAGATCTGGCGCTGCTGTCCGGCATCAACCCTGAACGTGTGGTGATGATAACTTGGATCATCGTGGCCGCACTGGCGACCACGGCAGGTGTGCTTTATGGCCTCGACAAGAGCTTCAAGCCCTTCGTCTATTTCCAGCTTTTGCTGCCGATCTTTGCCTCGGCCATCGTCGGAGGTTTGGGTAACCCTCTGGGCGCTATCGCGGGTGGGTTCATCATCGCGTTTTCCGAGGTGACCATCACATACGCCTGGAAGAAGGTGCTGACCTATCTGGCTCCGGAAAATCTAGAACCGTCGGGATTGGTTCAGTTCCTCTCTACCGATTACAAATTCGCCGTCAGTTTTGCCATCCTGCTGATTGTGCTTTTGTTTAAGCCCACGGGCCTGTTCAAAGGAAAATCGGTATGAGCGAGGTTACCAAGAACACCCTGCTTTTCGTTACAGTTGGCGCGCTGATCCTTTTGACCGGGTTCACCCAAAGCTGGAACGCCGCGATCCTGATCCTGAACATGGGGCTGATCTCGGCCATCATGTCGATCGGTGTGAACCTGCAATGGGGATTTGCTGGCCTCTTCAACGTTGGCGTCATGGGCTTTGTGGCTTTGGGCGGACTGGCGGTCGTCTTGATCTCGACCCCGCCAACGCCCGGAGCCTGGTCCGAGGGCGGTTATGGCGTCATTCTGGCGCTGCTTCTGGGGGCCGCGACCGTTGTCGCGACCGTCATGGTCGCACAGAAGATGCCCAAAGGACGCGCGCGGACGCTGGCCATCGTCGGAATCCTCATCGTCGGTTTCTTTGTGTACCGTGCGATCTTTGATCCGAACGTCGCCGCAATTGAAGCGATTGATCCGGCCGTTGCCGGCAATATCGGTGGTCTGAACCTGCCGGTCTTGCTTGCCTGGCCTGCGGGAGGGCTACTGGCCGCAGGTGCCGCATGGCTGATCGGCAAGACGGCTCTGGGTTTGCGCTCGGACTATCTGGCGATTGCGACCCTTGGTATTGCCGAGATCATCATTGCCGTCATGAAGAACGAGGATTGGCTGGCCCGCGGCGTCAAGAACGTCTACGGCATCCCGCGCCCCTCGCCCGTGGTCGGCTATGAGGTTGAGCTGCAGCAAGACCCTTCATTCCTTGCGCGGGCCGATTGGCTGGGGCTTGACCCGGTGATCGCCTCGACCCTTTCGGTCAAGCTGGGCTATTCGCTACTATTCCTCATCGTTCTGTTGGTGCTGCTTTGGATGGCGCAGATGGCGCTGAAAAGCCCATGGGGCCGGATGATGCGCGCCATTCGCGACAATGAGGTCGCAGCTGAGGCGATGGGTAAAGATGTCACCCGCCGCCACCTACAAATCTTTGTGCTTGGCTCTGCCATTTGCGGTATCGCGGGCGCGATGATGACCACGCTGGACGGTCAGCTGACGCCGGGTACCTACAATCCCCTGCGATTTACATTCCTTGTCTGGGTGATGGTGATCGTCGGTGGGTCGGGCAACAATTTCGGCGCCGTGCTGGGTGCGTTCCTGATCTGGTTCTTGTGGGTCCAGGTCGAACCGATGGGCCTGTGGCTGATGAACCTGATTACCTCGGGCATGCCGGATGGCAGCGCTCTAAAGGCGCACCTGATCGAAAGTGCTGCGCATATGCGGTTGTTTACGATGGGACTGGTCTTGCTGATTGTCCTCAGATTCAGCCCCCGAGGGCTGATCCCCGAGAAATAGACGCATCACGATCACAATACAGAAGCCGCGCCCTTCATCCGGCGCGGCTTCTTGATTTCTAAAGAGGTTTCCGCGTACACGGGACTACCGCTCGTTGTTCGGACTTATGGGGTCCGGCCTATGCTCAGAAGAAACCCGACCGATCTTTGCGATCATTCGCACTCAATTGATGAGAGTATCCGACTTGACCAAGAAAACACTGATCACCAAAGCCGTTGTCATGCTGCCGGTTCTGGCCGCGCTGACGGCTTGTATTCCGTCGCCCGAAGACCTTGAGACCACTCCTGTTCAGGTTAACACTCCGCAGGGCGTCGTGACCTGTCAGCTTTACCGACATGATCGTGTGACTTGGGACCGTGCGATTGATTTCCCAGCCACCAAGATGTCGGTGAAGCAGGCCGATGCCTATTGCCGTCAGGAAGGCCAGCGCCGCCTGAAGTAAGCCGGTTGGCGCCCTGTGCTGGGCGCCTCCCGATCACCGATTTCGGAACAACCCGCCCAGAATACCCCGCACGATGCGACGGCCGGTTGTTCCCTTCAGCTCTTTGATGACGGCCTCACTCATCGCCGTTGCAAAAGTGTCTTTCTTACGCACTACCCGAGACGTTGAACGCCCAACCCGGCTACCTGAATACCGGCGCGCCGAGCTGTATTCGCGCTCCATCGGGGACTGTTGTTCGATGATCTCTTCTGCCTCCGCGGACTCGGCCTCTTTGGCGGCAGCCTCCGCACGGGCCTGCAGGATTTCAAAGGCCGATTTGCGATCGACCAGCGTGTCATATTTCGCCGCCATCGGTGAGGCTTGCAGAATACCCTGACGCTCAGATCCCGAAATTGGGCCAAGCTGCGATCCCGGTGGGCGAATCAAAGTCCGCTCGACAATCCCCGGCACGCCTTTCTTCTGCAGCATTGAGGTTACGGCCTCACCAACGCCCACCTCTCGGATCGCGGCCTCGGTATCGAAGGCGGGATTCTCGCGGTAGGTTTCCGCCGCCAAACGCAGGTTCTTTCGGTCACGCGCGGTGAAGGCGCGCAGGGCATGTTGTACCCGGTTGCCCAACTGTCCCAGAATGTCTTCGGGAATGTCGGCGGGGTTCTGCGTGATGAAGTAAACTCCAACCCCTTTGGAGCGGATTAGGCGTGCGACCTGCTCGACCTTGTCGACCAGAACCTTGGGCGCATCATCAAACAGAAGGTGCGCTTCGTCGAAAAAGAACACCAGCTTGGGCTTTTCCGGATCGCCGACCTCGGGCAGTTCCTCGAACAGCTCACTCAGCAGCCACAACAGGAACGTGGCATATAGCCGAGGCGCGCCCATCAGCTTGTCCGAGGCCAGTATGTTAACCATCCCCTGTCCGTTTTCATCCGTTCGCATCAGATCGGCCAGATTCAGAGCGGGTTCTCCAAACAATTTAGTGCCGCCTTGGTTTTCCAACACCAAAAGACGGCGCTGAATAGCTCCGATAGAGGCCGTTGAGACATTGCCGTAGCGCAGCGACAGCTGCGCCCTGTTCTCACCAATCCACACCAGAAGCGCCTGAAGATCCTTGAGATCCAGCAGCGGCATCCCTTCTTCATCAGCGACTCGGAACGCGATGTTGAGAATCCCCTCCTGTGCCTCGCTCAGCTCCATAAGGCGCGACAAAAGCAGAGGTCCCATTTCGGTCACAGTGGTACGGACCGGGTGCCCTTGTTCGCCGAACAGGTCCCAGAACGTGACCGGACAAGCGGCGTAGGAGAAATCAGAAAAGCCGATCCGTTCCGCGCGCTCGGTAAACGCTTGATGCAACTTATGGGTTTCGCTGCCTGACATTGCCAAGCCGGACAAGTCCCCTTTGACATCCGAGAGGAAAACCGGCACGCCCGCTTGCGAAAAACCTTCAGCCAGGATTTGCAGAGTGACCGTCTTGCCCGTCCCCGTAGCCCCCGCGATCAGCCCGTGGCGGTTTGCATATTTCAGCGTCAAACCCTGAGGCGTTCCGTATTCGTCGCCCGCACCGCCCAGAAAAATCTCTTTACCCATGTAATTGCAGCCTTTTTTCACTGATCCGCAACCAGCATACAAACTTAACCTTTGGCTGCCATAGTCTATTCGTTCCCTTTGTGGCCCCGGGTTGCGAAGGGGACACTTCCTCCCTGTCGACCAGCCATGCCTTCGGGCACGGCTTTTTTCACGGAAGTGGGCGAATAAAACTGTGCTGATTAGTGCATTAAATTTTTCTGTTAGCGGTTGACCCCTGCTCCCCCCTTTCGTAACGTCTGCGCATAACTAAGTCGGCCAGTCCGACGGGGAGAAAAATTTTGGGAAGAGGGCTGCTCCACCAGCCCTCTTTTCTTTTGCCTGTATTGGTTCTTGAGCGGGGTTTGGCCCAAGAAAACGCTCACATTGGTTTCAGCCATTCGGTTAACGACTGACAGCCGCGGCGAAGGATGCTAGATGAGGCAAAACAAACAGCAAACCGAGGCATTCATGTTCAAGAAACTCCTCTCGTTTAATTCTCTGGCAGCCGTTCTGATGTGCGGAGTGGTTAGCGCGCAGGAAACGACTTCCGAAGGCACGACGACTGAAGGCACTGGGGCCGATGCGGGCGCGGGCCTCGATTTGGGCCAATCCGGTCCTCGTGTAGGTGAGCAATTTGTCAAAGAAGAATCCGGCGATTGGGATGTTTCCTGTATCAAGGCGCCGGAAGGCGAAGATCCCTGTGCAATTGTTCAGGTTCTGAACGGCCCTCAGGGTGATCCGATTGCAGAAGTGTCCATCGGCAAGCTGCCCGAAGGCGGAGCGGCTGTTGCATGGGCCAATGTGATCGTACCGTTGGAGACCCTGCTACAAGCGCAACTGGCCCTGTCGATCGACGGCGCACCGCGCAAGCTCTATAACTACCACCATTGTCTGCCTGTTGGCTGTGTTGCGCAACTGGGCCTCAGCCAGGGTGACATTGACGCGATGAAAGCGGGCAGCAAAGCGACCTTCTCGCTGGTTCCCGCGCGCTTCCCCGATCAGGTTATAACAATGGATATGTCCCTGTCGGGCTTCACTTCGGGCTTTGACGGGCTGGCCGTTAACGTCAACTAAGTCAGCTGCGAATAGAGATCGCCGCCGCAGCTTTGTGGCGGCGGTTTTCTTTGCAGCTCAGACGCTTTTGAGCGCCAAGACCGCATTCAACCCGCCAAACGCAAACGCATTGCTGAGCGCCACGTCGACCTTGGCTTCACGCGCAACGTTTGGCACCACGTCCAGCGCGCATTCCGGGTCGGGTTCTTCATAACCGATGGTGGGCGCGATAACGCCGTCCCGCAGCGCCATGATACAGGCCAAAAGCTCCACCGCTCCGGTGCCTCCGATCAGGTGGCCATGCATGGATTTGGTTGATGAGATCATCAAATCATCTGCATGCGGTCCAAACACATCCGCTACGGCGGCACATTCCGTTTTGTCATTTGCCGCAGTACCTGTGCCATGTGCATTGATATAGCACACATCGCTGGCGTTCAGCTTGGCATCCGCCAACGCGCCCGCCATCGCTCGTGCGGCCCCCTGCTTGCTGGGCATCACGATATCCGAGGCGTCCGAAGACATGGCGAAGCCAACAACCTCGCACAGGATATCTGCGCCCCGCGCGCGGGCATGTTCGTATTCCTCGAAAACAAAGACACCGGCACCCTCGCCCTGCACCATCCCGTTGCGGTTGGCACTAAAGGGGCGGCAGGCATCCTTGGACATCACGCGCAGACCTTCCCAGGCCTTCACACCGCCGAAACACAGCATGGATTCGGAACCACCCGTAATCATCGCAGGTGCGGCCCCGCTGCGCACCATCTGAAACGCCTGCGCCATAGCATGGTTCGACGACGCGCAGGCAGTTGAAACCGTAAAGCTGGGGCCTTTCAGGTTATGCTCCATTGAGACATGGCTGGCCGCCGCGTTGTTCATCAGCTTGGGCACCACAAAGGGATGCACCCGGTTCTTGCCGTCTTCATAGACCGAGCGGTAATTGTCATCCCAGGTCGAGACCCCTCCGCCCGCCGTGCCCAGAACCACGCCGGAACGCGCCGCCACCTCGCCGTGGAACTGAATGCCCGACTGGTCGATCGCCTCTTTCGCGGCTGTCAGGGTGAACTGCGTGAACCGATCATAGAGAGACATCTGCTGGCGGTTAAAGCGCCCTTCGGCCTCGAACCCCCGCACCTGACCTCCGATCTTGATCGCTAGACGGTCAACATCGCGGAATTCCAGATCAGAGATACCGCAACGCCCTTCACGCATGGCCTCGAGCGTGTCGGAGACCGAATGACCCAGCGAGTTGATGGTTCCCGCCCCGGTAATGACAACCCGTTTCATTGTTTCGGGTCAGACCTTTTCCGACACAAGCTGTTCGATGCCGGCAATGATCGCGGCCACGTTCGAGATGTCGAAATCATTCGCCTCGGGCTCATTTGCGTTGAAGGGAACTGAGATGTCGAACTCTTCCTCGATGGCAAAGATGCTTTCGACCAGACCCAGGCTGTCGATGCCCAGATCCGCAAGTGTGCTGTCGGGTGTGACATCCGATGGCTCCAGAACGGCCTGCTCTGCAATGATTGCGATGACGCGGTCGCTGATGCTCATGTTGATCCCCTGGCTATCAATCTGAGGATGATTTAATCGCTCGGAGACTGTTTGAAAACAGCCTTTTTCAATGCCTCGACGTCGCGAGCCATGCGCGGCAAGCGGCGCTGTGCCTTGTAGATCTCGGTATGGGTTTCCATCTTGACGCCTGGATAGCCCATGACCACACGTCCGGCTGGTACGTTGGACAGGATTTTGGTTGCGCCCCCCGCGATCACGCCATCACCGATGAAAACATTGTCGGCCACGCCAGTCTGACCGCCAAGAACCACGTTGTTTCCGACCTCGACTGAGCCGGACAATCCACTTTGGCCGCAGAGCAGACAATCGCGCCCGATGCGCGTGTTATGCCCCACATGCACAAGGTTATCGAGCTTCGAACCATTGCCAATTCGCGTGTTTCGGATCGTACCATTGTCGATCGTACAGTTAGAGCCGACCTCGACGTCGTCCCCGATTTCCACTGCGCCCAGAGAATGGATGCGCAGCCAGCTTTGCGCTTTTGCATCGCCCTGATCGCCCAACGTCTTGCGCGCGTTTTCAACACCCGAAATCTCAGGAGTAACAAAGCTGAACCCGTCGGAACCGATACGAGCGCCGGGTTGGGCGATGAAGCGGTCTCCGATTTGCGCACGTGCACCGATGCTGACCATTTCGCGCAGATGGGCTTGCTCACCCAACACTACGTCCATTCCGATTGAACAGTGCGGACTGATCACCGATCCCGCGCCAATCTTCGCCCGCGCGCCGATAACGGCCAGCGGACCGATCGAAACACCCTCAGCAATTTCGGCCGTCGGGTCGATCACAGCCGAGGGGTGAACTCCCGGCTCAACACCTTGCCCCCGGTCTAGCATTGTCGTGATACCAGCCATCGCCATTCGGGGGCGCGTAACAAAGATCGCAGCGCGCAGGCCCATTGCTTGCCAATCCGCGCCTTCCCAAAGCATTGCCGCGCGGGCCTCACCGCCCGAAAGCGTTTCGGCATATTTGGGGGACATTGCCATCGCCAGATCGGTTGGTCCGGCATCACCCGGTTCAGCGGCCCGCAGAATTGTCAGGTCTGTTTCACCCTGACACTCGGCCCCAAGGCTGTCGGCGATCTGTTGGATGGTGAACTGCATAGCGGGCGTCCTCTTGGGCAGGATTTACCCTGAGTGCTTACCCCTGAACGTCCGGCAGGGCCACCCCCGCCTTTTGCAGCGCGTCCCAAATTTTGGCATCGCGGTTATAGACGTCGCGGCGATACTGAACTTCACCTTTCGGTCCTATGTAGGCGGTGCGGTAGATCAGGTGGACGGGCACTTTCTTGTCCAACTTCACTGTCGTTTCCTTGCCGGTATTCAATACACGGTGGAAGAACGCCTTGGGGTCCTCTTCCTGTTTGGACAGCAGCGCATAGGCGAACTCGAAAGGTTGCGCCAGTCGGATACACCCGTGCGAGAACGCCCGAACCTCACGCGCGAACAGAGATTTCTGAGGCGTATCATGCAGATAGATATTGTACTTGTTGGGGAACATGAACTTCACCAGCCCTAGCGCATTGCTTTTACTAGGGGGCTGACGCATCGCGAACGGGAAATTGCGTGCGGTAAACTGGGTGAAGTCGACGGCCCCTCGATTGACCTGACGACCACTGCGATCCGTGATCTGGATATGGCCCACCGCGTTCGGGTTCGATTGCAGTTTCGGCAGGTATTCTTTGGTGATGATCGAGCGTGGCACATACCAGCTGGGATTGATCACCATATGTTCCATCTCATCCGAGAATTCCGGGCTGCGGCGATCATGTACGTTTTTGCCGATCACGGCGCGGGTCTCGAACGTGATCAGCCCGTCATCCACGATCTTTGCCGAGAAGTCGGCCTGATTGACCAAAATATGCCGCTCGCCCCGATCGCGCGGCAGCCAACGTTCCCGCTCCAAGGCGACATAGACGGCCTTTAAACGGTCCGAAGCCGGTCGGTTCAGCTCGGTGATGGTACCTTGTCCGGCCACACCGTCCAATTCCAGTCCGTGTGCTGTTTGGAACGCCTGAACGGCCGCAAGCAGGTCGTCATCAAATTCTGGACTGGCCGTGGGCTTAAGGTAACCCATCGCAACAAGCCGATTGCGCAGTTTGATCACATTCGGACCGGTATCGCCGTATTCCAGTTTAGCCACTGGAACGGTCGGCCCCCACCCGCCCTGGCGGATCAGGTTCTCCAACGCGATCTTTTGCTTCATCAAGGCGCGATATTGGGCGGTCTCTGGGATCAGAGTTTCAAAATACGCCGCACCTTGGGTATTGAGCGCCTCCAGATGCTGGTTTGCATCGAGGCGTTTAACCTCGCGCACAAGGCCATCGTCAATACTGGCTGGCCGCAAAGCGCCGGAGTAGATGTCATCTGCGTAGGTCAGGAAGACACGGCTTAGTTTAGCCTCGATCATGCCCAAGTCGCGAACTGATCGCGCCTCAGCCATCTGATCGACCAGGGCCTGCACGTCATATGCAGCGGGCAATCCATGGCGCTCGATCTCGGAAAGTGCTTTGATCAGCGCTGCACGGCGTTTGGCGTGTTCTGGTGTATCGCCGACCCATAGTGGGGCAAAGCCATTTCGGCGGTAAAACTCGGCAATCTGATCAGAGGGCGAGGTATTCTCGGCAACCGCCATCCGGAACGCCGTGTTCGAACCTTCGCCTGATGACGCGTTCGCCATAGAAGCCGTCGCCAGGAAACAGGCGGTAAAAACAAAGTTGGTACTGGTCCGTAACACTGAGAGCATGGGATGGCCTTGGTTCTTCAATAACTTATGCGATGTCTGCCGGAGCTATATTTATATATGGTTTTCAGCCATTGGGCTTGTCTATTCACAAATACCTTACCTTTTTTCTTCTCTTGCACCCTGATGCGCGTTTGCATCTACCCGATGCCGAAAACCCTCAGTTGCTCAATAAAATGACTCATTTGCATCACCTGCGCAAAAAACTGCCGAAAATTCCCCCTAACAAAGGTGCATTCCAAAGACTTCTTGGCCGACGATTCCAACTGTGCCATACATTTGCCATCTGGGATGGGAAAATATTAATACAGCGCGCGTAACATCGTGCGCAGGCAGGAACAGTACGGGACGAAACAAAAATGACCAAGAGCAGTACTTCGGGTATTACCCGTCGTGCCCTTCTGGGCGCATTCGCGGCAACGGCCGTGGCAGCAGCACCAACCTATTCCAACGCAGCAGGTTTCCTTCGTGGTGGTGGAGATATCCGCCGCATCCGCATGTATTCCGGTCGAACGGGTGAACGGATTGATATGGTTTACTGGGTCGACGGCAAATATATCAAAGACGCCGTGAAAGAAGTGAACCACTTCATGCGCGACTGGCGTACCGATCAGTCGAAAGCGATGGATCTGCGTACAATCGACATCATGGCGGCGTCTCACAACCTTTTGGACGCTGATGAGCCTTACATGCTCCTCTCAGGGTATCGCTCGCCGCAAACCAACGCGATGCTGCGGTCCAAATCGCGCCGGGTGGCGCGGAACTCGCTCCATATGCAGGGACAGGCGGCTGACCTGCGTCTCGCATCCCGTTCGGTTTCGCAAATGGCCAAAGCGGCCATCTCATGCCGTGCAGGCGGTGTTGGTCAATACTACCGTTCGAACTTCGTCCACATGGATTGCGGTGTTGTTCGCAGTTGGCGCGGCTAAGCGCATTGTCGTTTACTGACATGGATCTGGCAGGCCATTAGGTCTGCCTGAACGTTGTTGCAAAACTCGATTTTTGCTGAAACGCGCTATGGCCATCGGCGGCTTTTGCCCTTTCAAGAGGCAGTGGTTGTGAGTCTCTCTAGCCTACCGTAGCCAAAGGTGTTTTTCCAAATCCGTCAACTAGCGGTTTCGAAGACCACTACAGTTAGGCTGAACAAATCATCAAGATTGTGAGGAGTGGCGCACCTGAGAGGATTCGAACCTCTGGCCTCTGCCTTCGGAGGGCAGCGCTCTATCCAGCTGAGCTACAGGTGCCTTGGCCGTTAGCTAACCTTGTTCCGAGCCGGGTGCAACTGGAAAACGGACCGGCTCGGCCGAGATTTAGGCAAAGAGATCATGCGCCAGTTCAAGCGCGTCGATCAGGGTGTCGACCTCATCCGTGGTGTTATAGAGGCCAAAGCTGGCGCGGCAGGTGGCCGTCACCGCAAGGTGATCCATCAAAGGACCGGCGCAATGGTGACCGGCGCGAACCGCGACGCCTTTCTTGTCCAGAATCGTCGAGACATCATGCGCATGCCCCGCCCCATCCAACGTGAAGCTAAAGATCGCGGCCTTGTCCGGCCGTGTGCCCTGAACCTGTAGCCAGTTTAGACCGGTCAGACGCTGCATGGCATAATCGCGCAGACCCGCTTCGTGACTGGCGATATTCGCCATCCCCAGATCCATCATGTAGTCCAGCGCAACGCCCAGTCCGATGGTTTGGACGATGCCCGGTGTGCCGGCCTCAAACTTCATCGGCGGATCATTGTAGATGACCTGATCCTTGCTGACCTCTTTGATCATGTCGCCGCCGCCGATGAAGGGACGCATTTCGGCCATACGCTCGGACTTGATATAGATCGCGCCGGAACCGGATGGCCCATAGAGCTTGTGCCCGGTGATGGCGTAGAAATCGCAACCTATATCCTGCACGTTGACCGGCATGTGAACTGCACCCTGGCTGCCATCAACCAAAACCGGCACGCCTTTTGCATGCGCGCCCGCAGTGATGGCCTTCACGTCGACAACGGTGCCCAAAACGTTCGAACATTGCGTGACCGCGACCAGTTTGGTCTTGGGGCCGATCGCGTCAATCACGGCCTGCGGATCAAGCCCGCCATCCGCATCGACATCGACCCATTTCAGCACCACGCCCTGACGCTCACGCAGGAAATGCCAGGGCACGATGTTGGCGTGGTGCTCCATCACGCTCAGGACGATCTCATCCCCGGCCTCAAGCCGAGGCATGGCCCAGCCATAGGCGACCAGATTGATCCCCTCGGTCGTGCCGGAGTTCAGAACAATCTCATCCTCATCCGCGACACCAAGAAAGCGTGCAACCGTGCCGCGCACGGACTCATATTTCTCGGTCGCGAGGTTCGAGAGGTAGTGAAGCCCTCGATGCACGTTGGAGTATTCCTCGGCATAGGCGCGCGTAACGGCATCAATCACGACCTGAGGTTTCTGCGCCGACGCGCCATTGTCCAGATATGTCAGGGGTTTGCCGTTCACCTGCCGCGACAGGATCGGGAAATCAGACCGGATTTTCTGCACATCATACATGAGAGATCTTTCTAGACAGGACCCAACGGGTTGAGGAATAGGACAAAAGGTACCGCCAGCAACGCCGTCAACAAAATGACACCAAAGGACTTGCCCAGAGATCCAAACTTGTGCGCCTCATTCAGAAAATGAAGCGTTATGTAGAGGCTGTAGATGGCCGTTGCCAGGATCAGAGGGGCCATAAAAGCTACCGAGATCAAGCTCAGCGCGAGGGTCGCGACCAGTGCTGCAATTTGCAGAAACTGCAGCCAGATCGTCAGGATCATCAGATCTTCAAAACGCCCCGTTCCGCCCAGAAAACGCCCGACATAGAGAAAGGCCAGAATGCTGAACAGCATGGTTCCGGCAGATCGGATAAGCACAACCGGAATCGCCTGGGATACAGTTGGGCCACCCGATGCGGCGATCGACATATCTATGCCCATCTGCGCTATGCAATTGAGGACAACCGCCAGAAAGAATGCCAACCACAGAACCTCTCGCCCTGGGTTGAGGGACAAAATCTGTCGCGCCGCTTCGGCAGGTTTTCTGAGCGTCAGGCTCGCCAGCGGGCCCAGGGGGGGTATAGTCATTCAGCCGACCTTTGTGCTTGTCGCAATCCGGATAACCAGAACCAGACAAAAACGGCAACCCAAATCAATCCGACCAAACTTTGAGTCGGACCGGGGCCAATGAACCCGGCGACCAGTCCGTTAAGCAAAACCAAAGGCGCCGAAGACAGGAGCGCCCAGAACAATGCCAATCGGGCACCATAGGCACTGCCCTGCCCGCCCACCAGACGCGCGGCCCAATGCGACACCAAAGCCAGCGTGTAAAAGAACAACGGCAGGATGAAGACCGAGCCCAAAAGCGCTCCGCCCAGAAGCATGTTCAACTCGACCTGCTCAAGATGTGCGCGGCGGGCTAAGCTGGGCATTTGCGCAATGAAGGCCACCACGCAAAAGGCCATGACGAAGATAAGCGCTCGGTCTTCGCGCGGCCCCATATCCAGAAGCCGGCGCACAACGCGCCCCGGCCCCCGGTATGTGGCGACGATATCTGATGAGACGGGCATATCAGCTGTGACGCGAAAGCCAGCCTTCCAGACGGGTCACGATCTCTTCGGCCAGTGTCTCGTCCTCGATCTCATCCACCGCCTCGGCAAGGAAAGCAAGCGTCAGCATATTGGTGGCGTCCTTCGTCGGAACCCCGCGCGAGCGCAGGTAGAACAAGGCGGTTTCATCAATCGCGCCCGAGGTCGACCCGTGTGAACAGGCGACATCATCGGCGTAGATTTCAAGCTCAGGCTTGGCGAGGAACTGGCTGTCATCGTCCAGCAAAAGCGACTGGCTGATCTGGTAGCCATCAGTTTTCTGCGCGCCTTCCTTTACAAGGATCTTGCCCTGGAAAACGCCTGTCGCGCCGTTGCGCAGGACCTTCTTGAACACCTGACGGCTTTCGCAATTTACCGCGTCATGGGTGACAAAAACGGTGTCGTCGTGGTGAAAATCACCGTCCCCGACGCAAGCACCGGCCACATGGGCCACGGCATCGTCACCGGTCAGTTCAACCACCTGCTCGTTACGGGTCAGTACGCCATTGGCGGTAAGGGTGAACGACTTGTAGGTCGATTCCTGACCAAGCCGCGTGAACATATGGGTCACGGCCCGGCGTTCATGATCGCGGCCTTGTGCCCGAACGTGGTGCAAGGTCCCGTTGTCAGCGATGTCGATCTCCATACACTTGTTGAAGCGCGACGCGGCCGGACCGGCCTCGAGGATCGTGGCCTCGGCATCGCTTTCGACACGGATCACGTGGTGCAGGATCGCGTCGGAGTCTTCCGACTCGTGACGGTACACCAGATTGATCGGCTTCGACGGTTTGCCGGTTACATGGATGGCAACGCCGTCGGTCGCGAATGCGGTGTTCAAAGCAGCCAGAGGCCGCTGAACCGGGGTTTGGCCACGTTCCTCGAGCTTGCCGTAAAGATCCTTGGCCCAGTGGATATCCTTGCAGCAGATATCCTCCAGCCGGTCGATCTTGACACCTTCGAGGCTCAGATCGTCCGAGGCTTCGGCATCGAACACACCATCGACGAATACGATCTGCAGCCGATCGACATCGTTGAACACCATCGGCTCGCCCGAGTCGAAAATAGCAGCCTTGGGCGCATCCGCCGAGACCAACGTATCCGGACGCGTGTATTTCCAGTATTCATCGCGACGGCTTGGCAGCCCCATTTCTCGCACCCGGGCCAAAGCCCCTTGGCGCGCGGCCTTGGTGCAGCCGGGATCAGGCATCGTTAGCGAGGCCAGACGCTCTTCGGTTGCGGTCTGTTTTGCTTGCGGTAAGGCCATCAGTTCACCTCGGCAAGAATGTCGGAGTAACCGTTGTTTTCAACTTCCAGCGCCAGCTCAGGACCACCCGATTTCACGATGCGGCCATCGGCCATGATGTGAACGACATCCGGTTTGATGTGGTCCAGCAGACGCTGGTAGTGGGTGATGACCAGGAAGCCACGCCCCTCATCCCGCAGCGCGTTCACGCCTTCCGAGACCAGCTTCATCGCATCCACGTCGAGGCCAGAGTCGGTCTCGTCCAGAATGCACATTTTGGGCTCCAGCATCGCCATCTGTAGGATTTCATTGCGCTTTTTCTCACCGCCGGAGAAGCCGACATTGACCGGACGCTTCAGCATATCCGCGTCGATCTTCAGCGACTTCGCCTTTTCGCGAACGAGTTTCAGGAAGTCGGCGGCCGACAGTTCCTCTTCGCCACGTGCTTTGCGTTGCGCGTTCACAGCGGTGCGCAGGAAGGTCATGTTGCCGACGCCCGGGATCTCAACCGGGTATTGGAAAGCGAGGAACACACCAGCTGCCGCGCGCTCTTCCGGCTCCATCTCCAACAGGTTTTCGCCATCCAGAGTAGCTGAGCCTTCGGTGACTTCATAGCCATCACGCCCCGAAAGCACATAGCTGAGCGTCGACTTGCCCGAGCCATTCGGCCCCATGATCGCATGCACCTTGCCGGCCTCGACCGTCAGGTCAACACCTTTGAGAATTTGCTTGTCTTCTTCTTCAAGCTGTACGTGCAGGTTCTTGATTTCCAGCATTTTCGTGTTCCATTTCATAAGTGATCTCGGGAAAGCTCTCCAAAAGTTTTTCTTGGCTCTTTATGATACCGTCTTGATAATAGAGTGAAGCTGGAGGCTCATATTTTGCTTTTTCAGCTACGTCTTCGAGAGCAAGGGGTCTTGGCAAAGCGCGCTCTATTCCAGTCGCATAGTCGTAAAACTTCAAACTCGGGCTCTGATGGATTTGGTTCAGCACAAACCAATGGTTGGAAACGCCAAAACTGTCCGCAACGATCAGACCATGCAAGCTCGAGGAAAACACCTGTGCGCATGAGGCAATATCGGCACAGACGCTTTTCGCAGGTCGTCTAGGGTCAATAAGAAGAAAACTCGGGTCGGATGCCACAAGGGTTTTGATGGCTATATCATCGACTTCGCTGTGATGTGGAATAATACCGATAGTGTCGTTCTGCTTTACAGACATACCATACACTTGTCTTGCCAATAATCCGGGGTCACCGAACTCAACATCTTCAAGACCAAGAAGCGCCGCAGTAATCGGACCGCGAACAATCTTCGGCGCTTGAACTGCCTTTAGAAACCCTGCTTCCATAGGCGACATACAGCCGCTACCCCAAACCGCTGGTTTGATGTCGGATCTCCGGCCCAGTGAACCCCGGCTAGCAATTTTCATGATCGAGCCGATGGCAAATAGTTGGGCACGCACCGGTTTTGCCCAAACAACATCACGACCGGAGACATGGGAAACTACGTCCCGGGAAAGATCGTCCCCAAAATTTGCCTTTCTGTTCCACCAAAACAGTTTGACCGGCGTGACCTCGGGCCGGGGTGTCGCATGTTCCATAGCTATCCCAGAACTTTCCGAAGTGGGTTGGCGGTAACCAAACCAACAATCGCTTCAATGACAACATAGGTCACCCGAAACAACCCGCCCAAAGTGGGCACAGGCGTCTCAAACCAAGTCGGCATATGGACCTTCTGGCTGTTTTTTCCGGGTGGCCGTGCCATCAACCCACAGACCCTTCGAGACTGATGGCCACCAACTGCTGGGCCTCCATCGCAAATTCCATCGGTAGCGCCTGCAGCACGTCCTTGCAGAACCCATTGACGACAAGCGCCACGGCCTCTTCCTCGTCCATGCCACGTTGACGGCAGTAAAACAGCTGATCGTCGTCCACCTTCGAGGTCGTCGCCTCATGTTCGACGCGACTCGAGTTGTTCTTGACCTCGATATACGGCACTGTATGCGCCCCGCATTTGTCGCCGATCAGCAAGCTGTCACACTGGGTGTAGTTGCGGCTGTCTTTGGCCTTCGGGTGCATCGAGACCAGACCACGATAGGTGTTCTGCGCCTTGCCCGCGCTGATGCCCTTGGAGACGATGCGCGACTTGGTGTTTTTGCCCAGGTGAACCATCTTGGTGCCGGTATCGGCCTGCTGATAATTGTTGGCAATCGCGATCGAGTAGAACTCACCCTGGCTTTCCTCACCGCGCAGGATGCAGGACGGGTATTTCCACGTCACGGCCGAGCCGGTTTCCACCTGCGTCCACATCACCTTGGAGCGATCCCCACGACAATCGGCACGCTTGGTCACGAAGTTGTAGATACCGCCTTTGCCGTTCTCGTCGCCGGGGAACCAGTTCTGAACGGTCGAGTATTTCACTTCGGCATCTTCTTCAATGATGATCTCGACCACCGCTGCGTGCAACTGTGCGGTGTCGCGCTGAGGCGCGGTGCAGCCTTCCAAATAGCTGACATAGCTACCTTTATCGGCGATAATCAGAGTGCGCTCGAACTGGCCGGTGTTCTCTGCATTGATACGGAAATAGGTGCTCAGCTCCATCGGGCAACGTACGCCCGGCGGTATGTAAACGAACGAACCATCCGAGAAAACAGCCGAGTTCAGCGTGGCATAAAAGTTGTCGGACACCGGAACCACGGTGCCCAGATATTTTTTCACCAGTTCAGGATGCTCTTTGATCGCTTCCGAGATCGAGCAAAAGATGACACCGGCCTTCTTCAGTTCAGCTTGAAAAGTTGTACCAACGGAAACCGAGTCAAACACGGCGTCGACAGCCACCTTGCGACCCTCCGCAGGCATATCCTCGGCGCCTTCAACACCTGCAAGAATCATCTGTTCTTTCAAAGGGATACCCAACTTTTCGTATGTTGCCAGAAGCTTAGGGTCGACCTCATCCAGGGATTTGGGCTTCTCTTCCATGGATTTCGGACGGGCATAGTAATACTGGTCCTGAAAGTCGATCTCAGGGTAGTCGACCATGGCCCATTTCGGCTCTTCCATTTTGGTCCAGCGCTCGAAGGCCGACAGACGCCATTCGGTCATCCATTCGGGCTCTTCGTTCTTTTCCGAGATCAGTCGAACGATATCTGGATTCACGCCTTTGGGCGCGTATTCCATCTCGATCTCGGTTTCCCAGCCGTATTTATAAGTGCTGACCTCGCGTACCGCATCCACGGTTTCCTGATCGACACCCTCTTTTACCTGGGTCTGGTCCAAAGCGGCCATTGTTTACCCTCCGTCAGATCACGCGGCCCGCGCGCGATGCTTTTTCTCTTTCTCAAGCCACGTTTCGGCGAAACGCAGCACATCTTCCTTGGTAGTCCGAGGTCCCAGCGACACGCGGATTGCGCTGGCTGCCGTCCCCTCATCAAATCCCATCGCAGTCAGAACAGCGCTGGCGCGGACCTTTCCGCTTGAACAGGCCGAGCCCGCACTGACCGCAAAACCAGACAGGTCCATCTGCATGACCTGCGTTTCACCCTTCCAGCCGGGCAACGCGAAACATGACGTGTTTGGCAGGCGAGTCTGGTCTTTCCCGACAAAAATAGGTGATCTTTCACCAGCCTCAAGGGCGTTTTCTAGAATATTTCTAAATTCCTTGACCTGCTCCCAAACGCCATTCGCGAGATCTCTGGCAGCAGCTTCAGCAGCGGCCCCGAACCCCGCGATTCCAATGACATTTTCGGTGCCCGAGCGCCGCCCCATCTCTTGCCCGCCACCCTTGATCTGAGCAGGCAGATCCGTGCCACGCTTCATCACGACGGCTCCGATCCCTTTTGGGCCACCCAGCTTGTGCGCAGACACAAGTGCCATCTGAACGTCCATCCAGTTGAACGCAATCGGCAGCTTGCCAAAAGCCTGAGTCGCATCGGTCACCGCCAAGCCCTTGGGCAAGGCCTGAACAATACCCGTTTCCGAGTTCGCAACTTGCAGCGTCGCATTCGCTGGATCGCTCACAGTGGCAGTTCCGTCCGAAGAAACCGAGATATCCTCGACAATCCAAGATCGTACTGCGTCATGCTCAATCGACGCACCGTGCAGGTTCCGACCCGCTAAAGCCAAAGCGGCCCCCTCGGTCGAGCCTGAGGTAAACACGATATCCGCGCCATCAGTCCCAAAAGCCGATGCAACCTGCGCCCGTGCGCGTTCGATCAAAGCCTTCGCCGCGCGCCCCTCGGCATGGACCGACGATGGGTTCCCGCAGACATCCATTGCCGCGATCATCGCGTCCCGCGCTTCGGGCCGCAAAGGCGTGGTGGCGTTATGATCGAGATAAACACGATTCATGGAGTCATCTTTTCCCAGATATTTCTGAAACTTGTACTCAGAGGCTACGGATTACTCGTCCACAACAGCAAACAGGTTCGGAACCGCCGGACAGGGCGCGAGGTCATTCTTGATCACATCAGACAGGCGGGTCTGATGCAGGAACACATAGACATGTGCGCTGAGGCTTTCCCAAAGCCGGTTCGTCAGGGATTGCGCCCGGCTGCCCGAGGACGCGCCCGAAGCTCCGGCGCCCTTGGCCATTGCATCCACCGTCTCATCTACGGCAGACAGAATCTCGACAACGCGGATCTCCGACGGGTGCCGGGCAAGGCGATATCCTCCACCCGGACCACGGGTCGAGGTCACCAGCTCGGCCCGGCGCAGTTTGACGAACAACTGCTCAAGATACGGCAGCGAGATATCCTGCCGTTCCGAGATTTCGCCCAGTGTCACGATCTTGTCCGAGGGCTGCAGCGCAATGTCCGCCAGCGCCACCATGGCATACCGGCCTTTTGTCGACAGCTTCATTGTCATTTCCCTTCGGCAAGTTGGACGCGAAATCATTGACGCCGCCGCCGCCAGTGCGTATCTCCGACTGACAGCGCGTTGCGCAGGATATCACATTTAGAACCGTTCTAAGGTGCCCAACGAATACAGTCAAGTATTTCCCGGCGCCCAAGATAAAGACAGGACCAAAGCACACATGCCCGAGGTGATTTTTCCCGGACCCGAAGGCCGCCTGGAAGGCCGCTACCACCCGCAAAAGGAAAAAGACGCACCGATCGCCATCGTGCTTCACCCGCATCCTCAGTTCGGCGGGACCATGAACAACAAGGTGGTCTATAATCTGCACTACGCGTTCTACAACATGGGCTTCACCGTGTTGCGGTTTAACTTTCGCGGCGTAGGCCGCAGCCAGGGCGAGTATGACCAGGGCGTAGGCGAGTTGAGCGATGCGGCATCCGCCCTCGACTATCTGCAGTCGATGAACAACAATTCCAAGCATTGCTGGGTTGCTGGCTTCTCGTTCGGTGCCTGGATCGGAATGCAGTTGCTGATGCGCCGCCCGGAAATCACCGGTTTCATCAGTGTGTCGCCCCCGGCGAATATGTACGACTTTTCGTTCCTCGCCCCCTGCCCGTCTTCGGGTCTGATCATCAATGGCTCGTCCGACCGCGTGGCGCCTCCGGCGGATACGACCGCGCTGGTCAACAAGCTGCATGAGCAGAAGGGCATCACGATCACGCATAATGAAGTCGAAGGCGCGGATCATTTCTTCCAGGATCAGCACATGGATACGCTCATCACCGATGTCAGCGATTATGTAAAACGCCGCCTGACTGAGAACACGCGCTGATGACAGACACCATCAATACCCTCGCTGCCAAACTGGCCGAGGATACATTGAAGGTCATGGACGAAACCGGCGACGACCGGTTTTACATGGAGGTCGGCAACCTGCTTGCAGCCTCCTCCCAATCTCTGGAAGAGGCCTTTCTGACCGAGATCCGCGTGCGCCTGTCTGAACGCCAGGCCCGCCAATTCGTGATCAAACGCCTGACAGATCACCGCTCCAAGCTGAAAGCGATTGAAAAACAATGAATGATCGACTGTCCGCGCAAATCGCGTTTCTGAAACAAGCGGACAGGTTGAAGACGGTGGATCGGGCAAACACCCTGCTGGATCAGTCTCGCCCGGAAAACTCTGCAGAACATAGCTGGCATCTGGCGCTTTGGGCGCTGGTCATGGGACCTCTGGCCGTGCCGGATGTGTCAATTGATCGCGTAATCCGCATGTTGTTGCTGCATGATCTGGTCGAGATCATCGTAGGCGACCATCCAATCCACCTCGAGACCGACTGGCAGAGCGTTGCCAAGGCCGAACACGCAGCAGCTTTGGATTTGTTCGGCCTGTTGCCGCCGGACCAGACCCAGAGTTTTTTGGACCTATGGACGGAATTCGAAGCCGATCAGACGCCCGACGCCAAGTTCGCCAAGATGCTTGACCGGTGTCAGCCCCTGTTTCAAGTGCTGTACGCCTCTCCTAAACGGCCAGATCATATGGAGATTGCCCGTGAGAACCTCGCGACCGGGCGCGCGGCCTATCTGAGTGAGGCGCTGCCTCAAGCCTATGAACACGCAGTTGCGTTGTTGTCGGAAGCACCGACCGAGGATAACAGGTTCACCCAACGGTTGGCCTTTCTGGTTGAGGCGGATCAGTTGAAATCCGTCATGCGCGCGTCACGCCTGATGGCGGCTGATCGGTTCGAAAACTCGGCCGAGCACTCGTGGCACATCATGCTGTACGCGTGGGTTCTTGCCGAACAATCCCACGCTGAGGTCCAGTTGAACCGCGTCCTGCACATGCTGCTGCTTCACGATATTGTCGAGATCGACGCGGGAGATCACCCGATCCACGGTCAGGTCGATCACGCCGCCCAAGCCGAAAAGGAAGAGGCCGCAGCGCGACGCCTGTTCGGACTATTGCCCCAGGATCAAACGCAGGCGTTTTCGGATCTCTGGCATGAGTTTGAGAGCGCCAACTCGGCAGATGCGCGGTTCGCCAAGGCTGTTGACCGGTTTCAAACCCCAATTGCCAATCTTGAAACGGGCGGCGGCTCGTGGGTGGACTATGCCGTGACCTACCCTCAGATCGAAGCGCGGGTACGGCCCGCCATCGAACGCGGCGCGCCCGGTCTTTGGGATTGGTTGCAACCGCAATTGGCAGATTACTTCACGGTTTCAGCGAGGGGCTAGGCAAAAGAAAAAGGGCCAAAAACGGCCCTTTTCCCTGCTTGGATCTTGATTAACGCCAAAACTACAAAACAAAGAAACCAACTAACATTTGGGTTGCATCAGAACTGACGGACCCCCCGTCTGCAAGCCACCCTAGCGCCGCAATAAGAGTCGAAGCAAAAACGACGTATTTAATAAACACAGTCATTGAAAAACTCGAAAACAAATCAACAAATACTGTTCTATTATTTGCATAAATTGTGATCAGATCGTAGTCAGGTATACCCGACCTTTATCTTGTGGTGTCACGCATCCAAGCAACCGAATGTGCTTGCCGGGGCAGCCTTTTTCATGTTGAGAATTCGCGCGTGATTTGAATGCAAAAGGTTGAGACCATGCCCAAAGCCTACCTGATCCTGCTGATGGCCGTCTTTGCCGAAACCGTAGGCACAACGGCCTTACAGGCCAGTCAGCAATTCTCGCGGTTCTGGCCTTCGGTTCTGGTCGTAGTTGCCTACGGGCTGGCGTTTTACCTGTTGGGATTGACGTTGAAATACATGCCGGTAGGCATCGTCTATGCGATCTGGTCCGGGCTTGGGATTTTCTTCATCGCCATCATCGGCTTTGTGGTGTTCGGGCAAAAGCTCGACCTGTGGGCGGTTCTCGGGCTGACAATGATTTTGGCCGGAATCCTGATCATTCATCTGTTTTCAAAGACCGCAGGCCACTGAACGCCGGTTTGGGCTGGTATATTGGGTCAAGCCGCGCTATGCGCCGGGCAACTTCCCGTTCAAAGGCTGACCTCTCATGGACCTGCGCAATATCGCAATCATCGCTCACGTGGACCACGGCAAGACGACCCTGGTGGATGAGCTGCTCAAACAATCCGGCGCGTTCCGGGAAAATCAGGCCGTGGCGGAACGCGCCATGGACAGCAACGATCTGGAACGCGAGCGCGGCATTACCATTCTGGCCAAGGCGACCTCGGTCGAATGGAAAGGCACGCGCATCAACATCGTCGACACCCCCGGCCACGCTGATTTCGGCGGCGAGGTCGAGCGTATCCTCAGTATGGTGGACGGTGTTGTCCTGCTGGTTGACGCAGCTGAAGGCCCGATGCCTCAGACCAAGTTCGTGACTTCCAAAGCACTGGCATTGGGCCTGCGTCCCATTGTGGTCCTGAACAAAGTCGACAAACCCGATGCCGAACCCGACCGTGCGCTGGATGAGTGTTTCGACCTCTTCGCCAACCTTGGCGCTGATGATGATCAGCTGGATTTCCCTGCCATGTATGCTTCCGGCCGTTCGGGCTGGGCGGATATGGAGCTGGACGGGCCGCGCAAGGACCTGACCGCGCTGTTCGATCTGGTCGTCGATCACGTGCCTGCGCCGAAACAGGCCGAAAAGAAGGGCGAGCCGTTCCGTATGCTGGCCACCACCTTGGGCAGCGACCCCTTCATCGGCCGCATCCTGACGGGCCGTGTGGAAAGCGGTACTCTGAAAGCGGGCGACAGCCTCAAGGCGCTCAGCCGCGATGGCTCGCTGATCGAGAACTTCCGCGCATCGAAAATCCTGGCGTTCCGTGGTCTGGCGCAACAACCGATCGACGTGGCCGAAGCCGGCGACATCGTTACCATCGCAGGCATGAGCAAAGCCACCGTCGCAGATTCGCTGGTGGCCCCGCAGGTTGAAGAGGCCCTGCCCGCTCAGCCCATCGACCCGCCAACCATCACCGTGACCTTCGGCATCAACGACTCGCCTTTGGCAGGTCGTGACGGCAAGAAAGTGCAATCCCGTGTGATCCGCGACCGCCTGATGAAAGAGGCGGAATCCAACGTCGCGATCCGCATCACCGACACACCAGGCGGCGAAGCGTTCGAAGTGGCCGGACGCGGCGAGCTTCAGATGGGCGTTCTAATCGAGAATATGCGCCGCGAAGGGTTCGAACTCAGCATCTCGCGCCCGCAGGTTCTGTTCCGTGAGGAAGATGGTCAACGGCTGGAGCCTGTCGAAGAAGTCACGATCGACGTGGATGACGAATACTCGGGCGCAGTCATTGAAAAGATCACCGGTGCTCGCAAGGGCGAGTTGGTCGAGATGCGCCCCGCCGGTACCGGCAAGACCCGGATTATCGCGCATGTGCCGTCCCGTGGCCTGATCGGCTATCACGGAGAGTTCCTGACGGACACCCGCGGCACCGGTGTTCTGAACCGCGTGTTCCATGGCTGGGCCGCACATAAAGGTCGAATCCCGGGCCGCCGCGCAGGCGTTCTGATCTCGATGGAGAATGGCCAGGCCGTCGCTTACGCTCTGTGGAACCTCGAAGAGCGTGGCCGCATGTTCGTTGGCCCTCAGACCGATGTCTATCAGGGCATGGTGATTGGTGAACATTCCCGCGACAACGATCTGGAAGTGAACCCGCTGAAAGGCAAGAAGCTGACCAACGTTCGGGCCAGCGGCTCGGACGACGCGGTGCGGCTGACACCCCACATCCAGTTCTCGCTTGAAGAAGCCATCGCCTATATTGATGACGACGAACTGGTCGAGGTGACGCCCAACGCGATTCGTCTTCGCAAACGATTCCTTGACCCGCATGAGCGGAAACGGATGGCGAAGGCAGGGTAAGTCTAATGGCTTTCGGTGTGGTGGAATTGGAAACAATGCCACAATTCAGACGTTATTTCCTCAATATATAAACTGGTTGTGAATGGAGAGGTCAGCTAAACGCTGACCTTCCTTTTTGTTTTCATTTAACTTTTACCATTGGTCGGACTCATGCACCACTCAATAGCTGTTTGGGCGCCTTGCAATTCGGGCATCTCAAAGGTGTAAACTTGTTCAAAGTGTGACGTCCTTCATACACGCCTGGTCAAAGAGTGTGCAAAAGTTCGACGCAGACTAGTAACTAGTACCGAGGAGTTAAACATGGGCATCCAGTCCCACAAATTAACAGCAATCGCGCTGGCCGCCACTCTACAGTTTGTTGGTGTAGCGTCAGTTCAAGCCGCCTGCACTTCATCCACCGCAAGGAAGGCTGCAAGCAACCCTGAAATACTATGTGAGTGTGACGCTGTAACTTCAGGTATGATACGCTACATTCAACGCCGCGCTGACTTTGGTAAGTTCCTCGCACGCACTGGTGCAGAGTGCCCGCAACTGGCGGCTTTGCTGTCTGATACACCTACTGCGTCCATTGGTGTTTCAGAGCAAAGAACCGGTGATGGTGGCGCAGATGACAGCACAGATCCAGAAGATCCCGGTACTAGCACAAACAATCCGGATCCAACTACAGACCCGGACCCTACATCTGATCCAGATCCTACCTCTGATCCCGATCCAAATGACAAGAAGGACAAAGGCAAAGGCGACAAGGACAAAGGTAAGGGCGACAAGGGCAAAGGTAAGGGCGACAAGGGCAAAGGTAAGGGCGACAAGGGCAAAGGTAAGGGCGACAAGGACAAAGGCAAGGGCGACAAGGACAAAGGCAAGGGCGACAAGGACAAAGGCAAAGGCGACAAGGGCAAAGGCAAGGGCGACAAAGGCAAAGGCAAAGGCGACAAGGGCGACAAAGGCAAAGGCGATAATGGGAATTGCGGTTGCAGCAAAGGTGACAAAGGCAAGGGTAATAATGGGCATGGCAACGGCCCCGAAGGCTCAAGCCCAGGTCAGGGTCACAACGCCAACAACGATGAGGGTTAACCCGCGCTTTACTGCAAAGCCGTTAGAAAAGGTGGCTTCAAAGCCACCTTTTCGACTTACAGATCCAAATCAAAGCGCCAAGCAGGCCCTTAACTGCTCGCGTAGACACCAACCCATCGCTGAGGGCGTTTTGGGTCTTGCATCCTTAGGAACAGATAGTTGGTTGCGCCCCAGGGCTTGATCCGATTGGTCAAGTTATCCAAAATTAGATCGCCAACACTCGATCGGTAAACTAGGACCGCATGGGCGTTTCTTTGGGTGTCGAGCACAGTTGCAATCAACAGCTTTTTCGGATCCAGCCCAGCGTTGATCAATTCACGCTTTTTCAGCAGCGCAAAGTCTTCGCAATCCCCGCCTCGGCTGGTTGGCAAAGCCCACCATTCCCGCGCCCGGTACTGCGATTGATCCGTAACCGATCTGGTCGTGGAGTTTACTTGGCGATTGACCCTCTGAACGATTTTCATTTCTTGCCCGGGTGACAGCGATACCGATCCTCGACTAGCGCAGGCCCACGCGTATTGCTGGCAAAGTCGACGCGCACCGGATGGCGGTGGTGAGGCTGAAACGGCTTGAATGAACGCATCCTCGGCCGCACGCGTTGGTGTTGCGATCACAATCAACCCGATGGCGACACTGAATGCTGCCGCCAAACAAATAAACCAACTGCCCGTCAGGACGCTGCGAGATGTGTCGCTCCAGTTTAACAGCATGTTCTGCTCGCCTCTTGTTTCTACTTTGCGGGCCACTGCTGACTTTACGGCAAAATCACCGAACGAGACCTTTATCGGCAATTCGATAGAGTGGCGCAATCAACCGTTAGGCTGCGCAGTAAAAGAGGCGAAAATTCGTCAATCCGTTGGGCTATTCAAGGCAGGTAGCGGGAAATGGCCGTTTTTTGCCAACGAAAATTGCCCGCCGAAGGAGGGAGAAGGATACCAAAACTCAATTTGAAAATATTCCGCGATCGATGCCTTAGCTCGATCACGGTTTAAATGCCTCACGAGATGCTCAAAAAGCTTAGCGCTTTGGCACAGATTCCTTCGGAAAGAATCCGAATGGGATCACTCGGTGATTTCCACCACAACCAGCTCACGCTCGCTAGCATTGCGCGCGTGATCCAAGGCCTCCTGGTATTCCGGGGAATGATAGCAAGTGACCGCAGCGTCGACCGAAGGAAAGCGCGCCACAACATTTCTAGGACGCTCTTTGCCCTCCAGCTGTACATATCGCGCGGCCCGAGCGATGAATTCGCCGCCATATTTGGAAATCGCGAGCCCAGCGAGTTCAGCATATTTTGCATAAGCTTCTGCATCAGTGACCGTAACATGTGCAATCCAAAGTGCCGCCATTGTGCTTACCTTTCCAATACCTGTTCGGCGGCTTTGATCGCCGCATCTGCGTTGGTCGCGTCCTTGCCGCCACCTTGGGCCATATCCGGGCGACCACCGCCGCCCTTGCCGCCCAGCTCAACCACTGCGGCTTTGACCAGATCAACGGCCGAAACCGTATCGGTCAGATCCGCGGTGACCCCAGCCGCGACAGCCGCTTTGCCGCCTGTGTCCGCGATCAACAGAACCGCGCCAGATCCCAGTCGGCTTTTGTGTTCGTCGATCAATGCAGGAAGATCTTTGCCGGACACACCGCTGAGTGTCTGGGCCAGAAACTTGACGCCGTTGACTTCGGTCGCTTCCGCGCCGCCGCCCTGCCCGGCCCCGCCGGCCATAGCGAGATCGCGGCGCAGCTGAGCAACTTCGTTTTGCAGGGCTTTCCGCTCATCCAGCAGAGATTTCACACGTGTGACCACGTCATCCGGCTGCGCTTTTAACTCTAACGCGACCTGTGCTAAGCGATGATCTTGCGCGGACATATAGCGGAAGGCTTCATCGCCCGTGAGCGCCTCAATCCGCCGGACACCTGCACTGCTTGCACTGTCGCCCAGTACAACGAACGTGCCGATATCGCCGGTTTGGCGGACATGCGTGCCACCGCAAAGTTCAATCGACCAAGTCTCGCCATCCTGGCCCTTGCCGGTCGGCGCCTTACCCATCGAAACAACGCGAACTTCGTCGCCGTATTTCTCACCAAACAAAGCCTGAGCACCCAGTTCACGTGCGTCGTCTGGCGTCATGATCCGGGTTTCTACGCTCGAGTTCTGGCGGATGAAATCGTTCACCTCACGCTCGACCTTTTGGATTTCCTCCAGCGTCAGAGCCTTGGAATGGCTGAAATCGAACCGCAAACGATCCGAGGCATTCAAAGAACCCCGCTGAGCTACGTGATTGCCCAAAGTCTCTCGTAGAGCTTCGTGCAAAAGGTGCGTGGCAGAATGGTTGGAACGAATGGCCGAACGGCGCGCATGATCCACTTCTAGCTCAACCGCGTCACCTTTGGATAGGGTGCCATGATCCACGGTAACCTTGTGTGCATAGACTTTGCCATCGGCGAATTTCTTGGTGTCTTCAACGCGCGCAATTTCTTCGCGCGAATCGAGGCGGCGTAGCTCACCACTGTCGCCGACCTGACCACCAGCCTCGCCATAGAACGGTGTTTGGTTCACGACGACCCAGCCACTGCCACCCTGTTCGATCTTGTCGACCAGAGCGCCATCGACGATCAGCGCCGCAATCTGAGCCTCAGCCTTTTCAGTGTCATAGCCCAGGAAATCGGTCGCGCCAGCGCTGTCGGCCACGTCAAACCAGACCGCTTGATCGGCGGCCTCGCCCGACCCGGCCCATGCTGCGCGGGCCTTGGCCTTCTGCTCTGCCATGGCCGCATCGAACCCGTCAGTATCGACGGTCCGGCCTTTTTCCCGCAGGGCATCCTGGGTCAAATCGAGTGGGAAACCATAGGTGTCATAAAGCTTGAACGCCGCATCGCCAGGGAGGGCCGCGCCTTCGGGCAGGCTGGCTACCTCGTCATCCAACAGTTTCAGGCCGCGATCCAGCGTTTGTTTGAACCGCGTTTCTTCCAGCAGCAGAGTCTCTTCGATCAACGCCTGCGCCTGCCCTAGTTCCGAATATTGAGCGCCCATCAGTTGTACGAGCGAGGGGACCAGACGGTGCATGACCGGGTCCTTGGCCCCCAGCAAATGAGCGTGACGCATGGCCCGGCGCATGATCCGGCGCAGTACATAGCCGCGCCCGTCATTGCTGGGCATCACGCCGTCGGCAATTAGGAACGACGTTGAACGTAGGTGGTCCGCGATCACGCGGTGATGGACGTTCTGATCTCCGTAAGGATCAACGCCTGTCGCGTCCGCAGAAGCCTCGATCAACGTTTTGAACAGGTCGGTGTCGTAGTTGTCATGGCTGCCTTGTAGCAGCGCACCGATCCGCTCCAGCCCCATGCCGGTGTCGATCGACTGCATATCGAGTTCCACCATCGAGCCATCCTCGAACTGCTCGTTCTGCATGAAAACGATGTTCCAAATTTCGATGAACCGGTCGCCATCTTCATCGGCCGATCCAGGAGGGCCGCCCCAGATGTGATCGCCATGGTCATAGAAAATCTCGGTGCATGGCCCGCAGGGTCCGGTCGGTCCCATCTGCCAGAAATTGTCGCTGGTCGCGATGCGGATGATGCGATCTTCGGGAACGCCGACTTTCTTCCAGATTTCAAAGGCTTCGTCGTCGGTGTGATAGACCGTGGTCAGCAGACGGTTTTTGTCGATGTCGAATTCCTTGGTGATCAGCTCCCACGCGAAGGGAATCGCGTCGTGCTTGAAGTAGTCACCGAAGGAGAAGTTCCCCAGCATCTCAAAGAAAGTGTGGTGGCGCGCCGTATAGCCCACATTGTCGAGGTCATTGTGCTTGCCGCCAGCTCGCACACACTTCTGCGCGGTGGTTGCGCGCTGATAGTCGCGCGTTTCAACACCGGTGAACAGGTTCTTGAACTGCACCATGCCCGAATTCACGAACATCAAAGTCGGATCATTGCGCGGCACCAGAGGGCTGGACGCCACCACTTCGTGCCCCTGCTTGGCAAAGTAGTTCAGAAAGGTCGATCGGATGTCGTTCAACGTTGGCATGGGGCTCTCTCAGCACGCAATCAGAATGGTCTGCGCAGGTTTATCGCCGTGCCCGCAGAGTGTCCACAGCATTGACCTTCCAAACGAAACAAGGCGGCCCCGATGGACCGCCCCGTACCGGGTATTCTCAGCGCCAATGGGGGTGCCGAGGGATTTAGGCTGTTCTCGTCAGCGTTCTCTACGCCTCGAGGATATCGTCATCCTCGGCCGCTCCGGGCGGCATGTCGAAGTCCAGACCATGGGCCGCGCGGATCTTGTCCTCGATATCCAAAGCGATCCGAGAGTGATCGCGCAGATACTGCTTTGCATTCTCACGACCCTGCCCGATCCGCTCATCACCGTAGCTGAACCACGAACCCGACTTCTCGACCACACCGGCTTTGACGCCCAGATCCAGCAGCTCACCCATTTTCGAGATGCCTTCGCCATACATGATGTCAAATTCCACCTGTTTGAACGGAGGGGCCACCTTGTTCTTAACGACTTTGACACGGGTCTGGTTGCCGACCACTTCATCTCGATCTTTGATTGCGCCGATACGGCGGATGTCCAGACGAACCGAGCTGTAGAACTTCAGCGCGTTGCCACCGGTCGTGGTTTCCGGGCTGCCAAACATCACGCCGATCTTCATCCGAATCTGGTTGATGAAGATTACCATGCAATTCGAACGGCTGATCGAGCCGGTCAGTTTGCGCATCGCCTGACTCATCAGACGGGCCTGAACGCCGACGTTGCTGTCGCCCATGTCGCCTTCCAATTCGGATTTCGGCGTCAGCGCCGCCACCGAGTCGACCACGACCATGTTCACCGCGCCAGACCGAACCAGTGTGTCGGTGATTTCCAGCGCTTGTTCGCCGGTGTCAGGCTGCGAGATCAGCAGTTCGTCCAGATCAACGCCCAGCTTGCGGGCATATTGCGGGTCAAGCGCATGTTCTGCGTCGACAAACGCGCAGACACCGCCGCGCTTTTGCTGTTCGGCAATACAATGCAGGGTCAGCGTTGTTTTGCCTGAGCTCTCAGGCCCGTAAATCTCAACAATCCGGCCCATCGGCAGACCGCCGATTCCCAGCGCGATATCAAGACCCAGAGACCCGGTCGAGCTTGCCTCGATATCCTGCTTGGCATCCTCGCCCAGCTTCATGATCGAGCCTTTGCCGAATTGCCGTTCGATCTGGGCCAGCGCGCTATCGAGCGCCTTTTGCTTGTCCGCGTTTTTCTTGTCGCTCATCGTCAGAAGATCCGCCATTGTCCTGTCGCCTTCCCTTTTGTCACACCCTTTGCCGGGCGGCAATCGCTGCTTTGTTCGCCTCTTGTTCCTTATGGGACCAAAAAGAGAACATTTCAACTAAAACTTACAGATCCTACTCTTGGGCAATTGTGTTAAAGATCCGTTTACGCCAATCTGTCTTCCGAATTATCATCGACATGGGAACACTAAATGCTTGTTTTCTATAAGGAACGCCTTGCGTTTTTATCTGTTCCCAAAACCGGAAGCACCGCATATCACTCTGCATTGCGTACTCGCGCGGACCTTGTGATCACCCATCCGCCTGAGCTGAAACACGCGCCGGTGCGCCGATATGACCGTTTTATTCAGAACATGTTCCGCAAAATGTACGACACCGAGATGGAGATCATGGCCGTTGTCCGCGAACCCATCGACTGGCTGGGCAGCTGGTACAGGTTTCGTCGGCGCGAAGATCGCATTGGGCATCCGCATTCGACGCGGGATCTCAGCTTTGACGCCTTCGTACAGGCCTATATGCAGACCCCACAGCCCGAATTTGCCGATGTCGGCAGTCAGAGCCAGTTCTTCCGCACCCGCAACAACGGTGTCGGGGCCAGCCATGTTTTCAAATACGACCATCAGGACAGAATCGTCGAATTCTTGCAAAGCCGGTTGAATTTCGATTTCACACTACAAAGCGAGAACGTCTCACCGCCCGCAGAAACAACTCTGTCTTCTGCAACCGAAGCTGCATTCCGCAAGCATTCTACGGCCGATTTCGCAGTCTATGAAGCGGCGCAATAGCCGTCAATTCATCTGCTGAAACACTGCCTCGGTCAGTTGGGTCAAAGAGAAGGGCTTTGGCAAAAAGGTCGAATTCGGAACCTGAGGGCCCGAGTCGCCAAACGCGCCCTCAGTATAACCCGAGACAAACACGACTCGGACATCCGGCCGCGTCTCCATGGCCTTGGCAACCCAAGTCGGGCCGTCCATTCCGGGCATGACCACATCGGTTACGAACACATCCACGTTCAGTTTGACATCTTCCAGCAAGGTCAGGGCGTCCTCGGCGGACTCGGCCTCGAGCACCGTATAGCCTTTCAGGCGCAACGCGCGAGTCGCGAAGGCCCGAACCGGTGCTTCGTCTTCGACCAAAAGAACAACGCCCTCGCCTTGGCGCGCCGTTTTGGAATCCGGCACATCTTCGGGCTGGATTTCGACGGGTTTAGCTTCGACGCAAACCGGCAGGAGCAACGAAAACTCGGTGCCGCGTCCGACAGCGCTGTCGACGAAAATGAAACCACCCGTTTGTTTAACGATCCCGTAAACAGTGGAAAGGCCAAGCCCTGTACCCTCGCCCATGCGCTTGGTCGTGTAGAATGGCTCAAACGCTTTTTGCAGTTTGTCGGCGGGAATACCGACCCCACTGTCGATCACCTTGACGGTCATGTAATCGCCGGGTGGAACGGTGGCCCGGTCGCGGCGCAAGGGCTCGGTCAGGCTCAGCACCTCGGATTCGATGCGAATCTCTCCACCCTCCGGCATTGCATCGCGCGCGTTGACGACGAGGTTCATCAACACCTGCTCCAACTGCCGCTTATCCGCGCGCACCGGCTTGAGGACAGGATCATGGCTGAGGGTCAGTTGCACTTTCTCACCGACCAAACGGTTTAACAGATGGATGAGGTCCGAGATTGTGTCGCGCACGTCCAGAACTTCGGGTCGCAAGGTCTGTTTGCGCGAAAAGGCCAGAAGCTGGCTGACCAAAGCCGCCGCGCGATTGGCATTCTGATTGATTTGAACAAGGTCTCCATAATTGGGGTCGTTTTGATCATGGCGCAGCAACAGCAGATCGCAATGACCGGATATCGCGGTCAAAAGATTGTTGAAATCATGCGCAACCCCGCCGGCCAACTGGCCGACGGCTTGCATTTTCTGGCCCTGCACAAACTGCGCCTCGAGTGTTTTCAACTCGGTCGCATCGTTCAGGACCGCTATAAGATGGGTTTTCCCGTCGATCTGAACACGGTCCAAAGTGACTTGAACAAATAGCTCTTTGTCATCGCGGGTAAGTCGCTGGAATTCGGATCGGGCGACATCCTCACCGGAGGCTGTTTGTGCCAGCCACTCGAGAATTGGATGGTTCAGCCCCTGCAGGATCTGGTCGATATTGGTCTCGTTTAGGCAGAGATCACCCAAGAGAGCCAACGCCATCTGGTTTGCCTGCAGTATGGTCCCCTCGGGCGTCATACAAATGATCGGCACGGGCAGTTCGGCAAGTGAGGATCCATGCACGGGTTGGACAGGCTGAGAAACCGGCATCAAAACGAGGTGCCGTTCAGCCCCAGACGCCGATACGCCAGTGACTGCGACGCGTGTTTCCCCCTCACAAGCAGGGACCGAGCAGATTTGACCATCATGTGGCAATCCGTTCGGAAAGATATTGTCAATCGAACCCGGTACCGTGCCGAAAAAGGCCCTTGCGGCGGTATTGAGGTGTAATAGGCGCCCGCCCCGGCCGATGGTCAGCACGGGAAGGGTGATCTTGTCCCATTGTCCTTGGTGGCCAAGCTTAAACCGCCAGCAGAACAGGTGGTCTGCCAATCGAACAACCGAAACCGGAACATTCTTGCCAACGGTGATGATGTCCTCACCCGCTGAGCCTTTTGCCTGGGCCAGTGTCTGCAACCTCAAAAGCAAACTCGACGGGTTGGCGAAAACCGAACGCAGAACCTCGGGCAGCGTTGCCTCCGGACTGGCTTTCAACTGTTCGCGCGCGATCGGATTGGCGACCAGAACCGTTCCCTCTGCATCGGCGATGACGCTTGCGCAATCGTCCTGCTCCACAAAAGCTGCCAGCACATCAAGGGTTTGCTGCGCGGCCTTGTCGGCAAAGAGACCCCTGACCAGAATCCAGAGTGTCGCAAAAAGGACCGATACTCCTACGACGATCATACCCTGCGTCCAGTTCGCAGGCACTCTCCCCGTATATGGCGCAACGTATAAAAGCCCGGCCAGTCCAACCAGCGCCATAACACGCGCAGCAGACGGCGTTCTACGCGAGCGGGGATCGGAGAACGGATATGTAGAATCGGACATGAACGACCCGGTTAGCTTTTCAAAGGCAATAACGATCCAAAATGGTTAATGCCCGCTTAACAGAGTTAAGGGGTTAAGAAAACCACCTGTGGTTGTTTGCGATGGGTTGCTAATTTGTCAGATGTGCTGTGAAAAACCCGTCGACACCATCCGTGACACGCCAATTCCGCTCTAGCGTTGCAATCCATTCAGGGTTCTCCGACACAAAGCTATCGACAACCTGTGCGTTTTCGTCCTGAAGCATCGAACAGGTCGCATAGGCGAGAAGACCTTTGGGATGAACCAGTTGCGCGACCTCACCTAGGATCGCGCGTTGCAGCTTGGTCAATTCGATCAAACGCTCTTCGGTCAGAGCCCATTTTCCGGCCGGAGCGCGCCTCCACGAGCCGCTGCCCGAACAGGGCGCATCGACCAGCACGATGTCAAAGGGCGCGAAACGGGCCAGTTCCGCAGTCTCAAGGCAGGTTACTCTTACGCCCGCGCGGTCAGCACGGTTCGGCAGGTCCTGCATGCGCTTCGGGTTGATGTCATGCGCGAACACCTCGACCCCCTGATGGGCCGCGAGCGCCAGCGATTTCCCACCGCCACCGGCGCAATAGTCAAGAACGCGCAAACCGGGTTTTAGGGGCAAAGCCGCCACAACCGCCTGGCTGGCCGCATCCTGCAACTCGACCAATCCGTCCAGATATGCCCGGCTTTGCGCAACCTTGCGTGCTCCTTCAACGACGGTCAGAGCCGTCTCGCAGGCGGGATGGCGTTCAGTTTGAATACCGTCAGCCTCCAAAGCACGGGCTGCGCCTTCCACGTCTGTCTTGCGCCAATTGACCCGTAGATGCACCGGAGCGCGGTTTTGCAGCGCCGCTGCGGCCTCCGTGGCTGCATCGCCCAAAGACGCCGAAAACCGGGGCCAGAGCCAGTCTGGAATATCAAACTGCTCGGCCAGTGACAGGAAATCGCGACTCTGCTCAGACGCTTCGATCGGCTCAGGCGCGTGGCGTTCGCCGGTGAACAGAGTGTCCGGCGCCTGCCCCGCAGCACGCATCGCTCCGATCATCAGGCCGCGACCCGTCTCAGCACCTCCAAACGCGGAAAAGGACCGTTTGCAGCGCAAGGCCGTAAAAACGTGATCCCGCACCGCCGCGCGATCCTTGGAACCTGCGAACCGGCTGCGTCGCGCCCACCCAGTCAGGGCTTTTTCAACGGGCGCGCCGTCCAGAATTTGGTCAAGGATCTCTATTGAGGCCTGAACACGGGCTGCCGGGGTCATCTTTCCCTCCGTCGGGTTTTCCAGGAACGCAAAACGGCGCCCGCGTCGGGGCGCCGCCTGCAACAGATCACCAGATCACATAACCCGGTAGTTCGGGCTTTCACGCGTGATCTGCACGTCATGCACGTGGCTTTCCTTCAGACCCGCCCCGGTGATTTTGACGAAATTGCAGTTCTTGCGCATCTCTTCGACTGTGGCGCAGCCGGTATAGCCCATGGCCGCGCGCAAACCGCCGACCAGCTGGTGAACAACCGCTCCTGCAGAGCCTTTATAGGGCACCTGACCTTCGATCCCCTCCGGCACCAGCTTGTCGTTCGCGGCATCCTTCTGGAAATAGCGATCCGCCGAGCCGCGCGCCATTGCACCCAAGCTGCCCATGCCGCGATAGGATTTGAACGAACGGCCCTGATACAGGATCACCTCACCTGGGCTTTCATCAGTACCTGCGATCATCGAACCGACCATGGCACAGGACGCACCCGCCGCGATCGCCTTAGCGAAATCGCCGGAGAACTTGATGCCGCCATCGGCGATCACCGGAACATCTCCGGCGGCTGAAGCGCAGTCCATGATCGCCGTCAACTGAGGCACACCGACACCGGCCACCATCCGAGTGGTACAGATCGAGCCCGGCCCGATACCAACCTTGATCGCATCCGCGCCCGCATCAATCAGCGCTTTGGTAGCATCCGCGGTGGCAACGTTGCCCGCAATGATCTGGACCTCGTTCGACAGCGTTTTGGCGCGCTTGACCGCCTCCAGAACACCTTCGGAATGGCCGTGAGCGGTATCGACCACAATAATATCGACACCCGAGTCGACCAGCAGTTCAGAGCGCTCAAACCCTGCATCACCGACCGAGGTCGCGGCGGCGACGCGCAGGCGTCCCAGGTGGTCCTTGCAGGCCGTCGGGTTCAGAACGGCTTGTTCCGTGTCTTTCAGGGTCAATAAACCGGTCAGCTTGCCCTCGCCATCAACGACCAGCAGTTTTTCGATCCGGCGGGCGCGCATCAGGGATTTGGCCTCTTCCAGATCGGCGGGCTCTTGCAGCATCGCCAGATTGTCCGAGGTCATCATGGCCTTTATGGGCGTGTCATCCGACGTGGCAAAGCGCATGTCCCGGTTGGTCACGATGCCGACAACGCGGCCCTTCTCATCCACAACCGGAAAGCCGGTGAAGTTGTAGCGCTGCACCAGCGCCTGCGCGTCTGCTAGCGTCTGATCGGCACGCAACGTCACCGGGTTGTAGACGATGCCGGATTCGAACCGTTTCACACGGCGGACCTCGCGGGCCTGTTCCTCGACCGAGAGGTTCTTATGGATCACGCCGATCCCACCGGCCTGCGCCATGGCGATGGCCATACGCGCCTCGGTCACAGTATCCATGGCCGAGCTGAGCAGCGGGATGTTCATGGAAATCTGACGCGTCACGCGCGTCGTCGTATCCGCCGTTGCCGGCAGCACTGAAGATGCGCCCGGAACAAGAAGTACGTCGTCAAAGGTAAGTGCCTCACGAATCTGCATCATCAAACCCCATGCAAAAGCCCGTTTGGCGGTGACCCTATTGCATGGATTGACCCGAAGGAAAAGCCCCAGACCCCAAGTTGTTTGCCCTTGGTTGGGAATAGCACGTCACAAAACGACGCTCGTTGTACAAAACGTGCCGCTGTCAGGGCTTTCCCTTTGTGAATAAACTCATATCTTCCCCGGCATACGCGCGAACACAATTTAGGCAGGCCGACCATGACCACCGACCCCCTTGTCGTCTTTACCCCCTCGGGCAAACGCGGGCACTTTCCCGTTGGCACCCCGATTCTGACCGCCGCCCGACAGCTGGGCGTCGATCTGGATTCGGTTTGCGGAGGGCGCGGCATCTGCTCGAAATGTCAGATTACACCCAGCTACGGCGAGTTCCCCAAGCACGGCGTTACCGTCTCGGAAGACGCGCTGAGCGAATGGAACGCGGTCGAGCAGCGCTATGACGACAAACGTGGCCTGAAACCCGGTCGTCGTTTGGGCTGTCAGGCCTCGGTTCAGGGTGATGTGGTGATCGACGTGCCGCCCGAAAGCCAGGTCCACCGTCAGGTTGTCCGAAAGGCCGCAGCGGCGCGCGCCATCACCATGGACCCGGCCACGCGGCTTTATTTCGTCGTAGTCGAGGAACCCGACATGCACTCGCCCACCGGCGATCTGGAGCGTCTGGAACGTGCCCTGCGCGAGCAGTGGAAGATCGAGGCCGTCACCGCCGATCTGTCCCTGATGTCCAAGCTGCAACCGACCCTGCGCAAAGGCAAATGGGAGGTCACGGTCGCCGTTCACAAAGGCCACAAGGACCCGGTCGCTCGCATCGTTGAAATCTGGCCCGGTCTGCACGAAAGCGGGCTTTATGGTCTCGCCATCGACCTTGGCTCAACCACCGTCGCGGCGCATCTGACTGATCTGGAGACAGGTGAGGTCAAGGCTTCCTCGGGCCAGATGAACCCTCAGATCCGCTTCGGCGAAGACCTCATGAGCCGCGTTTCCTACGCCATGATGAACCCCGGTGGCGATCAGGAGATGACCAAAGCCGTGCGTGAGGCGATCAATGACCTGACCACCTCGATCGCGGAAGAAGCGGGCATTGACGCCAGCCTGATCGTTGAGACGGTGTTCGTTTGCAACCCGGTCATGCACCACTTGCTGCTGGGTCTGGACCCGGTCGAGCTGGGGCAAGCTCCGTTCGCGCTGGCTACGTCCGAGAGCATGTCCCTGCCCGCGCGTGAGATGGACCTGACCACCATGAACCCGCGCGCTCAGGTCTATATCCTGCCCTGTATCGCGGGCCATGTGGGGGCTGACTGCGCCGCCGTTGCCCTGTCGGAAGAGCCCGGCAAGTCCGAGGACCTCGTGCTGATCGTGGACGTAGGCACCAATGCCGAAATCCTGCTGGGCAATACCAGCCGCGTTCTGGCTTGCTCGTCGCCCACAGGGCCTGCGTTTGAAGGCGCGCAGATCAGTTCTGGCCAACGCGCCGCGCCCGGCGCGATTGAGCGAATCGAGATTGATCCCGCCACCAAGGAGCCCCGTTTCCGCGTGATCGGGTCCGAGAAATGGTCCGATGAGGACGGCTTTGATCAGGACATCGCCACCACCGGCATCACCGGCATCTGCGGCTCGGGCATCATCGAGGCCGTGGCCGAAATGCGTATCGCCGGCCTATTGGACGAAAGCGGGCTGATCGGATCGGCCGAGCAAACCGGCACTTCTCGCTGCGTTCCCGAAGGGCGCACACACGCCTATCTGATCCATGATTCCAGCGCGGAAGGTGGCCCTCGGATCACGGTCACCCAAGGCGATATCCGGGCCATCCAGCTGGCGAAATCGGCACTTTATGCGGGTGCGCGCCTATTGATGGACGAGATGGAGGTCGACCGCGTGGATCGCGTGGTTCTGGCCGGGGCCTTCGGTGCGCATATCTCGACCAAGCACGCGATGGTTCTGGGCATGATCCCGGATGCACCGCTCGATAAGGTCTCTAGCGCGGGCAACGCGGCTGGTACCGGCGCCCGTATTGCACTGTGCAACATCGGCTCGCGCGCCGAGATCGAGCGTGTGGTGCGTGAGATCACCAAGATCGAAACCGCAATCGAGCCGAAGTTCCAGGATCACTTCGTCGCCGCCAACGCGATCCCGCACAAGACCGACCCGTTCCCGGAACTCGCACAGGTCGTCACCCTGCCCGCACCGTCCTTCAACACCGGTGGCGGCGATGAGGAAAAGACTGGCCGCCGTCGCCGCCGGAGGTCATAGTTCCCCTCAAAGGGGGCTGTGATGCTGAACATCAACGGGGATCAGGAAGAGTTCTGGGGCAAGTCTGAAATGGGTACCCGCTGGCTGACCTTTGAAGATCAGCTGGACACCTTGTTTCAGCCTGTCCTCGAACTGGTTCTGGAACGATCCGGCCTGTCTCGGGGCATGCGGATTCTTGATATCGGCTGTGGCACGGGCGCCTCGTCGCTGGCCGCTGCGCAGCTTGTCGGCGCCGAGGGTGCGGTGCGCGGCATCGACATATCGGAACAGTTTCTGGAACGCGCGCGCCAGCGTGCCAGCACTGCGGGTCTGGGCAATCTTTCGTTTCAATACGCTGACGCTCAGACGACTGAACTCGCGCCGGGCGATATGGACGCGATGATCTCAAGGTTCGGCGTCATGTTCTTTGCCGACCCGACCGTCGCCTTCGCCAACATGGCCCGCGCCCTGAAACCCGGCGCTCAGATGAGTTTTGCCGCCTGGGGCGGTCTGTCTGACAACCCATGGTTCAAAACCCCGCATATCGCTGCCACAGCGCGGTTGGGTCAGCCGCCTAAAGTTGACCGGAATGCCCCTGGGCCGCTCGCCTTCCATGACAAGGACAGAGTCGCTGGCCTGATGCGCGATGCGGGGCTGGTTGATGTTCAGGTCACGACGGTTTCGCTGGTGCTAAATGGACCACTATCGGTCGAAGACGCAGCCCTGCTCTGCACCCGTGTGGGACCTGCTGCGCGTGTGATCGCGCATTTCAACGGCACCGAAGAGGATGTGCGCGCGATCGTCGATACTGTTGTGCTACAGTTCGAGGAGTACCTCACTTCGGAAGGAACGCGTGTCCCGGCCGCTATTAACCTGCTGCAAGCACGCCGTTCACAATAGACATTGAAGTTGGAGCGGGTAGCGGGAATCGAACCCGCGCGTTCAGCTTGGGAAGCTGACAGGCTACCATTACATCATACCCGCCGCGAGATTTGAGATACCATCGCCACCTGAGGAACTGCAAGCGCCTTTCGGTGAGGTTTATGGATTACTCTGTCCGCGCCCGCAGAGAGTCGATCAATGATTGGTCAACATCCAAAGCCTCGCATGCTGCGTCCAAAGTCCGTTTGTCCAAATGCTGTGGGTTTAGATCTATGTCCTTTGAGAATGCGTCAACGATGGTTTGCATTGCCTTGATTCTCGCAGATTTTTTGTTGTTAGCCGGAATAACGTGCCACGGCGCAATCTCCGTTGATGTACGCGCCAGCATCTCATCGACGGCGATCCCGGCCTCGTCCCAACGCTCGCGATTGCGGAAATCCTCATAAGTCAGCTTCCAGCGCTTCAATGGGTTGCGCAGGCGTTCTGTGAAACGCGCCATCTGTTCGTCTTGTGAGATATGAAAGAACAGCTTTACGATCCGGGTGCCGTCATCAACAAGCATGCGCTCGAAATCGTTGATCTCTCGATATCCCGCGCGCCACCGTTTCTCTGGTGTGAACTTCTCGATCCGTTCCACCAGAACACGCCCGTACCAACTGCGGTCAAAGGCCGAGATTGCACCTTCGGGCGGCAGGCGCTCCCAGAACCGAAGCAGATAGTGGCGGTTGAGATAGTAGTTGCGCGGCGCGCCTATCGGCCAGACTTTGAAACTGCGCGGATCAAGCGCCTGGCTGATACGGCGGATCGTGCCACCTTTGCCAGCGGCATCCCAACCTTCAAAGACGATTACGCCCTTGGTTCCATGGAATAGAAAAGCTTGCTGAATACGCGCCAGTTTCGCCTGCAGATCGATCAGCTTGTCGAAATAGTCCTTCTTGCCCAACTTCTCACTCAGGTCTGCGTCAGCCAGTTTTGGAGGGTGATGTTTGGACATGAAAGCACCTGATCGTTGCGGAAAGGACCGCCTCAGTCTCTACGATATAACGTTTGCTGCATTGATCAGGGTCAAACGAAAAAGGCCGGGCGCAAGGCCCAGCCTTTGATTTGATAGCTCAGAAAATCAAGCGCGACGACGACGGCCACCGCCGCGACGACCGCCTGCTCCACCGGCCGCAGCCGCTTCTTCAGGCGATTTGTTGAACTTGATCCATGCGCCGCCATGCGGGTCGTTGTTGGTCAGCAGGTTGGCGGCGCGAATGGCCTCCATCTCTTTACCGGCGCGCGGCTGGGTCGAGCCTAGACCGAACATCTGAACGAAGGCCTCATCATCCATGCCTTCGGGCAGGATGATACCAGCGGCGGCAACGGCTTCTTTTTTCTCGGCAATTTTCTTCTGCGTCGTCGGCAGTGCAACCGGGTTCATGATCGCAGAGGTCATGCCAGCACCCATCGCCATCGGCAGGAACGCGTTGTTGATGCCGTGGCGGTTCGGCAGACCGAACGAGATGTTGGACGCACCACACGTGGTGTTCACGCCCAGTTCCTCACGCAGACGACGGACCAGAGCGAAGACCTGCTGGCCAGCGGTTGCCATCGCACCGATTGGCATAACCAGCGGGTCAACCACGATGTCATGCGCCGGGATGCCGAAATCTGCAGCGCGCTCAACGATCTTTTTCGCTACGTCGAACCGTACATCGGGGTCCTCCGAGATGCCGGTATCGTCGTTCGAGATCGCAACAACCGGAACGTTGTACTTCTTGACCAGAGGCAGAACCAGTTCCAGACGCTCTTCTTCGCCGGTGACCGAGTTCAGCAGCGGACGGCCTTCAGCCGCCTCAAGACCGGCCTCCAGCGCGCCAGGAACCGACGAGTCGATGCAAAGCGGGACGTCAACCAGACCCTGAACCAGCTCTACGATCTGGCGCATCAGCGGCGGCTCGGTCTCGTTCGGGTTGGGGTTCGAGTTGTAGACAACGCCTGCGTTGATATCCAGAACGGTCGCGCCTGCAGCGACCTGAGCCAGGGCATCTTTCTCAACGGTCGAAAAGTCGCCCGCCTCAAGCTCAGCGGCCAGTTTCTTCCGGCCCGTGGGGTTGATCCGCTCACCAATCACGCAGAACGGTTCGTCAAAGCCCAGAACGGCGGTTTTTGTTTTTGATTCTACGACTGTACGGGTCATGTCCGTTCCTTAAGCGTTAACCGGCTTCGCCGAAGCGCCGCCGTTGTTGATGGCCCAGTTGGCGTTGGTCTTGATGCCGCCAAGGGGGAAGAAGTGTACGTTGGTAATGTTGAAATCCGGGTTCGCCGCTTTGTATTCGGCCAGTTCGGTGATCACATCATTCGGCTCATAAGGCAGCAGCAGCTTGGAGACATCCATGGCGCGCTTTTGCAGAACTTTCAGCGACGGGCCAACGCCACAGGCGATGGCGAACTTGATCAGGGTCTGCAGCTTGGCAGGGCCTGCGATACCGATATGGACCGGGATGTCGATCCCCGCCTCTTTCAGACCGTTCGCCCATTCGATGATCGGCTTTGCGTCGAACGCGAACTGAGTGGCCAACGCCATCTCGGCGTCGGTGGTTTCGCTGAATTTTTGTTTCCAGCGCAGCGCGTCGTCGACATTCTTGGTCGAGCCGTCTGGGTCGATATCCTTGTTGCCTTCGGGGTGACCAGCAACGTGCAGGCGCTTGAAACCTGCTTTATCGAACAGGCCGGATTCCATCAGCTGCATCGAGCTGTCGAAATCACCATGCGGCTTCGCCACACCACCGGCCAGCAGTAGCGCCTGATCAACGCCCGCTTCGCCCTGATACATCGAGATCCAGTTCTCCAGCGTCGCGGCATCCTTGATGATGCGTGCCGGGAAGTGCGGCATGACCGGGTAACCTTCGGCGGCGATGCGCTTGGCGGTTTTCACCATATCTTCGATCGGCGTGCCCTCGATATGGGCGATGTAGACACGGGTGCCTTCGGGCAGCAACGCGCGGAAATCTTCGACCTTTTCGGCGGTGCGCGGCATTACCTCGATCGAGTAGCCCTGCAGAAAGGCTTCGACGGTCGGATTTACAGGGCCGTTTTCGGCGGCATCACGTTTCTTGAAGTTCAGCAAAGCCATTGCGGCCTCCCATATAGATTTCGGGCTCATGCCCAACCGTCATTCGCGATCAGTGCCTTGATGCGGTCCTGATCGTATTCCGTTTCCAGACGCACAGCCTGCGCTTCGGCAATCTCGGACGGGTCGCCCTCAACCGCGAAAGGCTCGGCCTTGCGCCATTCGGCCAGGTAGGCATCACTGTCCTTGGCATTCACCTTCATGGCGGCGCGGTCGATGGCCTGTTCAAACCGTTCTTCCAACTGCCGCTTTGCGCCACGACGGCCTTTGCCGACGATGACCTGAGCGGGAATGTCGCGCCAGTACACGATGGTGACGTCAGGCATAGCTGTGATTCCTCCTAACCAATGGGGCGGTTCTAAACGTCTATATTGGGCTAAGGAGGTCGGTTTTCGACACCCAGCGCCTTCCAAGCGACCTTTTTGCCTATGACGGTGTACAGTCGTTTTAGCCGGGATTCACAGAAAACCAGATATCAAAACTTTCAACGCTTGTATGAGGATGGCTCAACACAAGCAAAAACCCCGGGCGGCAACACCGTCCGGGGCTTATTTTTAAGGGCGTTTTCGGCCTTAGCCGACCAAACCACCATCGTCGCGCGTGACCGCGATGATGGCCGAGCGCGGCACGGCATCGCCGCCCTCGGGCCAGTGGCTGTTACCGTCCTCACCGGGGTGCTGGACGCCCACGAACATGGTGCGGCGATCCGGCGACCAGCTGAGGCCGGTGATCTCACACTCATTCGGGCCGACCAGGAAGCGGCGGATTTCGCCGGTGACCGGGTCGCCTGCCAGCATCTGGTTGTTGCCCTGACCTTCGAAATCACCTTCGTTGCCATAATTGCCGTCGGTCTGGATCCACAGCAGGCCGTTGCTGTCGAATTTCAGACCATCGGGCGAGTTGAACATGTTCTCGGCATTGACATTGTCCGACCCGCCATAGGTGTCCTGATGGACATTCGGGTTACCCGCCAGCACGTAAAGATCCCAGGCAAAGCCGGGCGCGGTGTGATCGCCGCCTTCGGGACGCCAGCGCACGATCTGGCCATAGTTGTTGGCCTCACGCGGGTTCGGTCCGTTGACAGAGGTGTCATCCCCACCGGCATTCGGCTTGACGCCCCGGTTCTTGTTGTTGGTCAGACAGCAGTAAACCTCGGCCACGTTCGGGTTGGCAGCCACCCATTCGGGGCGATCCATGGTGGTCGCGCCCACGGCAGACGCGCCCTGACGGGTGTGGATGCTGACCTCAGCCTGCGAGGCCAAACCGGTTGTCTCGGGCGTCAGGTCCAGCCATTCACCGGTACCGTCATCGTTGAATTTTGCGACCGACAGGGTTCCGTTTTCAAGCAGAGCGTTGGTATCGACGCCAGCCGCATAGACACCGTCCGACACGAAGCGGTACAAGAACTCGCCGCGCTCATCATCGCCCATGTAGACAACAACGCGACCGTCATTATTGACCACAGATTCAGCATTTTCGTGCTTGAATCGACCCAGAGCGGTCAGCTTGCGCGGGGTCGAGGTCGGGTCGGTCGGGTCGATCTCAACAACGTAACCGGCACGGTTAGGTTCATTGGGGTTCTTCGAGACGTCAAAACGCTCGTCGATCTTGGCCCAGCCATAGCCCCAATCCTTGGACGAAACGCCATAGCGCTTCAGCTCGGCGCTGACTTCATGCGCTTCGTCTTCGGCCGAGAAGTAGCCGTTGAAGTTCTCTTCACAGGCCAGATAGGTGCCCCAAGGCGTCATGCCGTTGCCGCAGTTGTTCCAAGTGCCCTTGGAGGTCGTGCCGGTCGGATCAGCGGCGGTTTTCATCAGGTCATGGCCCGCAGCCGGTCCGGTGATGGTCATGTCGGTCTGCGGTGTGATGCGGCGGTTATACGGGCTGTCTTTGACGATGCCCCATTTGCCATCGGTATTGGCAATCTCGACCACCGTCACACCATGGGCCATCATGCCCTTGGCGACATCATCGTCCGAGGCCGCCTTGGCGTCCGGATTGTTACCCCACAGGATGTCACGGTTGGTGTATTCGTTGTTCACGACCAGCAGAACGTGTCCGTCATGGAAGAAAACGTCCTGACCATCGGTGTTGTCGCCAAAGGCGCGTTCCTGGCTGGCGGCAGTGCCACGGGTCGCAGGATCGAATTCAGGCGCGTCGGACCACAGCGGGTCCCCCCAGCGCACCATGACTTCCGCCTTATAGCCCGCGGGTACGACCACCTCATCGGCGGTGGAGACCGGAATCGCCTCGAACGAGAACCGATCAGCTGACGCGCGCGCACCCGTAGGCAGAAGCGAGCCGCCAACTGCGGTGAAGCTGCCCATGGCCAAAACGCCCCCAAGAAAGCCACGTCGTGACAAGGCGCGCTCGACCACGCGGTCGAATTCACATTCCTCGGGGCGCGGATTTACGACTTCATCAAATTCATCGAAGGACAGGGTGCGCTCATCTTTCATGGCAGTCTCCGTATCTGGCTGTAAGCTTGTAGAGAATCCCGAAATGGGGATCGGCACGGGAATTGCATTTCAGTATGAACGCTGTGTGACACTCACGTTAAATTCAAAATTGAAATCACTTGCGCGTCGGCGAGACCCCGCCTAGGGTCAACTTAACTCGAAAATCGGAGGGCGTGACGAATGGCGCCCAAGCGTCCCAAAGGTGCGGGCGCGTTCCCGAAGGCGGTCGAAAGCCCCGCGCCGGCAAGACCCGATCCAGATGCACTTTATGCGGCGTTGGATTTGGGGACAAATAGCTGCCGCATGTTGATAGCCCAACCCAAGGGGAGCGGGTTCCATGTGGTCGACAGCTTCTCCAAATCCGTGCAGTTGGGCGCGGGTTTGGAACGCACGGGACGGTTGTCCCGGGCTTCCATGTCGCGCACCGTTCAGGCGCTGCGAATCTGCCAGCAAAAACTGAAGCGCAATAAGGTCAAACGGATGCGTTTGGTCGCAACCGAGGCCTGTCGGCGCGCCAAGAACTCACGCGATTTCATCCGGCAAGTGCGACGTGAAACCGGCCTGAACCTTGAGATCATCCAGCCCGAGGAAGAGGCCCGTCTGGCCGTCATCTCCTGCGCGCCTCTGGTGTCGACCAAGACCGAGCAACTGCTGGTCGTCGATATCGGCGGAGGCTCGACCGAACTGGTGTGGATCGACATCTCATCTGTTCCACGCCGCGACCGGCCAACTGCGATCATGCGTCTGCATAACGGGTTTCATACCGCCGACAGCCCCTTCCCGGCCGCCAAGGTCGTGGACTGGATCAGCGTCCCGCTGGGCGTCGCAACCCTGCGCGACCAGTTTCATGACGTTGAGGATGACTCGGCCCGGTTTGCTTTGATGAGTTGGTTTTTCGAGGAAAACCTCGCCGATTTCGCCCCCTACAAGGACGAACAGACCCGAGCGGGTTTTCAGATCGTCGGCACCAGCGGCACAGTGACAACCGTAGCCGCCTCGCATCTGGGTCTGAAGCGGTACGACCGGACCAAGGTGGACGGTTTGCGCATGACCAGCGATCAGATTGACAAAGTCATACGCGGGTATTTAGAACTCGGCCCTCACGGGCGACGCCGGGACCCTCGGATTGGGGATGACCGGCAGGCCCTGATCATGTCCGGCTCGGCCATTTTGCAGGCCCTTTTGCGTTGCTGGCCCACCGACCGCCTGTCTGTGGCGGACCGGGGACTGCGTGAAGGACTGCTTTATGCGCAGATGAGTGCGGACGGCGTATTGGAAGACGGACCGTTCTGATGGCGAAAACACCGAGTGGAAAAAACACCTCAGGCCGCGGACAGCGCGACCTGAAGGTTAAGGTGAAGACGGCGCGTGGGCGCAAGCTCAGCTCGACCCGGTGGCTCGAGCGGCAGTTGAACGACCCCTATGTCAAGCGCGCGACTGCCGAAGGCTATCGTGGGCGCGCTGCGTTCAAGATCCTAGAACTGGACGACAAATTCCGGTTTCTGGTCCCCGGCGCGCGCGTTGTTGATCTGGGTTGTGCGCCCGGTGGCTGGCTGCAGGTCGCGGTCAAGCGGGTGAATGCACTGGGTGAGAAAAGCGGCAAGCGTATCGGCACCGTTCTGGGTGTTGACCTGCAAGAAGTTGAACCGGTTGCAGGCGCGACGGCCCATGTGCTGGATTTCATGGAAGATGACGCCGACCTCAAGGTCAAAGAGTGGCTGGGCGGCAAGGCCGACGTTGTGATGTCGGACATGGCCGCCGCGTCCTCGGGTCACAAGCAGACCGACCATTTGCGGATCATGGCCTTGTGCGAAACCGCCGCTTACTTTGCTTTTGATGTGCTGGAGGATGGCGGCACCTTTGTGGCCAAGGTTTTGGCAGGTGGCGCCGAGGGCGATTTGCAAAAGCTGCTCAAGCAGAAGTTTGAGAAAGTCGCAAACGTCAAACCGCCTGCATCGCGTTCGGACAGTTCCGAGAAATTCGTGGTTGCGACCGGGTTCCGTGGCGGCGCCTAGTCCTCGGGCGCGATCTGACCGGCCAGCCGCTGTTCGCGTAACGACGCGGCTGCGATGCCTTGCAGCATCAGCCCCTCACCATGGTTCAGGTCAACCGGCTTGCGGTTCCGAAGTTCCGCGATCCGTTGATCCAATGAGACCTGCCTGCCCCGTGAGGCAGGATGTTTCAAAACATGTTCCGACATGTGACACCTATTACGACCTTATGGCCTGACACCCTCGGGCATAGGTCTACAGGTGAATTCTGCCGGGATGATGGCGCGAAACGGGCGCGCAAGGGCCGTTCTTATGGTCCGAGTTGCCGGGACAGCTCTTGAAGGTTCGGATCATTGGGAATGCGCTGCAAACCCTCCTGCACGACCTCACGCGCGGCCTGCGGCCCGCGATTGATCTGTGCCAGCTGCACCAGCATCGGCCATGCTTCCGAACGCTGAGGGTCTAGGGTCACAACCTCGCGAAAGGCACGCTCGGCTGCTGGAGCGTTGCGGAAGGTCAATGCCATTCCGCCCAGCACCATATGGGTTTCAGGGAAATCCAGACGGTTTGCGATTGCCCCCTGCCACTCGGCGGTGGCCTGCCCTGCCAAGACCCGTTGTTCCTGCGTTAACGCCTCGGGCGGGATTGTCAGGACCTCTTTCGCCGCCGAAATCCGAACGTTACGCAGCGGGTCTGAGAGCAGCGGCTCCAACCGTTGCACCTGATCGCGGGGTGAGGCCTGGCGCTGCAACGTCACAGCGTTGGCCCGAACCAGCGGATCGGCATCCGTAAGCAACTCCGCCGTGGCGTCGGCCACCTGACGGGAGCCGAAGGGTTGCAGCAGATACGCCGCTGTTGCGCGCACGATCCCGGCCTGAGACGGATCGGTGGCAATGGCCAGCAGCCCGTCTGGACTGTCCGCCTGCCCCGCCATCGCTGGCGCAAAGACCGTACCGAAATGCGGGCCGCGATGGGTTGAGTCCGGAAACCAGTCCTCGATTTGCGTTGCGGCCCATGGCTGGTCTTTGTCGGTGTGGCAGTCAGTACAGGAGTCCTGCCCAAGTCCCAAATCAGGGCGCGGCACACGGAAACTGTGATCCCGGCGACCGTCAACGCCCATATAGACACGCTCGATCATGTGGCAGGTCTTGCATTGCGCACCTGCGCTGTCTTCGGGGTGATGGTGATGCTCGGGCGTGCCATAGTCCTTGCGGGCCAGAGTTGGGAAATCCGGATTGCCCGCCGTTGAATGGCATTGCGTGCAGACCCCGTTGCCCTCGGCCCTCAACGTTGCGCTATGGGGTTCGTGGCAGTTCATGCAGCCCACACCTTGCGCGTACATCTTGGACTGCAGGAAGGATCCGTAAACATAGACCTCATCCAGAACCTGACCGTCCGGGTGATAAGCCCCCGGTCGCAGCAGCGCCAGATTGTAGGCGTCGTGATAGGGCGTTCCGGGCAGAGGGTTGCCCTGCTCATGCGCCTCGCGCCGGGAATGGCAGCCGGCGCATTGCTGAATTTCGGCCTCGGTCTGGCCTTTGCCCCACGACATTGCTAAACCTGCCTCACCTACCCCTTCTGGCAATACACGGCCATTGACCCAGTCGATGTGTGCCGAGCCGGGGCCGTGGCAGGCCTCACACCCGACACCGATCTCAGCCTGGCGAGACTGGTAGCTGCGGGTTTGCACGTCGTAGTTCTTTTCAAAGCCGGTTGCGTGGCATTCGGCGCACCTGGCGTTCCAATTCTTGTAAGGCCCGGTCCAGTGCAACCCGTCATCAGGCGGCAAATCCTGATCCGGGTAGAGATGGAACCAGCGTTTGCTTTCCGTGTCCCAGACCACATCAAAACTCTGCAACCGTCCGGGATCGGTTTCAAACAGGTATTGCTGCAAGGGTTCAATGCCGACAACCGAGTGGACGTCATATTCGGACATCACACCGTCTTTTTCAGTGACCTGAGCGGTTGGGACCTCGCCGCTATGGTCGAACAGGACCGACATGCCGTCATGCTCAAAGCGGGTGCCATCGAAATCGGCAACGATCCTCCCTGCGCTGACCTCTGTCCAGGCCAGCGCGTGGTGAGAGTTGGCCCAGGCCTCAGCCTCCTCCACGTGACAGGCAGTGCATTGATCCGAACCGACATAGGACTGCGCTTTGGCGGCCCCGGCCAAGGCGATAAACACCAACACCCACCTCATGCTCGTGCGCCTTGTTCGTCGCGCTGCATATCCATCAAAGCTCCGTTATACTCTGCGCCGAGGATCAGGATCGCCGCGCACAGATACAGGAAAATCAGCGCCGCCATCGCCCCCGCCAACCCGGCATAGGTGGCGCTGTAGCTGGCGAACTGACCGATATAGATGGAAAATCCCCACCCTCCGGCCCCCAACAGAACAAGGGTCAGCACAACACCAGGCAGAATTTGCGTCACCCGATGGCGACCGGTCGGCAGGATCAGATGCGCAAGCAGGATCGTGCCCGAAGGAACCGCGATCGTGAAGGTCCAGCGCAGCCGGTCCACCGACAACCAGTTCGAGACATCCACATCCGTATGCTCGGACACGAGCTGCGTGTAGACGGGCAAGACAACCTCGACTGCGGCGATGATCAGGATCGCAGCGCCGCCCAGAATGACCAGGCCAATGCACAGCAGCCGCGTTTTCCAGAACGGCCAGCTGTCCTGATCATGATAGGCCTGATTCATCGCCGCCCGCACCGCAGCCACCCCGTTCGAGGCGAAATAGACCGCCAGCAGACCACCGATGGTAATCACGCCCGAGCTGGAGCTTTGCAACACCGCGCGCAACTCGGAGACGATCGGTTCAGCCACATCTTGTGGCCATGCGCCGAAAATCAGCTCAATCAATTCGTCATTCACATAGCCCTGAGACAAGGCGCCCGCCAGCGCCACGGTGAACAGAACAAAGGGAAAAAGCGCCATCATCATCGACATGGCGACATGGCTGCTCATGACAAAGCCGTTCTTCTCGCCAAAGCGCCGAACGGCCAGGAAAAGCGCCTTTATCAAACGGCTTGATATGGGATTCGCAGCACTGGACATACGGAACTCTAACCTGCGCACCCTACGGGTAGAAGTCACCCAAGCGGAAAATCAATCATATAAATAATTGAGCGCATTGCATAAACTCTTTGCCCTGTGCAGGATCGTGCTAAGCACCTTTTGCCAAACTGGTTTGCACATGCCTCTGGACCCGAACACAACCACGGACGTACCCCGCGCCACACTGCCTGTGGTGCGTGACACCTGTATTGTCGCGACCCTTTTGGTTTTGGGGTTATACGCCGGGGCCGCGTTCCTGATCCCACTGACCATGGCCCTTCTGGTCAACGTCCTGATCATTGCGCTGAGCGACCGGATCGCCGCCCTGACACGTGTCCCCGTCTGGCTCGCCAACATAGCTGGTGTCACCGTCGTTCTGGCTGGCTTGTTCATGATTATGTATATCCTCGGAAGTCAGGCCACCCAGTTCGCCCGCACCGTCGGCACCTATGAGGAGCAATTCGACAATGCCGTGAATCGCGTCGCCGGATTAGTCGGCAGCGACGTGACGCGTTTTATCCGGGACAATCTGGTCAGCATCGACATGTCCTATGTCGCCCGCATCCTTCTGGGCAGCGCGACCTCGCTGCTGAACCAGTTCTTCCTGATCAGCCTCTATGTTGCGTTTCTGATGGCCGAGCGTTTAGCGTTTCGAAAGAAAATCCAGATGGCGGCCGGCAACCCGCAAACCGGTCGAGAATTCGCGGCCATGCTGGATGCGATCTCATTTAGTCTGCAACGCTATGTCGGGGTCAAAACCCTGATCAGCCTGATCACGGCGGGCATAAGCTACAGCATCTTTCGCGTGCTGGGCCTTGAATATGCCGAGACATGGGCGGTGCTGACCTTTGCGCTTAACTTCATCCCTTCGATCGGGTCGATCATTGCCGTCATCTTCCCCGCGATGATCGCCCTGGTACAATTCGAAAGCATCGCTCCGTTTCTGGTGGTGGTTCTGGGCTGCGGCACCATCCAGTTCCTGATCGGCAATTTCCTCGACCCGGCGTTGCTGGGCCGATCGCTGAACATGTCGACTTTTCTGGTCATCCTTGCCCTGATGTTCTGGACCACCGTTTGGGGCCTGATCGGAGCCTTCCTGAGCGTCCCCCTAACCGTCTGTATCCTGATCGTCTTCAGCCATATCCCCGCGCTGAGGCCTGTTGCGATCCTGATGTCTCTAGATGGCAGGCTTGGGGATGACAGCAACGGCGCGGTTTCTCGCTAGTTTCGCCGCCTCGCAAAAACAATCAAATATAAGGAAGTCAGAATTCCTGTTGGTCTGCGTGGTGTCGCGCTGATAACATGTTCTCATTACTTGAAAATCCCGATTCCGGGTCATTGCAGACATTGGGCTGCACGGCCTGCCTTTCGGGCCGCAACGGGATATTTATATGAGCGCACTCAATCAGATCATGGATCTCAGATCCCGCATGGCGCAGTCGATCATTGGACAGACCGAGGTAATTGATCGCCTGTTGATCGGTCTTCTGGCCAACGGCAACCTGCTGATCGAAGGGCTACCGGGTCTGGCAAAAACGCGCGCGGTCAAGGCCATGGCCAAGAACATGGACGCTCAGTTCAGTCGCATTCAGTTCACGCCGGACCTGCTGCCCTCGGACGTGACAGGGACCGAGATTTATCAACAGACGGATAAAGGCAGCGAATTCAAATTCGAACCTGGCCCCATCTTTGCCAACATCGTCCTCGCCGACGAAATCAACCGTGCGCCCGCCAAGGTTCAGGCCGCTCTGCTTGAGGCAATGGAGGAACGCCAGGTCACCGTTTCCGGCACGACCCACAAGATGGAGCCGCTATTCATCGTCATGGCCACCCAAAACCCGATCGAGCAAGAGGGCACCTACCCTCTGCCCGAGGCGCAGATGGACCGGTTCCTCATGCATGTGAAGATCACTTACCCTCCGGTCGAGGATGAGGTTGAGGTCATCCGCCTCGTACGTGGCGAGGACATCGCCGCAGGCAAAGATGCCCCCAAGGAACGTCCGCCAGCGATCCCGCAGGATGCAATCTTTGACGCCCGTTCTGAGATCGGACAGATTCACGTTTCGGATGCGATGGACCGCTATATGGCTGATATCGTGCAGGCCACCCGCACGCCCGAGGCACTCAGCCCCGAATTGGCCAGTTGGATCGAGATCGGCGCCAGCCCCCGCGCCTCACTTGCGTTGGACAAATGCGGGCGCACCCATGCGTGGATGAACGAACGCGACTATGTCGACCCCGCCGATATCCGTGCCATTGCCCATGACGTGCTGCGCCATCGCCTGACCCTCAGCTTCGAGGCGCAAGGATCCGGCAAATCAGCAGATGACGTGATCGACGAGCTGTTGCGTTTGGTTGCTTTGCCCTGACGCTTAAGGATACCGGACGCATGACTCAGACTGCGCCATATTCCGAAGACCCGCGCATCCATGTGGATGCCGACCAGCTTGTGCGTCTTGGTACCCGCGCCCGCGCGCTCAGCCTGCTGCCCCGTCAACCTGCACGGTCGATCCTGAATGGACGCCATGCCTCGCGCCTGCGCGGACGTGGCCTGAACTTTGAAGAACTGCGCGGCTATCTGCCCGGTGACGACATTCGCACGATTGACTGGAAAGTCACCGCCCGAACCGGAGACCCCCATGTGAGGGTCTATACCGAAGAGCGTGACCGCCCGGCCCTGTTGCTGGTCGATCAGCGTGTTTCGATGTTCTTTGGAACCGTCGCCTATATGAAATCCGTCATCGCAGCCGAGGCCGCAGCGATTGCAGCGCATCGCGTATTGGGCCAGGGTGACCGCGTGGGCGGCCTCGTATTCAGCGACACCAGCGTGGCCGAACATCGCCCTCAGCGCCGCGCGACCGCCCTGACGCGATTGTTGTCTTCCATAGCGGCAGCCAACTCCGCCCTGCATGCGGGCCTGACGCCGGAACCGACCGTATCATTGAACGATATGCTGACCGAAGCCGCGCGTGTCTGCCAAACCAGCGGTTTGATCTGCCTTTTCTCCGACTGCGACGGGCTGGATGACCGGTCGGAAGCCCTGCTCCGTCGTCTTGCAGTGTCGAACGACCTGATCGTGTTCAACGTCGCGGATCCGACGTCGCGCAGCTTGGCACCTGACCTCAAACTGACCGTCTCGGACGGTGACGCGCAGATCGAAATCGACAGCTCCGATCCCGAGCTTTCCGCGAAAATCCGCGCCTCCATGGAGGACCGTCTTTCGCAGCTCCACAAATGGTCGCGCCGATACGGGTTCCATGTGGTTCCCTTGACGACCTCGGAACCGGCGCTGGACCAGTTGCTGCGCTTGTTCGGACATGGCGGAGCACGGCGATGAGCATCGACACCACCGGGAAATCTCTGGTCGACTTGCTGAACATGCTCGAACCCACGCCCGAGCCTTTGCCCATTGCAATGTCGCCCCAGACATGGGGATGGGCTGCTTTGGCGATCTTGTTGCTGATCGTCTTATTCACCGCGGTCTCGGTCGTTCGCAAACATAGACGCGCCAACGCCTATCGCCGGGCTGCTCTGGCAGAGCTGTCGGTGCCAGACATCCCGGCAGCAAAGATTGCCGAGGTGCTACGGCGGACGGCTTTGGCCGCATACCCGAGGGACCAGGTCGCAGGTCTATATGGTGGGGATTGGACTAAATTTCTAAGCCAATCCTCTGATATACAGACATTAAATCAAGAGTTAAGTCATGCGTTGACCGAAGCGCCATACAAGGCAACACCCTCGAACGAAGACCTGAGGCAAATGGCCCGGCATTGGGTCAAGTCTCACAAACCGTATCGGAGCGCATGATGTTATCCTTCGCCGTGCCCTGGGTCTTCCTCTTGCTGCCATTGCCCGCAGCGGTGTATTTCCTTGCCCCACCTCGGCGTGAGAAGACGGCCTCCGTCCGTATTCCCTTCTTTCGCCGCGTCGCGCAAGCTGCTGGTGTTGAGCCCAAATCTGGCTCCGTGATCCGAAACCGCGCCAGACTGCAAACAGCCAGTATCATCATTATCTGGGCGCTGCTGGTTCTGGCCCTCGCTAGACCGGAGCGTTTGGGCGAGCCAATTGTGATCGAAAAATCCGCCCGCGATGTTGTTCTTGCCTTGGATATCTCAGGCTCGATGGATCAGCGCGACTTTCAGACTGACTCTGGCGCGCCGATGCAACGACTGGATGCCGTTAAAGGCGTTCTAAAGCAGTTTATTGCCGAACGAGATGGCGACCGGATGGCCCTGATCATCTTTGGGACCCGCGCATTCATTCAAGCCCCGTTCACCGAAGACCTCAATAGTTTGAATGGGTTCTTGGATCAAACGCAAGTCGGCATGGCTGGTCCAAACACGGCGCTTGGCGATGCTATTGGCCTTGGAATACGCACGTTCGAGTCAAGCGAGGTTGACCAGCGTCTGATGATCGTTCTCAGCGATGGGGCCGATACGTCAAGCCGCATGACGCCGGTGAACGCCTCAGCCATTGCTGCCGAGAAAAACGTGGTCATCTACACGATCGGGGTCGGAGATCCGAACGCCTCTGGCGAAGATCGCGTGGACCTCCAGGCCTTGCAGGACATAGCCGACCGGACGGGCGGAGAGTATTTCTTTGCCGACGATACAACAGCTTTGGCGCAGACCTACACGCGCATTGATGAGTTGAACCCACGAACCGTCGAAACCCAAAGTTATCGACCCCGTCAAAGCCTGTCTCATATTCCTTTGCTGCTGGCGCTGATGGCCATTCTGATCAGCACTACCGGGTTCCATATCTCCCACCGTAAGAAGGGAGTTAGCTGAAAATGGACCTCACTGATTTCCATTTTATTCGAGTGTATTACCTGTTGTTCCTCATCCCCATGGCGTTCCTGTGGTGGCGGATCAGACCTAAGCCTACCCGTCAATCTGCTCAGGCGGTCGGGATCGCACCACATCTTGCTGCCGCCCTGCAATTGGGCGCGGAGGAGACCCGTCGAATTCACCCCATCGACGTCGCCATGATCATCGCCACGCTTGTCACTCTCGCGGCGGCGGGGCCGACGTGGTCGCGCGCACCCAACCCGTTGATCGCGGATACCGCGCCGCTGGTGATCGCTCTCAAAGTCACCGAAAGTATGGAGACCACCGATCTTGCGCCTTCGCGCTTAGACCGGGCCAAGTTCAAAATCGCCGACCTGATCACCGAACGCGCCGGAGCGCGCACCGCCCTGATCGCTTATGCTGGTACCCCTCACCGCGTCGCACCTCTGACCGAGGATGCCAACATCCTTCGCCCACTGCTTGAGGGGCTGACGCCAGCCGTGATGCCCAAGCAAGGTGATGCCGCCGCCGATGCCCTAGCGCTAGCACAATCCATTTTGGACGAAAGCGAGAACCCGGGCGCAGTTTTGTTTGTTCTGGACGATCTCGATCCGTCTCAGGTTCCTGCTCTAAGCACCTCAGCCCATGATCTTTTCTTCCTGACCATGCTGCCCGACGGCGACCGGATTGCGCAGCTGGGAAATGTCCAAGCTGCTTCGACTGTTGCGTTCACGGATGACGACCGGGATATCTCTCGGCTGCAACGCCAAATTCAGTCGGCCTATACCGCAGCGCTGGCCGATGAAGATCGGCTGGACTGGCAAGACAAGGGTTGGATTCTGGCCTGGCCCGCAGCGCTGCTGTCGCTTTTGTGGTTCCGCAAGGGTTGGGTGATCCGTTGGGCGCTTTTAGCGTCGTTTGTACTGCCGGCCTCGGGCGCGCGCGCCGAGGGTTGGCGAGATTGGTTCCTGACACCGGATCAGCAGGGGCAAATTGCGATGAACCAGACGCGGTTTGGAGACGCGGCCGAATTGTTTGAGGACCCGTATCACAAGGGTTATGCGTATCTCAAAGACGGACAATATGAACAGGCCTCTGAGATTTTCGCCGGTTTGAACACGGCCGAGGCCGCTTTTGCCGAAGGTATGGCCCGTATCCGAAACCGCGAATACCGCCCGGCAATCGTGGCCTTCGAAACTGCTCTGGAACGGCGCCCGGATTGGCCAGAGGCGCAACATAACCTTGAGGTCTCAAAGGCTATCTTGGATTATGTCGAAACGACCCGGGAACAGTCGGACACAGGCGAAGAAGCTGGCATCGGCGCGGACGATACTGTGCTCGACAATGACGACGCGCGCGGTAGCGAAACCACGGTCCAAGCACCCAAGGACGGACCGCAAACGCTGAATGCGGAGCAATGGATCAGCACCATTGATACCGACATGCAGGATTTCTTGCGCAACCGCTTCCTATTGGAAAATCAGGAGAGAACGGAATGAGATACGCGCTCCTCTTCATTTTCCTCTTCCCCGTTTCCGTCTTCGCACAAGGCAGCGATACAACGGCACCTCAGATCACGGTGGAGGCTCCGGAGGAGCCTGTCATCGTCGGCCAGCCAGCGATTGTTCGGGTCAAGGTTCTGGTGCCGACCTTCATGCCACAACCGCCAGAATTTCCCTCTCTGGAGCAGCAGAACCTCTTGGTGCGCCTACCCGAACGGGCCTCGGGGCCGGTCAGCGGGACCGTGAACGGCGAGACATGGTCGGGTGTTCAGCGCAGCTATCGGGTGTATCCTCTGATCGCCGGCGACATCACCTTCGACGCGCAGTCAGTTGCAGTGACCTATGCCGATCCCGCCACAAACGCCCCGATTCAAGCCACGGTCGACCTGCCTCCGGTCAAGATAGCGGCCGAAATACCCGGTGGCGCGGAAGGCCTTGATCCGTTGATCATCGCAACCGGGTTTACCCTCGAGCAGAAACTCGAAGGCCCGACCGAGATGCAGGCCGGTGACGCCATCACACGCGAATTGACTGCGCGTATCTCTGGCACAACGCCGCTGTTGATCCCGGTTCTGACACCGCAACAGCAAAGCCCACTGCTGCGCACCTATCCCAAGGAACCCCGGATTTCAGAATCCGAGGAACGTGGAGTGTTGTCCGGCCAACGTCAGGAGGAGGTCGTGTATATCGCGCAGCAAGAAGGCGTCGCGCAGTTGCCCGAGGTTTCCATCGACTGGTTCAACCTGCAGACCAACCAGGTCGAAACCGCCTCAGTTCCCGCGACGGACCTGACGCTTGCGCCACCAAAATGGCAACCACCCAGTCTGGACGAAGCTCTGAAGATCGCTGCCTTCGCCGCGATCGCCCTTTTTGCGATTGGTGCTTTGTGGCGTTTTCTTTCCCCACGCATCCGCGATCTGAGAAAGGCACGCCGTGATCGCTATCTGGCGTCGCCGAGATATGCGGTGGACGCCTTGAAGACCGCCGTTCAAGCGCATGATTTAAATGCCACTTATACCGCATTGGAGCTTTGGAGATCGCGTGGCGGCAACTCTAAGAATGCAGCCCAGCTAGAGGAATGCCTGACCCGTATCGGCGCTGCCCGGTACTCCGGTCGCGATCAATCTGAAGACTGGAGTTCCGCCTTGCAAAGCCTAACCTTGCTGAAAGAAGCGGCAGCGCGCGACAAGGATGCTTTGCCTCCTCTCAACCCCTAGATTAACTCTGGCAATTAGCAATCAGTTTGCTGCGGTCGATCAGGCGCAGGCGCCCATAGCCGAGTTCGACCAGACCCAGATCCACCAAACGATGCAGGTTGCGATGCAAGGTCGGTTGAGAAACCGCGACCATCGCGGCCAGCTCCTCTTGCGATACGATGATCCATCCGTCGGCTTTCGCAGCACCCTCGTCCAGATGCAACAGACGCAAAACGAGGCGTTTCTCGGTGCCCGTGACGGCCAGATTGGCCATGATGCGCAGGGATGTTTTCATGTTCTCGCGCGTCAATGCGTAGAAATCGCGTATGTATTCTGGGTTGTCTTGGACCAGCCTCTCGACCCGTGAGGTGGGAAAGAACAAGGCCCGGGTTTTTTGGGTCGCCATCACACTGATCAGGCGTCGCGCTTCGGCAAACAGCGCCAAATCACCAACCCAAAACCCGCGCCCATCGCGATGAACGACAAATTCCTGCCCGTCATCGGCCGGGGCGGTGATCTGAACAGCGCCGCTGAGAACCGCGTGAATTCCATTTGCCTCATCGCCGTAGAGATAAAGCGTTTCCCCCGCATCAAAGGTTTTTCGCACGGCGCAGGTCATAAGATCGCTCTGAAATTTGTGGCCGCGCGCGCCAAACCAATCCGACTGGGTCAGCGTTCGGATATCCTCATCAACATCAAACATTAGTATCTTTCAAAGCGATCATATGATAAGTTTTCGATACGTTTCATAGCCTAATCTAGTTCTGTTCGATTCTCGGACCAATAGATAGTTTTTTGTCTGACAATCAACACCTTGCTCGCGGTCTTTTCCTTAAGTCGGCCGCTGCCATTAACGATAAAATTACCGGGCCATTAATTCCCGTTTACTGAGGAGTACTACATGTCACCTCCACGAATGTTTGCTAACAATTGGCGCAGTGCAGTGCGCAGGGTCGCTGTTGCCACTGTAGCCGTTGCCCTTGCCCTGCCGGCTTGGGCGCAGGATCAAAAGCCCAATATTCTTGTGATATGGGGCGACGACATTGGTCAGTCGAATATCTCGGCCTACACGATGGGCCTGATGGGATATCAGACACCCAATATCGACCGCGTCGCCAAAGAAGGCATGATCTTCACCGACTATTACGGTGAGCAATCCTGTACCGCGGGCCGGTCCTCCTACATCATGGGTCAGTCCGTGTTCCGGACCGGTCTGTCTAAGGTCGGGCTTCCAGGTGCTGATCTGGGAATGCAGGTCGAGGATCCGACCATTCCCGGCCTGTTGAAAGACCACGGCTATGTGACCGGTCAGTTCGGCAAGAACCACTTGGGTGACAAAGATGAGCATCTGCCGACAAACCACGGTTTTGATGAGTTTTTTGGCAATCTTTATCACCTGAACGCCGAGGAGGAGCCGGAAAACGAAGACTATCCCGGTGATCGCGTTTTGGCCGATGGCCGCACCTTCCGCGAGGCTTATGGCCCCCGTGGCGTGATCAAATCGAAATCTGATGGCACGATCGAGGACACCGGACCTCTGACCCGCAAGCGCATGGAAACTGTAGATGATGAGACCGTGGCCGCCGCCATCGACTTCATCACCCGCGCGCATGAGCAGGGTCAGCCCTTCTATGTCTGGTGGAACGGGACCCGGATGCACTTCCGGACCCACGTCAAGGACGAGATGCGCACCAAGGCCAACGAAATCTCGGGTCGTGTGGCCGATGAGTACACCGCAGGCATGATCGAACATGACATGCATGTCGGGCAGCTTTTGGATTTGCTGGACGAGCTTGGCATCGCCGACAACACGATCGTTCACTACTCCACCGACAACGGTCCGCACATGAACACGTGGCCGGATGCCGCCGCGACGCCATTCTGGGGTGAGAAGAACACCAACTGGGAAGGCGGATGGCGTGTGCCCTCGATGGTGCGCTGGCCGGGCCAGATTGAGGCCGGTTCTGTCACCAACGAGATCGTCCACCATATGGACTGGCTGCCCACGTACCTTGCTGTTGCAGGCGATCCGGATATTAAGGAAAAGCTGAAGGCGGGCTATAGCTCGTCCGGTATGGGCCGCGACTACAAGGTGCATCTGGATGGCTACAACATCCTGCCCTTGCTGACCGGTGAGTCCACCGAAAGCCCCCGGAAAGAGATCTTCTACTTCTCGGATGATGGCGACCTGACGGCACTTCGTTTTGAGGACTGGAAGCTGATCTTCCTGGAGCAGAAAGCATGGGCAACCCTTCGCGCCTGGATCGAACCCTGGACCGAGCTGCGCATCCCGTTGATCATCAACCTGCGCCGCGATCCTTACGAGCGCGCCTACCGGACCTCGAACACCTACTATGACTGGCTGTTGGATCGGGCCTATTTCCTGGTTCCCGCCCAGCAATATGTCGGTACGTTCCTGAGCACGTTTGAGGAATTCCCACCGCGCCAGAAAGCGGCAAGCTTCAACCTGGATCAGGTTATGGAGAAGCTGACAACGCCGACCAACAACTAAAACTGGCGTTCAAATATACCGGGCCGCCCGTCATGGGGCGGCCCTTTTCCATTCCAAAACCACCGAGAATTTCATGAAACACGCTGTTCTAGGCGCTCTTTTGTCCGTCGCCCCTATTGCGCTGTTGGCCGACCCTCTGCCCAGTTGGACGCAAAGTGACTCGAAAGCCGCGATTGTAGAGTTTGTCGAGGCTGTGACCGACCCTGACGGCCCGGATTATGTCACCCCTGCACAACGGATCGCGGTCTTTGACAATGACGGCACGCTTTGGGCAGAACAGCCTGTCTATTTCCAGTTCATCTTTGCTATGGATCGGCTGGCCGAGTTGGCTGAGCAGGACCCAGGCATCCTGGCCACTCCGACCTTGAAAGCTGCCGCAGAGGGTGATCTTGCTACCATCCTAGAAGGCGGTCACGACGCGTTGATCGAGGTCGTCAACGCCTCGCATTCCGGCGTCAGCGTCGAGGCGTTTCAGGCCGCGGTAGCCGATTGGCTGGACAATACGCAGCACCCCGATACCGGTTTACCCTTTGATCAGATGACCTACCAACCAATGGTCGAGTTGTTGCGCTATCTGCGTGATGAGGGATTTACGACCTACATCGTCTCAGGCGGCGGTCTTCATTTCATGCGGGTCTTTGCCGAACAGGCCTATGGCATTCCACCCGAGCAAATCCTCGGCACTTATGGCACCACCAGCTATGCGCAGGTCGATGGTGTTCCAACCATCGTCAAGGAACCGGGCATCGCCTTTATCGACGACAAGGAGGGCAAGCCGATCAACATCGAACGCACACTCGGCAAGCGCCCCATTCTGGCCGGGGGTAACTCGGACGGCGACTTCGCCATGATGGAGTGGACCACGGCGGGTGATGGTCCGCGTCTTGGTGTTCTAGTCCACCACACGGATGCGGAACGGGAATGGGCCTATGACCGTGAAAGCCCAATTGGCCGCTTGGTTGACGGGCTGGATAAAGGCCCAGACATGGGCTGGGTCATAGTGGATATGGCGCAGGACTGGTCGCGCATCTACACTGGCGCTAACTAACCTGCGCCGGAGGCCCTAAGCCCATGTGGACATTGCTTGTTTCTGCCCTCGTTTTTTGTCTCTACGTGACAGCAGGCGTGTTCTCGCTACGCGCGGCACAAACTGCGCGCACCCCTCAGGGGGCAGTGGGCTGGGTGGTCTTCCTGATCTCGGCCCCCTTCTTTGCGGTGCCGATGTATCTGTTTTTGGGCCACCATCGCTTTCGCGGCTACCGCATCGCGCGGCAGGAAAGCGAGCGCGTCGTCGAAGGCATCAAGACCTTTGCCGACTATTCGAAACCTGATCCCTCGACCATGACACTCAACCCGCGTCCGTTTGAGGTTCTAGCCCACCTGCCCGTCTCGCGCGGAAACGGGGCTGAGTTGCTGGTCGATGGGAAGGCCACGTTTGATGCGATTTTCAAGGCGATTGATGCCGCTAAAAACTACATCCTGATCCAGTTCTACATCGTCCGGGATGATACACTTGGGCAAGAGCTGCAGAAAAAGCTGATCGCCGCAGCCAAGCGCGGGGTACACGTTCGGTTCATGACAGATGCCGTCGGCAGCTACGGCCTTCCTCCCACATATCTCGAAACGATGCGCGAGGCCGGGATAGATGTAGCCGACCCCAAAGAACAACGTGGCCCGAACTTCCGGTTTCAACTGAACTATCGCAATCACCGCAAAACGGTGATCATTGACGGAGAAACCGGCTTTATCGGCGGCCACAATGTAGGGGTCGAGTATCTGGGCCAAAGTGAGCGTTTTGGCCATTGGCGCGACACCCACTTGGAAATGACTGGCCACATCGTGCGGCAGCTACAGCTGATTTTCTGCGAAGACTGGCATTGGGCGCGCGACGAGGATCTGATCGATCACCTTGATTGGGCAGGAAGCGAGGCCGAGCAAGACATGAATGCCCTATTGGTGGCGACCGGGCCGGGAGATGACACCGAAACCGGCGCCATGTTGTTTTTTTCCGCCATTGCAGAGGCCAAGGAAAGACTGTGGATCGCCTCGCCCTATTTCGTGCCGGATATCGACATCATGACCGCCCTACAGCACGCGGCCATGCGCGGCGTCGACGTCCGTATTCTGTTACCAGACGTGATCGACCACCGCCTGCCCTGGCTGGCCGCCTTCGCCTATTTCGATGAGATTCGAGACTGCGGCGTGCGCGTGTTCCGCTATACTGACGGGTTCATGCATCAAAAAGCGTTCGTGGTAGACGATGCCCTGGCTGCGGTTGGAACGACAAATCTGGACAACCGCTCATTCCGGCTGAATTTTGAGGCGATGGCGCTGTTCTTCGACCCACGCGCCGCGGAAGCCGTCAGTCAGATGCTGTCAGCCGATTTCGAGAACTGCTACGAGCTAACGCGATCAATGTCCCAGCAACCAGCCCATATCCGCTTTGGCGCCCCTCTGGCGCGGCTCTTTGCACCTATCCTCTAAGAGAAAATTCGGTCCTGAAATACGCGCGTCATCATGGCAACCATGTAGGCGGTCGACAGGCCAAAGGCCAACAGCCCCGCCACAGAAGCGAAAGATCCGAAAATCCGAAGTGCCTCACCCAGAACGATGTCGCCGTAGCCCAGGGTCGTGAAGGTCACCAAGGAAAAGTAAATCGCGGTGTTCCAATCCGGCAGAACATCGAGCAACACCCAGACGATCGCCCAAATCCAAACCTGAATGGTGTGGATCGCGACTATGAAAACGAGCGCCACCGCAATCGGCATCGCCGTGCCCATAAACACGCCTCTCTTTTCCAGATTGGTTTCCATCTTCATGATCACCACGGTACACCATGTCAAAAGCAGGATTTCGACCAGAAAACAAAGGCCCAGAAACGTGCTTCCCCAGACAATCTGATGTAGCAAGGTCATGTTTTTACGTCCTGAATCAAGCTGCGGTAAGGTCGTCTCAGCATGACCTTTGCGGCCCGCAAGCACAAGGGCACAGGCCGATGTCACGTATCAAGACCCAGTCGGCACTGGACAGCGGATCAAACAGTTGCACATCTAGGACAAAAAGCGAGGCGGATCATGCTGTTGTTGATTGAACATGTTCACAAGACCTATCCCGGTGGACGGCCGGTGCTGCAGGATGTCTCGCTGTCGCTGGACCACGGCCAAACCTTGGCGCTGACCGGTGAAAGCGGCAGCGGCAAATCCACCTTGCTGAACCTCTCGGCCGCGCTGGATCATTTCGACGCCGGAGAGATCACGCTGGACGGTATTGCTCTGTCACACCTGGATGATGCCGGGCGCGCCGGGCTACGACGGAAACACGTCTCGCTGGTGTTTCAACAATTCAACCTGATCCCGTCGTTGTCGGTTGCCCAGAACCTCTCCTTTCACGCGCGGCTGGCCGGGTGCCACGAACCAGATTGGGAGGCGCATCTGGCAGATCGCCTTGGCCTGAGCGATCTTCTGTCCCGCTTCCCTGAGCGACTGTCCGGCGGTCAGCAACAACGCGTCGCCATCGGGCGCGCAATGGCCGTGAGGCCCAAGCTGCTGCTTGCGGACGAGCCAACGGGAAATCTCGATGAAACCGCCAGTGCGGCCGTTCTGGATTTGATGCTGTCCCTCGTGGCCGAAACAGGTGCCGCTCTGCTGTTGGTAACCCATTCGCAAGATATCGCAGGCCAACTGGATCGCAGAGTTCACTTGGCGGGCGGGCGTATTCAATGACTGCAGCTGTTGTACAAGCGCTTTTGTCTCATTGGCGAAGCCATTGGTTGCAGCTTGTTACACTGCTCATCGGGATCGCCTTGGCAACCGGGCTTTGGTCTGCGGTTCAGGCGATCAATGCTGAGGCCCGCGCCAGCTACGCCCGTGCCAATGCGCAGCTTGCCCTCGGCCAGTTTGATGAGCTGCGCGATCCTTCGGGCGCGATCCCTTTGGCCCGCTATGCCGACCTGCGTCGCGCCGGTTGGCAGGTCGCAGCGGTGCTCGAGGGGCCTTATCGCATCCACGGCCGAACGCTGCGCGTGTTAGGCGTCGACATGGTCGCCTATCCGGCCCTCCCTGCGATCACCGAGGCTGAGGCCGAAACGGATCCCGCTGATATCCTGACGGCGCCAGGTCGCTTGCTGGCCTCGGCTGAGTTGGCCACCCTATTGCAGGCGCAAGCCGATCTACCGCCGGTCCTGATCACAACCGAGCTTCCACCCGATGTCATCCTGACGGACATCGGAGTCGCCGAAACCATGCTCGGCGCGCCCGGCCAGATCTCTCGCCTTGTGATTCTGCCGAACCAACCCCGATCGACCCCTCCACTGTCGGAAATCGCGCCCGAGTTGGAGCGGGTCAGCCCCGCCTCACAAGTCGATACCGCGCAGCTGACCGACAGCTTCCACCTGAACCTGACCGCTTTTGGAATGCTGTCCTTTGCCGTGGGGCTGTTCATCGTCAACGGCACAGTCGGTTTGGCTTTTGCGCAGCGTCGCGGCATGATCCGAACGTTGCGAGCGCTTGGTGTCTCAATGCGGCGGCTTGTTTGGTTGATCCTTGCTGAGCTGACCATACTGGCCCTGATCGGAGGCATCATCGGCCTGTCCCTGGGCTTCTTCCTCGCCGGAGCGCTCTTACCAGATGTCGCTGCCACATTGCGAGGCCTCTACGGGGCACCTGTGACCGGGCAATTGACCCTCCAACCCGCATGGGCGTTGGCCGGATTAGGAATGGCGCTCGGAGGCACTCTGATCGCGAGCGCACAAGCCCTTTGGCGCCTGTCACGAATGCCGTTATTGGCTGGCCCGGGCGTGCAGGCCTGGCGCGGAAGCGGGCAAGGCCAACGGCTAGCGGCCTACTGCGGCTTGGCGCTGCTTGTCTTCGGGGGCCTCTCTTACACCACGGTCGGAGGCCTCCTCGGCGGTTTCGCACTATTGGCGGGCCTGTTGACGGGGGCGGCCTTGCTGTTGCCGATTAGCCTGTCTGTAGCGCTAAACCTCTGCGCCCGTCGCGCCCACGGCCCGGTGGCGCAATGGGTCTGGGCAGACATGCGCGCGCAACTGCCCGGTCTGTCGCTCGCATTGATGGCCCTACTGCTGGCCCTCGCGGCGAATATCGGCGTGGGAACGATGGTCTCCAGCTTCCGCCTCACCTTTGTCGGCTGGCTGGATCAACGACTAACCTCCGAGCTTTACCTGACCGCCGAAAGCGACCAACAAGGGCGTGAGATCACCCAGTGGCTAGAGCCGCAAGTCACAGCTACCCTCCCCATCCGCAACGTGGAACTGGCGCATGAAACCGGGCCGCTGTTCCTGTATGGCGTGGTCGACGACCCGACCTACCGCCAGTATTGGCCATTGATCGCGCGCACAGATGATAGTTGGGATCGGGTCATGTCGGGTGATGCGGTTTTGATAAACGAACAGCTTGCACGACGCGCCGACCTTTGGCCCGGTGACGTGCTACGCCTTGGTCCGAACCACCAACTGCCAGTCGCAGGGGTTTACTCGGACTATGGCAACCCGACCGGGCAAGCGATTGTTTCGATGGCGCAACTGGACCAAATCGCACCGGGGCAAGAGGCGCGCCGGTTCGGCATTCGGCTCGACCCAAACCGCGCGACCGAGTTGGCGCAAACCCTGCGCGAGCGGTTCGATCTTGCGCCTCAGGCCGTCGTTCAACAGGCCGCGATGAAGGCGCAATCCCGCGCGATTTTCGAGAAGACCTTTGTGGTAACTTCGGCCCTCAATGTCCTAACGCTTGGGGTTGCCGGGTTTGCCATCCTCACCAGCCTCCTGACGCTCTGGACGCAGCGACTGCCCCAGATTGCTCCTGTTTGGGCGCTTGGGCTAGACCGCGCGCAATTGGCACGGTTGGAGCTTTCGCGCAGCGCCATTTTGGCCGCGATGACGGCTTGCCTTGCGCTGCCGCTTGGGCTGGTCCTCGCCTGGGTGCTGCTGGCCGTAATTAATGTCGAGGCCTTCGGCTGGCGGTTGCCCATGTATGTCTTCCCATGGGACTGGCTGGTTCTCTTCCTGCTGACCCTCGTTGCCGCGCTGGCCGCGGCCGCCCTGCCCGCCCTGCGTCTGCTGCGTCTGCCACCCGCTGACTTGCTGAGAGTATTTGCCAATGAACGCTAAGGCCTTTTTGATTGCGGTGCTGTTTCTCTTCCCCTTTGGCGCATTGGCTCAGGGGTATGCAGGGCTTGGCGGTTCCGCCGAAGGATTTGAAGTCCCTCAGCGCGGCTACACGTTCGAATTCCCCGCAGATCACGGCCCTCATCCCGCGTATCGGATCGAATGGTGGTATTTGACGGCCAACCTGAAGGGCGATGACGGGAAAGACTATGGCATTCAATGGACCTTGTTCCGATCAGCCCTGAAACCCTTTGAAACCGAAGGCTGGCAGAGCCCTCAGATATGGATGGGCCATGCCGCAGTCACCACACCCGAACGCCACTTCTTTGCGGAACGCTTGGCGCGCGGCGGCGTGGGTCAAGCCGGTGTCACTGCGCAACCGTTTGCGGCCTGGATTGACGAATGGCGGATGAGTGGCCCGGACTTCAATACCATGTCCTTGACTGCCAATGGCGCAGATTTTGGCTATGACCTTTCGCTGAGCGCTCAAGGGCCGTTGGTCTTTCATGGGGACGCTGGCTACTCCGTAAAATCTGCCGACGGACAGGCAAGCTACTACTACTCGCAACCGTTCTACGCTGTGGAAGGCACATTGCACCTGCCGGACCGAGACGTCACGGTCACCGGTCAGGCGTGGTTGGATCGTGAGTGGTCTTCGCAACCACTGGCCGAGGATCAGAGCGGATGGGATTGGTTCTCGCTCAGCTTTGACACCGGCGAAAAGCTGATGGGTTTTCGCCTGCGCGGCGATCGTCAGGACTATACGGCCGCCACCTGGATCAATGCGGATGGCAGCACGCGGGCTTTGCCCGATGGGTCCGCCTCGTTCACGCCGCTTGAAATCGCGCCGGTTGCCGGGCGCGACGTGCCGATACGCTGGAACGTCACATTGCCGGACTATGACTTGGATGTTGAGGTCGCGGCATTGCTCCCCGATGCGTGGATGGGAACGCGATTTGAGTACTGGGAAGGTCCGGTCACCGTCTCAGGCAGCCACGCCGGGCGCGGCTATCTGGAGATGACCGGATACTGATCTACCGCACGACGTAGACCGAGACGTTTGCGTGCCGCACCACACGGGCGGCATTCGGTCCCAGAAGATAGTCTTTCAGGTCCGGCTTGTGCGCACCGATAACGATCAGGTCCGACCCTGCACTTTCTGCTGCTTTCAGGATCTCTTGATAGGCTGTCCCGGTGGCGACGACATGTCGGACGGAGGCATTACGCTCTGCACCCAAGGTCGCCACGCATAGCTCGGTCAACTCAACATGCGCCTGTTCCAACGCTTTTTCGTGGTGGTCGGCCTCGAAGAACCCCGAGACCCAGCTTTCACCGTAGTCCGGCAGAACGGTCACCACGTCCAGTTGCGCGCCGTCCATATCGGCTAGGGCAGCCGCTTTCTTCAGCACAGGGCTGTCCAGATCACCGTTGCTGATGTCTACGGCGCAGAGAACCGATTGTGTCATGCCGCCACCTCTTCTTGTCTGGCGGCCCGGCCGCGTTGCAGGAAGGCGATCAGGCCCAACAAGAGCATCGCCGGGATATAGATCAGCTGCTTCGGAGGCTGACCGGAGGGCAGGCTGACCGAGCTCAGACGCACCGCGTCATCGCCGTAGTAGTCGAATATCCCAAGCTCATCCGCGACGGGCGAACCGAATAGAGGCTCTTCGAGCTTGACCAGTCCGTCCTCTTCCAACAACAGCAGACCCATGGCGTCAACGCGCGCGGCACCGCCCTCTTCGTCGCCGACAGTCACAACCACTGTGGTGTCGGTCATCTCAAGCGTGTCAAAGTCTGGGCCACTGACAACAACGCGGACCTCGGTGCCCGGAGGGGTTTCTCCGATGGTTTCCACGAAGGCGGCTGGCTCGACCGAGCTAAAGGGCGGCGAGATGCGGTCCATGAAGAAATCTGGCCGGAACAGGGCAAAAGCCACCGCGATCAAAGCAACGCTTTCGTAGATGCGGTTATGAGTCAGGAAATAACCCATGGTACCCGCCGTGAAGACCAAAATCGCAATCGTAGCGAATATGGCGACGGTGATCCCTTCGACCCATGTCACGTCGATCAGCAGCAGGTCTGTGTTGAAGATGAACACAAACGGCAGCGCAACTGTCCGCAGGCTGTAGAAGAAGGCCGTGAAGCCAGTGCGGATCGCATCACCACCGGACACAGCCGCAGCCGCAAAGCTCGCCAACCCAACCGGAGGCGTCACGTCCGCCATGATCCCGAAGTAGAACACGAACAGATGCACGGCGATCAGCGGCACGATCAGTCCGCTCTGCGCGCCCAGCTCAACAACCACACCCGCCATCAGAGAGCTGACGACGATGTAGTTCGCCGTGGTCGGCAGGCCCATACCCAGGATCAGGCTGAGGATACCAACCATCACCAGCATCAGGATCAGGTTGCCGCCCGACAGGAATTCGACCAGATCGGCCATCACTTGGCCCACACCGGTCAGGGTTACGGTGCCAACGATCACGCCCGCCGTGGCTGTAGCCAGAGCGATCCCGATCATGTTGCGCGCGCCGTCGATCAGGCCCTGCCACAGATCGGCAACACCATCGATGAAGCGGTTGTAGACCTCGCTCTCGCCCCGGAAGATCGCCTTGAGCGGCTTCTGCGTCAGAAGGATCACGAACAGCAGCGCCGTTGCCCAGAAGGCGGACAGCCCCGGCGATTTCTGCTCGATCATCAAGAAGTAGACCAGTACGATGATCGGCAGCAGATAGTGCAGACCGGCCTTGTAGATGTCCGCGATGACCGGCAGTTCAACCTCTTTGGCGTTTGGATCATCCGGCTCAAGGTCGGGGACCTGCGCAGCAAGATAAAGCAACGCCACATAGACTGCGCAGACGATCAGGCTCAGCACCATGCCAGCGGCGGTTGGCACCATGCTGGTGACCGCTTCGACCGGGTATTGCGAGCCATAGCATAGGCCAGCAAAGACGATGAAGAAGGACAGCATCCCGACCACGGTCCGCGCGAGGTGAACCTCACGGTTGCCCAATGTTGGCATGTTCCGCTTCACGGCTTCCAGATGCACGATATAGACCAGCGCAATGTAAGAGATCGCCGCCGGCAGGAAGGCATGGGTGATGACCTCAACATAGGAAATACCCACATATTCCACCATCAGGAAGGCCGCGGCCCCCATGACGGGTGGCATGATCTGGCCGTTCACGGACGAGGCAACCTCGACCGAGCCCGCCTGTTCACTGGAGAAGCCGACGCGTTTCATCAGCGGAATGGTGAAAGTACCGGTGGTCACAACGTTTGCAATCGACGAGCCCGAGATCAGACCGGTCGCCGCCGAACCCACGACAGCCGCTTTAGCCGGGCCACCCCGCAGGTGGCCGAGGGCCCCGAAGGCCATCTTGATAAAGTAATTCCCTGCCCCGGCCTTATCGAGCAACGCTCCGAATAGCACGAACAGGAAGACGAATTTCGTCGAGACTCCAAGCGCGATGCCGAACACGCCTTCGGACGTAATCCACATGTGGCTCATGGCTTTTTTCAGGCTCGCGCCTTTCCAGCGGATCACCTCAGGTACCCATTCGGACGAACCGAAGAAGACATAGGCCAAGAAGATCGTCGCAATAATCGCCATCGCCGGGCCTAGCGCACGACGCGCGGCCTCGAACAGCAACAGCAACCCACCCAGCGCGACCCATTTATCGGTGTCGTCCGCCAGACCGCCCGCATTCACGATCTTGTCGTAGAAGAAATACCCATAGAGCGCCACAAACGCGCCCAGCAGGCCCATGATCCAGTCCTGCACGGGGATATAGTTCCGAGGGCTGGATTTCAGCGCCGGATAGGCCGCAAAAGCCAAGAACATCGCAAAGGCCAAGTGGATCTGGCGCGAGTTGTTGACCACGCTGCCGGGCAAAACGACGTTTGATACCGGCGAGGCCAAAACGACCTGAAACACCGACCAAAGCGCGGCGACAATCGCCAGAAAGATCCCGACACTACCGACCGGGTTGCGACCGCCCGCGTCGGAGGAGGCAACAAGCTCCTGAAGCTCTTCTTCGGATAGCGGTCGGTTGGATTGCGTGTCGGAACTCATATAAATGTCTCCCCGTCATGTGGCCTTTTTGGCCTTATTTTTGCCCGTTCGATCCGGGCTTGGGTTGCAGGGCGCCCTTGGGCACCCTGCTTCAGGTCTGGTTTACTGAACCCAGCCTTTTTCTTTGTAGTACTTTTCAGCACCCGGATGCAGCGGAGCCGACAGGCCGTCCGCGATCATCTCTTCGGGCTTCAGGTTTGCAAATGCAGGGTGCAGCTTTTTGAAGTCGTCAAAGTTCTCGAAGACCGAGCTGACAACTGCATACACAGCATCTTCCGACACATCTGCCGAAGTCACGAAGGTTGCGCCAACACCAAAGGTGGTGGTGTCACCGTCCGAGCCACGATACATGCCACCCGGAATGGTCGCAGTACGGTAGTACGAGTTGCCGTCGATCAGGCCGTCAATCGCGTCGCCAGTGACGTTCACCAGAACGGAATCACATGCGGTGGTCGCTTCCTGGATCGAACCCGACGGGTGACCAACAGTGTAGATCATCGCGTCGATCTGGTTGTCGCACAGAGCTGCCGACTGCTCGGCCGCTTTCAGCTCGGATGCCAGTTCGAAGTCGTCCAGAGTCCAGCCCATGGCTTCCAGAACAACGTCCATGGTGCCGCGCTGACCGGAACCGGGGTTGCCGATGTTGACGCGCTTGCCTTTGAGGTCTTCAAAGCTGGCGATGCCGGAATCGGCACGGGCCACAACGGTGAAGGGCTCGGGGTGTACCGAGAATACGGCGCGCAGGTTTTCGAAGGGGCCAGCCTCTTCGAATTTCGATGTGCCGTTAAATGCGTGGTACTGCCAGTCGGACTGGGCGACACCAAACTCCAGCTCACCCTCGCGGATGGTGTTGATGTTGTAGACCGAGCCGCCGGTCGATTCGACCGAGCAACGTACGCCATGTTCCTTGCGGCCTTTGTTGACCAGGCGGCAGATCGCACCACCGGTGGGATAGTACACGCCGGTTACGCCACCTGTACCGATGGTGATGAACTCTTCCGCATAGGCGGCAGGTGCCATCATTGCGGCGGTCACAAACGCGCCGAGGCTAAGCTTGCTGCTGTTTTTCATTTAAGAACTCCCATTATTATGACTTGGGCGGGAAAAGGCTGACGCCTCCCTTCCGGGACCCGCATTGGGGATTGTGCCGATAGGTCAGATCAATCCGCATTGCAACAGGGCCAGCTGTATAGATTTTCCGATATCTCCCAACAGGTCCGAGGTTTCATTCAGATACGCTGAAAGTCAAGGCCAGCCCTTCAACAGAACGGCCCACGCATCAGATATGAGGTTGTTTTCAAATCTTTCCCCATCGAGCGGCGGCTTCTAAGCCATTTGACCCGCAGCGAGGTTAAACGCATTTTATTCAGGGGATCGCGGGTTAAACGCCCAATAAGGGTGCACATGCGTGGCAAGACATCACCTGAAAAAGAAAAAACAGAGAGCAGGTTCCCCTAACTCTCTGTTTTTACTTTGGTACCCAAGGCCGGACTCGAACCGGCACGGTATCACTACCGGGGGATTTTGAATCCCCTGCGTCTACCATTCCGCCACTTGGGCCACGGACATTGGATTAGCGCCCCTAACCGGGAAGGTCCAGAGGCAAAAACACACTGCCCCGTCGATTGTTGGCCGCGCGGCAGTTGACCCTTCCGCACGCCCGTGGTTTGCCTGTCACGACCTGAGACGCGACTGTGAGAGTGTGATGCTGCGATCCCTGTATGACTGGACCATTCGGCTGGCCGAGCACCCTCATGCCCTATGGGCTCTTGCAGTCGTGGCTTTTATCGAAAGCTCATTCTTTCCAATCCCACCCGATGTCCTGATGATCCCGATGATTCTGGCGCGCCCCTCGAAGGCGTGGCTGATTGCAGGCGTGGCCCTGGTGGCCTCGGTTCTGGGCGGTATGCTGGGCTATGCGATTGGCGCCTTTGCCTATGAAAGCATCGGACAACCCATTCTCGAATCCATGGGCAAGGCCGACGCGATGGAAGAGTTCAACACCCGCTTCAACGATTTCGGCTTCTGGGCCGTGCTGGCCGCCGGTGTGACTCCCTTCCCCTACAAGGTGATCACCATCATGTCCGGCTGGACTGGCATGCCACTGGGCACCTTCATCGCAACATCCATTCTGGCACGCGCATTGCGATTCTTCCTTGTGGCAGGCCTGCTGTGGAAGTTCGGAGAGCCAATCCGGGACTTCATCGAAAAGCGTCTTGGGCTTATGTTCACCCTTTTCATCATCCTGCTGTTTGGTGGGTTTCTGGCGGTTAAATATCTATGACAAAACGATCAACTTACGTGATCTTGGCAGCCGGAGGGTCGGCGGCCCTGTTGTTGGGCGCATGGGGATTTCAGCATATTGGCGGTCTCGCCCCGTGCAAAATGTGCATCTGGCAACGCTATCCCCATGTTGCTGCAGTCGTGATCGGCGCTTTGGCTTTGATGCTGCCAAAACTCAACCCGCTACCGCTGATTGGAGCCTTGGCCGCGATGATCACAGCCGGAATTGGCTTCTTTCACGCGGGTGTCGAGCAAGGATGGTGGGAAGGCCCCTCAACCTGCACCTCGGGTGATATCGGAGGGTTGTCAGCAGAAGAACTTATGAACCAGATCATGGCCGCCCCGCTGGTGCGTTGCGATGAGATTCCGTGGGAGATGTTTGGCCTGTCCATGGCCGGTTGGAACGCAGCCATTTCTGCGGTTCTGGTTCTGCTCTGGCTGGCCGCGTGGCGGGCGAAGGCCTAAGCTTCGTCCAGTTCCGCGTCCCAATAGAGGAAGTCGATCCAGCTGTCATGCAGGTGGTTCGGCGGGAATTTCCGTCCGATATTGCGCAAGGCTTCTGCATCGGGCTGACGCGGCGGCTTGCGGAGGTTCATGCCCGCCTGACGCAGCGATTTGGAGCCTTTGCGCAGGTTGCATGGGCTGCATGCTGCAACCACGTTCTGCCAGCTCGTTACACCGCCGGCTGCGCGCGGCACCACGTGGTCAAAGGTCAGGTTGTCCCGGCTTCCGCAATACTGGCAGCGAAACTCATCCCTCAGAAATAAATTAAAGCGCGTGAAGGCCACGCGCTTTCTGGGTTTTACATAGTCTTTAAGGACAACCACCGACGGTATTCGGATCTCGGTGCTCGGGCTGCGGACCACTTCGTCATATTCAGCCACGATGTCGACCCTGTCCAACCAGGCCGCCTTGACCGCCTCCTGCCACGGCCACAGAGACAAGGGATAGTAGGATAAAGGGCGGTAATCGGCATTCAAAACCAAGGCCGGATGCTGTTTGAGCATACCCGGTTCTCTTACAAAATCGGTCCTGAAGTCTCCGTCCATCACAGAATCGCTCCTCGCTCTCAGCTGCCCGTTTGTGACACCAGAGCGGGGAGCACCCGCCCCGGCCTTAAGATAACTATATATCGTGTTAAAACTCTGACAAGCCCTGATTTTCCACAATATGTCGCAGACTGGGTAAGCCGAATCCGTAACAGACAGATGACAGTTATCCACAGGTTGCACACAGCGTGTTTTGCAGGCTATGGCGGAGGTATGAGCTGGTTCATTCGATTCAACAAACCTTTTGACGTGCTGCCGCAGTTCACCGACCGCGCAAACGCCGAGTCGCCGCGCAGCGCCCTGTCGGATTTCATCGACCTGCCCGGCGTCTATCCCGCCGGTCGGTTGGACCGTGACAGCGAAGGGCTGATGTTGCTGACCGACAATGGCAAGCTGCAGGCGCAGATATCAGACCCCAAGCACAAGATGGCCAAAACCTATTGGGTGCAGGTCGAGGGCGAGCCGGATATAGCGGCCCTCAAGGCCCTGCGCGATGGGGTCGAGTTGAAAGATGGCCTGACCCGCCCCGCCAAAGTACGCCAGATTGATGAGCCCGAAGACCTCTGGCCCCGTACGCCTCCAATCCGCGAACGCAAGACCGTGCCGGACAGCTGGATCGAGCTGACGATTCGCGAAGGCAAGAACAGGCAGGTGCGCCGGATGACAGCGGCGGTTGGTCTGCCGACCCTGCGCCTGATCCGCTGTCGCATCGGAGACTGGACGCTGGAAGGGCTCAAGACGGGCCAGTGGGACAGCCTGCCGATGCCGCAGATACAGGCCACTCCACAGCGCAAACGGGATCGACGCCCCCGACGGTGACAGACCACGCGGGTCGGGCTAAACTGAACCGCATGAAGGTGACACCCGAGATACCGGCCCCCTCTGCCATCTTGGAAGCGGCACTTTATGTCGATAATCTGGACGCCGCCGAACGGTTCTACGGTGAGGTTCTGGGGCTGGAAAAGATACAGCGCATTGAGGACCGCCACGTGTTTTATCGCGTCGGAGCCTCTGTTCTGCTGATATTCAATCCTGAAGAGACCCAGCAGCCACCTCTGAACCCAGACCTGCCTGTCCCTCCGCACGGCGCGCTTGGGCCAGGGCATGTGTGCCTAGTCCTGACGCGGGATGAGATGGCTGCAATGCGAAAGCATCTGCTGGATTGGAACATCCCCCTGGATGCCGAGTTCGATTGGCCAAACGGCGCGCGATCCCTCTACGTGCGGGATCCTTCTGGCAACTCAGTTGAATTTGCCGAAGGGCACCTTTGGGTCTGAAACCGTCAGCGCAAGGGCTGCTTTTCCCCACCCACAACGCGATAGATCTCACTTGAGATCACACCGGCCTCAGCCAATACGGCTTGGAACGCCGCCATATGTGGGGCCGCGAAATGCGCCTCCAGCGACGCCTGATCCTGCCATTCTTCATAAACCCGGAAGAGGTTCGAATGGCCCAGTACCTGGCTGAACTCATAGATCAGGCAGCCCGGCTCTTTCACCGTTTCTGCGACCATCACTCTTGCAGCCTCAGCCGCCTTGTCCACATGATCGGCCGAGATTTCGACGGTTCCAGTGACAATCAACATGCTCTGCCCTTTCCAAGATCAAAGCGTTTCGAAATTCGATTGATCGGTGTGCCATCCCGCAGTGGGCGGCCATAGTCCACAGAATAGTCAACGAACCCCATTTTTTCGTAGTAGCCAAGGCCCGGCGAATTGTCCGCGCGTATGGTGGCGTTGATCGCCTTGAACCCCACGGCCGCCGCAGTTTTCGAGGTTTCTTGAAACAACGCACGCCCTGCGCCGCGCAACGAAGGATTGCGCCGGGTAAAGGTGGCAATATCCGCGCAATCCTCGGGCAAGGCATCGTGAGTTCCCAACCACTGAAACCCGGCCACCGTGCCTTGGCTGTCCAAAGCAACGTGGCAACAGATCTTGTCGGCGCCGGTCAAATAGCTCTGCGCGAACAACGCCTCCGAGAACGGAATTTCGTGTGCGGTTGTCCCACCTGTGGCGATGATATCGTTGAGGATGCGGCAGGCGTCAGCCACGTCCTCCGGCATCATGGGGCGAACCGCAATCATGCCTAAAGGCTCAGCTTGTCGCGCATGAAAGCCAGCGCCACGCTCAGACCATCAGGCGCGATACCGTGGCCGGTGCCTTTCATGACATGGGCGTAGACCTCTTTGAAATCAGCCGCTTGCAGGGCTTCGGCCGCCTCGGCTAAAGACTGCGGAGGCACCACGTCATCCGCATCACCATGGACCAACAGGATCGGCATCCGGCTGACGGTTTCGTCCGGCAACAAATCAGGCTCCAGCAAACGACCCGAAAAGGCAACGATCCCCGCCACCGGATCCTCACGCCGCGGCGCTACGTGCAGGCTCATCATTGTGCCTTGGCTGAACCCGAACAGAACGACCTGCTCGGGCAGCACGTCTTCGTCCACCATAAGCGCGTCGAGAAAGGCGTTGAAGTCGTCGCTTGCCATCTCCATGCCGCGTCGGGATTCTTCCTCGGATGAGCCGTCGATCCACGGGATTGGGAACCACTGAAACCCGTTTGGCATTCCGGGGATTTGTTCCGGCGCATCAGGGGCGACGAACAGCGTGTCGGGCAAATGCTCGCCCAGTGGGTCGGCAAGGCCCAACAGATCGGCCCCGTTCGCCCCATAGCCGTGTACGAACACCACGACCGAGCGTGTGTCGCCCGAAACCGGCTCTTTCCTGAGCGCGTTCAAAACCCGTGTCATCTGATCCCTTCTCTTTGCTTGGCCACCCGGTAATAGGCCCACAAAACCCGCGCCGCAACCGACCGCCAGGGCGACCATGCCTCGGACATCTGCCTGAGTTCCTTGTCCGTTGGACGTTTGGGTAAGTCGTAGAGAACCCGCGCCGCCTCTTGCAGGGCCAGATCACCCGGCGCGATCACGTCGGCGCGGCCCAGCGAAAACATGGCGTAGATTTCGGCGGTCCAGACACCGATGCCGGACACCTCGGTCAGGGTCGAGATGACCTCTGCATCAGGCACGTCGCGTAACGCCTTGTAATCAATACGAGCTTCGGCCAGAGCACGGGCATAGCGGACCTTCTGTCGGCTTAGCCCGACGGCCCGCAAATCCTCATCTGTCGCCCACATGATCTTGCGCGGGCCGGTCAATTTCGCGTCCTGCATCCGTTTCCAGATCGCATTGGCCGAGGCCACGCTGACCTGCTGACTGACGATTGCGCTCAACAACTGCGCAAAACCATCCGGTTTACGACGCAGAGGCAGCGGCCCCGTCTGTTCCATCGCGTAGGCCATACGCGGACAGGATTGGGCCAGCCACTCGGCCCCTTCGGATACACAGGCGTTGGTTTCGATGATGCGTCCGACGGACATGTGCGCTCCGGTGTTCTTAGTCACTTGCACGTTAGGGCGCTTTGCCGCGTATGCAACCCGCTTGTGCAAGCCGCAGATCGCCGATACGCATGGCGTCATGACTGTGATTTCAGAAACTCCGAACGATTATCAGGCCAAGCGCAATGTTGCCGTACTTGTGGCAGCGCAAGCTGTTCTGGGCGCGCAGATGCCGATGATGTTCATTGTCGGAGGGCTGGCCGGCCAATCGCTGGCCACAAACGCCTGCCTAGCGACGCTGCCCATATCGCTGATCGTTCTTGGATCGATGCTGGCGGCCACGCCTATCTCTGCAATCATGCAGCGCTGGGGCCGCCGCGCCGGGTTTCTGGTCGGAACAACCGCCGGTGCGCTTGGCGGTTTGATCGGAGCATATGGTCTGTATCTGGGCTCTTTCCCGGTCTTCCTGATCGGAAGCCTGCTGACCGGCATCTACATGAGCGCACACGGATTCTATCGTTTTGCGGCAGCGGATACCGCATCGGATGCGTTTCGGCCCAAAGCGATTTCCTATGTCATGGCGGGCGGGTTGGCGGCTGCCATTATTGGCCCGCAGATCGTCAAGCTGACCTCAACGGCCTATGTCATTCCGTTCCTGGGCACCTATTTGGCGGTGATCGGCATCAACGTCATCGGCTCGGCGCTGTTCTTCTTTCTCGACATCCCCACACCTCCACGCGCGAGCGAAGACAGCCCCAAAGGCCGGTCGCGGATCGAGATGCTGAAGACCCCTCGGATCGCCGTCGCCATCATTTGCGCCATGGTGTCCTACGCGCTGATGAACCTCGTAATGACCTCGACCCCTCTGGCTGTTGTCGGGTGCGGATACACGGCCAATGATGCGGCAGATGTGGTGACTGGCCACGTGCTCGCCATGTACATCCCCAGCTTCTTTACCGGCCACCTGATCGCCCGTTTTGGCGTCGAAAAGATCGTAGCGCTCGGCCTTGTCATTCTCGGCGCCGCAGGCGTTGTCGCCCTTCAAGGGGTGGAGCTTGGCAACTTCTTCGTCGCTCTGATCCTGCTGGGGATCGGTTGGAACTTCGGCTTCATTGGCGCGACTTCGATGCTGGCCGATTCTCATGACGTCAGCGAGCGTGGCCGGATGCAGGGCATGAACGACCTTCTGGTGTTTGGCGGCGTGACCTTTGCCTCACTGGCCTCGGGCGGGTTGATGAACTGTTCGGGTGGGTCCCCGGTCGAGGGATGGACGGCTGTGAACCTTGCCATGGTTCCCCTGCTCACATTGGCCGGAGGCGCACTGTTGTGGCTGGTCATGCGCCCGGCCGAGCCGGACACCGCCTGATCACCAACGGCCCGTGCTGGCCGTCCAAATCAGAGAGATCCTGCGCCCGAGTTCCCCCTGCGCCAGATCCCCGCGTGCGACCCGTGCGGGATTGGCCAGAATCTTCCGCAAAGCCCACTCGGCCTGCCATCCGGCATAAAGCGCCGGGCGAGCGGCGCGGGAAACCTCAGATCGCCTGCTGCGCGCGGACTTCAACCGCCTCAACGCAGTGTCTGCCAACGCGCGTACTCCGTCTTCAGTGCCGTCGACCAAGGGAATCCGCCCTCGGGCCTCCAACTCCGGAATGGCCCGAAACCAGTTTGTCACACCGACTGCGTAGCCGAAATCGCGCAAAACGCCCTCATCCGCTGCCCCGAGAGATTGCGCAGCTACTACCAACAATGTGCCAGCGCTTTGATCGATGTAATTCTCGAAATGCTCGGTATCTTCGAACGGATCGCGGTAGATATCCCACCGCCTGACAGCCACGTATTCATCCAGCAAACCGGCCAGATGTGGCGACAAAACCCTGGACAGAGGGGTCACCACCTCATGCCGCCGCACCTCTTGCCCTTCGGCAATCTCTTGCAAAGCGTCGCGCCACCATTGCAAGCGCATTTCGGCAATCATCGTCTCTTGCGTAACCCACGGCGCGCGCGCAACTTCGGCATTTAGCGCGTAGATCGGAAACAGAACGGCCCGTGCTTCGACGGGTGAGGCCATGGTGGCAAGAAATCGGTCCGGATCGGCCTTGTGCACAAGGGCCGCACAAGCCTTTACGTCGTCGTAAAAGACGGCAGTCACTCGGCCGCCGCTTTCCGATGCCCACTATCGCGGACCAGTTTCCACTGGATCGCCTCCAGCAGCGCTTCGAACGACGCGTCAACTATGTTGGCACTTACACCTACGGTCGACCAATGCCGCCCCTGCCCGTCTTCGCTGTCGATGATGACGCGCGTTACAGCCTCGGTCCCGCCTTGGGTGATCCGCACCTTGAAATCCACCAGCCGCATATCCGACAGCACCTGCGAATACTGCCCCAGATCTTTCGCCAGCGCCTTGGAGAGCGCGTTCACCGGCCCTCGGTCGCTGCCTTGATCATCCAACGATTCACTGACCGAGAGCTTTTTTTCACCGTCCACTTTCACCACAACCACGGCCTCCGACAGGCTGACCATTTTGTTGTATTTGTTCTTGCGGCGTTCAACGGTGACCTTGTAGCGCTTGACCTCAAAGAACTCGGGCATCTGCCCCAGCTCATCACGCGCCAGCAGCTCAAAACTCGCCTGAGCGGTGTCGTAGGAATACCCCTCAGCCTCGCGCTGTTTGATCCGGTCGAGGATACGGCCAAGGGCGGGATCCCCCTTTTCAACCATCAGGCCTGCGTCGGTCAGCCGTTTGCGCAGGTTCGATTGCCCGGCCTGGTTCGACATCGGGATGATCCGCGTGTTCCCTACCGTCGCCGGGTCGATATGTTCGTAGGTCGATGGATCCTTGAGGATCGCACTCGCATGCAGCCCCGCCTTGTGCGCAAAGGCCGAGGCCCCAACGTAAGCCGCCTGCTTGCTCGGCACCCGGTTCAGGATATCGTCCAACATCCGGCTCACCCGCGTCAGACCGGCCAGAGCCTTAGGATTGACACCGATCTCGAACCCCGAGGCATAGGGTTCCTTCAACAGCAAGGTCGGGATCAGAGCGGTCAGGTTGGCATTGCCACAGCGTTCTCCCAAACCGTTCAGAGTGCCCTGAATCTGGCGCGCGCCCGCATCAACAGCCGCCAGTGAACACGCCACCGCGTTTTCGGTGTCGTTATGGGTGTGAATACCCAGCCGATCCCCCGGCAGGCCTGCGGCGATCAACTCGGACACGATGCGCCCGACCTCGGATGGCAAAGCACCGCCATTCGTGTCACACAACACCACCCAACGCGCGCCCGCGTCCAAAGCTGCCCGGCAGACCTCGGTTGCATAGGTCGGGTTATCCTTGTAGCCGTCGAAGAAATGCTCGGCGTCGAACAGCGCCTCACGCCCCTGCGCCACGAGATGCGCGACCGAGGCCCGGACGTTCTCGACATTCTCTTCAAGCGAAATTCCAAGCGCATGGGTTACGTGGTAGTCATGCGATTTGCCCACCAAACAGACAGCCTGCGTCCCCGCATTCATAACGGCGGCAAGCACATCGTCATTCTCGGCCGACCTTCCAGAGCGCTTGGTCATCCCGAAGGCCGTCAACCGGGCCGAGGTCTTTGGAGCGGCCTCGAAAAACGCGCTATCTGTCGGGTTCGCACCGGGCCAACCGCCTTCGATATAGTCCACCCCAAGCGCGTCCAAAGCCTGTGCGATCTGCACTTTCTCCGCCGTCGAGAACTGCACACCCTGCGTCTGCTGCCCGTCACGCAGGGTCGTGTCATAGAGATAGAGGCGTTCCTTGGTCATGGCTTGCTCCCGCTGGCCCAGAGTAGTCGATCTTTCCACGTGGCGCGCGGATTTCCTTCAAACATCTTCCAGTTTCGACGCATCAAATCCCGCAGCCGGAACCAATTCAACGCCTTCTTTGCTCATGCGCACTTCCAGACCTGCAGCGACAAAAGCGGATTTCAAACGATCCACTTCCGAGAAGTCCTTGCTTTGCATCGCTTCGGCCCGTGCTTCAGCCAGCCGGGAAGCGAAAGTGCTCAGATCCGCCGCTTCGGCCCAAGCGCCCATTTCGTCGCCCAAAAGCCCGAGAACCTGTGCGCTGGCCAGCAGAGCAGCCGCATCTCCTTCTGCAGCCAAACGGTGCAGTTCTGCGATGGCACCCGCCGTGTTCAAGTCATCCGCCAGCGCCTCGATGACCGAGGGCGCCGCGCTGGCGGCGGGCTCGATGCCCGCTGTCAGCGCCCGCCACTTGCGTAAGGTGGCCTCCGCCTCACGTGCCTTCTTCTCGGTCCAGTCCATCGGCTTGCGATAGTGGGTCTGCAGGAAAACAAAGCGGATCACCTCACCCGGCACGCCCTGTTCCAAGAGATCATGCACGGTGAAGAAATTGCCCAGCGATTTGGACATCTTCTTGCCTTCGACCTGCAGCATCTCGTTGTGCAGCCAGACACGCGCGAACTCGCTCTCCGGGTGGGCGCAGCAGCTCTGAGCGATCTCGTTTTCATGATGTGGGAACATGAGATCATTGCCACCGCCATGAATGTCAAAGCTCGCGCCTAGTAACTCATAACTCATGGCCGAGCATTCGATATGCCACCCCGGACGGCCCCGACCCCAAGGCGAATTCCACCCCGGTAGCTCATCGGTCGAAGGTTTCCACAGAACAAAATCCATCGGGTTCTTTTTGTAAGGTGCAACCTCAACCCGTGCGCCGGCAATCATGTCATCGACCGACCGACCGGAAAGCTTACCGTACCCCGCCTTCCAGCTATCGACAGCAAATAGCACATGACCTTCAGCGGCATAGGCATGACCCTTCGCGATCAGCCCTTCGATCATCTCGATCATCTGCGCGATATACTCGGTCGCGCGCGGCATCGCGTTCGGCTCCAACGCCCCAAGCGCGCCCATGTCATGTAGATACCAGCCGATGGTCTCATCAGACCGTTCCTGCACCAACTGCTCCAACGACCCCTCGGCCCCGGCCTGTTTGCGGGTCAGAGCGGTGGCGTTGATCTTGTCATCCACGTCGGTGAAATTGCGCACATAGGTGACCTGATCCGCACCGTAGACATGGCGCAGCAACCGATAGAGCGTGTCGAACACAACCACAGGCCGCGCATTGCCCAGATGGGCCCGGTCATAGACGGTTGGTCCACAGACATACATCCGCACGTTATCGGAATCGATCGGAACAAAGTCTTCCTTCGTCCGCGTCCGTGTATTGTGCAGCTTGATTGTCGTCATCACTCGGGCTCCTAAAGCTTGCGCGTTGGCGCGGGCTTAGCAACTTGTCTCAGGGATGAAAACGAAAGAAACCGGCCCGCTTGAAGAATTCAGCAGGTAATGCAGCAGATAATGATGCAGGTCATCCGGTTCATGCGCTCGGCATAGCATGCGTAACGCGCCAAGCCAAGGCTTGTGTTCTAGCGTCTTCTCCAGCACTCTGCGCGCATGAGCCGGGATTTCGTCAACTCTATCTGCCGCGACCTACCGGGGGCCGAATGGTCGGATCCCTGGGGCGGCGGCCATGATGCGTGGAAGGTCGGCGATAAGATGTTCGCCTGCATCGGTATCGCGAATGATGGCGTTTCGGTCAAAACACCCGATATCGAAACTGCGCAGATGCTGATCGATGCGGGTGTCGGTGTGAAAGCCCCATATTTCCACCGCAGCTGGGTTCGCCTGCCTTTTGACGCGGATGAGGACGAAATGCGGTATCGCCTTGCCGCCTCTTACGATCTGGTGCGCGCATCGCTCACGAAAAAGGTTCAGGCCACACTTCCTGCGCGAAGCTGATTGACAATCCCTTAGCGCTCTGTCCCTGTCGCCACAAAGACAAACCGAGACAAGACCATGAAACTGTCAGATCGCATCACGCAGATCACCGGAGGCGGCAGCGACGGGTGGGATGTGTTCTATCGCGCGCGTCGCATGGTCGCCGAAGGCCACGCCGTGACTCAGCTGACAATTGGCGAACATGACATCGGCACCGATACCTCGATCCTGGATGCGATGAACCGATCGGCCTGCGACGGCCACACCGGTTATGCCATGGTGCCGGGCACCGATCTGCTGCGCGACACGGTCGCCGCACGGGTTCAGACCCGGACCGGAGTATCAACCACCCGAAACAATGTCCTGATCACTCCGGGTGGACAGGCAGGGTTGTTTGCGGCTCATACGGCTGTGTGCAACCCCGGCGATGTCGGGCTGTTCCTTGACCCCTACTATGCCACCTATCCCGGCACCATTCGTGGAACCGGAGCTGTGGCTCGGGCGGTTCAGACCACGGCTGAGGATGCGTTTCAACCTCGCGCAGAACAGATCGAGGGCAAGGCCGATAGCGCTGTGTCATTGCTGATCAACACGCCGAACAACCCGACCGGAGTTGTTTATTCACCCGAGACACTGAAGGCCATCGCCAAGCTGTGCCAGAAGCGCGACCTGTGGCTGATCTCGGATGAGGTTTACGACACACAGATATGGAATGGCACGCATCTGTCTCCGCGCGCGCTGCCCGATATGGCCGACCGCACGCTGGTCGTCGGGTCCATGTCGAAATCCCACGCCATGACGGGATCACGTTGCGGCTGGATCATTGGCCCGGAAGAGGTCATCAGCCACCTCATCAATCTCGCCACCCACACCACCTATGGCGTCCCAGGCTTCATTCAGGATGCCGCAAGCTTTGCCCTGAACGCGGGTACAACGCTCGAAGATGAAATCGCCGCCCCTTTCCGTCGTCGCCGGGCCTGCGCGTTAGAGGTGCTGGCCGAACAGAATACCATCGGCCTCGTCCCCGCGGATGGCGCGATGTACCTGATGTTGGATATCCGTGCGACCGGACTGACCGGTGAGGGGTTTGCAAATGCCCTTCTCGATAAACACGCAATTGCCGTCATGCCCGGAGAGAGCTTCGGTACAGCCGCTGCAGGACACGTCCGCGTTGCCATGACTGTCGATGACGATCGTTTCGAAACGGCTCTGAAGACGATCTGTGCCTTCGCATCCGAAGTGGCAGGTCAGCAAGCCGCTGAGTGAAGGCGCTTAGAACCGGAACGTTGTCCGCAGGTTGAAGATATTCGTGTCCAACCCACCGCCCGAGCGTGTGACATCGTCAAAATCCTGCCGCAACGCTTCGCCACTGATCACGAAGTTGTCGCCGATGGGATAGGCAATGCCGATTCCATAAACCGCCGCTGTGTCGTTCTCTTCCGAGGTTTCAACACGAGCAGCGCCGACCACGACATAACCCATTGCCGCGCCAAAATCATACCCGCCGCGAAACTTCAGCCGGGTTATACTGTCTACGCTGCCCTGATCCTGACCAAGGTTGAGAGAAAGCCGGTTATACTCCAGCTCACCGCCCAGAACGAAGGCGCCGAAATCGCGGTCATACCCGACATGAGGTCCGAAAACGGTATCGTTGCCACCCGCGCCGCCGGACCCGTCCGCATCCGCATAGCCAAAGCTGAACCCCGCATAGGCCCCCGTCCAGTCCTCGGCCGAGGCCGGGCTGGTTATCGCTATCGTCGCAGCGACAATAAGGGCTGAGAGGGGCTTCATAAACGTCTCCAAATCAGGCGAACCGCCGGGTTTTTGCCAAACAAATACCCACGTATTTGAGTGTTTAACCTAGGAACGCCACTGCTAAATTCAAATCTGCATCAATGATAAGTGAATGCAGTATAACAGATTTCCCCTATAACGGGTTAAAATCTCTTTAAGATACGTTCAAAAACCCAGCGCAGGCCTTTTCACCATAATAAACGCCCCGACCACCTGAGTGATCGGAGCGTTGAATAAGCGCCTGTATGGTTCTTAAAGATAGTCGGACCGCTGCAGACCGTATTTGGCCATCTTTTCGTTCAGAGTCCGGCGCGGCAGGCAAAGCTCATCCATCACCGACGCGATTGAGCCCTTGTGGCGACGCATGGTGTTGTCGATCAACATCCGCTCGAACGCTTCCACGTATTCCTTCAGCGGTTTGCCCTCGGTGGTCATGACCGGCTGCATTTCCTCGTGATCGGACATCAGCAAGGACGCAATAGTTCCCGAGCCACGTCGAGATTGCAGCACCGCGCGTTCGGCGATGTTGATCAACTGCCTCACATTGCCGGGCCACGGCGCCTGCAACAGCTGCGCCGCTTCCTGCGCACTGACCTGAGGGGCGTCACAGCCGTATTCCTCGGCAAATTGCTCACTGAGACGGGTGAAAAGCGTCAGGATATCCTCGCCGCGCTGTCGCAGCGGCGGCATTGTAATGCGCAGAGCGGCCAGACGGTAGAACAGGTCCGGGCGCAGAACGTCTTCGGAGGTCTTACCGGCTTCTTGCAGGTTCGAGATCGCGACGATCCGCGTTTCCGCAGGGGTGCCCTGCTCGTTCATCACGCTTAGCAAGCGGGCCTGCAACGTGTCGCTCAACGCTTCAACATCTTCCAAAACCAGAGTCCCGCCACGCGCCTCTTCAATCGCGGGAAGCAGCGCATCCTCGGGCATCATCGGGCCGAACAGGCGTTTCGACAGCACTTCTTCTTCCAGCGCCGCGCAGGAGACCAGAACGAACTTCTTGCCCGCGCGGCTGCCTACCGCGTGCAGAGCGTGCGCCACCAGCGTCTTGCCAGTACCTGTCTCTCCGTCGATCAGCACATGACCATCGGCCTGCCCCAGATCGAGGATATCTTCGCGCAGACGCTCCATCACCGGGCTGGCGCCGATCAGTTTGTTCATGATCTGGGTACCACCGGACAGCTCGCGCCGTAGGGCCCGGTTGTCCAGCGTCAGACGCCGCGCGTTGCTGGCGCGTTTGGCCAGTTCCGACATACGATCGGGGTTAAAGGGCTTTTCAAGGAAATCAAACGCGCCAACGCGCATCGCCTCAACCGCCATCGGCACATCGCCGTGGCCGGTGATCATGATAACGGGCAGCGTGCTATCCGCCCCCATCAGTTTTTTCAGCAATTGAATGCCATCCATGCCCGGCATCTTGATGTCCGAGATTACGATCCCCGGATAATCCGGCCCCAGAACCTTGAGCGCATCTTCGGCGCTGGCAAAGGTCTCGGTGTCATATCCCGACAGTGCCAGCCATTGGCTGATCGACTGGCGCATGTCCTGTTCGTCATCGACAATGGCGATTTTCATGGCCTGTGCCATAGTATTCCCTCGTGTTATTCAGCGGCCTGGAGGCCGTCGCTTCCCAGTGGCAGTTGCATCTCGAAGACCGCGCCACCCTTCTGGCCGTTACGTGCGGTTAGCCGTCCGCCATGGTCGTTTACGATCCCCGACGAGATAGCAAGCCCCAGCCCGACCCCGTCACCAGGCTGCTTGGTGGTGTAGAAGGGCTCAAACAGGCTCTCGATATCCTTAATACCATACCCGTTGTCGCGCACGGTCAGCACCGCCATATCGCCCGCCGCCAGGATGATCTCAACATCCGGCTCTGCTACAGATTTGGTGGCGTCCAGCGCGTTGCGCAAGAGGTTGACCATCACCTGCTCGATCCGCATCCGGTCCCCCATCACAACGACAGGGTCTTCGGGCAGGATCTGCGTGATCTTCACATGGCGCTGCCGCAGCTGAGGCTCCATCATCGACAGCGACGAGGCCAGCGCTTCGCCAAGGTTTACAGGCGAAAACGCATCCGCCCCCTTCCGCGCGTAAGACTTTAGCTGCCTGGTAATCGCGCCCATCCGCTCGATCAATCCATCAATGCGACCAAAGCTGGCGAGGGCCTCTTCCGGTCGGTTTCTGCGTAGCAGCAGACGCGCCCCGGCAAGGTAGGTTTTCATTGCAGCCAGAGGTTGATTAAGCTCATGGCTTACCGCCGCCGACATCTCACCCAAGGCGGCCAGTTTCGAGCTTTGCGCAAGCGTCTGTTCCGCCAAATCCAACGTCTTTTCAACCCGTTCGCGCTCAGCGATTTCCCGCTGCAGCCTCGCGTTCAATGCGCGAAGCTCTGCCGACTCGCGTTGAAACAAAACCACGCGCGACGCGGCGCGACGGCTGAGCAGATAGAACGCTGCCGCCAGGAGAATCGCAAAGCCCATGATTTCCAGCGCCAGCACGCTGTTCACCTTTTCACGGATCGAGTCGTAAGTGGTGAATGAGGCCATCTGCCAACCGCGGAACGGAATGCGAGTCTCAAGCCGTATGACGGCCTCACCTTCCAGATAGCCATCCGGCGGCAACGCAGACCAATCGGCCGTCGCCCGCAGCGCGCGCTGGATCGCACTTTCCGGCGTCTGTCGCAGCATGGCCGAGCTTTCGTCCAGCCCACGCCATTGCGGCTCGGTCGACAGGATGATGTTGCCGGTGCTGTCTCGCACCAGCACGGCATCAGAAATCCCGGCCCAGGCGCGTTCGAATTTCTGTAGGTCGACCTCAACCACGATCACGCCGAGGATTTCGGAATTCGCCTCGATCCTGCGGGAATAGATAAAGCTGTAGTCGCCAGTTTCGCGCGGGCTGACCGTGAAAATCGTCGCGTTCGAGCGGATTGCGTCCACAAAATATGGCGCATTGCGATGCCCTTCGAGCAGTCGGTTGCGGTCAGTAGCCGCCACCGTCACGCCATCCCCGTCCATCAGCATCAGGGACGCTGCCCCGATCTCTTCAACGAAAGAGATCAGCCGTTGGCTGGACAACAGATAGTCACTGGATTGCAGCGCCGAGATCAGAGTCGGGTCCCGAGACAGAAGCTGCGGCACAATCGCGTTGCGTCGCAATTCGCTGAGGAGGTTGCCGGAATATAAAGCTAGGCGCAGCTCGGCGCGGTTGCGGGTCGACTCAGTGAAACGGTCGGTCAGCAACCGGTTCGTCACCCAGATCGTCGCAACAGCGGTCAAAAGGACAAGAATAACAGCCACACGTAGCCGCCACCCCAAAGGGGCGCCGCGAAATGGACGGGTCATTTTGTCCTTAATCGAGTGAAGGCCTGAACTCATTCCCGAAAGTTACGCGTGCTGAGCGGCGACCTCAAGTCACGCCGGGGCCAGAACGCCGGACAATGCGCGGAACAATGCCGTCCCGTCTGTGCCGCCATGCCCCTCATCCGCCGCGCGTTCGGGGTGCGGCATCATGCCAAGAACGCGACGGTTTTCTGACAAGATGCCCGCGATATCCCCGACCGAGCCGTTTGGATTCTCGGTATAGGTGAACGCGATCCGGTCCTGATCCTTCAGCGCGGACAAGGTGCCGTCATCGGCGAAATAGTTTCCGTCGTGATGCGCTATCGGAATGCCGATCACGTCGCCTGCATTGTAGCCTTGGGTAAAGGCGCTGTCGCTGGTTTCGACCTTCAGGCCAACCGTTTTGCAGATGTATTTCAGACCGGCATTGCGCAGCAGCGCGCCGGGCAGAATCCCGGTCTCAGTCAGGATCTGGAAACCGTTACAGATACCAACGGCATAGCCGCCACGCTCGGTATGATCGACCACGGCCTTGCAGATCGGAGATTGCGCCGCAATGGCCCCACAGCGCAGATAGTCGCCATAAGAGAAGCCACCGGGAACGCCGACAATGTCGACACCCTCGGGCAGCGCGGCATCCTTGTGCCAGACCATGTCAACGGCGAAGCCGGCCTGTTCAAAGGCTACGGCAAGGTCCCGGTCGCAGTTCGATCCGGGGAATACGATGACGGCTGCGCGCATGGCGGACCCTCCTAGCAAGTAAAATCAGTGACAACCGCCACACCCGGAGGCGCAGGAGCGTCGAAAGCGGCGAGTTCTTCACTCACCTGGTTCAGAGATACGTGTCGTGTCACGAGCGGGCTGAGATCAAGATCCGAACCCGTGATCAACGACAGAAGCGATGGATAGCGCCAACTGGGCATCCCTCGTGTTCCATATACAGAGAGCTGACCGGAATAGAGAACATCCATCGGCAGCGTCATAGCAGCATGATCGCCCGCAGGCATGCCGATCTGAACCATTCGGCCAAGTTTGCGCAAGGACCGCATCGACGCCACGGTCGTGGCTTCAATCCCCAGCGCCTCGATCGCCACATGGGCACCACCGCCAGTGATATCTTTCACTGCTTCAGTCGCATCGCATGTCGCCGCGTTCACAATCGCATCCGCGCCCAGAGATTTGGCGTAGCTCAGCTTGTCTTCCGAAATATCGACGACAACCACCCGTGCGCCAAGCGCCTTGCCCAACAACAGGGTTGAGACGCCTACTCCGCCACCGCCGAACACGGCAAGCCATTCGCCGCCCTGCAACTGCGCGCGTCCAACCAACGCCTGCCACGCGGTCGTGACCCGACATCCAAGCGCCGCCGCGATCTCGGGCGCGAGTGTCTCGGGCAATTCCGTCAGATTGGCATCCGCATGCGCAACCGCAATGTACTCGGCGAAAGCACCATCACAGGTAAATCCCGGCACGACCTGATCTGCACAGGTGGTTTGGTTGCCTTGGGCACAGTCCTGGCAATGGCCGCAGGCCAGAATGAAAGGCGCAATCACCCGATAACCAACTTTCCAACGGCGGACACGGCTGCCCACCGCAACCACCTCGCCGCAATATTCGTGACCAGGAGTCATCGGCAGGATCACATCCGGGTCCGAACCCGACCACGCATGCCAATCTGACCGGCAGACCCCACAGGCCAGTACCCGGACGACAACGCCATCCTCGGCCGGTTCAGGGTCGGGAATGGTGGTCAGCTCCAGCGGCTGGCGATAGGTGATCAGACGCGCTGCCCGCATCCAATCAGACCAGTTCGATCTCGTAGCGTTCGATGACGGTGTTGGCCAACAGCTTTTCGCACATCTCAGTCACGTCTGCCTCGGTCGCGCCTTCGGCCAGTTCCAGATCAATGACCTTGCCCTGGCGCACACCTTCGACCTGATCAAAGCCCATGGCACCCAATGCGCGGCGGACCGCCTCACCCTGAGGGTCCAGCACCCCGTTCTTGAGCATCACATGCACCCGTGCCTTCATCTTCGCAACTCCACCTGAGGGCCACGATCGCCGGCCCATTTCGTTGCGCGGGGGATAGCGCGGTTGTGCCTTTGGGACAACCCTGTTTGCGGCGAAGATTGAAAAGCTACGAGAGGGTGTACCTCAAATCGGACCGCGCGGGTGTTTCGGGTCGAACGGTATACCCTGCCCTCAAAAGAAAAGCGCCGCCCAATCGGGGGCGGCGCTTTACATTTCTGTCAGGCAGAGACCGAGATCAGTTGATCAGCGTGGGCTTGGTCACATTGCTTTGCGGCAGAACACCCAAGCGGCGCGCGACCTCGGAGTAAGCGTCGGTCAGGTTGCCGAGATCACGGCGGAAGACATCCTTATCCAGCTTCTGGCCGGTTTCGATATCCCACAGGCGGCAGCTGTCGGGGCTGATCTCATCAGCAACGATCAGACGCTGGTAATCGCCGTCGAATACGCGGCCGATCTCGATTTTGAAATCGACCAGTCGAATGCCCACGGCCAGCATCACACCGCTCATGAAGTCGTTCACGCGCAGCGCGAGGCTGAGGATATCATCCATGTCCTGTTGGCTGGCCCAGCCAAAGGCCGCGATATGTTCCTCGGTGACCAGCGGATCACCCAGAGAGTCGTCTTTATAGCAGTACTCGACGATCGGACGCGGCAGCTGCGTTCCCTCGGCAATGCCCAGACGTTTTGACATCGTACCGGCGGCATAGTTGCGTACGATCACTTCCAGAGGGACGATCTCGCAATTCCGCACCAACTGCTCGCGCATGTTCAGGCGGCGGATGAAGTGGTTCGGAACACCGATCTGGGTGAGGCCGTTCATGAAGAACTCGGACAGGCGGTTGTTCAGAACGCCTTTGCCGTCGATCACGTCTTTCTTTTCAGCGTTGAACGCGGTGGCGTCATCCTTGAAGTACTGCACGATGGTGCCCGGCTCGGGGCCTTCATACAGGATCTTGGCTTTGCCTTCGTAGATTTTCTTGCGACGCGCCATCGGGGCCCCTTCCATATCGGCAATACGCGCAGATCGCGCGGCTGCGGCCCTCATAGAGCAGCCCGCCCCAACCCGCAAGTTGTCTGGTTGCTTTCCATCAGACCATGCGTTTTCGAAAGGTTCCTCATAGGTATTGCGCACCCTCAGAACCTGTCCACATGTCCCGCGTGCAGCAACACAGCGCATTTGGTCGCGCAAAGCCCATTTTCGCTATACATTCCGAAATTCGTTTCTTATCTAGATGAGGAATGTCCACGCTATGAGGTCCCAATACAATGACCACGTTCGACGAACGCGAAAACGCCTTTGAAGCCAAGTTTGCCCATGACGAAGAGATGCAGTTCAAGGCCCAGGCCCGCTGCAACAAATTGCTGGGCCTCTGGGCGGCGGCAAAGCTGGGGAAAACCGGCTCTGACGCGGAAGACTACGCCAAAACCGTCGTGATCGCCGATATGGAAGAGGCAGGCCACGAAGATGTCGTGCGCAAGGTCTCGGCCGATCTGGGCGGTCTGTCCTCGGATGACGAAATCCGCGCCAAAATGGCCGAGTTTTTGCCTGAAGCCAAAGCTCAGGTCATGAGCGAGACTGACTAAGCCACCGGTCCCCTCATGATCTTCATGAGTAATATGAATTTGATTTGACGCCCCGGTCATGAGACACGGGGCGTCTCATATTCATACGGGCGCTTTGCGCCAAACACGTCGGACCAAGCCCATGACAAACGCGTTGACCCAGCTTCTCGAGACCAAAGAGGCCATTCTGGCCGATGGTGCGACCGGAACCAATCTGTTCAACATGGGTCTGCAATCGGGCGACGCACCCGAGCTTTGGAATGTGGATGCGCCGGACAAGATCCGCGCTCTGTATCAGGGCTCGGTCGATGCGGGCAGCGATCTGTTTCTGACCAATACGTTCGGCGGCACCTCGGCCCGGCTCAAGCTGCATGACGCGCAAAACCGCGTGGGTGAGCTGAACCGCATTGGCGCTGAACTCGGGCGTGAGGTCGCGGACAAATCCGGACGCACCATCGTGGTTGCCGGCTCGGTCGGTCCCACCGGTGAGATCATGGAGCCAGTCGGAAGCCTGTCGCATTCCGAGGCGGTCGAGATGTTTCACGAGCAGGCCGAGGCCCTCAAAGACGGCGGCGTCGATGTTCTTTGGGTTGAAACGATCAGCGCCCCCGAAGAATTCCGCGCCGCGGCCGAGGCCTTCGCGCTGGCCGATATGCCCTGGTGCGGTACCATGAGCTTTGACACTGCCGGGCGCACCATGATGGGAGTCACTTCGGCTGATCTGGCTCTGTTGGTCGAAACGCTGCCCAACCCTCCGATTGCGTTTGGCGCGAATTGCGGTACCGGAGCGTCGGATATTCTGCGCACCGTACTTGGGTTCACCGCACAAGGGACCGAGCGGCCTTTGATCTCGAAAGGCAATGCGGGGATCCCGAAATATGTCGACGGTCACATCCACTATGACGGCACGCCCGATCTGATGGCCGACTATGCCGTGATGGCCCGCGATGCTGGCGCAAAGATCATCGGTGGTTGCTGTGGCACCATGCCTGCCCATCTTGAGAAAATGCGTGCAGCGCTGGACAGCACAGAACGTGGCGCGCGCCCGACGCTTGATCAGATCACCGATGCGCTTGGACCGTTCTCATCCGCCTCTGATGGCACCGGCGACGATGCCGCGCCTGAGCGCCGCGCCCGACGCCGCCGCCGCGCCTGAGTTAGCGCCCCTCGAATTTCGGGGGGCGTTTTTCCATGAAGGCCACCACGCCTTCGGCAAAATCGCGCGAGCGTCCACATTCACCTTGCAAATGCGCCTCGGTCGCCAATTGCTGTGGCAAGGTCTTTTCGTAGGTACCGCGGAGCGCCTGTTTGATCGCGCCATAGGCCGCCGTCGGACCTTGGGCCAAATGTGCGGCCCGGCTGCGCCAATGGGCATCAAACGCATCATCGGCGACCGCTTCCCAGATCAGCCCCCAATCATCGGCCTGACGCGCGGTGATCTTGTCAGCAAACAACGCGGCCCCCATGGCCTTGGCCAGCCCCATCTGGCGCGGCATGAACCATGTACCGCCAGCGTCCGGAAGCAAGCCGATGCGGGAAAAGGCCTGCAGGAAATAGGCGCTCTCGGTCGCGATCACCACATCGGCACAGAGCGCAACGTTGGCCCCCGCCCCGGCTGCAGGTCCGTTGACGGCGGCAATCGTGGGCACCGGGCTGTCATGGATGGTCTCGAGCATCGGCTCATATTCATCACGCAGCGAGCGTTCCAGGTCGATCTTTCCGGTCGAGGACGCATCACCCAGATCCTGCCCGGAACAAAAGGCCGGTCCGGCCCCGGTCAACACGATGCACCGCGCATTTCGGGCCGCGTGTTTCATCGCATGGGTGATCTCGGCCCGCATTTGCGTAGTGAGCGCGTTCATCTTGTCGGGGCGGTTCAGCGTCAGCACCGCAAGCCCGTCCTTGATGTCCAGCAGGATCGTTTCGTAGTCCATTAAAGCTCTCCCTCGCGCCTGTGCGTGAGCGGACACTGCCGTATTCACAAGCCGAGGAAAAGCAGAACCACGCGTCAGTCCTTCAGAATTTGGCTCAGGCGCTCTTTTTCGGCGTCGCTCAGCCCGTCGCTTTCACCCAACGCTTGCGCCTTGGCCCGGTTGCGCAGAAAGACCAAGCCAACACCGGCGGCAATAAGCAACATGATTGGCCCGGCCAGCCACAGCATTAAGTTCGAACCTGTAACCGTCGGCTTAAGCAGCACATATTCACCATAGCGGTCGACGATAAAGGCAATCGCCTCTTCATCCGTATCCCCGGCCACGAGCCTTTCACGCACCAGCAAGCGCAAGTCGCGCGCCAGATCGGCGTTGCTTTCGTCGATGCTCTCGTTTCGACAGACCAGACAGCGCAATCCGGTGCTAAGGTCGCGGGCACGTTGTTCCAGCACCGGATCGTCAAGCACCTCGTCCGGTTGCACAGCAAATCCCGGTGCCGCCAAAAGCATAAGGATCAGGATCAGGCGTTTCATTCTGCGGGTACTCCGGCAGAGGGGGCTTTGCGTGCGCCAGCCGCTACACGGAACCGACGATCACAGAGGCTGAGGACGCCACCCAATGCCATCATGAGACATCCGGCCCAGATCCAGTTGGCGAAGGGTTTGATATAGGTCCGCAAGACCCAGCCTCCATCCGCCTGTTGGTCCCCGATCACCACATAGAGATCGCGCATGACCCGGTAGTCAATCGCCGCCTCGGTGGTGGGCATACGCGCAACCGGATAGTCGCGTTTTTCGGGATGCAGCGTCCCGATCATGCGCCCGTTGGCCTCCACCTTCACATCCGCCATGGTCGAGAAATAGTTCGGCCCTTGCACACGATTGACATCCTCAAGTGTCAGGGTGAATTGGCCAACCTCGAAGGGCTGCCCCGGCTGGGCGACGCGGATATCCTCAACCTCCCACGCGGTCAGACCGGCGATGGCGAAGATGGTCACACCCAGACCCGTGTGGGCAACCGCCTTGCCCCAATCGGCCCCGGGCAGGCGGAACAAGCGTTTCAGACTGCCTTTGCGTCCCGTCCGGCTCCATAAATCAAGAACGGCGCCGAAGGTGATCCATGCGCCCAGAAACAGACCCACGGGTCCCAAAGCACTGCGTCCCGTCTGCATCGCCCAAACCAGCACACCAAGGGCGACGGCCAGCACAAACGCATAACGAAGCGACCATGCTGTTTTACCCAGTTTGCCGCGCTTCCACGGCAACATCGCGCCAACCGGCAGGACCAGCCCTAACAGTACCATGAACGGCGTGAAGGCCGTGTTAAAGAACGGAGGTCCGACCGAGAGTTTCCGGTCAAACATCATCTCGGCCACCATCGGCCACATGGTACCGACGAATACAACAAAGCAACTGACGGCCAGAAGCACATTGTTCACGACCAGCGCACTTTCGCGGCTGACCATGCCAAAGACGCCCTTCGCCTCCATCGCCTGCGCCCGCGCCGCAAACAGCGTCAGCGCACCGCCGATAAAGAACACAAGGATCAACAGAATGAACACGCCCCGCTCTGGATCTGTCGCGAAGGCATGGACCGAGGTCAGAAGCCCCGAGCGTACAATGAATGTCCCGATCAGCGAGAACCCGAAGGCGATGATCGCCAGCAGGATTGTCCAGCTCTTCAGCGCCTCGCGCTTCTCCACGACAATGGCCGAGTGCAACAATGCAGCCGCCAGCAGCCATGGCATGAAAGAGGCATTCTCGACCGGATCCCAGAACCAGAAGCCGCCCCAGCCCAGCTCATAATAGGCCCACCACGACCCCAGCGCGATCCCGATGGTCAGAAACACCCAGGCGGCAAGCGTCCACGGCCGGACCCACCGGCCCCAGGCCGCATCAATACGGCCCTCGATCAACGCGGCCACGGCGAAGCTGAACGCCATGCTCAGGCCGACATAGCCCAGATAAAGAAACGGCGGGTGGAACGCCAAGCCCGGATCTTGCAATAGCGGGTTCAGGTCGCGCCCATCGAACGGAGCAATCGCCAGACGATCAAAAGGGTTCGAGGTAAACAGGATAAAGGCAAAAAACGCCACGGCCACAGCCGACTGCACAGCCAACACGCGCGCTTTCAGCGTCGGCGGCAGGCCAGCGCCAAAAAACGCGGCCATTGCGCCGAACAGGGTCACAATCAACACCCACAACAGCATCGAGCCTTCGTGGTTCCCCCATGTCCCACTGATCTTATAGATCATCGGCTTCGCCGAATGGCTGTTCTCAACCACGATCCTCAGCGAGAAATCAGACGTGGTGAACGCCCAAACCAGCGCTCCGAAGGAGAAAGCCGTCAGCAGGAATTGTGAGATTGCCGCCGGTTCCGCAAACGCCATCCATCCAGCCCAGCGTTTCGATGCCCCGATAAGGGGCACCACGCTTTGCACGATAGCGACGAAAAAGGCGAGGATTAGCGCGAAGTGACCTAGCTCTGTAACCATAGGGCAGGATATATGCCGGAGGCACTGCAATCGCCAACCACTTTCGTTTGATTTCGGGGCACATAGTGTCGCAACTCAGCCCCTTTCGCGTCGCCAATCCTCTAAAGCCGGGTTCGCGTCGGCCAGCAGGCTCTCTTGTGACAAGCGCGCATCCGGCCCCGTATCTGCCGCACCGGGTCGGTCGCTGCGCATATTTCCAAGCGCATCAAGGTTGGCCAGAACTGTCGGAGTCCGCGCCATCACGGCCGAGATCTCGCGTTGCAAATCCTGCGATTTCGCCTGATGCCGTGCCCCAAAATAGAACGAGACAATAACGCCCAACAACCACCACAAAGGTTCTGGCACCAGCGCAATCCCCTGCATTCGCGCCGAAAACCAGATCGGATCGATCATGGCGGCAGCAAACAAGCCCAACGTTCCCAACGCCAAGGCCGGACGCGGAAGACGGTTCAACCCGTCCATAAACCGGTCGAACATGCCTTTGGGCGGCCTTTGAAACTCGGCTCCGAACTGCGTCATGGCCTGAGTTTGCGCCACCAACCGACGCTGGGCACCCGCATCGGCGTTCTCCCGAAAAACCTCTGCGGTTTCGCGCACCACGTTGCGCCCGCCACCGAACAAGAACCCCAAAACGCCCGAGATCAATCCCATCCCGAAACCCTCCTCTGAAACGCCTCATTGCTCAGGTGATAGCGATCCGACAGGAATTCTTCCGCCCGCCTGATCCAACCGCCTTTCCCGCCTGCACAGGTACGGGCATACTTTCGCGATGCAGGCCGCCGATCTGCGAGCCGAAAGTAATAATTCCGCCGCGCCACCCCATAGGCGTCCCGCAACTGAACCGGATTCGGGCGCGCCGCGTCCTGACTGGCGCCGATGGTCTGCGGGCCGATAACCCCGTCCACCACAACAGAAAAACCCATCTTCACCAAAAGCGATTGCAAAATGCGCACCGCCTGCGCGCCCGCGTTTACATACATGTCGAACACACTGGCCTGCAGCGCCTCGGGCAAAGCGGCGATCCCCGGTTTCTCAAAATAATGCTGCACAAAGATATCAACCGCCTGCGCGCTGCTGAGCGCTCGAACATCGGCGACATCAACCACCCCGTCCCGTGTCAAATCCAGCCCCAAACGCCGCATCGTGTGAATGGTCACGCCGAAATTGGTGGCTCCTCCCGGATCATCCGGATCATCCACAAACCCGCCTTCCCGACGCACAATCTCTTCGGCAATCTGTTGAACAGTCTGCATCACGACCCCCACCTGCATCAGTCGAGGGAACGATCCTGCAAACTCCTTAACAACCCCAAACGAAACAGAGCGCCGCCTGCCATCCGCACGCAACGCCCCTTCTTCTTCTGTTCAAAAATACCTCCGCCGGAGGCACGCAGCGCAGCTGCGTTCAGCTTTCGCCGGGATCTTTGTAAACGCCCTGTTCCTTCAAGGCGTCCATGACCTCTTTCGGCATATAGGTCTCATCGTGTTTTGCAAGAATTTCAGTCGCTTCAAACACACCGTTCACATAGCGACCCGTCCCAACCATACCCTCATTTTCCGAAAACAGATCCGGCAGAACCCCGGTAAACGCCACCGGAACGCTCTCTCCGCCATCAGTGACTACAAAGCGCACCGTTTCACCCTGCCCCCGGACGATCGAGCCCTCTTCGACCAGACCACCAATACGAAACACCTCGGTCGGCGAAGGCGGCTCGGCGATCACTTGGCTGGGCGAGCGGAAGAAGTTGATGCCATCGCGCATTGCATACCCAATCAACGCCGTCGACACCGCCAGGGCCGCCACGGCCACCAAAATGATCTGAACTCGACGACGTTTCTTGAGCGTTTTCATACCGTCCTCACGGGAACAAGGGGGCCATCATCAGCCCTCGGGTTTCATCCTCACCTAACATCAGGTTGGCATTCTGCAAGGCCTGCCCGCTGCTACCTTTTGTCAGGTTATCCAAAGCGGCGATCACAATCGCGCGCCGTTCAATCCGGTCCGCAACAACACCTATGTGGCAGAAATTCGATCCCCGCACATGGTGGGTCGAGGGCGCCTCGCCCGTCGGCAGAACCTCAATAAAAGGCTCGTCAGCATAGGCTTTTGCCAGCGTATCAAAAACGCTCTGCGGGTCGCCCTTCACGTAGGAGGTCGCCAGAATACCCCTGTTTGCCGGGATCAGGTGCGGCGTGAATTGGATATGCACCGTACGACTGGCCAGTTTTGAAAACTCCTGATCGAACTCTCCCAAATGACGATGCGCACCACCTATGGCATAGGCATTCGCGCCTTCGCTCAGCTCGGCATGCAGCAGGTTTTCTTTCAACGACCGGCCAGCGCCCGACACGGCGCATTTCAGATCGAGGATGATGTCGTCCAGATCAATCACACCGGCTGAAATCAGCGGCCGCAGCACATATTGCCCGGTCGCCGCGTTGCAGCCCGTACCCGCCACCAGTCGTGCCATCCGGATGTCTTCCCGATAGAACTCGGTCAGGCCATAAACAGCCTCTTCCTGCTGCTCCAACGCGCTATGCGGGTTTCCGTACCATTTTTCGTACTCATCCGCGTCCTGCAGCCGGAAATCGGCTGAAAGGTCGATGATCTTCAGATTCTTCGGTAGGTCCCGGATTACTTCCTGACTGGTTTTATGCGGCAAAGCGCAGAAACACAGGTCGATCTGGGAAAAGTCGATTTCAGAAATCTTACACAGATCCGGCAGGTTCATGTGGCGCAGATGCGGGAAGACCTGAGCCATCGACAGGCCCGCCTTACGTTCCGCCGCCAGCGCAACGATATCCATGTTCGGGTGCTCGGCGATCAGCCGCACCAGTTCAGCGCCAGTATAGCCTGAGGCGCCCAGAATTGCGATTTTATGGGTCATGTCAGACCTCTTCTTTGCATGTGTCACATATCATGACCGCCACTGTGACGGTCTTGGATTTAGAAAATCGGAGGGGTGGCGTCCTTGACCTAAATCAGGCCGCCTCAAACGAGATTTGTCGTCGGAGGAACTGCGTTGCCCGATCGCTGACAAAACCGGGCTTGCCGGTGGTTAGGTAGCCGCCTTCTCCCTCACCCAGCATGGTCGGGTGGCGTTGCAGATAATCGGCCAGGCTTTCGGCCACCAGATCGCCCTGGCTGAACACCTGAACATCCGCACCCAGAGCGGCCTGAAACGTCTCAGCCATCAATGGGTAGTGCGTGCAGCCCAGAATGGCAGCTTGAGGTTCGGGCATCTTGCGTTTCAACGCATCCACATGGCTGCGCACCAGCGCTTCGGCCAGAATCAAATCACCGTCTTCAATGGCATCGACCACGCCGCCACAGGCCTGTGCCTCGACATCCACACCAATCGCGCGGAACGCCAGTTCCCGTTGGAAGGCGCGGCTGGAGACTGTGGCGGGCGTTGCAAACAAGGCCACATGCTTGACCGCCACTTCCCGTGGAGGCGAGTTGTCACCCCATTGCCGCTCGGTCAGCGCCTCGATCAGAGGGACAAAGACGCCCAGAACCCGTTTGCCTTCCGGCACGCCTTCCTCCTGCATCCGACGCAGGGCAGCCGCGCTGGCGGTATTGCAGGCCAGAATCACCAGATTGCAGCCGCGATCCCACAGGTCGTAAACCGCCTTGCGGGTTAGCTGATAGATATCCTCGGCATCGCGCACGCCATACGGCGCATGCGCACTGTCCGCGTAATACAGGAAATCCACGTCGGGCAGCCGTTGCTGCGCGGCGTTCAGGACGGTCAAACCGCCCAAACCGGAATCAAAGATACCTACTGCCATTAACCCTTCAGGCGCGATGCCGTTCCTCAAATTCATAGCCGTAGTCAAAAGACTTCAGCGGTGTCGGAGACAGCTCATACGTGGCTTTGCGCAGGAAATCCATCATCTTGCGCGTATCCTTGCTGAGTGGGTCCAGAACATCACGACCAATCGGCTCACCAATCACCACCCTCACAGGGGTATCAACGCGTTTCTTGAACTCCTTGATCAGCAATCCCATCCGTAGGGTGTTGTGCAAGTGGCTGGCGATCTGGAACAGACGAGAGGTATGGCCGTCAAAGAAGACCGGCACCACGGTGGCGTTCGATTTGGCGACCATCCGCGCGGTAAAGCCCCGCCAGCCGGGGTCCATTGGGTGGTCGAACGGCGTGAGGGCTGTGCTGACGGTGCCACCGGGGAAGATCCCAATCGCCCCACCGTCGCCTAGATAGTTCAAGGCGGTCTTACGGGTTTCAAGGTTCAGCTTCATCGCCTCTTTCGTCTCATCAAATGAGATTGGCAGGACGATGCGGTTCAGATCTTCTGCCTTGCGAAACACACGATTTGCCAGAATCCGGAAATCACCGCGCGTTTCAGACAGGATATGCCCCATCATCAAACCGTCCAGAATGCCGTAGGGGTGATTGGCAATCAGGATCAGAGGGCCGTCCTTCGGAATATTCGACAGCGCCCCACCTGCAACATCCAGCGTCAGACCGTAGCGTTCGACCATGACATCCCAAAAATCGCGCCCCTTGGCGACGTCTTGTTCATACCCGTCCGCACGCTTGATCAGTCGCATGCGGCCTGTGGTGTTTTCCATCAGCTTGATGACCATCCGACCGCCCTTGGTTTCGGCGGAATGGGCATAAGAAATGTCTCGAACGACATGACGGCGCGAGGGCATCTGAAGACTCCGGAACGAACTGCCTGCATTATACGTTAAGCGGAGATTTTGCCTAGCGAAGGTGACAGGTTTGTGACGCCTCATTCCGCCGCAGCGCGCATCTCGGGCCCGCCACTGCGGATCATTGCCAGAAGTTCTTCGCGCCGTTTGGCTGCTTTCGCCTCATTTTCCAACAAAACAGGGCCAAAACCGCGGATATCCAGTGGCAAACGGGCCAGTGCAACAATCGCCTCCCGCGTATCTTCCGTTGTCAGAGGCAGTACCTCTTTCATATCCTGTTCGTATTGTTTGATCAGCGCGCGTTCCATCCGTCTCTCGGCCGAGTAGCCGAAGATGTCCAAAGGTGTGCCACGCAAACTTTTCAACTTGGCCAACAGCTTAAGAGGCCCAAGCATCCATTCTCCAAAGGCACGCTTGCGCGGTCTGCCATTGCTGCCCTCCCCACCAAAAATCGGCGGGGCCAAATGGAAGGTCATGTTGAAATCGCCGTCGAACTCGGCAGCAGCCTTTTCCCGACTGGTGAGCAACAGGCGCGCGACTTCGTATTCATCTTTGTACGACAACAGCTTGTGATAGCCTTTTGCCACTGCCTCGCGCAGCGTTTCATCTGCAATACCGTCCACTAGCTTGCGGTAGCGTTTCGCCAATCGAGCCGACTGGTAGTTGGTCAGGTGCTGCGCTCGGAAGTCGATCATTTGGTCCAGGGTCTTCGGCAATTCCGAGACGGAAGGGGCCAGCATCGCCTCTACCTCCTCCGGGTGCAGAACCGCCCAGCGACCCACGTCAAAGGCCCGCTTGTTGCGCTCTACGGCGGTTCCGTTCAGCTCTATCGCGGTCATGATCGCCTCATGACTGACAGGCAGGGTACCGCGCTGCCATGCCGCGCCAAAGACCATCATGTTGGAGTAGATCGAATCGCCCATCACGATCTTGGCCAGATCGGTCGCATCGAACAGGCTCACCCCGTCTTTCAGCCGCGCTTTCAGCGCCAGCTCCAACTGGTCGCCCGGAATGCGGAATTCGGTATCGCGGGTAAAATCGCCGGTCACTGTGCTGTGGTTATTGACCACTGCGCCGGTCTGTCCGACCCGTGTCAGACCCAGGGTTTTGGCCCCGGCAGAAACAACAAGGTCGCCGCCAATCAGCGCATGCGCTTCGCCGGTTGCGACGCGAATGGCGCTGATATCTTTTGGCTTGTTCGCCAAACGGCAATGGATGTGAACTGCGCCGCCTTTTTGGGCGAGGCCGGCCATCTCCATCATACCCGCGCCTTTGCCGTCAATCTGTGCCGCTTGCGCCAGAATCGCCCCGAGGGTCACGACGCCTGTGCCGCCAATCCCGGTGATAACCACGTTATGCGTGCCATTGATCTGCGGCAGATCGGGTATAGGAAGATCGGGCAAATCAAGCTGTTTGGTCGCCTCTTTCCGGATCTTTGCCCCTTCCAAAGTGACAAAGGACGGACAGAACCCGTTCAGGCACGAGAAATCCTTGTTGCAGCTGGATTGATCAATCGCGCGTTTGCGGCCCAGTTCGGTCTCTTTCGGCACGATCGAGACGCAGTTCGACTGAACCCCGCAATCGCCGCAGCCTTCGCAAATATCGGTATTGATGAAGACGCGCTTGTCCGGGTCCGGGAACTCACCGCGCTTGCGGCGACGGCGTTTCTCGGCCGCGCAGGTCTGGACATAGACGATGACCGAGACGCCCTCGGTCTCGCGGAAGCGGTCCTGCACTTTCATCAACTCAACGCGTTCAAAGCTCTCTACACCCGTCGGCAGAGCCCCAAGGTTCACGTCTTCCTTCTCATCATAGACCAGAGCCACGTGCTGCACGCCCATGGCCTTGACCTCGGCCACGATCCTTTCAGCCGTCAGATCGCCTTCGTTCCCCTGCCCGCCGGTCATGGCAACCGCATCGTTAAACAGGATTTTGAAGGTGATGTTTGTGCCCGCCGACAGCGCCGCCCGGATCGCCTGCACGCCAGAGTGGTTATACGTCCCGTCGCCCAGGTTCTGGAACACGTGTTTGGTGGTCGAGAACGGAGCCTCACCAATCCAGTTCGCGCCCTCGCCGCCCATCTGGGTGAAACCGGTGGTCTCGCGGTCCATCCACTGCACCATGTAGTGGCATCCGATGCCTGCATAGGCGCGGCTGCCCTCGGGCACTTTGGTTGAGCTGTTATGGGGACAGCCCGAGCAGAAATAGGGCAAACGCGTCGCGATTTCTTGTGCGTTGTCAGCCCGTCGCGCCTCGTACAATTTGGCGAGGCCTGCGCGAACGCCATCCGTTTCACGTCCCTCTTCGATCAGGATGTCACCCAGCTTTTCGGCAATCATGATAGGGTCCAATGCGCCGCGTGTGGGGAACAACTCCTCACGATGCAGCGTTCCGGCGCCGCCCTTATACCAGCCATAAACGCGGCGACCCCGGCGGTCGTCAAAAATTGCCTCTTTGACCTGCACCTCGATCAGCTTGCGTTTTTCTTCAACGATCACAATCAGGTCCAGTCCTTCAGCCCAATCATGGAACCCGGCCATATCCAGCGGGAACGTCTGCCCGATCTTGTAAGTCGTGATGCCCAGCCGTTCCGCCTCGGCCTCATCAATGTTCAGCAAAGACAGCGCGTGGGTCAGGTCCAGCCAGTTTTTACCCGCCGCAACGAACCCGATCTTGGCCCCCGGCTTGCCCCAGACACGTTTGTCCAGCTTGTTGGCATGCGAGAACGTCTCGGCCGCGAAACGCTTGTAGTCGATCACGCGGGCCTCTTGCAGATGCGGCGTATCGCCAAGACGGATGTTCAACCCACCCTCGGGCATGTCGAATTCGGGGATCACGACGCCCATCCGATCCGGCCTGCCATCGACGACCGAGGTCACCTCGATCGTGTCCTTCATTGTTTTCAGACCAACCCAGACACCCGCGAACCGGCTGAGCGCAAAGCCGTAAATGCCGTAGTCCAGAATCTCTTGCACGCCTGCGGGGCTGACCACGGGCATATACATATCGACCAGAGACCATTCCGATTGGTGCAACACGGTTGAGCTTTCGCCGGTGTGGTCATCACCCATCGCCATCAGCACACCGCCGTGTTGCGCAGTTCCTGCCATATTGGCGTGACGCATCACATCGCCCGACCGGTCAACCCCCGGCCCTTTGCCGTACCAAAGACCAAAGACGCCGTCATACCGGCAATCGCCGCGGAGGCCTGCCTGCTGGCTGCCCCAAAGCGCGGTGGCCGCCAGATCCTCGTTCAAGCCGTATTGAAAGGTCACATCGCTTTCAGCCAGATAACGCTGGGCGCGCATCATCTGCTGATCCACCGCACCCAGAGGCGAACCGCGATAGCCCGTCACCAGCCCGGCGGTGTTCAACCCGGCCTGTTGATCGCGGGCTTTCTGCATCAGCATCAGACGCACAAGCGCCTGCGTTCCGTTCAAAAGAACGGGTGATTTCTCAAGATCGAAGCGGTCGTTCAGCGTTATATGTGGCTGACTCATCAGACGTCTCCCCTCGTCAGATCAGTGTGCTTTATATTCACGCATTTTAGGTCATAATTATTGACCTGTATAGCCATTATCCCCTGAATCCCAAGGATTTCATGGTTTGATTGTGGAACTTGTTACCTATTTCATATAGGGCTTCACGAGGATAACGAAAGTTGCGGCGATGGATTGGGACAAGCTTAGAATATTTCACGCGGTGGCCGATGCGGGCAGCCTGACCCATGCGGGGGATAGGCTCAATTTATCTCAATCCGCCGTGAGCCGTCAGATCCGCGCGCTTGAAGAATCGCTCGACGCAACCCTTTTCCACCGCCACGCCCGCGGCCTGATTCTGACCGAACAGGGTGAGCTGCTGTTTGATGCGACCTCGGCCATGTCCAAACGTTTGGACGCCGCAGCCGCACGCATTCGAGACAGCGAGGAGGAAGTCTTCGGCGTCCTGCGCGTGACCACCACTTTCGGCTTCGGCACCCTATGGCTCGCCCCGCGCCTGCCCAAACTGTACGAACAGTACCCTGATCTGAACATCGACTTGATGCTCGAGGAGCGTGTTCTGGACCTGCCCATGCGTGAGGCCGATGTTGCCATCCGCATGAAAGAGCCCAGCCAGGCCGATCTGATCCGCAAACGCCTGATGACCGTTCAGATGAAGCTCTATGCAACGCAGGAGTATCTGGAATCCCATGGCGGGATGCTGAAATCGCTGGACGAGATCAAGGAACACCGTCTGATCAGCCAGACCCCGTCGGCCCCGCAGGTGGGCGCAAGCGCGGCGATGGTGCGCCATCTGATGACCTTCAATCCGGGGTCCCTGCTGACAGTGAACAATTATTTCGGCGTGCTTCAGGGCGTGTTGCACAACCTGGGAATTGGCGTCCTGCCCGACTACGTGACGCAGGACTTCCCGCACCTCGTTCCGATCTTGTCGGAAATCGAAAACGCGGACGTTCCCGTTTACCTCGCCTACCCGGAAGAATTGCGCCATTCCAAGCGGGTCGGAGCATTCCGCGACTTCGTTCAGGACGAGATCATCGCGCAACGCAAGCAGCTGAAAATGATGGGTAAACTCTAGCTATGCACTCGCAGCATAGCAGCAATGCTGAACGATCAGATTAAAACTTCTTGAACGTTCACAAACCGACCCCTAAATGAGCACTCGAAGGCGGTGATGCTGAAACGCTCATCATCTTCATACCTCCCTGTTGGACTATGGCCGAGCTTAGTGCTCGGCCTTTTTTTTTGACTTCTCCCAGATTCATTTTTTAGTTTTCTTCAATCTCACAATCCAGAGCGATGAAATTTCTGGGAAAATCACCGACACCTGCCTATGATCCGAGAAAACGTTAAAAATTCGTGTTCGAGGACAGAACCATGATTAGCCCCCTCCGCTTTCTGGCGGCGATTTTTTCACTATTTTTACTAGTTGGCCCTCTGCATGCCCAAGTTGCGGGCACGTCGACCTCCAGCGCGCCTGCCACCGTCGACATTCCCGAGGACCTGACACCGGAACAAGTGGACGATCTGGTCGCCCGTATGTCGGATGATCAGGTCCGCTCGATCCTGTTAGAGCGTCTGGACGCGGTGGCAGAGAAAAACGCAGCCGCTGCAGAGGATCGCGAGGATCCGATTACCGAGTTGAATGAAGTCTGGAGCGAAATGGTCGCCTCGTGGACGCATGTCATAACGACCGTCCCCAATCTCTTCAGCGCGCAAGCCACCGCCATCAAGAATTTTGCGACCACTTTCACCTCATTCGGTGCGTTGGTTCTGATGGGGCTGGTTGCTAGTGTTCTGGTTGTGGGCTTCATCGCCGAAAAACTGTTCGAGATTCTGACCCGCCGCTGGCATGTCCAGACCGAGGCCGAAGCCGAAGGCGATCTCTGGGGCGCTGCCCGCTATCTTTTCGGTCGTTTCTGTCGGGAAATCGCGGGGCTTGTAGTTTTTTACGTGGTCATCCGCGCGGTTGGGCGCGGCCTGCTTACGCCCGAACAAATCACCTATGCCGGGCCGTTTGTGTTCTACCTGATCTGGGTGCCACGGCTGGGTGCCGCCGCCTCGCGCTTTGTACTGGCCCCGAACAAGCCGCATTACCGTCTGGTCAATATCGACGATCACTGGGCGAAGTATCTGCATCGCAACCTGATCGGGCTGCTGATCCTGATCGGTTTCACCCTGTTCCTGCTGCACTTCAACAACCTGAACGGCATCACAGGGGATGATACGCGTATCGGCTTCTGGCTGAACGCAGGCATCCACATTTATATTGGCTTGATCGCATGGAAAGCGCGCGAAGGTCTTTCGCAGATGATGCTGGGAACTGACCCGGACCACACCAAGTTCGACGAGGAAGTGGCACATTATTACCCGTACTTCGCCATCGCGGTCTCGGCAGCGACTTGGCTTCTGGTCGAGTTTCTGGTGGCGCAGCGTAACCCGGCATCGCTGGCTCTGCTGGTTCAGGGGGCGCATTTCACCACCATGTTCTGGCTGTTGATCGCCCCGGCGCTCGACACTCTTATCCGAGGACTTGTCCGTCATCTGCAACCTCCGATGCAGGGCGAAGGTTCGGTGGCCGAACGCGCCTATAAATCAACCAAGCGCAGCTACATCCGTATCGGTCGGGTTCTGGCCGGTATTCTGGTCATCCTGATGATCGCCAACGCATGGGATCTCGATCTGCAGGAAATCGCTGGTGGGGATGCGGATTCAGGTAGCAAACTGGTGCAGTTCTTCATCATCATCGCCGTTGGCTACATCCTCAATGAGGTCGTCTCGCTCTGGATCAACCGCCGACTGGCGAAAGAGATGACCGCCGCGCAAAGCCCGGACGAAGAAGCTGGCGAAGGCGGCGGTGCTGGTGGCTCGCGTCTGGCAACGGTTCTGCCGCTGCTGCGAGTAACGGCTCAGGTGGCGATTGCCGTGATCTTCGTTTTGCTGGCATTGGGCGCCCTTGGGCTCGACATCACGCCACTTCTGGCTGGTGCAGGTATCCTGGGTCTGGCCATCGGTTTCGGCGCGCAAAAGCTGGTATCCGACATCGTTGGCGGCATTTTCTTCCTGATCGATGATGCATTCCGCGTTGGTGAGTATGTCGATGTGGGAGGCACCACCGGGACAGTCGAGAAGATCTCGATCCGCTCCATGCAACTGCGTCACCATCGCGGGCCGGTGCACACCATTCCATATGGTGAGATTCAGAAACTGACCAATTACAGCCGCGACTGGGTCATCATGAAGCTAAAATTCACCGTGCCGTTCGACACCGATCCCAACAAGGTGAAGAAGATCTTTAAGAAGATCGGCGCCGAGATGATGGAGGACGAGACCCACAAGGATGGCTTCCTGCAGCCGTTCAAGTCTCAGGGTGTGTTCGACTTTGACGATGTCGGCATGATCATCCGGGGCAAGTTCATGGCCAAACCCGGCAAGCAGTTCACCCTGCGCAAAGAGATCTTCAACCGCGTCAAAGCCGCCTTCAAAGAAAACGGCATCGACTTCGCACGCCGCGAAGTGCGTGTCGCCATTCCCGGTCTGGATGATGCGGAACACCTGAGTGAAGACCAAAAAGCAGCCGTTGGCGCTGCCGCTGGTGCCGTCGCGCAGCAGGCGCAGCAACAGGACCAGCAGAAGTAAACTCATCCGGCACGCGGCTGTCTCTGTCGCGTGCCGGAACCCTATTTGTGGCTCTGTCCGATCCCCGCAATTTGCACCTTTGTCCGGTTTGCAACAGGACAGCGCGCGGAAAGTGCCTTTTCTCTTCCCCCCGGCGGTCCCTTCCCCTAAAAGGCGCCAAACATTGCCATCTCGGGGACCGAAACAGGATGCAAGAGCCAGCCATCACACCTGATCTGATTGCCGCCCACGGGTTGAAGCCCGAGGAATACGACATGATCCTCGAGATCATCGGGCGTGAGCCGACATTCACCGAGCTTGGCATTTTCTCGGCCATGTGGAACGAGCATTGCTCTTATAAATCCTCCAAGAAATGGCTGCGCACCCTGCCAACGTCTGGTCCTCAGGTCATTTGCGGACCGGGTGAGAACGCAGGCGTTGTTGATATCGGTGACGGGCAAGCAGTTGTTTTCAAGATGGAAAGCCACAACCACCCGTCTTACATCGAACCCTATCAGGGTGCGGCAACCGGCGTTGGCGGCATTCTGCGCGACGTCTTCACCATGGGCGCGCGCCCGATTGCCTCGATGAACGCCCTGTCCTTTGGTGAGCCCGGTCACCACAAGACCCGCCAACTGGTCAACGGCGTGGTCGAAGGCATCGGCGGCTATGGCAACTGCTTCGGTGTGCCCTGTGTCGGAGGTGAGGTTCGCTTCCACCCGGCCTATAACGGCAACTGCCTTGTGAATGCGTTCGCTGCAGGTTTGGCTGATAGCGACAAAATCTTCTACTCGGCGGCCTCTGGCGTCGGCATGCCCGTCGTTTACCTCGGTGCCAAAACCGGACGTGACGGCGTTGGTGGTGCGACCATGGCCTCGGCTGAGTTCGACGATACCATCGAAGAGAAACGCCCCACCGTTCAGGTCGGCGACCCCTTCACCGAAAAGCGCCTGATGGAGGCGACGCTGGAGCTGATGAAAACCGGCGCTGTAATCTCGATCCAAGACATGGGCGCGGCAGGCCTGACCTGCTCGGCCGTTGAGATGGGCGACAAGGGTGGTCTGGGTGTCCGTTTGGACCTCGAAAACGTCCCGCAGCGCGAAGAGAACATGACAGCTTATGAAATGATGCTTTCCGAGTCACAGGAACGCATGCTGATGGTTCTGAAGCCCGAGCTGGAGGCCGAAGCCCGCGCCGTATTCGAAAAGTGGGACCTTGACTTTGCCATCGTCGGCGAAACCATCGCCGAAGACCGTTTTCTGATCATGCACAATGGAGAGGTGAAGGCTGATCTGGTCCTGTCGAAGCTCTCCTCGACCGCGCCGGAATATGACCGCCCATGGGTCGCGACGCCTGAGGCTGAGGAACTAGCCGACGTCCCGCAGATTGACCCGATTGATGGTCTGCGCGCCCTGCTCTCTTCGCCCAACTATGCGGGCAAGCAGTGGGTGTATGAGCAGTATGACACCATGGTTATGGCCGACAGCGCCCGCACCCCGGGTCTGGGCGCCGGTATGGTCCGTGTTCACGGTACCGACAAGGTGCTGGCCTTTACCTCAGACGTGACGCCGCGCTATGTCCGCGCCAACCCGGTTGAAGGTGGTAAGCAAGCGGTGGCAGAGGCTTATCGCAACCTGACCGCTGTCGGGGCCAAACCGCTGGCCACAACCGACAACCTGAATTTCGGCAACCCTGAAAAGCCCGAGATCATGGGCCAGTTCGTTGGCGCGATTCAAGGCATCGGAGCCGCCGTTGGCGCGCTGGATGTGCCCATCGTGTCCGGCAACGTCTCACTTTACAACGAGACCGATGGTCAGGCGATCTTGCCGACCCCGACCATTGGTGCCGTTGGCCTGCTCGACCACACCGATGAGATTATCGGAAACGAGGTGCGTGAAGGTCACGTTGCCCTCGTGATCGGCGAAACCAAAGGCCACCTGGGCCAGTCCGCCCTTCTTGTCGAGGTGTTCAACCGCGAAGAAGGCGATGCGCCCCACGTGGATCTTGAGGCCGAGAAACGCAACGGCGACTTCATCCGCGCCAACCGCGAGATGATCAAGGCCTGTACCGACCTGAGCGACGGTGGCCTGGCGCTTGCAGCGTTTGAACTGGCCGAAGCAGCGGGCGTTGGCGTTCACCTCGACGATGCCTCGACCGAGGTGCTGTTCGGCGAAGATCAAGCCCGTTATTTGATCGCCTGCAACTTTGATCAGGCCGAAGCACTGATGATTGCAGCTGGTCAGGCCGGCGTCCCATTGACCTCGGTTGGCCGTTTCACCGGAGATAGCGTGAAAATCGGAAGTTCCGAAGCCCCTCTGGCCGAATTGACCGAGGTTTTCCGCCAAAGCTTTGCCACCGCGGTCGCCTGATCTCACTTCTCGTTCTGCAAAGGAATAGTCCCGCGCCCTGATCGGTGCGGGATTTGCATATCTGAAAGACCTTCCACATCTTGCACGCGCCTTCCCATCGCTCTACATCTTGGGAAAGACCTTCAGGAGTAAACCTACATGCCGATGAGCGCCCACGAGATTGAAACCCTGCTGCGCGAGAGCTTTCCCAACGCGGAAATTCAGGTTGGCGGCAGCGATGGCGTTCACATGTCCGCCATGGTCGTGGACGAGAGCTTTCGCGGCAAGAACCGCGTCCAGCAACAGCGCGCTGTTTATGCGGCCCTGAAAGGCAAAATGGACGGCCCGGACGGTGACCTGCACGCGCTGGCGCTGACCACCAAAGTGCCGGAGTAGGATGGAACATGCGATTGTAATCTCAATTGCGGTTTCCGTCTTTGTTCTGCTCATCACGCTGTTGGCGCGGAACAAATCAAAGACTGGGCGCAAGACGAGGCGAGGATCGCCGCCATGACAGGGAAAACACCTCCTGCAGTCCTCCTATAAATCACATGACAGTGCAATTAGCTCGGCAGAGCCCCATATCCCCAAGGATACGCAAGACTACGCCAAAGCTATGATGCCGAAGAGCAAAGGAAACGCGAAATGACCGACGTGAAAACCCAGATCGACGAAACCGTCAAAGCCAATGACGTGGTGCTGTATATGAAAGGCACCAAAGAGATGCCTCAGTGCGGTTTCTCATCCCGTGTGGCAGGTGTGCTGAACTACATGGGCGTGGATTATGCCGATGTGAATGTTCTGGCCGACGATGCAGTCCGTCAAGGCATTAAGGACTATTCGGACTGGCCCACCGTACCGCAGCTTTATGTCAAAGGCGAGTTTGTCGGTGGTTGCGATATCATCACTGAAATGACCCTGTCGGGTGAATTGGACACGTTGTTTGACGAAAACGGTGTCGGCTACAACAAGGACGCAGCCGACAAAATCCGTGAGGCTAACGCCTGACCCGGCCTTAACGGCTGGAGCAATCTTGAAAAATGATCTGCTCACTGGCGGCGTTTGTCGCCAGGAAGCTCACCGTGGCATTCCACCCTTTTGAACTCAGGATATAGGTTCCGTTCGTATCCACAGATTCGTACCGAATGCCCGAACCGCTCTCGACCTGACGCATCGCGACCAGAGAATTGTCGACCATCGTTGCCGCGGCCCCCGAGCCGTCCGATGCGTTGAAATAGGTCACTGGCAGCGGAATACCGTTCTCGCAGTTGAACGTCACCGTCAGTATGTCGATCTCGGCCATTGCCTTGGACGCACATACAAGGGCCACGGCCCCGCAGATCAAGCCGCATGCTCGTTTCATTTTGCTTTTTCCTCGATATCTGATGCCAGGGCTTCGGCCCGTGCAGCCAATTCGGCCAGTGTATCCGTAACCGAAGGCGGCACGACAGCGACCTCGATCCGTTCGGGTTCAGGTGCAGGCGCGCTGCGTAGCGTTTGAAGCTCAGCCTCGGTTTCCGCCAGTTTCGCCTCAAGCGCTTTGACCTTGTCGTCAGTCGCAGCTGTTTTGTCAGCCAACATCAGACCGGCCATCAACAACATGCGGGATTCAGGCATACGCCCAATCTGATCCGACAGCACTTGCGCTTCGTCATCCAGCATTTTCGCGGCGGCCTGCAGAAAGCTTTCTTCCCCGTCCTGACAGGACACGTCAAACCCGCGCCCGCCGATATGAATGGTCACTTCGGGCATTACTCAACCTCACCTTCTGCCAGTTTCGCCTGCGATAGCAGAGGCTCAAGGCGAGCCAGAACAGCCCGCGCCTCAGCCGCATCGGTCGCCTGCGCCGCGCGCGTTGCTTCCAACTCCGCCACGGTCGCCTGATTCAACAGCTCCGCGTCCTGAACTCCCTCTTGCGCCGCAGCGCGCAGGGCATCAACCGAGTTGCGTAGTTGCTCATTCGCCTGCCGCATCCTCTGCAGATCGTCATCAAGACGTGACATGGCAGCCCCGTGGCTTGCACGCTCGGCCCTCAGCATCTCCAGCTCCGCGTTCAGCTCGGCCACCCTTTCGCTATCGGCCAATTCGGCCCGCAAACGGCTATTTTCGGCCTCGATGTCTCCAGCACGCAAGATAGCAGCCCTCATCTCTTCAATCTCGGCCCGCAGCGCGGCCGGGTCTTCCTGACCTTCCAGATCAGCCCGCAATTGCGCGTTCTCGGCTTTCAGAGCGTCCCGTTCCTCAGTGTTTTCCAGTGCCGCCTTGGCCTCGGCCAGTTCGGCCCGCGCAGCCTCAACCGCAGAAAGCTTGGTTGCGGCTTCGGCCAACTCAGCCCGCAGCGCGTCCACATCGGCCGTAGGCTCTGGCGCAGCACGCAGCGCCTCCATATCGGCGCGCATACCGTCAACTTCCTGCTCGTGGCGTTCCTTCAACGAAGTCAGGCGCTCTTGCAGCTGTGCGTTGGCAACACGTTCATCGTCCAGCGCCGCTTGCAACCCTTCATCTGCATCGCCCGCCGGCGCATTTTGCAGGGCTGTCACGCCCGTGCCAATTCGCTCCATCGCGGCAAGAATGCGTTGCTGTAACTCTTCAATCTGGCTCATGCCCCTGTCACCTCTTAACCAAGGTTCATTCTGTTGCCGAACCGCCCGAATCAAGAATCGGTTCCGCTTGACCCCAGTCTAGCGGAATGTGACAGAAAATACCCACTGTTTGGTTTCAAAGGCTTGGACAGCTCTCTTCAAGCGGTGCGACCTTGTTTCGCCCGGTTCTGCTTGCACTTTGAGGGCTGAATGCTATTGAGCGCGCAATCTGCTTCAAACCCAAAGGAACAACGCCCGTGGACCTGACTGCGCTGCGCAATGCAAACCCCGAACACTGGGAGAAAGCTGCGGCCATCCGCACCCTGACCCTTGACGCCGTCGCCGCCGCCAATTCCGGCCATTCCGGTATGCCGATGGGCATGGCCGATGTTGCGACCGTCTTGTTCGAAAAGCATCTGAAATTCGACGCCTCTGCCCCGAACTGGCCGGACCGCGACCGGTTCATTCTGTCTGCGGGTCACGGCTCGATGCTGATCTATTCGCTGCTGTATCTCACTGGACACGCGGATGTGACGCTGGATGAGATCAAGAACTTCCGTCAGCTGGGCGCGAAAACTGCGGGTCACCCGGAGAACTTCCTGGTCGACGGGATTGAAACTACAACTGGCCCACTGGGTCAGGGCATCTCGAACGCTGTGGGCTTTGCCATGGCCGAGGAAATCCAGCGCGCACATTACGGCAAGAAGATCGTTGATCACTATACCTATGTGATCGCAGGCGACGGCTGCCTGATGGAAGGCGTGAGCCAAGAAGCGATCACTCTGGCCGGCCGTCATGAGCTGGGCAAGCTGATCGTCTTCTGGGACGATAATAACATCACCATCGACGGCACCGTGGATATTGCCGACCGTACCGATCAGGTACGCCGTTTCGCGGCCTCGGGCTGGCATGTAATCGAGATCGACGGCCATGATCCTCAGGCTATCGACGCGGCGATTACGCAGGCGAAAAAGTCGAAAAAACCTTCGATGATTGCCTGCAAAAGCCACATCGCTCTGGGGCACGCCGCACAGGATACCTCGAAAGGTCATGGCGCACTGACGGATCAGGAGCAGTTGAAAGCCGCCAAAGAAGGCTATGGCTGGCCGCATGACGCATTCGAGATCCCTGCCAACGTGAAGTCGGCTTGGGAAGCCATCGGTGCCCGTGGCGCCGCCGAACGAGCGGAATGGGAAGAGCGTTTTGCGCAAATCTCGGAACGCAAACAGGCCGAGTTCAACCGAGCCTACGCGTCTGAAGCACCCAAGAAACTGGCCGGTGCGATCCGTTCCTTCAAGAAACAGATGTCGGAGGATCAGCCCAAGCTGGCCACCCGCGCCTCGTCCGAAAAGGTTCTGAACGTTGTGAACCCGATCATGACCGAGACCGTGGGCGGCTCGGCTGACCTGACCGGTTCGAACAACACCAAATCGGCTGATATGGGTGTGTTCCTGCCGGAAAACCGCAAGGGTCGCTACATCCACTACGGTATCCGTGAGCACGGCATGGCCGCCGCGATGAACGGTATGGCGCTACACGGTGGCATCCGCCCCTATGGCGGTACCTTCATGGCCTTCACCGACTATGCCCGCCCGTCCATGCGTCTGGCCGCGCTGATGAAAATCCCGTCGGTTTTCGTGATGACCCATGACTCGATCGGTCTGGGTGAAGACGGCCCGACCCACCAGCCCGTCGAGCATCTGGCGATCAGCCGCGCGACGCCGAACACCTATGTGTTCCGCCCCGCCGACACCGTTGAAACCGCCGAAGCCTGGGAACTGGCGCTGACCTTCAAGGACAGCCCCTCGGTCCTGTCGCTGACCCGTCAGGGCGTGCCGACCGTTCGCAAGGAGCACAAAGCCAAGAACTTGACCGCACAGGGTGCTTACGTTCTGGCGGAAGCCGAGAGCAAGCGTCAGGCGATCCTGATCGCTACGGGCTCTGAGGTTTCCTTGGCGATGGAAGCCAAAGCGATGCTTGAAGCCGAAGGCATCGGTACCCGCGTCGTCTCCATGCCCTGCATGGAACTGTTCGCCGAGCAGGACGAAGCCTACCGCAAGCGCGTGCTGCCCGCCGGTGCCGTGCGCGTCGGAATCGAGGCCGCCGTGCGCGCCGGTGGATGGGACCGCTGGTTGCTGGGTGAGCGTGGTCGTGAAGCCAAGGCAGGTTTCATCGGCATGTCGAGCTTTGGTGCCTCTGCCCCGGCAGGTGAGCTGTATAAGCATTTCGGCATAACCGCCGAAGCGACCGTTGCCAAGGTCAAGGAACTTCTGGGCTAAACCAGCCTGCCACAAAATGAAAAGCCCCGGTCCACACCGGGGCTTTTTTCTTAGACAAAGATGATCACAGACTGCATTCCATCCACGATCAAATCGCCTTCTGTGTTCCAAACGCGCATGACCTGCGAACTATAGCCGTCGCGGCCTGCGGTAAGTTGGTGCTCCAGTAAGAACCAACCGTCGCGTGTTTGAATATCTTCGGACAACACGTTGAAAATCCAGTTCATTGACGAATTTGGTCCGGGTTTCTTCAGTGCGGGGTAGATAGCTGGCGGTGGCAGGTCAGCGATTGCAATCAACCCCTCCGTCCTGTTCCACATCCGAGGATCGTTGTGTCGGGCCCAAAGGCGCAGATACCCGCGATCTGCCCCCATGAAAGGCAATTCACCCTCGACCTTTCTGACGTCAAAGTTTGTAAGGAAAGGTATCGGCGGTCGCGGCAAATCTGGAGGGAAATAATACTCCGTCATCTCGGGCGCATCTACGGGCTTGGCCGGGCAATCGAACGCGACATGGCTGTCTTGCGCACAGCCAAAAGAAAATGTCGCTTGCGCCGCAACATTGCCACCGATTTCGGCACGAGCGTTGATGGTCGTCACATTGCGCCCCTCGCGCAAGACTTCCGTTCTGATTTGCGGCGGATCACTGATCGGCGCCGTGAAATTGACCAGAGCCGATCTGAGGGGCGGTAAATCTTTGTGCCGATTGTAAACCGTTGACAGCATTAGGGCCGACGAAAATCCACCGAATGTTGTGCGGCCTTGCTTCCAGTTCTGCGGCACCGGGTAGCAGAGGCAATCGCCTTGCGCCTCAGCGGCGCTGAGGACATCGAAAAGGGATGGCTCGGACATGGTAATTCCACTTAGCTATTGGCACGTCGAGGATAATCTGACCGCAAGGGGAGGCCAGCAGGACCTAACGTCATCGCCTAGTGTTCTTTGGATGAACCTGAAAACGCCCCCATCACGGGCCCGATGACTTTGGTTGCCAGGGGGATCAAGACCATCCCCCAGGCCAGACCAAAGATGCCGTCCATCGTCGCCTTGGCGATCCACTCCGCCGCGGCCTCCCACTGCGCCGAGACCGAATGACCAACCGCATAGGCCCAGTCATGGATATGATGCCCCAGCCAGCCAAAGCCCAGAACCTCCATCCCGTGGATGACGATTGATCCGCCCACCCACAGCATGGCCGCCGTTCCGACGATCGAAAGGGTTTTCATCACCGTGGGCATGGCCTTGACCAATCCGCGCCCCAACCCTCGGCCCACCGGCGTCGGAGCGTTTCCGGCCAGATACAACCCGACATCGTCCATTTTCACGATCAAGGCGACCGAGCCATAAACGGCCACAGTCACCCCAAGCCCGACAACGGCCAAAGTCGCCGCTTGCATCCACACATTCGGGGCCTCAATCGCGGCCAGCGCAATGGTCATGATCTCAGCCGACAGGATGAAATCCGTCTTGATTGCGCCCTTGACCTTCTGTTCTTCAAGATGGCCCGGATCACGCACATCCATGTCCTTTTCGATGGCGTGGCTACCATGCGGGAACAGAACATGGAAAATTTTCTCGGCCCCTTCAAAACACAGATATGACCCACCCAGCATCAGCAAAGGTGTGATCAGCCACGGCGCAAAATTCGCAAGCAACAAGGCGACTGGTAGTAGCAGAATGAGTTTGTTGAAAACCGACCCACGGGCAATGCGCCAAATGATCGGCAACTCACGCGCGGGCGCGAAGCCCTGTACGTATTTCGGCGTAACCGCAGCGTCGTCGATAATCACCCCGGCCGTTTTGGCCCCTGCCTTGCCAGCAGCCGCCACGACATCATCCACCGAGGCCGCAGCCACCTTGGCAATCCCCGCCACATCATCCAAAAGGGCCAACAGTCCGCTCATCGCGTGTCCTTTCCTGTCACCTGCCGCAAACGGACCCTACCCGATCCAACAGCTAGCGCAAGCGTTAGCGCAATCTGCCCAGGTTTGCGCTAACACCTTAAAAATATGCCGTTTTTGCCCTTTTGAGATTCCGGTTTCAAGGCTATATGGCCTCAAACGCAAGCGCATTTGGAGACGTCACATGACCATCAAGGTCGGTATCAATGGTTTTGGCCGCATTGGCCGCTGTACCCTGTCGCACATTGCCGCCTCGGGCCGCAACGACATCGAAGTGATCAAAGTCAACGCCACCGGCCCGCTCGAAACATCGGCGCATCTGCTGAAATATGACAGCATTCACGGCCGTTTCCCGCGCGAAGTATCGATCGAAGGCGACACCATGGATCTGGGCCGAGGCCCGATGCAGATGTTCTCGACCTACGACATGAACGAACTGGATTGGGAAGGCTGCGACGTCGTTTTGGAATGCACCGGCAAGTTTAACGACGGCACCAAGGCTAAAACCCACTTGGATCGCGGCGCGCGAAAGGTTCTGCTGTCGGCCCCCGGCAAGAATGTCGACAAGACCATCGTGTTCGGCGTGAACCACAACACGCTGACCGCGAATGACAACATGGTCTCGAACGGCTCCTGCACCACCAACTGCCTTGCTCCGCTTGCCAAGGTTCTGGACGAAGGTGTCGGCATCGAACACGGTATCATGACCACCATCCATGCCTATACTGGCGACCAGCCGACACTGGACCGTCGTCATAGCGACCTGTACCGTGCCCGCGCGGCGGCGATGTCGATGATCCCGACCTCGACCGGCGCGGCGGCTGCCTTGGGCGAGGTTCTGCCCAACTTGAAAGGTCGTCTGGACGGCTCGGCGATCCGCGTCCCTACTCCGAATGTTTCGGCCGTAGACCTGAGCTTCCGAGCCTCGCGCGACGTGACCGTTGATGAGGTCAACGCAATCGTTGAAGAAGCTGCCAAAGGCCCGATGCAACGCGTTCTGGGCTATGAGCCCGCGCCGCTGGTCTCGACAGATTTCAACCATACCGAGGAAAGCTCGATCTTCGCACCGGATCAGACCCGCGTGGTCGACAACCGCATGGTCCGCGTGTTGGCGTGGTATGACAATGAATGGGGCTTCTCGGTTCGTATGGCCGATGTCGCCGTCGCCATGGGACGCCTTAACTGATTTTCCCATGATCGCTTGAACAGCTTCGCCCGCTCAGGTTATCTGAGCGGGCGTTTTTGTTCGGGGCCCTCATGACAAATCAAATCGCCATCTGGCTGGCGCTGCTGATCCTTGGCGCAATCATGCTGGACTATGCCCTGTTCGGAACTGAGCATTTTCTGTTCCTCGGCAAGAAACTTTACGACTTTCTCGACTGGCTCGCCTTCTGGCGCTGAGCAAGGTTTTACTTGACTTTCTCGCCGATCTCGCTTTGTTAGCGCTAACTCATTTCGAGCAGAGACTCTGACGGAGCAGGACATGACACTTAAACTGGCCATTAACGGATTTGGACGTATCGGGCGCGGCGTTTTGCGCGCGGTTATGGAGTCGGGACGGACCGACGTTGAAATCGTTGCGATCAACGATCTGGCCAAGCCGGAAATGAACGCCCATCTGTTCGAGTTTGACAGTGTTCATGGCCGCTACTCCAAGCCCGTCACGCTGTCCGAGGCCGGTCTCGACGTCGGCGCGGGTCCGATCCGTCTGACCAGCGAACGCGATCCCGAAGCGTTGGACTGGTCGGATGTCGATGTTGTACTGGAATGCACTGGCGTATTCCGGACCCGGGAAGCGGCTGAGCGTCACCTGAAGAACGGCTCCAAGAAGGTTCTGATCTCGGCCCCGGCCCGTGGAGACGGCGGCGTCAAGACGATCGTATTTGGGGTGAACGACTCCGAACTGACCACTGAGGACACGATCGTGTCGAATGCCTCATGCACCACCAACTGCCTGTCGCCTGTTGCTGCGGCGCTGGATGCCGGATTGGGGATCGTGCACGGCAACATGACTACCGTTCACGCCTATACCGCAAGCCAGCCGGTGCATGACACCGCGGGCAAAGACCCCTACCTGTCACGCGCGGCGGCTCTGTCGATGATCCCGACAACCACCGGCGCCGCCGCAGCTGTTGGACTGGTTCTGCCGCAGTTGGCGGGCAAACTGACCGGTCAGGCGATCCGCGTTCCAACCCCGAATGTCTCGGTGGTTGATCTGGTGGCCGAGGTCTCTCGCCCGACGACCGAGGACGAGGTCAACGCCCTGTTTGTTGAGGCCGCTGCCAAAACCCCCGGCGTTCTGGCCGCAGAAAACCGTCCGCTGATCTCGATTGATTTCAACCACGATGCCCATAGCTCGACCGTGTCGCTGGCCGAGACCAAGGTCACGGATGGCACGCTGGTCCGTGTTCTGGCGTGGTATGACAACGAATGGGGCTTCTCGAACCGGATGCTGGACACAGCCGCTGCGATGGGCGCGCTATCCTAACCGCTCTTTAAGGGCCACATTCACGCGGGGCGTGACGAATTTCGACACGTCCCCGCCTAATCGCGCGATCTCTTTCACCAGTTTCGAAGCAATGGCCTGATGCCGCGCTTCGGCCATCAGGAACACGGTCTCGATGGAATCGTCCAGAGCCCGGTTCATGCCAACCATCTGGAATTCATACTCAAAATCAGCAACGGCCCGCAGCCCCCGCACGATGACCTGCGCGCCCACATCCCGCGCGCAGTCGATCAGCAGGTTCTCGAACGGATGCGCCACGATCTGGGTCCCGGTCTGTTCTGACAGATGCGCGCATTCCGCCTCGATCATGGCAACACGTTCTTCCAGTGAAAACAAAGGCCCTTTGTCGCGGTTAATGGCCACGCCGATCACCAGCTTGTCCACCAGCGCCGAGGCCCGACGGATGATGTCGATATGCCCCAAGGTGATCGGGTCAAAAGTTCCGGGATAAAGGCCAACCCGCATCACGCTCTCCTGCGTTCAAAAACTGGGCGATAGCAAACACAATCATGCTGCAGGTGCAAGAGGGCGATATGCCCTGCCCCCTCAATGCCCCATGATCATGCCCTGCAGGGCGTCTTTTTCCATTGCAAGCTCGGTCAGTTGCGCCTTGACCACGTCCCCAAGGGTGACGATGCCGACAAGCTTGCCATCCTCGACAATCGGCATGTGGCGGAACCGGCCTTCGGTCATACGGGCCAGAATATCTTCGACCGATTCCTGTCGTGTCGCGGTGATCAGGTCCTTGGTCATATAGCTATCGACCGATTGGTTCAGGCAACCGCTGCCGCTGGCCGCCAGCTCTCGGACAATGTCGCGTTCGGACAGGATACCGACGGCCGTGCTGCCTCCGTCCTCTGAGACAACAACTGTACCGATGCGTCTTTCCGCCAGTATCTTCGCCGCCTCGGACACAGTCGCGGATGGAGCGACGGTCACCACCTCATCGGTGGCTTTGGATGTCAGAATGGCTTGAACGAGCATAAAAAAACCTCCGGCAATAACGTACTGTTTTCCAAAGCGTTGCCGGAATGGTCATGTGTGTCAAGTTCCGGCTTCCGCCTCAAGCCGTGCAACTTCGTCGCGAATCCCACGGGTCAATGCCTGCGCAAAGCGGTTGAGGCGTTCGTTTCGCTGATCGCCTTGATGCCGAACCAGATGAAAGCTGCGGGTCAGACTGACCTGATCAGTCAACAACCTGCGCAGGTTCGGATGAAACGGAAGCGTGAAGTCATGCGCAACACAGATCCCCGCCCCAAGCGCCGCCTGACGCAATTGAACAGGTACCGAGTTCGATGCAAGCGCCACCCGGTCGATTCCCAAATCATTGAGGTAGTCCAACTCGCGATCGAAGATCATATCCGGGATATAGCCAATCAAACGGTGGGCTTTCAGGTCCTCGACCGTCTGGATCGGGGTGTGTCGGTCCAGATATTTCTGCGCCGCAACCAGATGCAGTTTGTAGTCGCTGACCTTTTGCACCAGCAGCTTGCCTGCGGTCGGAGAGCTGACCGTGACAGCCATATCCGCCTCACGCCGCGACAGGTTGATGATCCTGGGCAGCGCCAGGATCTGAATATCCAAATCTGGATTGGCATCGCTGATCTTCGCGCAGACCTGAGGCAACAGGTAGTTCGCCGAACCATCCGGAGCGCCGATCCGAATCTGACCACTCAGCGACTCGGTCGACCCAACCACTGCGCCAGCGGCAGCGCGCATCGCCTCTTCGGCTTGAAGGCCGTGATCCAACAGGCGTTCCCCAGCGGTCGTTAAAATGTAACCTTGTTGCGACTTGGTGAAAAGCTGCGCGTCCAGACTGCCCTCCAAACGGGCGATCCTCCGGCCAACAGTAGCTGGGTCGATCTTGAGGATACGCCCCGCCGAAGACAGGCTTTCCTCGCGCGCTACGGCAAGAAAAACGCGCATATCATCCCAATTTGGTGTCATCCTACCCTTCTTGCATTTTTGCAAAGCTCTTTTGAGACATTGCCTCTGTTCAGGTTATTTCTGCAAGCCTATTCTGCGCGCAAACATATCGGAGGAGTTTGCAATGCAAGATCTGACTCATTTCATCAATGGCGAGAACGTGGCCGGAACCTCGGGCCGTTTTGATGACGTTTTCAACCCGGCAACGGGTGAAGTTCAGTACAAATGCCCAATGGCAAGCGCGGCCGAAACCACCGCCGCGATCGAAGCCGCCGCAGCCGCGCAGCCCGCATGGGGCGCGACCAACCCGCAGAAGCGCGCGCGCGTCATGATGGCCATGGTCGGCCTGATGAACCGCGACATGGACAAACTGGCCGAAGCGCTGAGCCGTGAGCATGGCAAGACCATCCCTGACGCCAAGGGCGACCTGCAGCGCGGACTGGAAGTGATCGAATATTGCATCGGCGCACCGCAAATGCTGAAAGGAGAGTTCACCGACAGCGCAGGTCCGGGTATCGACATGTACTCGATGCGCCAGCCTCTGGGTGTTGTCGGTTCGATCATGCCGTTCAACTTCCCGGCGATGATGCCTCTGTGGCACGTTGGTCCGGCACTGGCTTGCGGCAACGCCGTGGTTCTGAAACCGTCCGAGCGTGACCCCTCGGTTCCTCTGATGCTGGCCGAACTGTTCATCGAGGCCGGCCTGCCCAAGGGCGTCTTCCAGGTCGTCAATGGCGACAAAGAGGCCGTGGACACCATCCTAGACAGCGAAATCATTCAGGGCGTCAGCTTTGTAGGCTCGACCCCGATCGCACAATACATCTACAGCCGCGCGACGGCCAACGGCAAACGTGCGCAGTGCTTTGGCGGCGCCAAGAACCACATGATCGTCATGCCCGACGCGGATCTGGACCAAGCTGCAGACGCGCTGGTCGGTGCAGGCTTCGGCGCGGCGGGCGAACGCTGCATGGCGATCTCGGTTGCCGTTCCTGTGGGCGAAGAAACCGCAGACCGTTTGATCGAGAAACTGATCCCGCGCGTCGAAAAGCTGAAAGTCGGCCCCTACACCGCCGGAGACGACGTGGACATGGGCCCCGTTGTGACCGGAGCCGCGAAAGAGCGTATCCTCGGCCTTATCAACTCGGGTGTGGAACAAGGCGCGAAACTGGTCGTCGACAACCGCGATTTCAGCCTGCAGGGCTATGAGGACGGTTTCTTTGTCGGCCCGCACCTGTTCGACCACGTGACGCCTGACATGGATATCTACAAGCAGGAAATCTTCGGCCCGGTCCTGTCGACAGTTCGCGCAGGCTCCTACGAAGAGGCGATTGGCTTGGCGATGGACCATGAATACGGCAACGGCACCGCGATCTTCACGCGCGATGGTGACACTGCACGTGACTTCGCGAGCCGGATCAACATCGGCATGGTTGGCATCAACGTCCCAATCCCGGTTCCGCTGGCCTACCACACCTTTGGTGGCTGGAAGAAATCCATGTTCGGTGACCTGAACCAGCACGGCCCGGATAGCTTCAAGTTCTACACCCGCACCAAGACTGTCACGGCCCGCTGGCCGTCGGGCATCAAGGAAGGTGGCGAGTTCAACTTCAAAGCGATGGACTGATCCAAAGCCAAATCTCTTCAAACCCGGCCGCTCTGGCCGGGTTTTTCATTGGCAGGGTTCCGCCAGAACCCTCCAAACCCGGAAACTCACGATAAATTCAAGCTGTAAAGGCTGGCTATTTTCGAGCCTGGCAAATATTTTCAACGCAACTATATATTCGAGCAGAATGAACCTCCGGAGGTCGCCTTGTCCAAATCCAACATGACTCGCCGTTCGGCCCTTTTGGGGGCCGCATCCGTTCTGGCCACTCCGGCCCTCGTCCGCGCGCAAAGTTCTGACGCCTTCCCGCAAAGCGAAGACGCGATCAGCACGCAACTACCGGTACGCCGAAATGTCTCGTCATTCTCGCAGCAGAACTGGCAAGACCATTTTGATCAGCTGGGTGCGGGCTGCCTGCTGGCCGACATCACCAGCCGCGCGGTTCACTATTGGGGGCCGGACGGGACGTATAAGCTGTATCCCAGCTCGGTTCCGATGAGTGAAGAGCTGACTAGGCGCGGCTACACCAAGGTTGTCCGCAAGGCCGAATACCCGACATGGACGCCAACCGCCTCGATGCGGGAACGCGATCCGTCTCTGCCCGTTCGGATGGAGGGTGGTGACCCCGGCAACCCGCTGGGCACGCGCGCGATGTACCTGGGCTGGCCAGCTTATCTGGTCCATGGAACCCACGACACCCGCAAGATCGGACGGCAGAGTTCCTCCGGCTGTATCGGCCTTTACAACCAACATGTGGAAGAGCTGTACCCTCTGGTCCAAATCGGCACGCAGGTACGTTTGGTCTGAGGTCTAAAACTAAAAAACAGCAAAGCCCCGGTCATCAAGACCGGGGCTTTTTGTTTGGCGGGACGCCAAGGTTATTCGGGCAGAATAACCTCATCGACCACATGGATAACGCCATTGCTGGCTTCGATGTCGGCCTGCACCACATCAGCGCCATTCACGCGAACACCGTTTTTAGCGTTGACGCTCAGGCGATCGCCCTGAACGGTCAGAACCTTCGCGCGCTTGCCAGCGATATCACCCGACATCACTTTGGCAGGCACAACGTGGTAGGTCAGAATCTCAACCAGTTTGTCCTTGTTTTCCGGCAGCAGCAGGCTTTCGACTGTGCCCTCGGGCAGAGCAGCAAACGCCTCATCCGTCGGTGCAAAAACGGTGAACGGGCCGTTGCCCTTCAGCGTGTCGACCAGACCGGCGGCCTGAACGGCTGCGACCAGTGTGGTGAACGATCCCGCAGATACGGCGGTGTCAACGATGTCAGCTGCCTGAGCCTTAATCGGCATGGCAAGTGCAACGGCGGCGGCAGCGCCCATCAATGTACGACGAAACATGGCTGTCTTCTCCTCTCCAGCTTGTTATGGAAAGGGGTACGGCGCGTGTTTCACACCGGATCACTTTAGGATCACTGTTCTTTAGTCTGAACCCAGATACTCTGCGCCCGGCCAACGTTCAAAAACGGTAGCGCGTCACACGCATCGGGGCGGTCCTGTTGCAGATAATACCCCGGCCAAAGCATTGAAAACGCTCCAGATTGCAGAAGGGCGTGCAACATGTACTGCTCACCCCAACCTGGACAGTCGTAGAAAAAACGCTTGGGATATTCGTAAGGTAAAAAAACATCATGCACGTGGATGACAACGCCCGGTTTCAGCGTCGGGATGATGCGGCAAAAGAGATGTGCGACGTCATTGCTCATCCTAACAACATGGCTGGAATCGATGAACAGAACGTCCCCCGCCTCAAGCTGTTCGAACAGAGCCGGATCTACCTCCTCAAGCCTTTTTTGTTCGAACGCATCGACCACATGCGCGATGTCCGCGCGCGGATACGGGTCGATGGCTGTAATCTGCGTGTCCAACCCTCCGTCGAGGATAGCTTGCCGCGTCACGCGGGTTGAGTTGCCGCAACCAACCTCGATCACGCGTTTCGGTTTGAACCTGCGGATCATCAAATACAGAGCGTCAGCATCGGGGCTGTCATAATACCCGTTGCCCAGCAGGTAGCCCGTCTGGTTCTTGGCCGGGTTCTTCAATGCCTCCAGCGCATCCTTGTGCTGGCCGTATTCGGCGATCAGCTGCGCGATGTCGAAGCTTTCCATTCCCGGTGACAGCGCGTAAGCGGGGCGCTCCAGCCCGCCTGCCCGCTCGAACGCCTCCAGCCGGGCGCGTTCGTCCTGTTCGGTCACCTTGTCGACCAGCTTCACCCCTAGCTCATCAAGGGCTGCGTTGATCTGTGGGAATTTTCTGGGTTTCACGAGGCCGGCTCCGTTATCGCATTGCTGCCCGTTCCTTAGCGCTGCTTGCGGTCGCTCTGCAAGCAGCGCAGCGGCAAACCCTTGGCAAAACGTTGATTTACGTATTCACTGATTGCATTGGAAAACGGCAGGTAGGCCCATGCAACAAGATTTCACGATCGGCATTGAAGAAGAATACCTGCTGGTCGACCGCGACAGCCTGCATCTGGCCGAAGCCCCATCCGCATTGATGGAAGCCTGCCAGGCCGATTTCGAAGGACAGGTCAGCCCTGAATTTCTGCAGTGTCAAATCGAAGTTGGTACCCGCCCCCACACGACCGTCAAAAGCGCGCGCGAAGATCTCAGGCGTCTTCGGTCCTGTGTGTCAAAGCGGGCCGCCGAGTACAACCTAAGCCCGATCGCCGTGTCCTGCCATCCTTTCGCCGATTGGAAAAAACAGCACCACACACGGAAAGAGCGTTACGATGCGCTGCAACACGCTTTGGGCGGCGTTGCGCGGCGGATGCTGATTTGCGGGATGCATGTGCATGTTGGGGTTGAGGACCCGGCCCTACGCGCAGACCTGATGCCGCAGCTTAGTTATTTCCTGCCGCATCTGCTGGCACTTTCGGCGTCCTCCCCTTTCTGGAATGGCGAGGATACGGGGCTGTCCTCCTACCGCCTGACCGTGTTCGACAACCTACCGCGCACGGGATTGCCGCCGGTCTACAACAGTTGGAGCGAGTACGAACGCACAACCGGCGTGTTGGTCGAGCTTGGCGTGATCGAGGATACTACGAAAATATGGTGGGATCTGCGCCCTTCCCATCGATTCCCGACGCTGGAAACACGCATCATGGACGTCCAGCCGCGGCTTGAGCACACCTTATCTCTGGCCGCGCTCGTGCAGGCCTTGACCCGTATGCTGTGTCGCCTGAAGGCCCGTAATCTGCGCTGGCGGCAATATGACCGCTTCCTGATCGGTGAAAACCGCTGGCGTGCGCAACGCTATGGGGTCGGCGAAGGGCTGATTGATTTTGGGGATCGGTCGATCAAACCCATGGCCGAGCTGATCGGCGAACTCATGGGAATGTTGGCTGAAGATGCTGAGGCGTTGGGGACCATGACCGAACTCGCCCGCCTGCGTCAGATCGCCGAGACAGGCACCTCGGCCACCCGCCAACGGCGCGTCCATGCCGAAGCTGTCGCGAAGGGCGAAGACCCAGGCCAAGCCGTTGTCCGCCATCTGATCGAAGAGTTTCACGCGGACCTTTAGCGAACTCTACACTCAAACAGCTCTCAGGATTGCTCATCCTGAAATAGTTCTGTAACGATTGCGAAATAAACAATCGTTCAATTCTTTGCCTGTGGGAGGGTGCGCAATGGATTTCGGGCTGACCGAGGAACAAACGGCCATTTTCGATATGGCCTATGGATTTGGGCAGGACAACATCGCCCCATTCGCCCACCAGTGGGAGGCCGAAGGCACAATCCCCAAAGAGCTTTGGCCCCGTATCGGAGAGCTTGGCTTTGGCGCGCTCTACGTCTCGGAAGACAGCGGCGGAGCCGATCTCAGCCGTCTCGACGCAACCCTCGTGTTCGAGGCGCTGTCCATGGCCTGCCCCTCGGTCGCGGCGTTCCTGTCGATCCACAATATGTGCGCCAAGATGCTGGACAGTTTCGCCAGTGATGAGCTGAAATCACGGGTCATGCCCGATGTACTGAGCCTGAATACAGTGCTGAGCTATTGCCTGACCGAACCCGGCTCCGGCTCGGACGCCGCCGCGTTGAAGACGCGGGCTGAGCGCACGAACGAGGGCTACACTCTGAACGGTACCAAGGCCTTCATCTCGGGTGGCGGATACTCGGATGCCTATGTCTGCATGGTCCGCACGGGCGCGGAAGGTCCAAAAGGAATCTCGACCGTCTATGTCGAAGACGGCACGCCGGGTCTGAGCTTTGGAGCGCTGGAACAGAAGATGGGCTGGAAAAGCCAACCCACCGCGCAGGTCCAGTTCGACGATTGCAACATCCCCGCGGGCAATTTGGTCGGTTCCGAAGGCGACGGCTTCAAATACGCCATGATGGGCCTTGATGGAGGGCGTCTGAACATCGCCTCCTGCTCGCTTGGGGCTGCGCAGGCCGGATTGAACATGACCTTGCAATATATGTCTGAACGGAAGGCATTCGGCCAATCCATCGACCAGTTCCAGGCTCTGCAATTCCGTCTGGCCGATATGGAGATCGAATTGCAGGCCGCGCGCACCTTCCTGCGACAGGCCGCCTGGAAACTGGATCAAGGCGCGCCGGATGCGTCGAAATTCTGCGCTATGGCCAAGAAATTCGTGACCGAGACCGGCTCAAATGTTGTGGATCAATGCCTGCAATTGCATGGCGGCTACGGATATCTTGCCGACTATGGTATCGAAAAGCTTGTGCGCGACCTGCGGGTGCATCAGATACTGGAAGGCACAAACGAAATCATGCGCGTGATCGTGGCGCGCCACCTGCTGGCCGGAACCTGAGGGGATCATGCCTGACATCGACATTCGCACGACCGGTCGCGCCGGGCGCATCACCCTGACCCGCCCAAAGGCATTGAACGCCCTGAGCTATGAGATGTGCATGGCCATCGACACCGCCCTGCGCAACTGGCGCGAAGACGACGAGGTCGACCTGATCATCATCGACGCCGAGGGCGACAAAGCCTTTTGCGCAGGCGGCGACATTGCCAAACTCTTTGAAACCGGACTCGCAGGGGATTTCTCACACGGGCAAACCTTCTGGCGCGATGAATACCGCCTGAATGCGCTGATCTTCGCGTACCCCAAACCCATCATCAGCTTTCTGCAGGGTTTCACAATGGGCGGCGGAGTCGGCATCGGCTGCCACGGAACCCATCGCGTGGTCGGAGAGACGTCGAAAATCTCGATGCCGGAATGCGCGATCGGGCTGGTTCCGGATGTCGGCGGCTCGTTGATGTTGGCATTGGCGCCTGGGCGGCTTGGCGAATATCTAGGCCTCACAGCATTACGGATGGGACCAGCGGATGCTATCTACGCCGGTTTCGCCGATCACTTCATCCCTCAAGCCACCTGGCCGGACCTGATCGAACTGCTCGAGGCGTCGGGCAATGCCGAACTTGTCACCGATCACGCCCAACCCGCACCCGACGGGAAACTGCAGCAGATGCAACCCGAGATCGACCAGTATTTTGCAGGCGAAACGCTCGAGGATATCCTCATCACCCTTCGCTCAGAAGAGACTGATTTCCCGTCGAAAGCGCTGGACATGATGCGTCAGCATTCCCCGCTCTCCATGGCCTGCACGGTTGAGATGATCCACCGCCTGCGCGGCCCGTCCCTGACCATGCACCGTGCATTGGATATGGAGTACCGCTTCACCTACCGCGCGCAGGAACACGGAGATCTCATCGAAGGTATCCGCGCGCTGATCATAGATAGGGATCGTAGCCCAAGCTGGCAGTACCCGGATATGAAAGTCCCCGCTGTTGCGGTGTCGAAAATGCTGCAACCGCTTGGCGCGAACGCACTGACTTTTCAGGAGGATTAAGAGATGCAAATCGGTTTTATCGGCTTGGGCAATATGGGCGCGCCGATGGCGGCCAACCTTTCGAAGGCCGGGCATCAGGTGACAGGTTTCGACACGGTGGGCGTTCGCGTTGATGGCGTGACGAAAGCGCAATCCGCAACAGAGGCCGTCTCGGGCGCCGATGCCGTCATCACCATGCTGCCGAACGGCGACATCCTGCGCGCGGTCGCCAACCAGATCATCCCGACCATGCAACAGGGCGCGGTGTTGATAGACTGTTCGACTGTCGACGTAGACAGCGCCCGAGCCGTGGCAGAGCAAGCCATCGCCGCGCATCTTCTGTCCGTGGACGCGCCGGTCTCCGGCGGAATCGGAGGGGCCTCAGCTGGTACCCTGACCTTCATGGCTGGCGGATCATCCGACGCCTTTGCCAAGGCCGCCCCGCTCTTCGACATCATGGGTCAAAAAGCCGTGCATTGCGGTGAGGCCGGTGCTGGACAAGCGGCAAAAATCTGCAACAACATGATCCTCGGCGTCACCATGATCGCAACCTGCGAGGCCTTCGCGCTGGCCGACAAACTGGGCCTGGACCGGCAAAAGATGTTCGACGTGGTCAGCACGTCCTCCGGCTATAGCTGGACCATGAACGCCTATTGCCCCGCCCCCGGAGTCGGCCCCACCAGCCCCGCGGACAATGACTATCAGCCGGGCTTCGCCGCCGAATTGATGCTGAAAGACCTTCGCCTCAGCCAGCAAGCAGCCGAAAGCGCCGATGCAGACACCCCGATGGGCCAAGCCGCAACTGCGCTCTATCAGCAGTTCGTTGAAGCCGAAGGTGGTTTGGGCATGGATTTCTCAGCCATGCTGCCTAGATTTGAAAAACGCAGCCGAGTATAAGGCGCAAGGATCCTTCATTCATCTGGCTAAAAATATCCCGGAGCGCGAGGCAGAGACTCGCAAAAAACCGTGTCGCAGCCTATTCAGCCGCGACACGGGTGCCTGAAAGCATCGGCTTGAGGTAACGCCCCGTGTGGCTCCGCTCGACCTCGGCCACCTCTTCCGGTGTTCCGGTGGCAACGATCTCGCCACCGCCATCGCCACCTTCCGGGCCGATATCAATGATGTGGTCCGCGGTTTTCACAACGTCCAGATTGTGTTCGATCACGACAACCGTATTCCCCTGATCGACCAGTTCATGCAGAACTTCCAACAACTTACGAACATCTTCGAAATGCAAACCCGTCGTCGGCTCATCCAGAATATACAGTGTCCGCCCGGTTGAGCGCTTCGACAACTCCTTCGACAGTTTGACCCGCTGCGCCTCACCTCCAGACAGCGTGGTCGCCTGTTGGCCTACCTTTATATAGCCCAGCCCAACACGCGCCAGAGCATCCATCTTATCGCGGATCGACGGCACGGCCTTGAAGAACTCCTGCGCGTCTTCGACCGTCATATCCAGCACATCGGCGATGGACTTGCCTTTGAATTTGATCTCCAGCGTCTCGCGATTGTACCGCGCGCCCTTGCAGGTCTCGCAGGTGACATAGACATCGGGCAGAAAGTGCATCTCGATCTTGATGACACCGTCGCCCTGACACGCCTCGCACCGGCCGCCTTTGACGTTGAAACTGAACCGCCCGGGCTTGTAGCCGCGCGCTTTGGCCTCGGGCAATCCTGCGAACCAGTCACGGATCGGCGTGAACGCCCCGGTGTAAGTCGCTGGATTCGAACGCGGAGTCCGCCCGATGGGACGCTGATCGATGTCGATGACCTTGTCCAGATGCTCCAACCCTTTGATCGTTTCGCACGGCGCAGGCGTCTGGCGCGCGCCGTTCAACCGCATCGAGGCGGTTTTGAACAGCGTCTCAATCGTCAGCGTCGACTTGCCCCCACCCGACACGCCGGTCACACAGACGAATTTGCCCAGAGGGAACTCGGCCGTCACGTTCTTGAGGTTGTTGCCCGTCGCTTTCACCACGGTCAGCTTTTTCTTGTTGCCCTTGCGCCGTTCGGTAGGCACCGCAATTTCTCGCGTACCAGCCAGATATTGTCCCGTGACGGAGGCCGCATCTGCCGTGATCTCGGCGGGCGTTCCCTTGCTTACAACCTGCCCGCCATGAACACCCGCGCCAGGGCCGATGTCGAACACGTAGTCGGCCTCACGGATCGCTTCCTCATCGTGCTCAACGACGATCACCGTGTTGCCCTGATCTCGCAGGTTTTTCAGAGTGCCCAACAGGCGATCATTGTCCCGTTGGTGTAGGCCGATTGACGGCTCGTCCAGAACATAGAGAACGCCAGTCAGGCCCGATCCGATCTGGCTGGCAAGACGAATACGCTGGCTTTCACCGCCAGACAAAGTACCACTTGAACGCGACAGCGTAAGGTATTCCAAACCAACGTTATTCAGGAACCCAAGGCGTTCGCGAATCTCTTTCAGAATCGCCCGCGCGATTTCATTTTTCTGAACGCTCAGATGGTTCGGCGCGTCCTCGACCCAAGCCAGAGCCTCGCGGATCGACATCTCGACCACCTGACCCACATGCAGGCCTGCGATCTTTACGGCCAAGGCTTCCGCGCGCAGGCGGTAGCCTTCGCAGGTGCCGCACGGACGGTTGTTCTGGTAGCGCTCAAACTCTTCCCGAATCCAGGCGCTGTCAGTCTCGCGGTAGCGACGCTCCATATTCGGAATCACGCCCTCGAAGTTGCGCGTCACCTGATAGACACGCCCACCCTCATCATAGCGGAACTGGATTTCCTCATCCCCAGAGCCGCGCAGAAACACCTGTTGCACCTTCTTGGGTAGGTCTTTCCACGGCGTGCTCTTGTCGAACTCATAGTGGCGCGCGATGGCTTCAATGGTTTGCAGGAAATACGGAGACTTCCCCTTTCGCCACGGCGCTAGTGCCCCGTCATACAGCTTCAGTGTCTGGTCCGGCACCACGAGGCGTTCGTCAAAGAACAGCTCAACCCCCAAACCATCGCAATCCGGGCAGGCCCCGAACGGCGCGTTGAACGAAAACAGCCGGGGTTCGATTTCAGGAATCGTAAAGCCACTGACCGGGCAGGCAAAGTTTTCACTGAAAGTAATCCGTTCGGGATCCCCTTCGCGCGGCGCGGTTTCCAGAATCGCGATCCCATCAGCCAGATCCAGAGCGGTGCGCAGGCTGTCGGCCAGCCGCGTCTCCATCCCCTCGCGAACGACGAGACGATCCACAACCACATCGATATCGTGGCGGAATTTCTTGTCCAATGTCGGCGGTTCATCCAGTTCATAGAACTCACCATCCACCTTGACGCGCTGGAAGCCCTGTTTGCGCAGTTCGAGGAACTCTTTCTTATACTCGCCCTTCCGGTCGCGCACGATGGGGGCCAGAAGGTAACCGCGCGTGCCCTCTTCCATCGTAATGATCCGGTCGACCATGTCCTGTACTTGCTGCGCTTCGATCGGCAGACCAGTCGCGGGGCTATACGGCGTGCCCGCACGTGCAAACAGCAGGCGCATGTAGTCATAGATTTCGGTCACCGTTCCAACGGTCGAGCGCGGGTTCTTGGACGTGGTCTTCTGTTCGATCGAAATCGCCGGAGATAGACCGCTGATATGGTCCACATCCGGTTTTTCCATCATATCCAGGAATTGCCGCGCATAGGCCGAGAGGCTTTCGACATAGCGACGCTGACCCTCGGCATAGATCGTGTCGAAGGCCAACGAGGATTTGCCCGAGCCAGACAACCCGGTGATCACCACCAGCTGGTCGCGCGGGATATCCACGTCGATGCTCTTGAGGTTATGCTCGCGCGCGCCGCGCACCTCGATATTCTTAAGCTCAGCCATTCTGGCCCCCAACAAACACGTCCCTCAGAGATAGGCGAGCGGCGCTGAGTCTCCAACAGAAATGTTAGAACAAACTGTGAACGAACAGATTATTGCCGACACTTACTGACATCAGCCCGAAACAACGCCGACCTCGCGCCATGAACCAGTGATTTACGGAACTTTCAAGGAAAAATGGCGCGGTTGACGGGGCTCGAACCCGCGACCCCCGGCGTGACAGGCCGGTACTCTAACCAACTGAGCTACAACCGCGCATCTTTTTTCGTGGCCTTTATACTGGACCAAGTCTGGCAGCGATGGCGCGGTTGACGGGGCTCGAACCCGCGACCCCCGGCGTGACAGGCCGGTACTCTAACCAACTGAGCTACAACCGCCCGCTGCCCGTTCGTTGCTGAACGTTGGGGTGTATTATGGCTACGCTCGGGCATCGTCAAGCGGCGTTTTAAAGTTTTTTGCCAGAAGCCTGATTTTTGTTTGCAGCCACTCCTCGGCCATCCTTCGAGGCGCGGCGCGTGGGACCGCGCATTTGTGCCCCACCTGCAACAGCATATTGAAATCGAGCCAAACCCCTACTCATCCTTAACGATAAAAACTAACCAGACACTCATGCGCGTTAGTCTCATTTTGACCCGCGCCAACAAAAACACAAATCGGAACAGCAACATGAAAAAAATCATTGTTACCAGTGCATTGACCAGCCTTCTACTGACTGGCGCAGCATATGCCGTCGAGGTGACCGGCGGATATGTAGACCTGGGTTATTCTACCTTCACGGACAGCGATCTTGGCGATGTCTACAACCTCAACGGCGCGGGCGAGTTGGCGTTTTCCCGTGCGTTCAGCCTGCAGCTGGATGCCGGCGCTTATCGGTTCGAGGATGAGGACTTTGACGGTACAAGCGTCACCTTGCACGCCAATCTGCATACACAAAACGCCTCATTCGGTGCTTTCTACGGGCAGGACCATATCGAAGACGAGACGTTCCAATTCTACGGCGTTGAGGCCGGTTTCGGCGCAGGCCCTGCACAGATCGAAGGGTATCTGGGCTTTCAAGATCTGAAAGAATTCTCTGACGCAGATGGTGTGATCCTGGGCTTTTCGGCCGGAGGAGCCGTCACCGAGAAATGGACTGTGATCGGCAAATACGACTACGTAAACGATATTGAAGGTGCTTTGGACGTCAGCGCATTTTCGATTGGCGCGACCTATAATGTTGGCACCAATGCACAGGTTTACGGCGAATTCGGCGCAGCCCACCTGTCCATCGGCAGCGCCAGCAGCACCGAACCCTTCCTTGGCGCAGGTGTCCGTATCAATCTGGGCAACGAGCGCGGCACAACCTTCGGACGCCGTGGCGTTCTGGACAAACTGCCCGGCCTCTAAAGAACATCAGACTCCGGCTTGCATACTGGCCGGGGTCCCGCCCCTATAAGTCTTGCAGCCGGGAATGAGCTGCGATAAGACGCCGAGCAATGGGTGATTAGCTCAGTGGTAGAGCGCTTCGTTCACATCGAAGATGTCAGGAGTTCAAATCTCTTATCACCCACCACCTCCAGTTTTTCCCATCTCCAGACAACGCTTGTCAGGTCAGAAGCCGCCTGCGTATCCTTGATATACGCAGTGTAAAGGGTTGACGCAGATGGCCAAATTGAAGCGTGACATTGGCCTATTGGGTCTGACCTTCATTTCCGTTGGCGGCATTATAGGCTCTGGATGGTTGTTCGGCCCGCTCTTGGCTGTGCAACATGCAGGACCAGCTGCGGTTCTGTCCTGGATCATTGGCGCGGTGGCCATGTTTGTTCTGGCCATCACCTTCGCCGAAATCTCGGCCATGCTGCCTATCCCCGGCGGGATTGCTCGGGTTCCTCAATTCTCTCATGGCAACATCGTCGCGATGGCAATGGGTTGGACGGCCTGGATCGGCTACAACACCACTGCGCCCATCGAGGTTGAGGCAATGTTGAAATACTTAGCCCCCTATGCGCCGTGGTTGCACACTGCCGAGACCGGAGATCTGACGAGCGCAGGTGTGCTGGTTGCTCTGTCCTTCATGCTGCTATTCGTTGTTGTAAACGCCTTGGGCGTCAAATTCTTCACGCGTGTCAACGCCACCCTAACCTGGGCGAAAATAGCGATTCCGATCATTCTCTCAGTACTCTTGATCGTGAGCAGGTTTGAGGTTCAGAACTTCAGCCGACCCGACGGGTTCGCCCCATACGGACTGCAAGGCATCATGGCTGCGGTGTCGACTGGGGGCGTGATCTTTTCCTTCATCGGATTTCGTCACATCGTCGATATGGCGGGTGAGGTCCGCAACCCGAAATTCGCAATCCCAGCCGCACTGGTCCTCTCGATCGTGATGTGTGCGGCCATCTATCTAGCCCTACAGATCGCATTCATCGGCGCCCTTGATCCAACCTCGCTTGCACAAGGCTGGTCCAGTCTCAGCTTCGGCGGTGAAGGGCCGTTGGATGCCGTGATTATGTCTGTCGGCATTGTCTGGTTCCTAAGTGTATTGAATGTCGGCTCAGTCATCGGACCGTTCGGCAACGGACTTGTTGCAACAGGTTCGAATGCCCGGATTGCCATGGCCCTGTCGAAGAACGGATTTCTGCCTCATCGCATAATGCGGTTGTCCTCGTTCGGAGTACCCCTCTGGGCGCTTTTGCTGAATTTCGGGATCGGACTTTTGTTTCTGCTTACAGTCCCGTTTACCACGGTCATCGCATTGAACGGGGCGGCCATTGTTTTGTCCTTCGCGGTAGGCCCAATCGCTGTCGTATGCCTCAGAAAGCTGATGCCAGATCACCCTCGCTCGATCCGAATCCCCGCTGTCCACTTCGTAGGCGCTCTGGCCTTCGCCATCGCGACACTTATCGTTTATTGGAGCGGATGGGACACCGTCTGGCGTCTAGGTATCGCGCTGATCATCGGCATGATCTTGTTGCTGATCCGCTTTCACAATCGCCTGGACGAAATGGATGTAGTCGAAGCTCGTTGGCTGATGCCCTATTTCGTCGGCATCGGTGTGATCTCAGTATTTGGCCAGTTCGGAGAGGGTGCTCTAAAACTCATCCCGTTCGGCTGGGATATTCTGGTCTGCATTCTGTTCTCAACATCGATCTTCATGATCGCCGTCCGGTCGTCTTTGGCAGACGTTAAGTTTCAGAAATACATCGAAGAAGAGGAAATTTTAGACCCGAAACAACCTGTTATCGGACTATAGTAAAAAGGCGGGGACCAGCCCCGCCTTTTTTTGTGTCTTAGTGCGCCGTTGCAGACGGCCCTGAGCTTTCAGCCGCTTTTGCTGCCGCAGCCGCAGCCTCTTCCGCAGCTTCGTCCCATTCGATGGGCTCAGGAGTTTCCACAAGCGCCTGTTTCAGCACTTCCGAGACGTGTTCGACCGGGATGATCTCCAGCCCTTCTTTCACGTTGTCCGGAATGTCGGCCAGATCCTTTTCATTCTCTTCCGGGATCAGAACTGTCTTGATGCCACCGCGCAGAGCCGCCAGCAGTTTTTCCTTCAAACCACCGATCGGCATCGCATTCCCGCGCAGTGAGACCTCACCAGTCATGGCGATGTCCTTGCGTACCGGGATACCGGTCAGGACCGAGACTATCGAAGTCACCATCGCCAAACCAGCCGACGGGCCATCCTTAGGCGTCGCGCCATCCGGCACGTGTACGTGGATATCGATCTTGTCGAACTGAGGCGGCTTCACCCCGATCTGAGGCGAAATTGAGCGCACATAGGACGAGGCTGCGTCGATGGATTCCTTCATCACATCGCCCAGTTTACCGGTGGTCTTCATCCGCCCCTTGCCGGGCAATTTCAGCGCCTCGATATGCAGCAGGTCTCCACCAACAGACGTCCATGCCAGACCGGTCACGACGCCAACTTGATCGTCCTGTTCAGCCAGACCATAGCGGAACTTGGGCACGCCGAGGAAATCATCCAGATTCTCAGGCGTCACGGTAACCGAGTCAGCCTCTTTCTTGATGATCTTGGTCAGCGACTTCCGCGCCACTTTTGCGATTTCACGTTCGAGGTTCCGCACGCCCGCCTCGCGAGTGTAAGTGCGGATGATCGACTGCAGCGCCTCATCAGTCAGTTCAAATTCCTTGGCTTTCAGACCATGGTTTTTGACCTGCTTGCTGATCAGGTGCTGTTTGGCGATCTCGGATTTTTCCTCTTCGGTGTAACCGGCCAGCGGGATTATCTCCATCCGGTCCAGCAGAGGCCCAGGCATGTTGTAGCTGTTCGACGTGGTCAGGAACATCACGTTGGACAGGTCATATTCGACCTCAAGGTAGTGGTCCATGAACGTGCTGTTCTGTTCCGGGTCCAACACCTCGAGCATCGCCGAGGCCGGATCGCCACGGAAGTCCTGCCCCATCTTGTCGATCTCATCGAGCAAGATCAGCGGGTTCGTTGTTTTCGCCTTTTTCAGCGCCTGAATGATCTTACCGGGCATCGAGCCAATATACGTCCGGCGGTGGCCACGAATCTCGGATTCGTCGCGTACACCACCAAGCGAGATGCGAATGAACTCGCGCCCCGTGGCTTTGGCAACCGATTTACCCAGCGAGGTTTTACCCACGCCCGGAGGGCCAACAAGGCACAGGATCGGGCCTTTCAGCTTTTTCGAACGCTGTTGAACCGCCAGATACTCAACGATCCGCTCCTTGACCTTCTCAAGCCCGTAGTGATCGGCATCCAGAATGTCCTGCGCCCGGCCCAGATCCTTTTTGACGCGGGATTTGGTGCCCCATGGCAGCGACAGAATCCAGTCCAGATAGTTGCGCACAACGGTGGCCTCAGCCGACATCGGGCTCATGTTGCGCAGCTTCTTCAGCTCGCCTTCAGCCTTTTCGCGCGCCTCTTTCGACAGTTTGGTCTCGTTGATCTTCTCTTCCAGCTCGGCAACTTCGTTCGAACCGTCCTCACCGTCACCAAGCTCCTTCTGAATGGCCTTCATCTGCTCATTCAGATAATACTCGCGCTGGGTCTTCTCCATCTGAGATTTGACGCGGGTCTTGATCTTTTTCTCGACCTGCAGAACCGACATTTCGCCCTGCATCAGGCCATAGACCTTCTCAAGCCGCTCGCTGACCGAGAGCGTCTCAAGCAGTTCCTGCTTTTGTTCGACCTCAATGCCCAGATGACCCGACACAAGGTCGGCCAGTTTGGCAGGCTCGGTGGTCTCACCCACGGCAGCCAAAGCTTCCTCGGGGATGTTCTTGCGAACCTTGGCATAGCGCTCAAACTCATCCGCGACGGTGCGCAGCAGCGCTTCGGTCGTGGTGACATCGCCGGGGATTTCGGTCAGATACTCGGCACGGGCTTCGAAAAACTGATCGTTTTCAAGAAATTCCGTAATCTGCACACGCGCCTGCCCTTCGACCAGCACCTTGACGGTGCCGTCGGGCAATTTCAGCAGCTGCAGAACATTGGCCAGAACGCCGGCCTGATAGATACCATCCACATCCGGATCATCGACACTGGGGTCGATCTGGCTGGACAACAGAATTTGCTTATCATCCTGCATGACCTCTTCCAGCGCGCGGACCGATTTGTCTCGGCCCACGAACAGCGGCACGATCATATGCGGGAACACCACAATATCGCGCAGCGGCAGGACGGGGTATGAGGAATTCAGAGGCTCTTGCATGCTCTATCCTTATCATTGGCAAGACGGCTCTGGTCCCTGCTTTAGGCAACCACTGGCCGTCTCCTGTCTTGGATGGTTTAAGGTGGGGCTGTTACCGCCCTATTTCAACCTCACCACCGTGTCTCAATTCGCAGCATGACCAAAGGTTTTGCGGACCGCAAGGCGCGCCGGGAAGATATCCACCGAAATTGTGCGGGTGCCTGCTAAATCGGCTCAATATCGCCCTGCGCGCGCTGCGCATGGAAATTGGCCTGCCAGGCCTCAAACGTTCCTGCCGCAATCGCGTCGCGCATACCCTGCATGACTTCCTGGAAGTAATGCAGGTTGTGCCAGGTCAACAGCATGCCCGAGATCATCTCATTCGAGCGGAAAACATGGTGCAGATATGCGCGCGAGTAGTTCGAACAGGCCGGGCATGTACACTCTTCGTCTAGCGGGCGTGGATCATCAGCATGACGCGCGTTTTTGATGTTCACCACACCGCGCCTCGTAAAAACTTGACCGGTGCGTCCGGACCGGGACGGCAAAACGCAATCCATCATGTCCACACCGCGCGCCACGGCACCTACGATATCATCCGGTTTACCCACACCCATCAGGTAGCGCGGCCTGTCGCTGGGCAGGAAACCAGGTGCAAAATCGAGGCAATCAAACATCGCCTCTTGCCCCTCACCGACGGCCAGACCGCCGATAGCGTAGCCTTCGAACCCGATCGCTTTCAAAGCCTCGGCGCTTTCTTCGCGCAGGTCCTGTTCCAGCCCACCTTGCATGATCCCGAACAGCGCGTGGCCGGGGCGATCCCCGAACGCGTCGCGCGAGCGTTGTGCCCATCGCATAGACAGCTGCATCGACTCGGCAATGCGCTTCCGGTCCGCAGGCAGTGAGGGGCATTCATCGAAACACATCACGATGTCCGACCCCAGCAGGCGCTGAATTTCCATCGACCGTTCCGGCGTCAGCTCATGCTTGGAGCCATCGATATGCGATTTGAAGGTCACGCCCTTTTCGGTCAGTTTGCGCAACCCTGCCAGAGACATGACCTGAAAACCGCCTGAGTCGGTCAGGATGGGACGATCCCAATTCATGAACTTGTGCAGCCCGCCCAATCGGTCGATCCGTTCGGCCGTGGGGCGCAGCATCAAGTGGTAAGTGTTGCCCAGTAGGATATCGGCCCCGGTCGCACGTACGCTTTCCGGCATCATCGCCTTGACCGTCGCTGCGGTGCCAACCGGCATGAAGGCAGGCGTGCGAACCTCGCCGCGTGGCGTGTTGATAACGCCGGTGCGGGCTTTGCCGTCGGTTGCTTTGAGGTCAAAGGAAAACTGCTGGGTCATGTCATCATCTCGGATCGCGGAACCGGGCAGGATTTGCCCGATCCGCCAGTTCTTTGCAACCCGTCAGGGCAGAGAGGCCACGCGGGCCGTAAAGAGATCAACAACCCCTGCCCCGTCAACGTCCCGGCAGACCCAAACCGGAGGCCGCGCCTCGTCTGGCACTGTAGCTCCGATTGCCTCACCTTCTGTTGCCACCTTCAATCCGGTCTGAACGAAGTCGAACATATGATCATGGGTACAGGCGATGACCGCGGTCGAGTCGTGCAAGCCACAGCCTTCCAACCCTCCGATCTCTTTATAGAACTTAAGAAAGAACCGAGAGATATCGCGTAGAAATGCCCCCATATTGGGCGATTTCAGAGCCAAATCCTCGAAATCAGCACTCTTGTAGAGAGTTTTCAGCGTCACATCCAAACCGACCAGAACAGTCTCAGGCGGTGCCGAAAACACCGCGTCGGCGGCTTTGGAGTCGTGGTAGATATTCGCTTCGGCATGTTCCGTGACGTTGCCGGGGCAATAGACTGCGCCGCCCATGATCACCAGACGTTTGAGGTTGGAGGCGAATTCGGGATCCAATGCCATGGCATCCGCGATATTGGTCAACGGGCCGACCGCGCACACGACAAGCTCACCCGGATGTTGGCGTGCCGTTTCAACCAGAAACGCGGCCGCGCTCAGGTCGTGGTTCTGCCCGATCTCTGGGATTTCGGTCAGATCACCAAAGCCTTCCGGCCCATGCACATGCTCGGATGGGCGATGGTCGTCCTCGCCTTGAGCAAAGGGGGCGCCCTGTGCCACCGGGACAGCTAGTCCAAGCTTATCAACCAGATAGCGCGCGTTGCGGCTGGATTGATGGACATGGGTGTTTCCGAAAACGGTGGTTAGCCCGATCAGGTCAATCTCGGGTGCGGCCGCAGCGTAGGCAATCGCCATTGCATCGTCGATGCCGGGGTCTGTGTCGATTATCAGTTTCATCCTCACCCGATAGCGCAAGCATTCACAGATGCAAAGCGGTCACTGACTTTAGGTTCAGCCGTAAATTTCGGGTATTCTGGATTTGCAACCACCCCGGTTCCCGCCATACCAGAGTTGAAATCGGGCGACTCAATCCCCAAATGTATACTATAGTACACAATAAAAGAGGACAGTTATGACAGAAGAGCAGATCATCGGATTGCTTTCGTCGAATATCATTTACCTGTTGGCCGCCATTCTGGTGGTGGTCGTCATTTTCAAAGGTATCAAAATCGTTCCCCAATCTGAGAAGTATGTGGTGGAGCGGTTCGGGCGCCTGCACTCGGTCCTTGGGCCGGGGATCAACTTTATCGTTCCGTTTCTGGATGTTGCACGTCACAAGATATCCATTCTTGAGCGCCAGCTGCCCAACGCAACGCAGGACGCGATTACCAAGGATAACGTGCTGGTACAGATCGATACCTCGGTCTTCTATCGCATTCTCGAGCCGGAAAAGACTGTCTACCGTATCCGTGATGTGGACGGCGCGATTGCGACCACGGTCGCAGGTATCGTGCGGGCTGAAATCGGCAAGATGGACCTGGATGAGGTCCAATCGAACCGCGCGCAGTTGATTGCGCAAATTCAGGCCAGCGTAGAAACCGCTGTCGACGACTGGGGTATCGAAGTGACCCGGGCCGAGATTCTGGATGTGAACCTCGATCAGGCCACTCGCGATGCGATGCTGCAGCAGTTGAACGCGGAACGCGCGCGCCGCGCTCAAGTCACTGAGGCTGAAGGTCAGAAACGCGCGGTCGAGCTGCAGGCGGACGCCGAACTCTACGCGGCCGAGCAAACCGCAAAGGCCCGCCGCATTGAGGCCGAAGCCGAAGCCTACGCAACCGGCGTTGTTGCAAAGGCCATTCAGGACAACGGCATCGAGGCCGCTCAGTACCAGGTTGCTCTGAAACAGGTGGAATCGCTGAACGCTCTGGGCAATGGTACAGGTAAGCAGACGATTGTTGTGCCGGCCAACGCGCTTGAGGCGTTTGGCGATGCGTTTAAGATGCTCAAAGGGGTTAAATGATGGCAGACCCGTTTTGGATGACGTGGTGGATCTGGATGGCGGGCGCTCTGGCGCTCGGCATTCTGGAGATCGTCCTGCCCGGCTTCATCTTTCTCGGATTCGCCATCGGGGCGGCGGGCACCGGCCTGCTGCTATTGATCCCGGGTCTTGCGCCTTCTCTGCCGATTCTGATGCTGATCTTCGCGGTTCTGTCGCTGGTCGCGTGGCTGGCCCTGCGCAAGACCTTCGCGCACCCGCATGGGCAGGTGAAAACCTTTGAACGCGATATCAACGACTAAGCACAGGCAGCGCCCAAGAGTCACTGCACGACTGGACGCTGCCAGACCTGTTCCCTATATAAACACTCAGGCAACTGACCCGAGGCAAAGATGACTCACCCGAGTGAACAGTTAGAAGGCACACCCTTGATTGCGCCATCGAGCATAGAACACCCTCTGTATGACCAGGTGGTCGAAGCGTGCCGGACGGTCTTTGATCCGGAAATCCCGGTCAATATCTACGACCTGGGCCTTATCTATACGATAGACATCAAGGACGATAACGCCGTCAAGGTGATCATGACTCTGACCGCCCCGGGTTGCCCCGTCGCCGGAGACATGCCGGGCTGGATTATGGAAGCCATCGAACCCGTCGCTGGCGTGAAAGAAGTCGACGTCGAACTGACCTGGGAACCGCCCTGGGGCATGGAGATGATGTCAGACGAAGCGCGGCTAGAGCTGGGCTTTATGTAACATCAGCACCTAGCTAAGCCTTTGTCACAAAAGGTTAACCCTTCTGTTACCAAAGTGTAGAGCTACTGTCACAGTACTGCGGGACACATGCGGCGCAAGTGTTTGTATTCCCAAAAGCTCTTGCAAATGGGCCTGACTGGAAGACACCGCCCCCCATGGTACCGGCCCCGAAATTGGACCGCCCTTGCCCGAGGGCGGTCTTTTATTAAGCCTTAGCTTACCCCGCACTTGGCTTTGATTTCAGCCGATCGCGCATCGAGCTGTTTGATGTAGTCACCGGACAGCATCTGCAATCTCTTGTTCTCGGTCCCCGTCACCAACCCAAGCAAAGCACCTGCCGGCGTTATGGCTGCAACGCTTTCCAATTGCTGGTCCTCAGCATGTTTCTTCTCGGCTGCAATCGCGCGCAGATCACCTTCTGCTGTTGTGCAATTGATGGGATGTCGTTTCAAAGTTTCCTCGGCAGAAGCGGGAACTGAGAAAGCCACAAGAGCCGCGCAAGCCAAGAAAGCCCCCAAACTTACCTTCACTTTACCTTTTAACCTGTTCATTTTATTTAAATCTCCTCAGAAAGATCTCTGATCTCAAGCGCGTGGCTGCGATCACCCATAAACAGGCTATGCCTATCCTCAATGCGAAAGCAACACGGACACGGCTGTGCTTTCAGTATCAAATTTCAATTTCTAGGGGCGCTCTGACTTGAGCCTACTGAAAGACGACCCTAAATTACATCTATCGCTCGACGACGGAGACTCAGATGTTCGGCATCCCCGGCAAACAAGCCGTGACCATGACGCCCAAAGCGGCAGAGCAGATCACCCGCCTGATGAAATCCGGCGGCCATGCCGGTCTGCGCATCGGCGTGAAAAAAGGTGGCTGCGCCGGTATGGAATATACCATGGACTACGTCGATGAGGCCGATCCCCATGACGAGGTCGTGGAACAAGACGGTGCGCGCGTCATGATTGCTCCAATGGCGCAGATGTTCCTGTTCGGCACCGAAATCGACTACGAGGTTTCGCTGCTGGAATCCGGGTTCAAGTTCAAAAACCCCAATGTCGTTGACGCTTGCGGTTGCGGCGAATCCATCAAATTCGACGAAACCCTAGCCCAGCAATCCTAACTTGCGTTCAAGTGAATGTAGGTCTCGTTGTAACGCCGTGTCAGGTGCTCTCCGGCCGTGATCACCTGATCTGACGTCGGAGGGGCCACATTCGTGTGGTAGGACGGGTTGAAGAAAAGCGGGACCGAGATCCTCTCATTCGTGCCGCCAACCACCCGATGCTCGGTCGCCTTGACGCGACCGGCGGTCCAGAATTCCAGCATCTCGCCGAAATTGATGATGAATACGCCCGGCTCGGCCTCAACCTTTTCCCAGCTGCCATCGGGCATCCGAACCTCAAGCCCCGCAGTGCCATCGGTCGCCAACAGGGTCACGCAGCCATAATCGGTATGCGCGCCGATGCCAAAATCCTTCTCCCCAGCCCAATCGGGACGCTGCGGGTAATAGTTGCCACGCAGCAACGCCATGGGCGTATCAAACGCGTCGTCAAAACTGTCCGAGCCGCGCCCCAGAGCAACCGCAATTGCCCGCAGAACACGCATCGCGACATCGCAGGCATCGGTGTAATAGGACTGAACAGCCTCACGGAACCCCTCGGGCTTCGCAGGCCAAAGGTTGGGCGCATAGACGCTGAGATTCTCAGCGCGATATGGGATTTCGGGCGGCAGCTCAAAGCCGCAATCGAATACTTCCTTGAAATCGGGGTTCGCGTTCGGGTCGACCTGTTCTGATTTCGGTGCGCCCCAGCCCCGGTTCGAGCCAGTTGACGCCATGTCGACCGACTTTTTCTCCTGCTCAGGCAAATGGAAAAAGGCGCGGTAGGCCTCGATGACGCGCTGAACCCGCTCAGCGCTAAGCCCAGTGTCGCCCACCGTAAGAAACCCCACCTGCCCGACGGCCCGCAGCAATCTGGCAAGCTCATCAATGTCCTGACTGTCCAATTTTTCAAGGTTGAGTTTGTCGATCATGGCGCCCTCGGAATCGCTGCGCGGACCCTGCCTCTCCAGTATCGGAACTGCAACCGGAATTGTAAGGCCGGACCAAGGGTGATATCGCATGGAAAAACCTCAAGATAGCGACAAGGGAGACGCGGAGATGCGGCGTAAACTGGCGGCTGGAAACTGGAAAATGAACGGAACCAGCGCGGCGCTGAGCGAGTTGGATGCATTGGCCGCGAAACACCCCTCGCCCAGCGTTGATGTGCTGATTTGTCCCCCCGCCACGCTGTTGCACCGGGCCGCCGAGCGCACCGAAGGCACAGGCGTCGCCGTCGGTGGACAGGATTGCCACGCCGCACCCTCGGGTGCGCATACCGGCGATACCAGCGCCGAGATGCTGAAAGACGCCGGAGCCACTGCCGTGATTCTGGGGCATTCCGAACGGCGCGAGGACCATGGCGAACAGAACGAAGATGTGCGCGCCAAGGCCAACGCCGTGATGGAGGCTGGCCTCCAGGCGATCATCTGCGTCGGCGAAAGCCTTGAGCAGCGTGAGGCCGCCAACACATTGGACATCATCGGAGGTCAGATGTCGGGGTCGATCCCGGACCGCTCCACCGGTGAGAACCTGATTGTCGCCTACGAACCGATCTGGGCCATCGGCACCGGCAAGGTACCGACTTTGGATGAGATCGGAGAGGTCCATGACTTCATCCGCGCCCGGCTTGAGCGCCGCTTTGGCGAGGGCGTCGGGCGCTCGGTGCGTCTGCTCTATGGTGGTTCGGTCAAACCGTCCAACGCGGCCGAGATTTTCGGCGTGTCCAATGTGGATGGCGCGTTGGTCGGTGGGGCCAGCCTGAAAGCGGCCGATTTCTCAGGCATCGTTGAAGCGCTGGAAACCGCCTAAGGGCCCTCAGGCCAGTTTCATTGTAATTAGGCCCGCGACAATCAGAACTGCCGCGCAGATACGCGTGGCGGTCACGGCTTCACCCAAAAACATGATGCCAACCAGAAACGCGCCCACCGCGCCAATGCCCGTCCAGATCACATAAGCCGTCCCCAGAGGCAGGGTTCTCATCGCGAGCGCCAGCAACGCGAAGGACCCGATCATTGACACGCCCATCACAGCCGTGGGCCACAGCCGCGTGAAACCGGCTGATTGCTTCATGGCAACGGCCCAGACAATTTCCAGCAGGCCGGCAAGTAAAAGAAAAATCCAGGACATCGAGGACCCTTTTTAGATTTTCGGGTCGTCCCGAGTGATCACCCTTGGTGGGGAGGTCGTCCTCTGACGCTCTAGTTAGGTACTCCGCACCCGTCTTCAAGGCACAAAAAAACCGGGCGAGAAAACTCGCCCGGTTCACACTCGTTTATCACCCTAGTTGGTTATGATTTCCGGCCCCATGAAGGTGTTGGGCAGGAAGGTCGATATCCACGGGATATACGTCACCATTATCAGGAAGACGAACAGCACAGCCAGGAACGGCAGCGCGGCCTTCACAACGCCCATCATCGGCATCCCGGCAACGCCCGAGGTCACGAACAGGTTCAGCCCGACCGGAGGTGTGATCATCCCGATCTCCATGTTGACCACCATGATGATGCCCAGATGGATCGGATCGATGCCCAACTCGATCGCAATTGGGAACACCAGAGGCGCCACGATCACCAGCAGACCCGAGGGCTCCATGAACTGACCGCCGATCAGCAAAATCACGTTCACCACGATCAGGAAGGTCACCGGACCCAGCCCAGCGGACAGCATGGCGCTGGCGATATGTTGCGGCACTTGTTCATCCGTCAGCACGTGCTTGAGGATCAGCGCGTTGGCGATCACGAACAACAGCGTGACGGTCAGCTTGCCGGCCTCGAACAGCGTGTGCTTGGTATCAGGGTGGAAGAAAGCCGTGAGCAACGCATAGGGCTTTTTCAGCAGCGACAGGTTCTGCGTGCCTTCCTCAGTGCTGAGCGGCCCCATATCCTTGTAGACAAAGCTGGCGATGAAAAAGGCATAGACAGCAGCCACCGCAGCGGCCTCGGTCGGGGTGAAGATGCCCCCATAAATACCGCCGAGGATGATCACGATCAGGAACAGGCCCCAACCGGCCTCGCGGGCGGAGACAAAGATCTCACCCCAACCCTTCCAACCGCCCTTGGGCAGGTTCTTGACCTTGGCCATGACGTAAATGGTGATCATCAGCATCAAACCAGCCATCAGGCCAGGGATGACCCCCGCAAGGAACATACGCCCGACCGAGACCTCAACGGCGGCCGCATAGACAACCATCACAATCGACGGCGGGATCAGGATACCCAGCGTACCGGCGTTACAGATCACACCAGCGGCGAATTCCTTGGAATAGCCAACTTGACGCATCCCTGCGATGACGATTGAGCCGATGGCCACAACTGTTGCAGGGGAAGACCCCGAAAGCGCAGCAAACAACATACATGCAAACACGCCTGCAATCGCCAGACCACCCGGAAGGTGCCCCACACAGGCAATCGAGAACCGGATGATCCGCCGCGCGACCCCTCCGGTCGTCATGAAGGACGAGGCGAGGATAAAGAACGGGATCGCCAGCAGGGTGAAGTGCCCCTCGAACGCCTCAAACAGCGTGCCTGCAACCGAAGCTAGTGAGCTGTCTGAGTATATCAGCAGGAACAGGGTCGAGCTGAGGCCAAGTGCCACCGCAATCGGAACCCCGATCAGCAGCAGGCCGATGACCATGGAAAAAAGAAGTACAACGTCCATTAGTCATGCTCTCCTTGCTGCGCACGAACCTCTTCGATCTCGTCCTCAACCTCGTGACTGGCGACCAGACGGTCCGCCTCACCCCGCCAGATCTGCACAGCGACCTGCGCAAAGCGGATCACCAGCAGCAACATCGACAGCGGTAGGATGAAGTAAGGAACAACTTTGGGCAGCTTTTCGTAATATTCGCCGTAGTTGATCAAGTCCTCGAGAAAGCGGAAAGGCGCGATTATCGGGATATCGTCAACCTCGTAAAAGCTCTGACTGCGCGCGTCGAAGTTCAGACCCGTGGGAAACCAGCGTCCCGAGGTTGGCGGCAGATCCGCGAAGACAGCCCAATAGTCATATGACCCCTTCAGCAACAGCAGCGAAAACGCCAGACAACAGGCTACCGAGATCAGCGCTAGAATCCGACGCGGCGCAGGGGCCAGCATGTTCAGGATGGCATCAACGCCCAGATGGGCGTGTTTCTTGACGGCGTAGGACGCCCCCAAAAGCACCAGCCATCCAAACAGGAAGACCGTAAGCTCAAGCGCCCACAGGATATTCGAGTTGAAGAAGAACCGCGCGATCACGTTGGCAAAGGTCACGGCCGTCATCAGGCCAAGCAACACCGCGATCAGGGTTTCTTCGATATGGTCGACCAGCCCAGTCGGGCCGGATTTCGCACCAGACATCTATCTGTCCCCACATTTTTTATGATGATGAGAGTGTTGGGGCGGGCCTTTGTTTGGCCCGCCCGGCCTGCGCGCAGATTACTCCCCAGTCCCCAGCGCGCGGCCTGAACCGGGATCAGAACCCAGCGTTAATGGCCTGAGCGGCGTCGATCTTGTCCTGACCGACGTCATCCGCGAACTGGTCCCAAACCGGTTTCATTGTGTCGACCCAGGCCTGACGCTGTTCGGGCGTCAGCTGACGAATGATGCCACCCGCTTCGGTGATCGAGGCCTTGGCGGCTTCGTTCACGGCAAAGGCTTCTTTGTTACGGGTCTCGGTGACCTCAGCCAGAATGGTCAGGAATTGGTCACGCACTTCGGGGTCGAGGCTGTCCAGCCAGTCCACCGAGGTCACGACCAGATAGTCGATGATGCCATGGTTGGTCTCGGTGATGCCGTCCTGCACCTCAAAGAACTTCTTGCCGTAGATGTTGGACCAGGTGTTCTCCTGCCCGTCGACAACGCCCTGTTGCAGCGCGCCATAGACTTCAGAGAACGCCATTTTCTGCGGGCTGCCACCGATGGCTTCCATCTGCGCGACCAGCACGTCCGAGGACTGCACGCGGAATTTCAGACCATCTGCATCGGCAGGCGTTTCCAGCGGTTTGTTCGCCGACATCTGCTTCATGCCATTGTGCCAGAACGCCAGCCCTTGCAGACCGCGGCGTTGCATGCTGTCCTTCATTGCCTGACCGGCATCCGAGGCCTGGAAGGCATCTACTGCGTCAATGTTCTTGAACATGAACGGCAGGTCGAAGAGGCGGAACTGCTTGGTGAACTTTTCGAACTTGGACAGCGAGGGTGCGGCCAGCTGGACGTCGCCCTGAAGCATCGCCTCAAGAACCTTGTCATCATTGTAGAGCGTCGAGTTCGGATAGACCTCCATGCACATAACGCCCTGCATCTCGTCATTGACGCGCTGTTCCAGCAGCGAGGCAGCGATACCTTTGGGGTGCTTGTCTGTGTTCGTCACATGCGCGAACTTTACGACGATCTCACCATCGTCACACGCAGCCATGCCCGCCGTCGCCGTTACCGTCAAAGCCAGCGCTGTGGCTGCTGTTGTTAGGAATTTCATCTGTTTTCCTCCCAGACTTCCTCGAATTGTCTCATCGGCCCCATCTCGGCACCGTATGGACGGCAGTGAACAGACTGCTTCACGGTGAAACAACAATTTGTAACAGACTTTGGGATGTCAGGATTTATCTTTTTAAAACAGCGTATTAAAACCTAAATTTAAAACACGGAATTTGACCATGATCGCACATGTGCGAAATCCCGCACATCTCTCTACGACGCTGTGCGGAATCCCGCACAGTTTTTCGAATCACCCCCGAATCGCTCTAGCACCACCCGCAGTCCGCCTTGGCGGACTGCTTGGCCCAACAGCTTTAACCGCATGCAAATGCGGGTAAAGCTGGCGGGAGGGCCTCCTATCGCCGGTAATCCTCGGGCCGAATCTGATACCGCGCCAGTTTGTCGTAGAACGTTTTGCGCGGCAGCTTCAGCGCCTTCGCCGCGTCCGAGGCCTTGCCGTTGTGCCGCCCCAACGCAGCGATCAGCAACGATCGTTCCACCCGTGCCATCTGCTCGTTCAAGCCCAGATCCGTCGCCTGTGCAACCTCCTCGGGCATTCCCAAAACAAACCGCATGGCCGACGACATCAAAGAGCGCGCATTGCCCGGCCAATCGCCGGCCATCAACGCCGCAAGATGCTCGGACGACACGTCTGGTTCAGGAATCCCTGCCTGCTCGGCGGCCTGCGCGACATAGTGACGAAAGAGCGTCGGAATATCCTCGGGACGCTCCGCCAGAGATGGAATACGCACCCGCATCACATCCAGACGGTAGTAGAGATCGGCGTTGAATCGACCCTCTGCAGAGATCGCAGACAGGTCCGAGGTCGTGCCCGCAATAATCCGCGCCCCTGCGCCGCGCTCAATCATTTCCAGCGCTTCATACTGAGTAGCCTGCGGCATCACCGATATCTCGTCCAGAAACAGGGATCCGCCCTTGGCATCTTCGCAGGCTTGGGCGAATTCCTGAACGCTCAATCCGGCCGCCGCGCGTTTGACGAACGGTCCCTGCCCAACGGGCGACATCAGATGAACAACCTCGGCGACTTTGGAAATCCCGCTGCCCGCCGGACCGGTAACAAGAACCTCGGCCCCGGTCGGAGCGACGTTACGCACCCGCTCACGCAAGGTCTCGGCCAGAGGCGAAAGGCCGAACAAAAGTCGCGCCGCAGGGTCTCCGCGTTCCAGCTCGGATTTCAACGCCCGCTGCTGAATGATATGCGTACGGACATCAAACGCCTTGTCGAGAACCGCCAGAAGGTCCGCCGCGGCACAGGGTTTCTCCAGAAAGTCGAAGGCCCCCTGCCCCATGGCCTGAACCGCCATCGGAATGTCACCCTCACCCGTCAGCAAAACCACCGGCAACTCCGGGTCGATTTCTTGCGCGTAGCTGAGCAGATGAAACCCATCCCGCCCCGGCATCCGGATGTCTGAGAGGATGACACCCGGAAAATCAGCTCGAATGTGGTCTTTGGCCGCCACAAAAGACCCCGCCGCAATCGGTTGATACTCGGCCAGTTCGAGGGTCTGGGCCAGCGCCTCGCGCACCGCAGCGTCGTCATCCACCAACAAAACGACCCGAGTCATGCAGCCTGTTCCTTCTCGCAGGGCTCCAGTTCGACTGTGAACTCTGCCCCTTCTTCCGTGTTGATCCCACGGATGTTGCCCCCGAAGCTCTGGACCAGACCGTATGAGATCGAAAGCCCAAGCCCCATCCCTTCGGATGAGCCAACAGCCTTGGTCGAATAAAACGGCTCGAACAGCTTTTCCGTGTTCTCGATCCCCGGCCCGATGTCCCGCACAATAACCGATAGCTTTTCACCCGGATGAATCGCGATCTGAATGCGGCGGTCTTCTTGTTGGCTCATTGCATCGGCTGCGTTGTTGATCAAGTTCACAAAAACCTGCACCAACCGAACCTCGCCCCCCCAGACAAAGACAGGATGTTCGGGCGCGAACCAGTCCAGCGAGACACTTTCGGAACGCAGCCGTGCTTCGGTCAACTCGACCGCAGCGTTCAGAACCTGCACCAGATCCACGCGCCCCATCGGTTCGCTTTCATTGCGGGCAAATGCGCGTAGGTTCTTGATGATCCGCGCCATACGTGCTGCCATCTGAGAAATTCGACCCAGATTTTCCGCGGCCTTCTCGGATTTCCCTCTCTCCATGAAAGCTGAGCCATTGTCGGCAAACTGCTGGATCGCCATCAATGGCTGGTTCAATTCATGGCTGATCCCGGCGGACATCTGTCCGAGTGCACTTAGCTTACCAGCTTGCACAAGATCGGCCTGCGCGCGCTTCAGGGCGGCTTCGGCCTCCTGCCGCTCTGTGATCTCGCGGCGCAGCGCGGCGTTTGCTTTCGTCAGATCCTTGGTGCGTTTTGCCACACGGGTTTCCAAGACGGCATTCGCCTCTGTCAGTGTGCGCCTACGCTCGGTCGCCAGAAACAGCAACGCGCCGAAAGCCAAACAGAGGGCTGCAACTGTCGCGGCCTGCAAGCCGGCCAATCGCCGGGCCGGAGCAACATCCATCAAGACCTCTCCGGTCATACCGATCACTGGCAATTCCTTGACAAGATGCAAAGCCCGACGCGGCAGATACGGACTCCAATCCAACGTCCAGAGTTCATATGGCCCCAAACGCCGCGCCTGGAAAGAGACGGTCCGGCCATTCGGAGGAGTCAAACCAACCTCCTCACCCATTCGTTGCCACATCAGCAATTCCAACCGGTTCGAAATGAAGACCAGACCGGAATGGTCAACAAAGAACACCGCTTCGGTGCTGCCACGCCAAGTTTGTTCGATATCCTCAACGTCGGCAATCACGATCAAAGCCCCGATCACCGCTCCGCTCTTATCGAAATCGGGTGCAGCATAGGTGAATATGCGTCTACCAGCTGCTGGCAGGATACCATGTGCACTTCCTAGTGCCCCTTGCATGGCGCGTGTGAATGCCGGATTGTCTTGGACTGAGACGGCGACGCCTTCATGTGCAGAGGCCAGAACCGTCCCTGACCGGTCGGCATAAAGAACATCGACTGCCGCCGTTTTATCCGCGACCTCCAACAGCAAAGCCTGCGCGGTGGCCCGACCGGATAGCGTATTGAGATCTTCAAGCACAGGGTGGCTGGCCATCAGCACCGCAAGTTCCTGATAGACCTGCAATTGCGTGGTCAAGCGATCCGCCGCCAGATCCAGATCCGCCTCGGCCTTTTCGCTGAGTTGAAATACAGCCTGCCGGTAGCCATAGGACCATACAGCCGAAGACAAAACTCCGACCATCAATAGAAATCCGGCAATTAGCAAAATGCGCTGCATGTCTTACGGTCTTGCATTGGCGGCGCCTTATGGCAAGTCTGCACAACTTCCAAAAAGCTTCGTGCCAGACTGCATCCCGCCGCAAAGACGAAATAAATCAGCCTCCGGGCGGGTGAAAAATTCTGCAAAACCGCGCTAGCGCGCGATGCCTCCGGCGGGGATATTTAGGGCCAGATGAAGCATCGAATCCTTTATTCATCTGGCTAAAAATATCTCGGGGGAGTCGCCCCTTCAAGGGTGGCGGGCGCAGCGCCCCCAGTCTCTTGTTAGCCATCGACCAAAGCACTTAGAGGCAGCATCGTGGTCGACTTAATCTCTTCCATAGATAAGAGAGCGGTTACGTTATGAACACGCACCTCTGAGATCAGCTGTTGGTAGAACTGATCATAGGCTCGGGCATTCTTGACTCTTACTTTCAGGATATAGTCGATGTCCCCTGCCAGCCGATGTGCCTCTTGGACTTCAGGTTGATCACGCAGGGCCTTCAGGAACTTGCGCTGCCATTCGGCCTCATGCTCTGAGGTCCGGATCAAGACGAAGAACGTGGCCTCGAAACCAAGCGCTTCGGCATCAAGCAAAACGGTCTGTTGACCGATGATACCGGCCCCCTTCAACTTGCGGATTCGATTCCAAACAGGCGTCTTGGAACTGCCGACCTGCGCCGCTATTTCGTCCAGAGATTGGCTGGCATCGCGCTGCAGCTCAGCCAGAATTTTCCGATCTGTGTCGTCTATTCGCACCGACATTCTAATTTTCCTTACGTTTCGAAACCAGCGTTCCGAATTTTAAAATAAGAAGAACGCATGTTCTTATTTGGCGCGACATATGGCGCTATACCGGGAATATTTCCTATATATCAGGACAAGTCAAACCAACTGGAACTGAAGATGACGCAGTCGGAGTCACAAAAGAACCTGGGCCACGTCGATTTTGTCGGCGCAGGACCGGGTGATCCGGATTTGCTCACGCTCAAGGCCGTCAAGGCCTTTGAGCGGGCCGATGTCGTGCTGCATGATCGCCTGATCAGCGCAGAGGTTCTGAAACTGGCTGGTCAGTCCGCCATTCTGGTCGATGTTGGCAAGGCCGGTTTCGGGCCTTCGTGGAAACAGGAAGACATCGACGCGCTGCTTGTTTCTCACTCCCTTAAGGGTCAACGTATTGTGCGTTTGAAATCGGGCGACCCGACTGTGTTCGGGCGTCTGGAAGAAGAGATTGAGGCGGTCGCGGCAGCAGGTATCCCGTGGCAGATCGTGCCGGGTATCACTGCGGCCTCTGCCGCCGTGGCCGGGATCGGTCAAAGCCTGACGCGTCGTGGTCGCAACTCCTCAGTTCGGTTTCTGACCGGTCACGACATGAAAGGGTTTGCGGATCACGATTGGGCGGCCCTTGCGCGTGAGGGATCAGTTGCGGCGGTCTATATGGGCAAGAAATCAGCACGCTTCATTCAGGGGCGCCTGATCATGCACGGCGCCGACCGCCAGACGCCTGTGACGCTGATCGAGAACGCCACGCGCCCCGACCAGCGCATTCTGGAAACCAATCTGGATCGTTTGCCAAAGGATCTGGCTGCTGCCGAGATGGACGGCCCAGCCCTTATGTTTTATGGCCTCGCTCCGCGCCTAGCGGCCCTGGCCTTGACCGAATTCGAAAAGGAGCATGCCTGATGGCCCGTGCTTTTACCCCTAAAGTCGTCACTGCCAACGATCTGCTCGAAGGTGACGTGATCTATCAAACCGAAGATGACCGCTGGTCGCGTGAACTGTCCGAGGCCGAGCTGATCACCGATGAGGCCCATGCGCAGGTCCGTTTGCTGGACGCCGCGCGTCAGGCGAACAAGATCGTCGGCGCATATCTGGCCGATGCCGTAGCCGATGAAAACGGCCCCGAACCCACCCATTTCCGCGAGGAGTTCCGCCGCACAGGACCTTCGAATTATGCCCATGGCAAGCAGGAAACACAGTCGCAGCCCCGGGCCTGACCTCCGGCCCCTTTCTCCCCATTAAGGCCCCAAGGTTTCGGGGCTGCATTTAAGGACAGCTACACATGTATCGCTACTCCGAATTTGACACAGCATTTCTGGCCGAGCGTAACCGTCAGTTCCGCGCACAGGTCGAACGCCGCATCGACGGGTCACTGACCGAGGATGAATTCAAGCCGCTGCGCCTGATGAACGGCCTGTATCTGCAGCTGCACGCCTATATGTTGCGGGTTGCCATTCCCTACGGCACGCTCTCCAGCGCACAGATGCGCCAACTGGCACTTCTGGCCGAGAAATGGGACAAGGGCTATGGCCATTTCACCACCCGTCAGAACATCCAGTACAACTGGCCGAAACTGAAAGACGTGCCGGATATGCTGGACGCGCTGGCCGAAGTTGGCATGCACGCCATTCAGACCTCGGGCAACACGATCCGTAACGTGACAGCCGACCACTTTGCCGGTGCTGCCGCGGATGAAATCGCTGACCCACGCCCATATGCCGAACTGCTGCGCCAGTGGTCGACTGACCACCCGGAATTCCAGTTCATGCCGCGTAAGTTCAAGATCGCCATCACGGGCTCGGAAAACGACCGCGCCGTGATCAAAGCGCACGATATCGGCCTTCAACTGGTTGAGCGTGACGGCGTTCTGGGCGCTCGCGTGATCGTAGGTGGCGGTCTGGGCCGTACACCCATGATCGGTAAGGAACTGTCTGAGTTCGTCGCCTTTGACGACCTGCTGGCCTATCTTGAGGCTACCGTTTCCGTGTGGAACCAGATCGGTCGCCGTGACAACAAATACAAAGCACGGATCAAGATCACCGTGCACGAGCATGGCATCGACGCCATCCGCGCCAAAGTCAACGAGCGCTTCTTGCAGGTACGCCCGCAGTTCAAAGGCGCCGACATGGCGCTGCTGGAAGAGATCAAGGGTCATTTTGCAGCGCCAGACTTCCGCGAAGCTTCGGTTGCGTCGTTTGAGTCCGCCTACACCAACGATCCGGTCTTCCGGTCGTGGGTCGACACCAACATCGCGCCGCACAAGAACGCGGACCACGCGATCGTCACGATCTCGATCAAGAAGCACGGGAAAACGCCGGGCGATGCAACCGCCGAGCAGATGCGTGTGATGGCCGATCTGGCCGAAGAGTTCGCCTATGACGAACTGCGCATCAGCCATGAGCAGAACGTGATCCTGCCGCATGTCCACAAATCGGACCTGCCCGCGATCCACGCCAAGTTGAAAGAGCACGAGCTGGCCACAGCCAATATCGGCCTGATCAGCGACATCATCGCCTGCCCCGGCATGGACTATTGCGCGCTCGCCACGGCCCGCTCGATCCCGGTTGCGGAACAGATCGCGACCCGCTTTGACGAGTTAAAGCTGGAGCATGATATCGGCCACCTGAAGATCAAGATCTCGGGCTGCATCAACGCCTGTGGTCACCACCATGTCGGCCATATCGGCATCTTGGGTCTGGATCGTGCGGGTGTCGAAAACTACCAGATCACTCTGGGCGGCGACGGCACCGAGACCGCGGCTATTGGCGACCGCACAGGCCCGGGCTTTGCCTATGATGAGATCGTTCCCGCCGTCGAGCGCATCGTCGACGCTTATCTGAACCAGCGGGAGAGCGCTGAAGAAACCTTCCTGGAAACCTACCGCCGCGTCGGTATGGCGCCCTTCAAGGCTGCACTCTACCCCGAGGCACAGGCCAATGCCGCTTGACCTGATCCAGACGGAACTGGGTAAAGACCGCGCTGAACTGACCGAAAAGGTCAACGCGCTGAATGCCCGGTTCCGCCATCACTCGGCGCATGATGTCATGCACGGGGCGATTGAGGAAATCGACGATCTGGCTCTGGTCTCAAGCTTTGGGGCCGAGTCGGTTGTGCTGTTGCACATGGCTGCTGTTGTCGACCAGATGACGCCGGTTCTGTTCGTTGACACCATGATGTTGTTTGCGGAAACGCTTGAATATCAACAGGACGTCAGCGAGCGCCTCGGCCTGAAGAACGTTAAAATCATCCGTGCCGAGGATGAGGACATCCAGCGTGACGACCCCTATGGCGCGCTGCGTCTGCGGGATACGGATGCGTGCTGTAACCTGCGCAAGACCTTTCCGCTGCAACAGGCCCTGACCGGCTATTGCGGTTGGATCACCGGTCGCAAGCGGTTTCAGGCCGGCACCCGCGCCACGCTCGAGTTCTTTGAGGTCGAGGACGGCACTGGCCGGATCAAGGTCAACCCGCTGGCCCATTGGGCGCCCGAAGACGTGCGCGCCTATATGGATGAAAACAACCTGCCCCGCCATCCGCTGGTGGCCAAAGGCTATCCCTCCATCGGTTGTGCGCCCTGCACCTCGCCGGTCAAGGAAGGCGAAGACCCCCGCGCCGGACGTTGGCGCGACCAGAACAAAGAAGAATGCGGCATCCATTTCGTCGATGGCAAAATGGTGCGCGCCGGAGAGAAAACATGAACGTAATTGTATCGGATGAGGGGTTCTCCCCCGATGATTGGACAGACGGCTTTGTCACGCTTGAGGACGCGGCCAATGATGTTGTGGCGCTTGATGTGGCCTCGGACACCGACCCCGATGAGCTAGTCGAGCGTCTTGGCAACGCCCAGATGGTGCGGGTGGATTTCCCGTCCTCGGCGGATGGTCGCGGTTTCACTATTGCCCGCGTGCTACGCCTGAAAGGCTATACGGGCCGTTTGCGCGCCAAAGGGCACGTTCTGGCTGATCAATACGCCATGGCCCGCCGCAGCGGCTTTGACGAGGTCGAGATCGACGACGCCCTCGCCTCTCGCCAGCCCGAAGATCAGTGGTTGGCTCGCGCCAACTGGGAAGAAAACAACTATCAGGCTCGCCTGCGGGGCTGACCCCACATCGCCAGCTTGTGACGCTTAGGGGGCATTTCGCCCCTTTTCCTGACTTGGATCAAAGATTAAACGGAGATGTCGGTTTAGCAGACCGATAGCGAAACGATGACAGAGATGAAGCCCGTGAGTGAAGCAACCGCCGTAAAGGCCCCCGTTCTGCCGGACGCCCAGACCGTGACCGAGGTCAAACACTGGACCGACAGCCTGTTCTCGTTCCGGGTGTCGCGCCCTGCGACGCTGCGCTTCCGCTCGGGTGAGTTCGTGATGATCGGCCTGATGGGCGATCCTGATCCCAAAACCGGTCGGCAGAAACCGCTGTTGCGCGCCTATTCGATTGCATCTCCGTCCTGGGACGAAGAACTGGAGTTCTATTCGATCAAGGTACAGGATGGCCCGCTGACCTCGAAGCTGCAGCACATCCAGCCCGGCGATCAAATCATCCTGCGACCCAAGCCCGTGGGCACGCTGGTGCATGACGCCCTGCTGCCCGGCAAACGCCTGTGGTTCTTCGCCACCGGCACCGGCTTTGCCCCCTTCGCCTCGCTGCTGCGCGAGCCACAGACTTATGAGGACTATGACGAGGTGATCATCACCCATACCTGCCGCGAAGTGGCTGAGCTGGAATATGGTCGCCAACTGATCGAGAACATCCGTCAGGACGAAATGCTGGCCGAGCTGATGGGTGAAGGCTTTGCCGACAAGATTCGTTACTACCCAACAACGACTCGGGAAGAGAGCCCAAAGATGGGCCGCATCACCAACCTGCTTAAGGACGGCACCGTGTTTGCCGATCTGGGGATCGAAGGCGGCATCAAACCGGAAACCGACCGAGCGATGGTCTGCGGTTCGCTGGCGTTCAACCTGGACATCAAGGAAATCCTCGAGGAATTCGGCCTGCGCGAAGGTGCAAACTCCGAGCCAAAAGAGTTCGTGATCGAAAAAGCATTTGTCGGCTGATCAACCTGTTTGGCCGGGTCCATCGGGTTCCGGCCAGCGGTTTCCTGTGTTCAATCGTGGGAAATTCCAGTCTTTAAGCCTTTATGCTGCTTGAAACACTGCGCGCACCCGTCTAAATTCCCACCTCGAAATTCTGCAATAATCAAAGGAATGAACCCATAGCTCGCAGACCCCACAACGCGCCGCCGCAGAGAGACACTGGCCCGCGCGTCAATGAAAAGATACGTGCCCCCGAAATCCGCCTGATTGGTGCCGAAGGTGAAAATGTCGGGGTGGTTCATCCCGCCAAAGCCATGCAACTTGCCGCCGATGCCGGCCTTGACCTGGTCGAGATCTCGCCCAATGCGAACCCGCCGGTCTGCAAGATCATGGATTTTGGCAAGTTCAAGTACGAACAGCAGAAGCGCGAAAGCGAAGCCCGCAAGAAACAAAAGATCATCGAGGTGAAAGAGGTCAAATTCCGACCCAACACCGACACGCATGACTATGAAGTCAAAATGAAGAACGTCTATAAGTTTCTGGAAAAGGGCGACAAAGTCAAAGTCACCTTGCGCTTCCGTGGCCGTGAGATGGCGCACCAGAACCTTGGTCGCGAATTGCTTGAACGCGTCGCCGAAGACATCAAGGACCTGGGCAAGGTTGAAAATATGCCCAAGATGGAAGGCCGTCAGATGATCATGATGATCGGTCCGCTGCCGCAGAAGTAACTCGGCCTATCACCGCAAATTCCCAAGCCCCTTCGATCTCCGAAGGGGCTTATTTCATCCTGGCTTTCGGCTGCGCATCCAATGGGCCGCATCCCGCACGTCGAAAACCGACGAGATGACATCGACAATCAACAGCAGCCACAGGTACCGAACATAGTTGGGGTTGAGCGTTTCTGCAGCGCTCAGAAGTCCCACCACTACAATCACCAGCGGAACCCAGCACAGGAGATGCGGAAGGGCCATCGCCCCGCTCATCCCGCGCGCGGCCATCATGATCGGCAGGTTCAACGCCATTCCCGTGATCGCAAGAGCGGCAATCAATACCCCCTGCGGCTGGTCTAGAAAGAACAGCGGCATCAGGTTGACCGGAACCAAAATCACGGCCACCCAGATTTGCACCCAAAGGGGTAACGCTCGGAAACTATGCCAAATATCCTGCGCCATGGCCGCGCCCTCTTTTCATTTCGCGTCAAACCTACTGAATTTGGTTGGGGCAAAAAGGGCTGTCACGGGATTGTCAGATCGCGGCGGCGATCGCCCGGCCCAGCTTAGCGACAAGTTCGTCTATCTGCTCCTCTTCGATGATGAATGGTGGAGCCAGAAGGATGTGATCTCCGGCCTTGCCGTCGCGCGTCCCCGACATCGGATAACAGATTAACCCCTCGGCCATCGCAGCCTTTTTGATCTTTGCAGCCACCCCCAACTTCGGATCGAACGAAGTTTTGCTTTCGCGATCCGCGACCAGTTCAATCCCGCGAAACAGGCCCCGGCCTCGGATATCGCCCACATGAGCGTGCTGCCCAAAAGCCGCTTCCAGCGCTGACTGAAGTTTAGCCCCCATCACACTGGCTCGCGCGGGCAGGTCTCGGCTGGTCAACTCACGAACCACCGCCAAGGCCGCAGCCGTCGCCACCGGATGGCCAATGTAGGTATGACCATGCTGGAAAAAGCCCGAGCCGTGTTGGATCGCATCATAGATTTTATCCGTGCAGAGCATGGCTCCAATCGGTTGATAGCCAGCCCCCAACCCTTTGGCGATGCACAGAATATCCGGCGCGACGCCATCGTGATCGCAAGCAAACAGATGCCCGGTTCGGCCCATCCCGCACATCACTTCATCGAGGATCAACAGAACCCCGTATTGGTCACAAATCTCGCGAATGCGCTTGAAATACCCCTCGACCGCTGGGACGGCACCGAGAGTTGCCCCGACTACTGGTTCCGCCATGAACGCCATGACGGTCTCCGCTCCAAGTCGCAGGATCTCCTGCTCCAACTCATTCGCGACGCGTTGACCGTAGTCAAAGCTGCTCTCATCCGCGGGCTTTTCCGCGTATTCATAACACGCCGCGATATGGGTCATCTCGATCAGCAATGGCGAGAATTGCGCCCGCCGCCAAGAATTGCCGCCCGCAGACAATGCACCCAGAGTATTTCCGTGATAGCTTTGACGACGCGCGATCAAATGGCGACGTTCAGGCTGACCAATCTCAAGGAAATACTGGCGCGCCAGTTTGATCGCCGCCTCGGTCGCCTCGGAGCCGCCGGACACGAAATACACTCGCTCCAAATCGCCCGGAGCATGCTGGATCAGCAGATCGGCCAGCTCTTCTGCCGGTTCCGAGGTCATGAAACCGCTATGTGCAAAGGCGATCTGTTCAACCTGCTGCTGAACAGCTTCGATCACAGCGCGATTAGAATGCCCCAAGCAAGACACGGCCGCATCGCCACAATCCAGATAGCGTTTGCCGTCGGCATCAATCAGGTAACACCCGTCGCCGCCTGCGGCGATAGGCAACTCGGCTTTGGTATGGCGCGGAAACACATGGCTCATTCTTGTTCTCCCTTGATCAACGACACGAGTGCTGCAACTGACGCTGGATTGTTCGGCCAGGTCTGGCCTGAGGAGTCCGTCAGGCTGTTCTCAAACCCGACGCGTACATCCCCGCCCTGCCGCGTGGCCTTCAGCAAACACGCATGTTCCTTTGCCCCAAACGCGCAGAGCATCCACGGACCACCCTCTAGCGGAAACTGATCCAAGTCTTCGGGCGCGGATTCCTGCCCCGTCGCATACCGGCCCAAAACAAACAGGCGATCGACCTGCCCGGCCCTCACAACGCCCTCAGCCTGTAATCGCGCCAACAAAGCCGCGTCCTCAGCATCGTAAAGGATATGTTGAACGCGCGTCCCCTGATCATGGCACAGGCCGTAGACCCAATCCGCTATCTCCGCGACTTCTCGTACAGAGATCGAGGCCCAAGTGGGTCGCACCTGCCGCAAGCATTCGAATTGAGCCTCTGCATCATAGACCCCCGCGGCCTCGGTCGTGATCTGCACCTCCAGACCCGGCAACTGCTGGCGCAACTCGCCCAGGGCTTCACGATACAGCCCCGCATCCAAAGAGTGCCGCCCCTCCGAATCCCGGACATGCAGATGCAGCCCGTCCGCTCCGGCCGCGTGGCAGTCATGCGCGGTTTGAAGGGTTTCCCGCAAGCTCACCGGCAGCTGAGGATGATCCGCATGCCCGCGCCGCGCCCCATTGGGGGCAACAAGCACATAGGGTTTTCCTGCTTCGGACGTCATGAAACTCTCCGTTCTGTATGGGTTCGATCTACGCCCATACAGTTCGTTTTCAATTGGTTATCTTAAAAACATATGTTTTCTTCTGTTTTATGACCGACGCCCTAAGCCCTCTGATCTCTGCCCTCCGGCAAACAATCGACCAAATGCCGCCGCAACAACAGGCGGCAGCCAAATATGTGATAGACCATCCGGGCGACTTTGGCCTCGACCCGATCCGCATGACCGCGACGAAGATCGGTGTCAGCTCAAACGTTCTTGTTCGGCTCGCCCAACGGATGGGCTTTGATAGCTTCAACGCTTTCCGCAACCCCTTTCGACATGCCCTGGTCACGGATGGCGAGACCCGCTTGGATCAGAATTGGTTGAGCGAGGAGCGAACAGACCCTTCGTTCGACACCGCTCAGGCGGGGTTTGCACGCAATGAAATGAACGTCGTGGCAAGATCCCTACGTTTGATGGATCCGGAGAAAACAAGCGCCGTGATCCAGCTTATCTTAAACGCTAACCGCTGCTTCATAACAGCGACGCGCGCAAGTTATGCGCTCGCTCATTACTTCCACTATGCGGGCCGCATGGCCCATCCGGGTTTGCAACTGATCCCGCGTCACATGGGGTCCGCAACTGACGATCTGCTGGATGCGGGGCCGGATGATTGTCTGCTGGCCATAACTGTTCGACCCTATTCGTCCGAGACGATCCGAACCATGCGCTTCGCCGCGGACCGAGGTTTGAAGATCATCCTGATCTCGGACAGCGATATGATCGCACCCGGTATTCGACCTGACCTGAGTCTGCAAATCAGCACGCGATCGATGCACCACTTCTCCAGCTTTTCCGGAGCGATGGCCGTTCTGGAATGCCTGCTCAGCCACCTCTTTGCAGCCGGTGGAGAAAACGCTCTGCGCCGCGTGGAAGACTATGAGAAAACACGCGAAGACACCGGCGCCTATTGGCAGCCTGCAAAGCTCCCAAAAGTTAGAAAAACATAGCAAAAGCCCCGGGGTTTTGCCCGGGGCTTTTGGGTTTGTTGTTTCTGTGTTTACGAGCAGTCTTGGACGGCGCGTTTAGTCATCACCCCAACCAAATGCGCGCGGTAGTCTTTGCTGCCATGCAGGTCGGCGATCATGTTC